>JBIIEI010000034.1:0-45956 GCA_044237915.1 Silvanigrellaceae bacterium | reverse complement strand
GTCGGAGTCGCCGTCGGAGTCGCCGTCGGAGTCGCCGTCGGAGTCGCCGTCGGAGTCGCCGTCGGAGTCGCCGTCGGAGTCGCCGTCGGAGTCGCCGTCGGAGTCGCCGTCGGAGTCGCCGTCGGAGTCGCCGTTGGGGTTGGTGTGGGTCTCAAAGATTTGAGCCAACTGATGAGTTCTTTTCCATCCGTAGAGGTTCGAAAGCCACTCTGATATTTTGGCATCCGTCCGCTTTCTACGGCCGAAAGCATCGAATTGGCAGTTTGCTCGATATATTTCAACACGGCATATTGATCGTGGCAGCCGATGCATTTCGCTTTTACAATATTATAGATGGATTCTGGAGCAAATGGTGTAGGCGTAACAACGGGAAGCGGCAATATTGTTTCTTGATTTTCTGAAGGGTCAACGGGGAGTGTGTCAAGCCAAGCTAAAATGTCTCTTCCGGGAGTGGTATCCTTAAAGCCTGCAACACCCTGCGGCATTCTATCATTTAAAAGGGCTTTTCGAATAGAAACCTTATAGGTTTTTATGAAGTCTCCATCTTGCAACTGACTGTGGCACGAAGAACAATATTGCTGAATATGACCATATACTGCATAGGGAACTCCCAAAATTTCAGTAGGGTGTTCCGTGGTTGTTCCGTCACTTCTTGAAAGTGGAGAATTTGTGTTTGTGTTTGCGCCCGACTTTTTGGTTGGTCCGATTCCGGGTACCGATTCTTCGTATTCTTCATCTTCAAGACTATCCAGTCGTCTTTTTTCACCACATGACTCGAGGAGAAGACAAGAAAGCAGGAAACTCCAAGTGCAAACTACAAAGACATAATTGAAGCGCATTTCTTATCCTCCAGTCACTTGACAACAGGTCCGGCTGAGAACTCTGTTGCCAGCCAATTTAAGAGCAATTTTTTATCATCAGATTTAAAAAAATCCGCATTATTTTTGGGCATTCGATTCTCAACAATAGCCTTATATGAAAGCTTTGAAATAGTTTTGAAAAATTCTTTGTCTCTAGACTGATCGTGACACAGTGAACAATGTTTCATGAGTAATTTAAAACCAATTGCTTCTTGATCCTCTTGATCATAGCCTTTGATTTGAGAAGAATGACTATTTTCCATACTCGGATCCACCTGGCCACTCGGCGCCATACCGGAATTCTCCTGGCCACTGGACGGTTTCTTCTCTGAATTTGGTGGGTTTGCTGAGCTTGCTGAGCTTGCTGAGCTTGATCCAGCTGAACGGCGGGAATGTTCGCCGCCGCAAGAAATAGTCAATGTCACTAAAATTAAACTCAAGGTACGCCAAATCATCATTTAAATTCCTCTCCCCAAAATTCTAAGAAGCAGCGTGCCATTGGCATGCTCATTTTCATGTATCGGCATTTTTGCGGGTAGCGTTAAGGAGATTTAGTAAAATATTTACTCAAAGATGATTTCATATTTGATGCTGTTACTTACACCCCCCCGTTCCACATGTTTCAGGATTGCTGAAACGACGTCGGACACGGGTAAAACCTTCATTCATCACAGAGGGGTCTTTAATTCCAATAAAGTAAAGTTCAATCCAACGAGAAGATCCACCGCCTGGTGAAACATTGGAATGAGCAACTGCGGCTGGAATTCGAGATGCAGGCAATCCCGCACTCACGAGCACATTACGTAACGCCTGAGCCATTTCAATCGTCGGGGCTTCAATTTTTAACGCCTGCCAATTATCAAATCGTTCATTTAAAAACTTACCCAGTTCAAGGGCAAACGCTTGAGATCGTGGATCCAAGGTTCGCCTGTCGCCGGAAAAATTAACGAAAGTGGAAGAAAAATCGTACTTTGAAACTTCCCGGACAACCACTTTTTCGACTACTTTTTCAACGACCTTTTGAACTTCTTTCTTTTCAACCTTTTCTTTAACCGTAGTCATGCGACTTTCTTGAATAATCACATCAGGTCGCACAAAAGGAATCCCAAACTGCATACAAAGCATATAAAGATGGAGCTGCCTGTCTGGGATGGTCAGATCAGTAAGGTAGGAGGCTCCAATTCTAAAGTCAAAGCTCTTGGTCAGGAACCCATAAAAGAGCTGCGGACCGATAAAAAAAGCGCTCTTCGCTCCCTGTTCATCGGGAGCAAATGAAAAATTAGCACCAAACGAGTAAACAAAAGTAGGCCCTATTTGAAAACCTTTGCCAATGCGAAATCGGGGACTAAATTCCAAAAATCCGGTTTGATTCACCAAATAGAGGTTTGTCGTACGGTCAATGACTTGCTCATCTGATTCACCAGGATCTCCACCCTCTACTGGCACATCAATAACTTCTGGTTTAATATCTGTGCCTGAAAATGAAGTGTACATCCAGCCGAGCCCCAGATCGAAAACAAAATTCTGAGTGTAAAATGAGCCGGCAGCTTTTGCTAAAATGCCATTGCCTGTGCGCTTCGTTTCGTAGGGAATTCTGGATTCAATATTGAGGAGACCAAAGTCGGCTCCGAAAAAAAGTGTAAAGCCCAAGTCAGCTTGATTTTGTTCAATCTTTGAGGATTCGGAACGCGATGTAATTTTGGATTTCGTCTGAGACTGCGATTGCGCCAGAGCGGCGTTGGACATCGCAGAGCATCCCAAGATGACGGCGCTTTGCCAAAAAGGAAACCCATTACTCTTCATGTTTCATCCTCATTTCGACACCCATTCACCTTTTCGAGGCCATTCTGATACGGTCGATGCCATCCTTGAGTGTCTGTGGGTCGCTCACATTCGAAAAACTCATTTCAACTCGACGATTCCTGGCCAAAGCCAGTGGGGAATTCCCTCTTTCCAATGGTCGCGAGAATCCGTATCCAATAAATCTAATTTTATTGGGATCAATTCCTGACTGTACGAGGGCATCTCGAACAGATTTAGCGCGATCATTCGAAAGTTTGGTATTGTATTCGATAGAACCGCGGTTGTCGGTGTGCCCCTCTATGACAAGCTCACCCCAAATGTTGTTTCGTTGACTCAAAAATCCTGCCAATTCAGCAAGAAATTGAGTCGATCCCTGACTGACTTGCGCACTGCGCGTTTCAAAATTGATCATTTCACCATCGAACAGAAACTTTACAACATCGCGCACAACAACTTTTTCGACAACTTTCTCAACAACCTTTTCAACATTCTCAGTTTTTACTGTTTCTTTAACTGTCAGCACTTTTCTTTCTTTGACAATCGCTTTTTGCCTGTAAAGTGGCATGCCAATTTGCAAATTCAAAAGCCCAATAATGACCTGACGTTCTTGTATCGTAACATCCGTAAGAACCTGAAGCCCTGCCCGAAAATCGACATGCTCGGTTACAAACGGGAACATGGCCTGCACTCCTGCAAACACGCTCGAGCGTGGCTCACCCGTTCGTGCACCAAAACCTGCATCTTGGCTACCAAAAATAAGGTCACCAACCAACCCAAGTTCAAAATGTTCGGCAAATCGAAATCTAGGACTCAGCTCTGCAAAATAAAAACTTGAAGAAATATTCTCTTTATTTTCATTCTGAATAGGCTCACCGGTTTCGGGATCAACGGTTGCATCTGAGAATCCAGTCAGCTGATTTTTGAGATATCCACCGCCGATATCGATGGTTGCTGCCTCAGTAAAAAGAGAAAATAAAACTTTTCCTGCGAAGTGAGATCCCTCTTTTGGATTTTCCAGCGTGTTGAAACCAGGGCGAGACCCTGCAAAGCCCACATCAAGACCGAGGAAGAGCGAAAAGCCGAATCCCGTCGTTTTGTTGTGATCTTTTCGCACTTTTTCGCTTGTCACAACACGCTCTGTTTCACGCTTATTGCTTGACTGATTTCCTTGATTTCGGATCTGGGTATTGCCTTGATTGTTACTTTGATTGTTACTTTGATTATTATTTTGATTGTTAAATTGATTATTCGGCGGATTTGCGGGTGTCGACTTGCCCTGCCCCTCTGCCCCATTGGTCATCAGCAAATTTACGACAACAGCAAGTCCGATCCCTCGCCAGGAAAGTTTTCGCACACGAGAGCTTATCTCGTTGCAAAGTGATTCTTTAATGTGAGGCACTCGGTCTTCCATGGACGTCCTTTTCCTTTTGCTCTGCCCTGCGATAACTCTATCGGTACATTGGGGTCAGAGATTTGCAAAAAAAAAAGAAAGCGTCAGGAATTCTCTATTGTCAAATTTATAATTAATAATTACAAATAGTTCTATAAGCCTTGCAGGTCGAATTGAGCGCTCAAAGAACCGCACTCAAGAATGAAAATGAACAACCACGTGGATGGTTACTCCGGTTTACTTCACTCGATTAAAATTTTGAGTTAACACTGGAATAGAAAAAGGGCGCTCCTAAAAAGGAACGCCCTTGCTTTTGAAGTCGAATTAGCGGAGCCGGATAACCGACCGCGCACAAGCATCGCGCTTGTCTTCTGTAACAATTTGCACATACGGACAGTCAAGGATACTAAACTTCGCAATGAGTGCCTGATCGACAGCAGTTTTGTTACCTGCGCCATCTGCATCCACTTCAAAGAGACCGGCATTGACTGAAATGTCCGAGATGGCCACTCCTAGTGAGCCCGCCCTGCGACGAATTCCGCCCAAAACTCTTCCTACAGGGTCGAGGACAAGAAAGTAACGCATATAGTGGCCAACAGGGTCTGCATCACCATGCATGGTAAATACTTTAAACCCAAAGCTGTCGCCGCTGATACTTTGCATGACAGCCCTTGCACGGTGCAAATTAATTTGCGCATATTGCTGATAGGGCGTCGTGATATATCCGGCTCCAGCAGGTGAGCCATCCTTAAATGAATGCTCAGATGCAGCACCACCCAAGTCGTTAATAAGCAACTGCGGAATCGCCACTTTTGCACTGGGGCTCAAGTGTGAATAGTCCATCCGACTGATGCGGACATTGTCTTTACTAATGACAAACTTGTGAACAACACTGCTCGCTCCCGCTTTTACAACCCAAAACAGGAAGTAATCTACTCCGGCAGCAAGGTCGAGACCTTCAAAAATTGCGTAGGGCGCTCGGCCTTTGCTTGTTGCGTCTCCTGGCTCAAAACGCTGCGCTGCAATAATTGCATTCGAAGTGTCTGCCAAGATCACCGACTCTACGTAACTTGCAGCGCTGTGTTCAAGATCCAGGTGTGCAGCAAGGCGAACCCTCGTTGCAATGTCAGAGCCCATGGATTTCCCAAAGGAACCATCGAACCAGTAGAGCAAGTCTTTAGGATCGCTTTCTGCCGTAGAAATCACCCCAGCCAAGCTTCCCGTTTCTTCAATTTTTTCGCAGACGCCCGCTGCGTACATTTCGTCAAAGTCGACCATCATCATGGTCGCTGCCCCGGCACCGAACCACTTCAGGAGGTCTCGTCTGTCGCATTTGTATGTCTTCTTACTCATATTTTTAACTTCCTCATTTGTTCTTTAAAATAACTGTTCAAATATTGTTTCTAAAACTGGACTCATCAGCCGATGAAATAGAAGTAACGGTGCCAATGCGTCCCATCCTGAACATAGATAATGAACACGTTCGTGCGGGTCGCGAGTAATGAACCATCCACCGCAAGTGGGCGGCCCAAAACATCCATAACTTCATGAGTAAGCGCGGCACCCGCTGCACTTCGAGCAACGGGGTTGGTCGACCACATTGCATCTTTTTTTGCAACTTGGAAGGGCCTTGCTACGGTTTTCTGCTCGCCAATGGAAAGCGTTGCCGAAGGAAATCCACCGGCCAATCCTGCACCAAAATCCACCGTGGGTGAGAAGTCGGTATAGTTGCCATGGTAAACACCAGAATAATATCCAAAGAGGTTACCGCCTTGAGCCGCGATTTCAGCATCAGTAATGCTGACTGCAAGTGGACAAATCACAGGCGCAGCCTTGTATTTATTTGCATATACAATCGGCATTGAAACGCGGCGTTTTTTAAGACCATCGATCACAACAATTTCAATGGATGTGAGCATTCCGAGCTTAATATTGTCGAAAACAATAGGATGCGTTTCGGAACCGTTAATATCCATTGCACTCAAGCGACGGCTAGCCAAAATAGCGCCATTGTCGCCACTTGTTTTCTTAACAAGGTGAACCAATGAGCCCGCTCCCACGCCCTTTAGCGCAATCGCGACTAGGGAAGTGCGGGTCTTATGACCATACACGCGGTAATGAGCATCATTTGGGAGAAGCGCTGCATCGACCATTGCATCCTTGAGGCTCAGCTCCTCAATTCGTGTGAGCATGCATTTGGAGTCGACGGGTGTCGGTCCTCCAGGCGTTGGGCCTTCTGGCGTGGTAGGCTCCGCGTTGACAGGCTCACCTCCCGGCATTCCACCAGGCGCTGTTCCCCCTGCATTATCGTCGCCCGGTGCCGCGCCTGAAGTGCTTGGCGATTTACCTGGTGCGGTCTTTTTGCGCGGAGTCCCGTTGCCACTCTTCGAGTATCCACTGAAGGTACCGCAGGCTGATGCAAAAAGTCCCATGACCGCAGGAACACCAAGTAACAGGCTTCTTCTGAGGCCCGAATTCGTGGTGGTCTGTTCTGCGCCAGTGGCTTCCTTCGATTCCTTCTTTTCTAGCTTTTCTGTCATTCGGCCGTCCTCCTCCGGGTGTCAAATCAGCGCTCATCGGTATCCCCGAGTCAATTTTCAGAGGGGAACAAACGCGCTTGCCAGATTTATCGGACGCTCACGGCCAAACTTTATTAAAAAATACTATAAAATTGATTCTTCTTTAAAAAAGGCGAGTTAGATGAAGAGAAGCTGAGTTCTCATTTTCCGGCGGGTCCATCTTGATTGGAAGTAGGCTGTTTACCGCCTGGAGCGATCCACTCATTCATGCGATCTTGCTCATCTTTTGTGTAGCTGCTCTTACGGGATGTCCTTCCATCAAGTCCCACTTCGATGCGACGATTGCGCACGCGTCCGATGCGTGTCGCATTGGATTCGATAGGATATTTGTAGGCATAACCATCGGTTGTTACGATTCTCGCATCAAAACCAAGGTGCGCAAGTTCAGCCTTAACTGCGTCTGCGCGCCTTTTTGAAAGTGCCAAATTGTACTTGTAAGAACCGACGCTGTCCGTATGACCTTCAATGCGAACAGATTTTGGTTTGAGTTCTTTAAGGTAACCATGAAGTTTGGCAACAGTTTGTTTTGCTTCCGGTGTGAGCTTGGCACTGTTGTATTCAAACCGAACGGGCCCCATATCAATAACACCATTTTCTTTGAGCAAGCGCAGCATGGTGTCTTCGTTGGCAAGCCTGGGAGGTTCCTGTTCCCTTTGTGCATTTTGAATCACTTCATCCAATTCACGATCCGTAAACGCCTCTGAACTCAAGTTACTTTGTTCACGCCCTTCTCGCTCGATGATGGGTTTATTATCGGGTTCAACAAGGTAACGAACTCCAGCGACAATACGAGAGAGCGGTGCTCCGACTCCACTTCCCAAACCTGTACCATAGCCACCATGGACGCTTAACTTTTTCGTTAAAAAGAGCAGTCCACCCCCACTCCACTCAATGGGACTTCCACGTTTATTTAAGCTTGGAACAAACCCCTCGAAGTCTCCACGAATTCCGCCTTCAATTTGCAGGCCGCCGGGACCTCTTGGCACGAGCCAAAAGCGACCACCACCTGAGAGCAGCAATGAATTTGATTTTTCGAGGAGATGGGATCTTTCGAGCGTATTCGGGTCGGTGTGATTGATGCGATCTTTGGAACTCCAAAAGGAAACACCCGGACTCAAATAGAGTTCGAGGCGTTTTGCCATCAAATCAACTTCAAAGGGAAGTTCGAGAGAAAACCGAGTGGCATCGTCGGAAAGCATGGCAGGTGTGCTTCCGAAAGGTAACGAAAGCGAACCAATGACTCCTGCAAAAAATACACCGCCCGGATCTTTAAAGTAGGTGAGTTTTGCCCGCGCCCTGGGATCGCCCAGAAAAAAGAAATTTCGAGTGCGATCGCGGATGCCATCGATATATCCACCCACTGAACTGGGTGCAGAATACAGTGCAATGGGAATATTAATTCCAACATCAAACCATTCACCCATTCCGTATCCCACACCAAAGTGATTCACGAAAAGATGATCCAGAACCGGAATGCGCTCATCATTGCCATCCCCAATTTCTACGGGACGCCAAGCGTAGCTCGCAGTGTACCCGAGGAGGAAATGCCTATCAGGAATGGTACGCACGGTTTCCCACATGATACCGGAGCGGTTGTCGATTGCAGGTGAAAAGTTCTCGGCATTAAAACCTTCCCCTCGCGCGCATGTTGCAGGAGTAAAGGCTGAGCCTAAGAGTGCTCCACTCGTATAATAGGCAACAAACTTGCAACACCTCTTAAAGATGTGACTCAAATTGGTGAGCATTATTGTTTTCCTCGTCTACGAACTAAAGTAACAACAGCACCCAAGAGGGGCGCAAGAAAGAGCAGGAGGCTTGAATAATTCACGTTACGTTTTTCGCCTTTCCATGCAATGACACCGCAGTTTCCGGTGCCCCCTTGAATACGAAGTTGTCCTTGGTCTAATTTTTCTGCATTGGAGAGGACCCTTGCATTTGTTTGACTTGCAGTGGATCGCACAAAGGCTTCTGCTGGGAGATCGTTTTCAGGATCTTCGTTTCGATAGACCCGAGTTGCACGGCCGCTGCTGTCTGGTTTGAAAAGCACCCCATCGCCCTTGGGTTTTTTCTCGTTTGGATCGTCTCCATCAACGGTGGTGGCATCCGTTTTATTTTCACATGTATAAGGTGATGTTATTGTACTCGAGCTTCCATCAACCTTCACAACATAATTTTTCGTAACAGTATGGTCGCCGTAGTAATACTTTACTTCAACATTATTGGTTGCATTATTATTGAGACCTACAAATTTCATGGTAAAAGTCGGTTTGTCCATATCTGAATTGGAAACTGCGTTATACGCTTGGCCATTGTTTACTTTTATTTGAACTCTTTGCAGTGAGTGGTCTGAAAAATTATCAAAAAGACTTTTAGTATAACTTTTCAGTTCATCTGCACCACGAGCAAGCTTAAACTTAACTT
The DNA here is from genome assembly GCA_044237915.1 of Silvanigrellaceae bacterium. Taxonomy (GTDB): domain Bacteria; phylum Bdellovibrionota_B; class Oligoflexia; order Silvanigrellales; family Silvanigrellaceae; genus JBIIEI01. Next base: position 36,903 of record JBIIEI010000034.1, on the reverse strand, counting down.
TACCGTTCCCGGTGCGCGCGCTGTTTTCAATCAAAAAGTCGCCAGGATTTAGCTCGCCTTGATCATCTTCATCCACAAATATTTTAGTTTTTTCATCACCAATGAACAAAACATTATAGTTATTTATCGTTCTAAATTCCGAGGTATTTATTAAATAATCATCAGCCAAAGTTGCTGCCATTCGAAATTGATTATCGAGACAATAGGGTTGAGTGGAAAGTGGAGCATTGGGATCTGCAGGAGAGATCTCCTTGTCTTTCAAATAATTCTTTTGCTTGCAAACATTCGATGCAATGCGCTTTGAAATATTGGGAAGGCCATCTGTTACGATGATGGCATTGTGCGATTTCGCGTTTGCACCCAACTGTCCCGCCGCCGGCAAGTTGGTCTGTTTCACGCCATCATAAAAGTAACGCAAGTCCGTTGCACCGCGCGGACCCGCGGCCGGATTGCTAATCGCGTAATTCGCAAAATCTTCGTGCCTGGTCATTCCAGGCGTGGCGGCCGTCCCTGCTGATGTAGAATCGACAAGGCGCAGAAACTGACAAACGGATGTGAGCCTTCCACCGACCTGATTTTCCCAAAAAGACTGCCTTTTGTCAGGATAGAGAAAATTCGTGCTGTCGGCATCAGAACAAAGAGGGTTTGATGCCTCAAAAGTCGGGTTTAAACCATCTGCGTCGTACTGAGTGCCGCCGTTGGAAGCTTGAACATTGATGCCCTGCCTCCCCGCGTAAACTTCAATTGCAACCCTCGGGAAATCGGGGCTTGCGGTGGTGATAAGGCCCGCAGCGACTTGCTCTGCTGCATTCTGCCGAATGTCATTCAACAAGATCGTTGCGGCTTCATTTCGTTTTTTGCTCGGGTCTGTTTCAATGGTACTGGCCGAGTTATCGACAACTATTGTAATATTTCCCCGGATGCGTTCACTTTTTGCGCGACAGTTTTTGGCAGGCACTACCAAAACGGTACCAGTCGAGCCCGTCCCTGACGAAAGTGTGATTGTTTCGCCCGTTGCTGTCGCATCTGCTGGCGGATTTGCGCTGTCTGTGGGAGTACAAAACTGGCTGTAATCAGGATTGGCAACGTAACACTTCTGGTAGGTTTCGGCCCAAGCAGTATGACCACTGGCAAGGCCAACGACACAGACTGCGAGCGAGGGAATTCTTTGACTTACAGAGGATCTCATCGACGTCAGTCTCCAGTGGCAATGCAAGGCATTTAGGTTAACTATGAGAGTTTACTTCGAGGCTCAGTTTAAGATAAAAAGCGAGGCGTCAGGAATGCACCTCATGAGAATCGATATTTTGACGCTGTGCCCCAAAAGGAGAGTCGCACCATGGTAAGTTCTGTCCTCAAAACAACTCCAGCTGTTTACTTTGACTGCAATGCGACCACTCCGGTACTGCCCATTGCAGCACAGGCGGCGCTCTCGGCCATGGAAAAGCTCTATGGCAATCCAAGCAGCACTCACATCACGGGATTACAGGCAAAATACCTGCTCGAAACCACCCGGCGCAAAGCTTCTAAGCTGCTCTGCTGCCAAAGCGATGAAATTATTTTTACCAGTGGTGCGACCGAAGCGATTCAGATGGCTGTTTTTAGTGCCCTCTATGAAGCTGCAAAAAACATCCGCGAAGGAAAACAAATTTCTGCTCGGAAAATCGTCTATGCAGCAACCGAGCATAAAGCGGTTCCCATGGCACTTCAGTATTGGAAAAACGTCTTGGGTCTGGATTTTGAAATCGTTCCGCTCAGTGTCAATTCTGTGGGGCAAGTCGACTTAGTGGAACTGGAACGCCTTGCTCCCGAAATTCATCTGTTGTGCACCATGGCGGTAAATAACGAAACAGGCACCATTCAAGATCTTGCTCGCATTGATCAGATCTTTAGAAAGCATCGCCCAGATGGGCTTTGGCTTGTGGATTGCGTGCAAGCCTTTGGTAAAATTCCACTTCATTTTCAAGAAATGAGCGTTGATTATGCGTGTTTTAGTGGGCACAAACTTTACGGGCCCAAAGGGGTCGGATTTCTGTTTGCGCGCGTCAGCTCTCCTTTTCATCCGCTGATTGTAGGTGGGGGCCAAGAACGCGGACTGCGATCTGGAACCGAAAACTTACCAGGTGTGGCAGCGCTGGGTGCCCTGATGGATGAACTTATTGAAGGCAATCATAAACTCTTTCACGATCATTCGACTTTAGAAAAAATGCGCCAATCTTTAATAGATGCTTTAAAAGAAAGCTTTCCGCGCGTGGTCTTTAATACTTCATTTGAAATCTCTGTCCCCACAACCATCAATTTCTCAGTCCCTGGGGTTTCGAGCAAAGAAATGGTTGAAGTGTTTGATGCCGCACGCATTCGCGTGAGTGCGGGTTCCGCTTGTAGCTCGGCCAAGGCTCAGCGCAGTTATGTTTTAGATGCCATGGGTCTCGATACTTGGAGAAGTGAAAGCGCCATTCGCCTTTCAATTGGGCCTGCAACAACTCATGAAGAAATTGAACGTGGAATTAAGTGTATTCAAGCGGCATCTTCAGCATTGCAGGCGTCGTGTTTACTTCCTCGCAGCTCTGAATTTCACCCGCCCGAAAGCCTGCGAGACGGCTTGATTCAACTCCGCTTTGCAGGCTCAAATACGTGGATCCTCGCAAAAAGTGACACCCGTGAAACCGTGATTATCGACCCCGTTCCCGAACTCTCGGAACGCATTACAAAGTATGTGGAATGCCAAGGCGCCCGCATTCTTGCCATTCTCGATACCCATTCTCACGCAGACCACGATTCTTGCAGGCCCTTACTCCAGACACTTCTGGAACGACATATGATAGAACCCCAAGAAGAACGCGATGAATTAGGATGGCCTGTACGTTCTAAATCTTTTGTGACCCTTGCAGATGGCAATAAAGTGCCCTGCATTCTCTTTTCTAAAACTGCAGAGAATCAGCAAGTTCTGGCACGCGTGGCAACCCCTGGACACACCTCAGACAGCATTTCGTTCTTGTTCGGAAATCCAAATGCTCAAGGGAATTTAATTCCAACAGAAATTCGATTTGCATTTTTGGGTGATACCATTCTTTCGGGCGGGTTGGGCCGAACAAACTTTAAGTCCAGCAGCGAAAGTGCGCTTTTTCATACGCTCAAACAGCTTGATAAACAGCTGCCAAGTCATGCGGTCATTTGCCCCGCGCACGATTACGACAATTCATTTGCACTCGTGTGGGATTCCGAGAAAAAAGACAATCCCTTGCTTGCCATGGCGTTGGACTTGGTCGTGAATCATGAATCAGAGTTTGTGCAGCAGAAAAAGAAAATTGATTTACAGCTCTCTGAGCGCGAAAAACAATTTCAGGGAATTGTGTGCGGCGTTGTGAATTTGCAAAGAAATGCGTGTCAGGTTACGATTCCTGCAGGAGAGTTGCCCGCCTTTTTGAGTAAATTAGGCAGTGATACGATTGTCGTTGATGTTCGCGAACCTTCTGAATTTGACATTTGCGATGACTGGGAAAATCTTGGATTCGACATCCCTCCTCGCAATGTGCCTTTGTCGCGCTTTGTAAATTTCATGGCAGAGATGGCTCAGAACCCAAGCCGACCACGAGCCTTGGTTTTTCTATGCTTGAGCGGCAGTCGAAGTCTTTATGCGGCAAAAACCATGCGCAGAAATGGCTTTGAAAATTCATGGAATGTTGAAGGCGGCGTTGCGTACGGCTGCTTGAGCCCATCGACTTAAATGATGCCACTCCAAAGCGTGCCTGTGCATTGGGAATTTCCGCTCCCACCAACGACATCCGAAAGAATCCTGCTTTTGGGCGAACACCAAACCCCAGCTGAGCGTTGGCAAAGGGTGCGAACTAAAATTCCCAACATTACTTCGAATATTGCAGGCGTTCAGCAGAAGTTAAAATTTTGATATAACTGGCGATGTCGTCTCGAACGACACTTTTCAGGTTATTTTTTTCTGCGATTTCAGGTTTTTCGTAACAAACCGCAAGCGCCCCACTGTAGGCAAGATTCATAATCATCTTTTTCTGTTCTTCAAAGCTTGCATCGATATCAAACTCGTTCATAACGGTGCATTTATTTAAATTATACAGTTCAGTCATTGTCATATTTGCGCCCGATTTAAATCGGACATTATTTTGAACTCGGCAATGATCATAGGGATTGGGAGCCATGTGCTTTGCCCGTAAGGACAAAATGAATTTGGCGTCGAAAGAAGCATCTTCACCGCGAAAATTTTCTAAAGAGACCACACATTTTACTGCGGGAGCTGCAGAAGTCTTTTCAACGCTCTTTTGAACTTCTTCTTTAGTCATTTCTTTTTCTAAGACGACTTCTTTTTCCGTTTTCGCAACAGGGACTGTGGATGCGGGTTCATCCTTTTTGGGCTCAATCACTGGAACACTGGCTTGGACTTCAGTCTTGTTACCCTGTTTTTCGACAGCCAAGTTCGGAGCAGGAGCGCTTACTTTAGTTTCGGGATTCTGTTGCGCTTGAACCTCCGGAGCGTTTTGCTGTTTTACTTTATCTTCCTTCTTGCATGCAAAAGTCAGTAAAAGTGCACCGCAAATCGTCAAGTTTGTACGAAATTTCATTTCAACTCTCCTCATTTTTAAACGCGTGGCTTCTAAGCACTCTGCACTTCCTGTGCCAGCGCTGCAGAACGGAGCGCGCAAAAACGGTAAACCTCTGTAACTTTAAATATTCTTTAGATTGTTACGACATTTGAAAAGAAATTTTACTGAAAAAAGGTGTTGAACGATTAGACGACCTTAAAAAAGTAACACCACGAAGTAACAGGAATGAACTTTCAAAAACTTTCCAAAAAAAAACCGCACTTCTCAGTGCGGCTTTCATTTTAACAAGTTGAGATTAAACCCAGACCTGAAAAAAATTCAACTTTTAATATTGGAGTTCTTTTCAGAACAACAAACTTAAGGAGTTGTGGTAGGAGCAGGAGCTGCATCAGTTGCAGGAGCAACAGCTGGAGTTTCTGCAGCAGGAGCAGCAGCTGGAGCTTCAGCCTTAGCTGCATCTTTCTTAGCTGCGTCCTTCTTCTTAGCAGCCTTCTTCTTCTTCTTAGCAGCCTTCTTTGTTTCTTTTGCAGGAGCAGCGGCAGGAGCTTCAGGCGCTGCAGCAGGAGCAGCAGCAGGAGCTTCAGGTGCTGCAGGAGCAGCAGTGTCTTGAGCAAAGGAAACAGAAGAAAAAGCAACTACAGTAGCGAGAGCAACCAAAGAAGTACGGAATAATGTCATAATAACCTCCTATGAGAAATGAAAGAACTTAAGCACCGTTCATACACAAATTCTGTAATGACCTCAAGTGCCTCAATGTTTAATACTGTTGAGGAAGGTTTTTTTATTCCACACCCCTCAAAAAAAATTTGTCCTTGTTGAAAGGTCCGACTTTTCCGAGAGAATCGCCTATGAGAGTATCTGTTTCGTAGTTTCTTTAAAAAATTTCGGGCGAGTGTCCACGACATCAGATTCAGCAGGGAGAAAAGATGAAGAAAAAAAATGTGTTCAAAAATTTGTTCGTCACAATGTTTTCACTTGTCGCGATGGAACAACATGCGTTGGCCAACCCTAAAACGCCTGCCAAAGAAGAGCTCTCAACGAAATCAAAGGCCGGTCCTCAAATTGTTCCTTTAACTGCACAGCCCAAGTTTTGGAGTAAGGAAGCAAAACTGATCAGCTATCGATGTAAAGACATGAAGCTTGAAGCGCGTTCGCGCATTTCGCCGAGCACAGTCTATAAGTTAACATCAGACAAAGCCCTGTTTAACGAAAGAGACTGCAAGGAATCCGTGAAAACCTTAGAATCAAAGGGCTGCTTTTGTGATGACAGGGTTTTGAAGTGCCTTGAATCCGTGAAGGTACAACCGCTTGACATCGTGTGTCCAACCCAGTTCATCTGTTTTCAGTTTTTAGGAAATCAACTTGGAGTGATAGAAGTCAAAGAGATTGGCGATCATACGACGCGGGAAAAGTGCGAGCAAGAGCTTGCAGATTTAGAGAGAGACTAAAAATCAGCCCTCCCCTTCTCCTCAGAAAAAAACAGGGGGGGGAGGGAATGAATCTTAAACGGTCTCGATTTTGCTCATACCCACCAGGTGCTTCACAGTCTTATTGAGAAGGACGCGTCCACGCACTTCTTCAACGATCTGTGGTCCACCTTTTATAAGCAATTCAGAAACGTTCATTCCGAAACTGCGTGCCGTAGACATCAGCTCTGGAGTGAGTTCTTTATCTTCAACGCTCAGGCCTTCAGCCCTTGCAACGTTACCAAGAGCAAGGATGCCACGAACATGAGATACTGCGGATTCGCGGTATTCCTTACGAACGTTTTCGTCTTTGGCGTCGATTCGGTTCTTGCCACCCGCTTGCTGATTGGCTTCTTCGATCGCCTGATCGATGACTTTTTCAACAAGGCTTTCGGGAACTTCAAAGGAGTTTGTCGCAAGAAGTTGGTCGACGATTTGTTCTGTAAACTCGTCAATGCGCTTGCGCTCAACATTCTGGCTCAGATTGTCGCGCAATGAACGCTTGAGTCCTTCAACATTTTCAGCGCCCATTTTTTGCGCGAAAACTTCATCAATAGCAGCAGGAACAACGCTTTCTAAAGTATGAAGTGTGAAGTTAATCTGGGCAGTTTTGCCCTTGAGGGGCTCCAGATGATAATCTTCAGGGTATTTCACTTCAAATTTCTTGTTTTCGTTAGGTTTGATGCCAACAACACCAGACACAAAGTCTGCAAAAAGGTCGGCTCTTCCGAGGTCGAGGCGTACATTTTTCAGGTCGCCATTTTCGATCGTCTGACCATCTACTTGGATTTCGTAGCTGGCAGTGACGATATCATCGGACGTTGCAGGACGAACGGCTGTTACCTTGTCGACTTTACCGAAATCACGGCTCAGGCGAACCAAAGATTTTTCGATGTCTTCGTCGGTTACATCTTTCATCGTCGTCTTGAGGGTGAGTTCTTTGTAGCCCGTGATATCAACCTGAGGATTGATGTCGACAACGGCAACAAAATTGAATTCAGAAGTTTCGCCGAATTCACCAACGGGTTCAATTTGCGGTTGCGAAACAACGAAAAATTCAGCTGTTTTAAGAGCATCTTGGTAGCCATTTTCAATGACTGCATAGAGCGCTTTTTTGCGCACATCTTCTGCAAAAAATTTACGCACAACAGAAGCGGGAACTTTTCCTTTACGGAAGCCTCGGACGTCGGCGGTCTTTTGGATTTCTGCGATTGCAGATTGGAACGCTTCGCTCACCTTCACAGGTGGAACAGTGATATTCAATTTGCGACGAGTGGCGCTCAATTCCTCAATGGTGGCTTGCATGGTCATAGCAGCATCTCTCTTAAAAGTGTTTAAGCAATGGGAAAGGCACCTGCAGTCCCCGATTTAAGTCTTGATGATTTACATGACTGCATAAGAATGGTCAAATTTCAAGTGCGAAACTCCTGGAGTGCGTGCCAAACAGCAGCTCTCCATTCCGGAAAGGATTCGAGTTCGCGAACGGACGGCAGACAAAAGACGCGAAAAGGCAGTTTTGTGTGGATGAGTTCGCCAATTTCGACGGACTGTTCCAACTGAAAACCATACAGAGTAGCCAGGGAAAGAAGGGCGCGCAGTCCAAAACAAAAAAGAACCTGGGGCGCAACCCTTTCAAGTTCGAATTGAAGTGGATCGTGACAACTCTTCAGCGCTCCGTTGGGAATCCCGTTTTTTGGAACGCACTTCAGCGCAAAGGATTTGTGTGTCTGTTCCTGAATTCCAAGCCGCATCAAGAGCCTCATTGCGATATGACTCGCCAGTTTTTCATTGCGAAAAAGTTCGGGGGAATCTTGTTCGGCTGCATCTGGAAAGTCGAGTAAAGCCATGTATTTGCGTGGAGAAAAAGAGGGCTCAGCAACAAGTTGTGTTCTGCTCGACTTTAAGGGGCATTTTTCACACTTCAGCTCAGAAGGAAGCCGATGTGCGGGCGATGCAATTTCGCTCGGCAGCTGTTCAACTTCCAACGCAGCCTCGCTCGCTGAGTGGGGCGGAGGAAATCGTTGCACACCTCTTGCTATTTGGGCCAGATATTGTTCTGTTACTTGGCGTTTGAGCCGATCTTCATCCATTTTCGCAGGTGCCCTGAGCATTCTTGAGAGTTTGATTGAGCCCCTCATCAAAAAAGGCCAGTTGTCATGTACCATAGGATTTGCACAAAAAACACCCAGCAAGTGAATTCTCTGGATTCCATTGCGAACGACTTGGAATCCCTTGCAAACCTGTTTGTCGCTCGCTCCATTGATCGTAAACAGGCTCGTGAAGGCATTGAGCGTCTTCAGAAACTGCGCACCGAATTGTCATTGCGCTCTACCACACTTGCAGAACTCCTTTCCGTTGAGGGCCACAGGCCTCTCTCTCTTTGTCAACTTGAAGTCGGCAGAACTCTGCAGGTGATTGAAAAAACAGAAGAAGCCATTTGGGAATTGGCGAGTGTAAAGGCATATGATTTCACCGACGCCTTTCAAGGATCCAAAAAAGCGATAGCACTCCGAAAGAGTTTTGGCCCGCTGTTCGCAATTATCCCCTTTAATTTTCCGCTCATCCTTGCCATGCACAAACTCGCACCCGCCATCGCACTCGGGCTCCCGTTTGTTTGTAAACCTCCACTTCAAAATGTAGGGCTCTTTAAGGTTCTCCACGAAATCTTTTTGGCTGCTGGAATTACAGAGCATACTTTTTCGTTCTTATTTGTTGAAAACGAGAGCATTTCTGCGTTGCTTGAAAGGATTCCCTTTCCGATTTTGAGCTTCACGGGGAGCAAGAGTGTCGGATTAAGCTTGCGCCAAAAATTTTGGAATCGCAGGGTCCTTCTAGAACTGGGTGGCACTGCATTTGCGGTATTGCTCAATGATTATCCCGAAGATCGGCACTCCTTGGCCGCCAAAGCTCTTGCTCGCAGCGCTGTGAATCAGGGCGGTCAATCTTGCATTTCTTTGCAACATTTGTTTGTACCCCAAAGATATTTTGAATCAATTAAAAAATCAATACAAACCGAATTTCATGCCTTTGTCGAACATCACAACCCAAGCGACATCGAAACCGTTTGTGGCCCCCTCAACTCTGAAGCTGCAACTGAAAAAGTAACGCACCTGCTGGCTGAGGCTGCAACCCAGGGCTTTGAAAGTTGGAGCCCACAACTTATCGAGGATCACACCTATCCCGCGCATTATTTTCCACCGACCCTTGTTCTCGTGCCTGATTTTTCTGAATTTCTTCGCAAAAAACCAGCACTTTTAACTGAAGAAGTTTTTGGCCCTGTGCTTTGTCTGCATGGTGTTGGCGATGATATTTCCGAAGTGGCGCTTGTCTCATATTTAAATGCCACCGATGCAAACATTCAAGGCAGTGTGTTCACAACTGAAGAAAAAACAGCGCAGAAGTTTTTTCATGAACTCCAGGTTCGAACCCTTCTTTGGAACGAAGTTCCCAGTTGGAGAGCAGATGAAATGCCTTATGGAGGGTATGTCAAAATGGAAAAGGCAGGGGGAGAAGGATGGCATTCAGGACTCGTTGGAAATGAAGGCCCCAGACAGACCCTGGAAGAATACACCATCGACAGACTCTTCGTTTTTTCCTAACGTACACTGAACGGCGACATGCACAGGAAGTTGGGCTCATTGCTCGGGCCATTTCCGCTTCTGTTTAATGCTCACTCAAAGAAATGGACGGCCCATGCCAAAGATACATGACTCTTTTCGCAAAGAAATTATTGATGCACTCGAATCAGAACTCAATTTGCTCTGCACCACAGCGGGCATTTCTAATCCCTTCGGCCGCAACGAAATTTTCGGTTTGCTTTCGACTCCTCCCACATTCGAACTGGGCCAGGCTGCCCTACCCTGTTTCCCGTTTGCAAAAATATTAAAATCAGCTCCTGTTAAAATTGCCGAAACACTTGCGCAAAAGATCCTCACCAGCACACGCCAAACCATTGCGAATGTTACGGCAGTGAACGGTTACTTAAATTTTCATGTTGATTTTAATGCGTTTGGCCGCACCGTTTGCAATGAAATGGGTGCAGGAAATTATTTCACCAAAGAACTCTTGAACGAAAGCGAACTCGAAAAAGTCGTTGTCGAGTATTCACAACCCAACACGCACAAGGCCATGCACGTTGGCCATTTGAGAGGTCTCGTTCTGGGTGATGCCGTCTGTAACTTACTCGATTACGTGGGCAGTAAGGCGGTTAGAACCACATATCCTGGTGATTTAGGAACTCATGTTGCAAAAGAGCTTTGGTACATCAAATACCGTTACAAAGGTGAACTGCCAACAAGCGATCAGGCAAATTGGCTTGGAAAAGTCTATGCAGAGGCCGATGAATCGTTAAAGAGAGAAATTGGTACGGATAAAGAGGCCGAAAATCGGACACAAATGAGCGGCATTTTAAAATCCTTGCAGAACAAAGAAGGTGAATTTTACGATCTTTATTTGAAGACGCGTGAATGGTCTTTAAATGAAATGCAAAGAATTTATAATTGGCTCGGCGTGACCTTTGAACGTTGGTATTTCGAAAGTGAATGCGACGAACCTTCGCGCCAGCTGGTGTTGCAAAAATTCAAAGAAGGCATTTTTGTGAAGAGCGATGGCGCCATCGGTATTGATCTTGCCCCCTTCAAGCTTGGATTCGCCATGTTTCTCAAGTCAGACGGCAATGGACTTTATTCAACCAAAGACATCGAACTCATGCGACGCAAGTTCGAAGACCCTACTGTCACAAGCTCTATTGTGGTCGTTGATTCAAGGCAAAAGCTGCACTTTCAACAGATCTTTAAAACGGGTGAAATCATGGGATATCCACAGGCCGCAAAGTCTGTGCACCTCTCTTATGAAACCGTAAACACTTCCGATGGAAAAGCTTTCAGCTCAAGGCATTTAAATGGCCTTAAACTTGAAGAGCTGCGCGTTCTCATGGAAGAAAAAGTAACAAAGGACTACCTTGAACGTTATCGTGGTCAGTGGACAGATGAAGAAATTGCGCGCACGGCTTGCGAAGTTGTGATTGGGGCACTTAAGTATGGCATGCTGCGCGTCGACAGTAACACCCAAATTACTTTTGTATTGGAAGAATGGCTCAAGCTTGATGGAGATACCGGGCCTTACATGCAATATGTCCATGCCCGTTGCATGAATATCTTAGAAAAACAGGGCCAACCCGAACAATTATCAGACTTTGAACTCGAAAATGATTATGAAAAAGAACTTGTTTTTTCACTTTCTCGTTTCAATGAATTTACTTTAGTTGCGTCACAGGGATTGCGACCTTCGGTGATTGCAAACTATTTATTTGACCTCTGTAAAGCGTTTAACAGATTTTATGAACATTGCCCCGTTCGGAGCGCCACAGGCCCGCTGCGCAATTCGCGTCTTTTGATTGTACAGGCTACCGGGAATACCCTTCGCAAGGGGCTCGCACTCCTTGGGATACCTGCTCCCCATCGTATGTAATTTTGGGGTATAGCGAACCCGAAAAAATGGATGATATTTTAAAAATTGCGAATGCCAGTCATTTGAGCATTTCTGAAGCCGAACGCGTTTTGAAAACCGGTACCCACGGGATGACTGGAGTGTATATATCAAGAGAATGTTGGCAATTGCCACGCGAAGTTGAAGAGCTGATCGCTTTACACGAAACCACCGAGCATGCCGTTCGCGAAAAACGCACGGCACGCAGTTTAACGACTGATGAGCACAAAGCTTTTGAAATACTCTCGCTTGCAGATACGCTCGCGCATCGCTTTGGATACTCATTTCCTGTGTTCCAGCGTGACGTTCGTGTGAGTGCTGAAACACTGGAAATACTCGGTATTTCCAAAGAAACCCTGTTAGCTACAGTGAAGCAAACCAAATCTGAAGTCGAAGAACTCGAATTCAATTTATAGCATTACCACGCACGCGTTTTAAGAGAATCTAAAAGTTGATTGTCTGCTTCTTCTAGAAACAACAACTTTGCGATTCGAAACCGATCTCGAATGCGTTCCATCGCTTTCTCTTTATTGAATTCTTTCTTTGTAAATCGAAAATAATCCAAAAGTCTTTTGTCGTCTCTTGCCGAAACAAAGACCGCCTCTTCATGAAACGTAATGCGCACCTTAACTATTTTCTCACCGACTCGTAACATGCTTGCTTCCATCTCCGCTTGGCCTCCGCGAATTCACATGGCCTGATCTTTTTCTCGGTTTGATTTGCTTCGCTGTCAAGGGTTTCGACCAAAATGCTCTCATGTTGCAACTGCTCCTCAGTTTTACTAGACATTCTGCATAGGATGGCATTAACTGGGGCGTATGAAACAAAAAACCCTCCTTTATGTTGAAGACAATGAAGATCTCAGAGAACTGGTGGCAGGCTTTCTGGAAAGTGAGGGCTTTGATGTTGTTGCCGCGGCATCTGGAAAACAAGCGCTCGAGTCCTTGAAGTCAGGATTTGCTCCTAGCCTCATCATGCTCGATTTAAATCTTCCCGACATGGCTGCCGGTGACTTTTCACTCGCAGTGAAGAACTTGTACTTTCCAGCTCCCTGTCCACCTTTCATCATTGCTTCGGGTAAAAACGATATTGCAGAATGGGCAATTAAGCTTGGCGCTGTAGGCAAACTTCGAAAGCCATTTAACCTCGATGAGCTTCAAGCACTCTTGCATCAACACTTGCTTTAGAGTGCGACCCTTAAGGCAAGCAGTTCCTTCCCTTAAACCCTTCCCCGAACACACACCCCGGCCTATTCGCAGCCCGTGCTTCCAGATTGAGGTTTACCCGCTTTAGACAAAGCATCTGTGATGAGTGTCGAGCATGTGCTGCGTGCAAATTCTCCCAGGTTGGAGCTCGAAGCCCCAAATGCAATGGTCGGAAGCTTTGCAACTTCCACGGTCCGAAACTTCGACTGGATGCTTTCGGGAGTGCCTGAGAGCCAGCCCTCGGAAGGAAGTGTCGCTTCGGCCCGGTAGGAATCAGCAGATTTAAATTGCGACCCCGAAACCGACTTGTAATGAGTCGCATTGCCATTGGCAAAAATGACGTTGCGCACAGACAGCACCTTTGCAAGGTAACTGACCGGAGCGACAACATCTGAAACGCTTGATGGAACCGAGGACATCGCACTTTCGACATCGGAAAATGCCGAAAGCATGGGTTCTGCATCCACTTCTTTATCTGCACACAAATCTTTCAGAGTCGACTTTGATGAAGATGAAAGAAAATCAACCAGCGAAGGCCCAAAAGAGAAGCCTCCACACATCCAAAAGGCCATGTTGGTAGGATCTGCGCTGCGCGATGAATTGATAGGCTTCCAATACTCCGATACTAAATAGTTGGCGAGCAGATTAGCCACACCAAATTTTTCGAGAATTTTAGAGGCCGAAAGGGATTTCAAATCGGATTCTTTCGCCACAGCAACAGATGAGGCCACAAAATTTTCAGAGCCTTCCGAATTGATTCCCGTTTGCAACAGCACCCCTTGCCTTGCACCAAGGTACTTGCGGGGTCCGCTGAGGCTCTCTAAATCAAAGTTTTGTGCAAATCCCCCACCCACCAGTAGGCGTCCCGCTTTGCCCGCCAGAGTTAAGGTCCCAAGGGCATTTCGGGTTTTAGGGCATTCAAATGAATTGAGTGTAAATGATTTAAGTCCACTCGCCACATCGCGAGAGATTTTCATCGAAAAAAGATCGTCCGCGCAGGTGTTCCCTGTCCAAGATTTTACCAATCCCTTCATCATGCCGGGAGCAAATGCAATTTCAATATCGCCACTTCCTTGTCCCGACAGCGCAAAGTTAATCAGCATCCCCGTGTTGAGTGCAGATCCTGTGGGCCACAGGGCCTCGACGGAAACGCCGTTCGCTCCGCGCGGCGCAGAAAGAACGAGATGAGTGGGAAATCCAAGGCGTTCGGGAAGTGCAACTGAAAAGCTCGCCTGCGACAGCAGATTTCCAAATAAATTACCGACAAAACCTGAGGCACTCGAATCTTGCATGAGACCTGGATTTGAAGATTGCCCTCCTTGGTTGAGCGAAGAAAACAGCTTGCTTTCACCGAGCATAGAAAGAACAGGCCCCGCAAAATTGCGGACCAGAGCTTCTAACCGCCTTGCCTCTGAAAATCCCCACATCGACATCTGCGTTGTTTCGTTCGCAAGCTTGATGAAGTCGGCAGCCCCGCTGCCCGGTTTTATCGAAACACCAGGAAGGGAACTTTGCAGCTTGGGAAGTCCATCGCTCCCAACATCAACTCCACTTTGGCGCGAAAATTCTAATGGCAATGCAGGCAAGATGTCATCGATGCGAGGCAGACCATTTTTGGAAAGATAATCGAGGGTGCTGTTACCCTGTCCACCTGAGGGACCACCCAGAAGTCCACAAGAACCCGTTGGAACACCACTGGACAAAACGAGAAACCAAGCAAATAATCCACGCTGCGTGTATTTTTTCATGAAGAGAAGCCTCGACTTTTTCATCCGTTAAAAAGGATACGTCCTGAATGGAAAGCTTTTCGCTCAAAGGGTTCGAAATATACCACTTCAAGCCCCAACAGGCCGACTCAAATCATGTTATCCTTTTTTCCCACTCAAATGGAATCTCGGCTGGAACTTACAAAAAACTGCTGCAAAGCTGGGCTAATCTTTGGCAAGTCGAAATCTTTGCTTACGATATGCGCGGTATGGGACGCACCAAGATGCATGCAAGCGCGGGACTGCACAGGCGCGCTCCCCAAGATCCTTGGAAGGTCTTGGCCCAAGATCTCGTGTTTCTTTACTCAGAATTGCTCAAAATCCATGCAAAATCCCGCTCACATTCCCTCGCAATAAAAACCGAAACCCGCAAAGATTGTGAATGGTCATTGGCAGGGCACAGCCTTGGAGGGTGGATTTCTGTATTGGCGGCAAGGCAACTTCCTGTCAAAAATTTACTTTTGCTCGATGTTCCGTTATTGGAACGCCGCACGGCATTGGCGTGGGGCTTGGCGTGTTTTGTGCGGCAACGACAAGCACATCCCCTTGCCAAAGCGGCAAGGCGCCGAAAAATTTTATTTCGCTCGCACGAAGAGGCTGCCAAAGCTTTTCAAAAACATCGCTTCTTTAAGCGTTGGCCCGCAGAACAAATTAAAACATTTATTGATGAGAACTATGAAAAAAATCAACTCGGACTGCATTTACGGCATCAGCCTGAATGGGAGGCCCGCCTTTTTGAATCGATGTTTGCCGTACCAGAGTTCACCCTTTTAGCGATGCCTAAAGCGTGGCGAGAGAGAATGAAAGTCACCTTAATACGTGGCGAAAACAGCACTGTCTGCGATGAGCGTGCAGCCGATGTGTTTCGACGTTTTTTTCCGCTGACCCGTTGGCTACAACTTCAAGGCGGGGATCACATGTTTCCTTTTGAAAATGAGGCTTCTTTGTTACGTCTGCTTGCGCACGAAAAGGACACTTTCCTGGGCCCGCTTTAGTCTCTTTAGAATTTCGAACCCGTCATCGAAGTGGCAAGTGGCTGTGGATGAACTGCAATATGGTATCGCGACGCAATGCCAGTGAGTTGAAAGACCTGATTGCGCGCGTCTATGAGCGCCGTTCCCACACCTTGACAAACTTCGATGACCGAATCACTTTGCACGAGCAACGATTCAAGCGTTACCTTAAGATCGATTGTTAGTTTTTCCATGGATTCGATATATGATTCAAAGCCACGATATTTGAAGTTGGATTCTGCGGCTTCAATTCTTCCATTCACACGAATGACGTCCATACCTACTGCAACATTGAACAAATCGTGAAGTATCTGATGTATAATCTGGTAGTCTTTAAAAATAACCTGTAATTCAGATTCAACCTTCAGAAATCGCTCAATGACAAAACGGTAAAATTCTTTCAAAATCTTATGAGAAGTCGCTGCCAACTCTTCATCGGCAGCCGGAAAATCGACAATTTCCTCAAAAAACTTTTCGCCCATCTCAAAAATTAAAGTGGAACAGTATATGCTAAAAATGCTTTCCTTCAGAGTGCAGTCGAAACGATTCAAACAACCTTCGAGTTCCCTGAATTTTCTCTGAATGTCTTCAGACCAATCTCTAAATTTTCTGGAAACAACGCCCAGAGTTCGGCCACTGTCACCCCCAACTTGAGCGGCACACGCCATGTTGAGCGACAGCACTTTAAGGGTTCGATGAAAGCCAAGAACACGATTTGCAGCAGCTTGAACAGAATTAAAATGAGTCTCAAATCTCTGAACACGGCCTGTCAGTCGCACGGCCTTATTGCCATCTCCGGTAGCGTCGCCATAGGCCGATATCAACATCTTGGGGAGGCGTGAAAAGAAATGAGGCCGATTTTTGACACGGTTTTTAAGTTGAGATGAACGACTCAGCATTTCTTCATGCAGGACCTTTTGCATAAATGCATCGTAGTTTGGAAAGCCAAGCTGAGCGAGTGCCTTAAACAGTTTTTCATGGGAAATGCTTATCTTTTCGGTTTTTTCAATTTCAAGAAGCTCTGAGTAAAGGCCTTGAACGATTTTAAAAAACTGGGAAGAAGGCTTGAGGCGTACGGAAACATAACCGTTTTCAACATGCGTTACTAACGCAAGAACCCAATAGAATGAGCCATCTCTTGCCCTATTTTTCACATATGCAACAACCTCGAGTTTAGACTGAAGGCGCTCCCAAAACAGCTTAAAAACGCACTTCGGCATGTCGGGGTGACGAATGACGTTGTGTGGTTTTCCGCGCATGTGGCTCAACTCATAGCCAGACATTCGGCAAAAAACTTCATTCCCATATTCAATAACCCCACGCAAATCTGTGCGAGAAAAAAACAATTCATTGATATCAAATCGAGCTTCAACGTTATGCCCTTGCAACATGGGATCCCCCCGGATTCTGCAGTCTTGTAAGCATCATTTTTCGAAGTCCGGGCGGGCCAGCAATAAATCGGGCCGCACCCAATCGGATTGCCTCCTTCGGCATTCCAAAAATCGTGCAACTGGACTCGTTTTGCGCCATTGTAAACGAACCCGCCTTGCGCAACGCCAAGAGCCCCTCTGCACCGTCTTTTCCCATGCCTGTTAAAAGAATCGCCAAAGTCTTTACGCGAGACGATGCGATGGATTTAAAAAGAAAATCAACGCTTGGGCGGTTACTCAACACGGGTGAACTTTTTGAAATTTCTAAACAGAGGCTTTTGCCAGCAAAAACTCCAATGTGATAATCCCCCAGCGAGAGATAAATGTGCCCCCGTTTAAGTGGGGCTCCAGGCGCAATATTTCCCAAAGGCAATCCGCTTTCAGCGGAGAGACGATCGGCGAAACTCTGGGCAAAGTCTGGCGAAATATGCTGTACAACAAGAACAGGAGGCATAGAGGACGGCAGATCTTTCAATATCTTCATAAGAATATCGACTCCACCTGTGCTGGCACCTACTGCCACCAATTCGTAGGCAGATTCCGGACTCAGTGGAGGCAGCCCGACATGAATTTCAGCCAATTTCAGAAGCTCCTCATCCTTGAAGGGCTTGAGCATGATATCCGAAAATCTAGCTTCTGCAGCTTGCAAAGAAAGCTCCCGATTTGCCACGCCTGAAAGCATCACGATGCAACCCGCGTTTCCACTCAGCATAATCTGACGTCCCATTTCGAGGCCAGTGAGCTTTGGCATGAGGTGATCGGTAATGACAAGTTTAAAATATTCATCTTTGCAAAGTTCAATTGCTTTTGCGGGGTCGCTGACAAAGGTTGCGGCGTAACCCGCAGAAGTAAGAAGTTCCAAATAACACTCGCCCAACTCCACTTCATCATCAACAATAAGAATATTTTGATTCTTTGCGTCTCGGGGAAGCGCAGTACGCTTTTCTTGTCTTTTTAATTTTTTAAATACGCCCGGAGTTTTATGGATGAAGTGATCAGACTGAATTGCGCAAGCCTCGCTGACTCCCGAAAGAAAAAGTCCATCGTCGGTCAAAATTCCAGAGATCATGTCAACGATGGATTGAACCTGGTCTGGGCTGAAGTAAATCAACATATTTCGACATGAAACGACATCATATTTTTCCATTTTTGGTAGATCTGATAATATATTTACGACTTGAAATCGGCATAAATCGCGAATGCACTTTGCGACTTCTCCCACTTTTCCAGCTTCCCAAATGCTCTCCAGTTTCTCCAGATTCTCAGGAGAAACGCTTTTTTCGGACAGCAAATATCTTCCGGCGCGCGCAGTTTGAATGCTCACGGGGTCGATGTCCCATCCCGTCATTCGCCACGAAAAATCAGGATTCAATTTTCTATAATTCTCTGCGACGGCGGCAAAATTATAAACTTCTTCACCTGTTGAACAGCCAATTGAAAGAAGTTTGAGAGGGCCTGAAATATTGAGCTGCTGAATATGCTGTCGGAAATGATCGAAACAACTCGCTTCGCGAAACCAACTCGTCGTATGAATAGTGAGGGCAGACAAAAGCCGATCAGACTCGGATTCACTGCTATTGGCACACACCAAATATTGAATGAGGGTTGAATTGCCGGTTTCCCGAACCCTCGTTTCGATATTTTGATACACAACGCTGTGTTTAACTTCGTCTATAGAAATACCTGTGAGCGAAAGAGCGAGTTTTTTAATGATGCGTTTTTCTTCTTGCGAAAAAAACATTACGCCGCTCCTCGTTTAGACGTGAGTTTGGCAATTAGGCCATTGGCAACTCCGTCGAGGCTTTCAGCATCTGGAGGTGTTTCGACGACGGAGTCAGTATTGCTCTCATTTTGAATATTGGCACCTAATGCCTTGGTATTTTTTTCTTTTATTGAGTCGGCATTTTTTGCACGTTCGACCTTGTGAGACGCTCTATTTTCAATAATTGCAGAGCTCTTGAATTCTACCTTTTTCTCTGGTGAGAATGTTCCCGCAGTTCCTGATTCACCTTCAATAAAATGATTTAAAGTATCAGAAATTTCTTTCGTCGCGTTTGCGCCAAGCTCCAGAGCCAAGCTGTTTTTAACAAGCTCCTCGGACATCCGAAGGTTGTTTACAGACGCAGCTTGAATTTCAGTCATTGCGGTTTTCGAGTTTTGCATTCCAATTGTTTGTTCGTTTACTGAAGCTTCAATATTCTTGACCTCTTCATTGATCGAAGAAATAGAAACGGTGGTTTGAGCGAACGAATCTGCAACCAGCTCGCACACGTGCCGGCCCTCTTCAACGGAGGCGGAGCTCGACACCAAAAATTCAGACACCTTTTGCTTTGTGCTTTTTATAAGCGACGCTATTTCGAGAGCGGCTTGGCCACTGTTGTTTGCCAATTTTCCCACTTCACTTGCCACAACACTAAAGCCAACACCCGCGCTGCCAGCACGCGCAGCCTCAATAGAGGCATTGACTGCAAGCAGTTGAGTTTTAAACACGATGTCGTTGATAATTGCAGTTTTTGCGGCCACATTTTCTATAATTTCTGCCAATTCTTGAAGCTTTAAGTTCCCATCTGAAATGCTTTTCATGGTCACAACCAACTTGTTCACTGTTTCTTTTGTGCCTTCTACCAACGAAAGGGCATCGCGGCACGAAGCCGATATTCGTTTTGCAACAATTCCTGAATTTTGCAGATTCGAGGTCATTCCATTTAAGCAAGCCGATGTTTCTGTAAGGGCCGCCGATTCTTGAGAGAGTGCGGAACTCACGTTCTCAGAATTGAGCCTCAAAGCCATTGCTTCTTGTGAAATTGAATTCGCTGTGCTCCGGGCATTCTCATTGATTAATGACAACTGTTTGAAAACTTTCAAGAGCGCAGGCAGCATAAATCCGAGGCAAAACAAAAGCACAAGGCCAAGCATGACTGCAGATTGAACTTGAAGAAAGCCAAGCGCACTGCGCACCGATTCCCGACTTTCAAGATCATCAATCAGCTGTCCAAATCGATTCAATTGAAAAAAGACGCTTGCAGCTAAGGAAAAAAAGAGAAGAGAAATAAGACCAAGCACTAAAAATGCACCTTTTCTGACTCCACTTTTCTTCATGCTGTTTTTCCTTTTTCAAGCGAAAGACCGAAGTGATCGTAGACGCCTTGAAGCTTGCCGGCCGAGTGTTTCATTTCTTCTGCAATTTTTAGCGTTTCTTGAGCCTGCCTGTTGTTGGACGTGGCTGCTTTGTTCAACTCTGCCATTGCTTCTGAAAGTTGCTCAACCCCCGTTTGTTGCTCGCGGGTCGCAACCGAAATTTGAGATGTCGCGACAGCAATATTTTCTATGGATTCAGAAATTGTAGCGAAAAAAGTGAGCGTCTCTCTGCACCGCGACTGTGCCATTTTCGTACAACTCGATGTGTTTTCGACGATGTGGTGAACTTGCCCACGGGACTCTTCCAACAAAGCTCGAATGGTTCGGCTCGCTTTTCCGCTCATGGTCGCAAGGTTTGCAACTTCGCCGGCAACCACCTGAAAACCTTTTCCCTGCGCACCTGCCCTGGCGGCTTCGATAGACGCATTGACTGCAAGAAGCTGTGTTTTAAACACGATTTCGTCGATCACATTCGTTTTCTCTGCAATGTCATCAATAATTTGCGAAATTGTCTTTAGCCTTTCGTTGGCTTCCGAAATCAGATTCATCGTGGAATTCAAATTTTCAACGGTCTGAGCTCCCTCGCGCGTTTGGCCTAGAACAACTTCAGTGAGTACTTTGGTTTTTTGCGAATGGAGATTGGTTTGCTGAAGCATGGAATTCATTTCTGACATGGCCGCAACAGATTCCTGAATCGCTGCTGCTTCCTGCGCGGCTGTCAACGCAGATTGCTGCGAAGACTCAAAAATATTTTCGGCACTCCCTTTTGTAAAAGAAAGCGCACTTTGCACATCTTGAAAGAATTTCTTAGAGTCATTTTTTGGCCGCATAAAACATATTAAAACTGCAGCTATGAACAGAACTGAACTGGCGAAAAGAATAAGATATTCCGTGTTCATGCCACCACCTCATTCCGTGTGAGTACTATTTCTTCATGAGACAGGATTTCCTGAAGTTTAATTATAGTAACAAGTTTATCGCCCGTTCGAGCAATTCCATGAATAAAATTAGAGGGCATCGAGCAAACAATATTTGGCTGAAACTCAACGTCGCTCATTTGTATCTCTGTGACCGAAGAAATTTCGTCGACAAGGACCGCCATACATCCTACGCCGGCATCAAATACAATGAGAACAGATTGCGAACTTTCGGATTTTTGAATTTCGAACCTATCACAGAGATCGAGCACCCCAATAATTTGCCCTCGCAGATTACAAACACCCAAAAAAGACTTCACTGTATTTGGCACCCTTTTTATCGGCAAAAATTCAGTGACTTCACGAACTGCGAGCAAATGAACAGCATAATTTTCGGTGCCCAATCTAAACAGCAAAAAGCTTTCCTTTTTTGCGCCTTCCAATTCGTTCATCCCAAATGCCCTCTCGTTAATTTCTCTCAAAAAATAATTTTGCAAGTGGGGCCAAGCTCACAATCATTCCAGGTTCGCCACTAGCCAAAATTGTGCCGCCACTAATACCCGGAATATTCTCTAGTTTGCCTTCCAGCTTTCGCACCACAATGGACTGCTGCCCCAAAATGTCATCCACATGAAATGCCATCGCGCCGCCAGTCATACGAGTCACCAGAGCCATACCCTCTTTAAGATCGGCAGCAGGCTCACCCATGCGCAAATGCTTTCCAAGTGATTCCACAGCAAGTGCCTGGCCATGCAAATCAATGGTTCGACCAAACTGTGAAGTGGATAGTATTTCGATTTTCTGAAGATCCAGAACTTCTTCGATGTCTTGCAAAGGAACTGCAAGAATGTTGTCGGCTACACTGACGATGACGGCTTCAAGAATGCTGAGCGACGACGGGAGCGATATTTCGAAAGACGTCCCAGCATTGAGCTCGGTTCTGATTTCAATCTTGCCATTGAGCTCGCGTACAGCCCGATTGACGACGTCTAGGCCAACACCGCGCCCCGAAATGTCGGTAATTTTGTCGGCAGTCGAAAAGCCCGGCGAAAATATCAACTGATGGATTTGCCCTCTCGTGAGCTCAACATCCGGAGAAACAACTCCAGTTTCTATTGCCTTTTTTAGTATTTTCTCTTCGTTGAGTCCGGCACCGTCGTCTGAAATTCGAATTGTTACTGAAGCTGCGGTGCTCGTTGCCTCAATTGTAATGGTGGCTGCGGCGCTCTTGTTCAAGCGTTCTCGGACTTCTGCGGATTCAATACCATGGTCAACAGCATTTCTGAGCAGATGCACCAGAGCGTCTTTTATCTTGTCGATGACTGTCTTATCGAGCTCAACGTCGCTGCCTCTCACAACAACGCGCACGTCTTTTGATTGAGCAATTGAGACATCCCTGACCACTCGTTCCATGCGTTGGAACACTCCTTCCAACGGCTGCATGCGCAAAGTCATGGCTTCACTTTGCAAATCAGCGATCACTTTTGAAGTGAGATTTATGGAATTTCGAGCAAATTCTGTTTCCAACGTTCCATTTTCTAAAGCAAGGTGAACAATAGAGTGATGAACCGAAAGCTCTCCGACGTAACGAATAATTGCGTCTAGCCTTCTCAGACTCACTCTAATTGTTTCGTCAGGCGAGAGCTTAGGGGTTAAGGTTGTACTTTTTAAAGCTTCCCCTTGAACGTCGACTTTGATCTTCACGTCGTCTATTTTCAATTCTTTTGAATTTTGGCATCGAATATCACTTTGCTCGGCTTTAAAACGCTCCAGCACTTCAGTGTCAAAGATGATCTCCCCGTTTTCCGGAGATTGCTGTGTCTCTAACGAATTTGAATTGGACAAAAAATCTTGAAGTTTCGCAGAAAGGTCAGCCACATCTTCTTGTGCGTCGGAGTCGGCTCGAAGTTTTTCGACCCATGACATTAAAGTGCTTTGTACTGAAAACAGAGCCGAGAAAATGGAAGGGCTTAAGACAATCTTTCCATCGCGCAGCCTTGTAATAACGTCTTCTGCACGATGAATAAACTTTGCCATTTCTTTAAGGTCTACGCTGGCCGATGACCCTTTGAGGTTATGTGCGCAGCGAAACAGAGTGTTCAAATTCTCTTGAGATTGACCTTCTTTTTCAAAAGTCATTAGAATTTGTTCCCAATGGAGCAGCGTCTCTGTTGCTTCATCTAAAAATACAATTAAGAAGTCTTGATTTTTCAAGTCATCTCTCCTTGCCAGTCGGAACAATTTCAATGGCTCGCTTGCAGAATTATAAGGGTTTTTTAGTCTTAGACGCGAGGAAACATTTGGCTTTTTGTGCCAAGAAACTGCCAGACACCTCTGTTATGACTAATGTTCTTAAATACAATGATGAGTGATTTTTATTTTCGATAAAATCCGGACTTTCAATCGCAGACTCAGAATGATACGCAAGTATGGCAGATCAAATTGGCTTCAATTCTGGAGGTCTTTCATTTCTCTGAGACCAAGTGTATCGTGGCATTAACTTCCGCAAGGGCTGCGCATGAAGCCATGTGACCTCTATTCCCAAGTCCAGTGCTTGCAGGGTGATGAGTGAGAACAACATTTGTGATGTCCCGAATTGCCAAAAACATCTTCACCTTGGCAAAGAATACGTTCAATGGTGCGTTCGAGATGTGGCTTTACAATTTGCTCAACAGTCACCTTCCGATTTCCAAAAAAACAATACGCTCCTTTCGCTTGTCCCCAGTTTTCTGTGCCGCCAATGTTGAAGTTCTTTATTTTACCTTCACAAGTCACCTATTATTTTTAGATACTCCGCAGGTGTGACAACAGGAACTCCCTGACGGATTTCAAAAGGGAAATCCTGGATATTCCCTGTAACAAGCAGATGCCCTTTGGCGAGAGCAAGAAAAATAAGATCATCTTCATCAGGACCAGACAAAGGCCATGGCGTTGGGTTTTCTGAATTGTGTAACGTCTGCTTGAGAAGCGCCGTTAGCCATGGAGGAGGAAATTTGAACTTCTTAAATTTCTCTCTTCGAAAGACTTCGTAATACTCTTCAACAATTTGTGGACACGTTAAAAGAATAATTTTCTTTTCTAAAGCAAGCTTTACAATTTTAGCAGGTGCTCCCTGAGGCGAGATTGCGGCAGAAACAAGAATATTTGTATCCAAAACAATCAGTCTGCTCATGAGATTTTCTTTTTACTTTTTTCCGAGACAGATTTCCTTGCCGCTTTGACCTCTGCTTGAATCTCTTCCTCGGTCATGAGATCGAGCCCTATTTCATGGGCTATTTTTTGAGATTCTACGAGGCTCCGAAGCGCAAGAACACGTCGAAGCTCATCCTCTTGTTCTCTTACAGACTCTTCATTTACCGGGATTAAGAAAAAACGCATCCCTTCCCTGTCTGTCAAAACAGGCAGATCTTTGTCAAAATCTACGTCTTCCAGAGCTTTTTCTCCTTGAAGACGAAAGTCACGCATGGCAATAGTCTTCATATTTAAAGACCTCCTTCAGTTGTTATCATTATGTTAACATCTGAAGGGGGTCTTTGTCAATCATAAAATATCTAGACAAAATAACATATTAGAAAAGAGCTGGCTAAACTTAGCGACCCATACCATGGCTATAGTCTCGCTCTTCACTCTGATCGCCTAAGCCAAGGAACAGCTTAGTTCAGACGCCAAAGAAAATGGAAGCTCCTGGCCAAATACAATGCTAATTTCATCACTTCGCTGGGCTCTGTCTTCACACATGCCGGCGAACGGGTTTGGCGTTAAATCCGGACCTTCCGCATACAGGGACTGTACAGTTGTCAGGCAAATGATCGATGCAATAAAAATAAGTCGCATTTTCAAGGCTCCCCGTTACTTTCAGCACTGTTACCTTGTTTACCGATCATTTGAGCACGCACAGTTAGCTTTACCATCGCACAAAAATCGTTGAATTTTTTTTCCATACCGCGTGACACCATCCTGAATTGAAGGTGTCACGAGGCATCTGAATTCTCCAACGCAGTAACAGGGCGCTCACATCACCGATACTGCTCTCAGACTTCCCTCTCGGGCCTATGATAGAGCCCGTTTGGCCGTATTGAGCCTCGGTATGAGTGAGGCTCTGTTCAAATATCGCTCGTTGACAATGCCTCGACCAAGCCAAGAAACAGCTCAATTCACACGCCAAAGAATCTGGTCATCTTCGCACGAATCCCTATCTTCTGGAACAAGCACTCTCTCAGCCTTGAGGTCTTCTTGTCCCGGCCTAGACAATGTCAACTTGATCTTCTTAGGAGCAAACTTAAGGTACGGCCTCTCGTATGGCTTCTTGTATAGAATAGAAGGAACAACAATATTGTTTCCCGATGTGCAATAAAAATCTGCAGGATAAGGTGAGGATCCATCACTCAGGACTTTCAAACCTGCTTTGGATTTTCTTGTAATGAAAAGAGGTTCATGCTTATCCAGGTTTAGGCATTTTCCACGAATGAAAAAGGTGTCATCCAGGACAATCTCAAAGCTATATGCAAAAGGAAGTTCTTGGCCAAATGCAATTGTAATGTCATGACTTCGCATGGCTTTGTCTCTACACAAGGTTAATGGGTTTGGCTTTACAACCGGACCTTGCGCATACAGGGATTGAACAGTTGTCAGGCATATGATCGATGCAATAAAAATCAGTCTCATTCCAAAGGCTCCCCGTTACATTCAGCACTGTTACCTTGTTTGCCGATGATTTCCTCGGGACGAAAGGACGCTCTGTTCCAATAGACGAACTGATTTCCGCACTCACAAACTAAGAGCAATATCGGTAGGATTTCACGAATGATAAGTTGTTTTTACAAGCGCACCAGGATTGCTTTGCTTTTGTTACACAATTTTCATAAATGCCTTGTTACATTGATAGGATCGCTCTCGGGACTGAACTTCCCCTGCCCCATGGCACGATGCAGGCTGCTCTCAAGAAATCAGACGAGAGCGAGGCTGAGTGCCCCTGCCGACTTTCTGCAACGTACGCGTTTGGTACGTGAAGAAAGCGGCAGGGGCCGAAAACGAAGCTATCGGCGATTTATTGAAGCAGCCCCTAGGCTTTGGCATTTGCTGCAAAACCAAGAACTCCTACCGCCTTGTTCAATGCGCATCACCTGACCTACACAGCCTTTGAGGAGGCAGGGTTCACCTTCGCGGGCATAGACGCGGTGGAGGTCCTGAAAGCCACCGCTGTCGCCATGTAAATTGCGGTAGGTTGAAATGGAGGAACCTCCCCGTGCAATGGCTTCTTGCATTAGAAGAGGTAATTCGTGGGCAAGGGACTGCCATTCTTGCGCGCGAATGGAAGAGACTTTACGTTCGGGATGCACTTTGCTGCGAAAAAGAACTTCAAGGGCATAGATGTTTCCGACGCCGCCAATGAGGCTTTGGTCCATCAAAAAATCTTTAATGGAGCGGCTGCTTTTTTGAATAGAGGGTTTTAGAAAAAGACTTTTTAATCCTTCCTTGTCGGTGGCATCTGTGACGTCTTTTGCTGTTCCCTTTTGCCCGGCAACAAGCCAAAATCCGAAGCGGCGGGGATCGAGGTATCCCAAGGCCCGACCGTCTGAAAAAACAAGAGTAACGTGTTCGTGCAATTTTGGATTTTTAGGATCTGCGGAAACAAAACTGCCCGACATTCCTAAACTCACATGAACGGCGCCCTTTTCTGTTACGATAATGAGCTGCTTTCCCAATCGTTCAAAGGCTTGCAGGCGCACTCCCTTTGAAAAAATCTGGCGCAATGTTTTTTTGTCGAGCGGAAAGCGAATATCGTCACGTTGAAAACGAATTTGTTCCACAACGGCATGGGCATATTCAACATTTAAAGAATTCACAAAGGATTGAACTTCGGGTAACTCGGGCAAGCACTCACCTCCTTTATTTACACAGGAACAGCGCTTGACCTCAGGAACATAGATTGCACAGGAACAGCGCTTTACTTGAGTAACATAGGTAAGACTTTAGTAAAATAGTTTTTTAGCGCATTTTTTTCACGATCGGTGAGTGGTGTGCCCAAGGTCGGAGGCATGGGAGTGACTTTATCATCTAAAACCCGAAATTTTATTTGTGCAGCATGGGCATTAAAGGTTGCAGAATCGGCAAGATTTAAGGCTGGAGCTGAGAGTGGCGCAAACTTTGGCTTGGGATCGGCGTGACAGTTCATGCATTTTGCATTCATCAAGACCTGAATATCCGCTTCCCAAGTGGGGTTTGCTTCGTCAACCAGAACTTGATCGAAAGGCTCTTTGCCGAGATCCTTACTTCCGCAGGCAACAAGGGCAGCAGCCGCCAAGAGAGGTGCGTAGAAAAAGGGAATTCGGCTCCCAAAATCGGTGAATTTTTTTCGCATATTTACCTCTACTTCCCAATGCCAAGATCGACGACTTTATCGAACACGTAGTTCCACCCCATGGAGATCCGAAAGACAAATGCCCTTGAAGGCACATAAAGTTCGGAAATGGCCACGTGCCCTCCCCAAGGAGTTTGAAAACCCACAGATCCCTGGCCAAAGAGCGGGACCACGCTGTCTTGCAGGGTATCGATACTTTCAACAATGGTGCCATCGTCGCCAATTTTGAGGGTATTTTTACCGCGCCTCGTTCCGGTCATCAAAGTGATCCACAAACCTGTCACTTCAGATTTTATGCCTGCAGCCATTGAAAAGAGGTGATTTCGTGTCTGAAAATCATCGGTCATCAGGTTCTGCCCTAAAAAATCAAACCTGATATCGCTTTTGGAATAGTGATATCCTGCCGAAAAATATGCCGACTGATCGCCTTCATTCCACGTCAGAAAGAAAAGATCTGCGCCTGCTTTCATCTGATTTAATTTGCCGTCAGCACGACCGCTGGCACGTAACTTTTGTGACCAAACTCCAAAATAGGGAACCACTCCAAAATAGCGTTCATTGGAAACCATGAACGCCCCTTCTGCCGCAAGCAGAGGAATGCCTCGAAATCTTGGCAGTGGGAGGACCAGTTTTTCTTGACCGACTTTTGAATTCACTGTGGGTAACAAGGTAACATCCAACTTCAGCCCCACCGTTGCCGAAGGATATGGCGGCTGAAAGACAGGAAAATCATCGAGCAAGACGCCACTGATGTGCATGAGCCGCGTGGCCTGATCCGACCAACCCACGGCCTGTGCTTTTTGCCCTGCGAAATGTGCGACACTCCAAGCAAGGAACATCCGAAAAAAGTTCTTTTTCAACTTACCTCCTTGCTCTCAGTTGAATAAGTTTTTGAGATTCAAGTATCCCTGTCACAAGTGCCCGTGGGCCTTTTCGGGCTCCTCCGGTGAATTCAGATTGGCTTTCTGCATCAAGAAGTTCCCAAGAACCTCCGGTGAGGTTTTCCCAGGTTCTTTTCGCCATGCACTCATGAAACCAGGGACTCTTGTCTATCAATGCCGAAACGAGTCCTGCCAAATTATCGCCTTCCTGACCAAATGCGCTAAATTTTTGAGACTTCGGAGCTGTCCACGATTCAAATTGCGCAGATTGATTCCAGTTAAAAAATGCGCTGCCAAAATTGTCCATTCCAAAGTGGCATCCCGAACATCCGGCAAGTTCGCCATGGGCTCTGTCAGCGGCAGTCAAATCAGGATTGAGAAATGTTGTCAGACCCGCAGTATTCAAAGAAGCATCAATGTCACGGCATAAAAGTCGTTCCGTTAATCCACGCACTCGTGAGCGAAAATTATTATAGGAACTTAAAAATCCGGGCGAAGTCACATAACCTACAAAGGGAGAAGGGCCTTTAGGAAAGGGAACAACCGAGACTTTGCCCGATTCGAGATTTTTAAGACGTTGCAGATCTTCCGCAAGGGGCATTTCGCCTTTATGAAAAATTCCACTTAAGAAGAGGTAGGTGTGATAGAGATGTTTATCTCCTACAAATTCCTGTCCTCCAAACACATCTTTCCAACTTTTATCAGACTCCACAGCATAGAGTCCGCGCTCACCCAGTTCTCCATCAACCGAGAGTGAAAACTGCCAATCCTGATCTTCGGGTTTGCACAACAAAAGGTCTGGACCACAACCACACGCAGGATCGCCGGTTCGGGCGCAAAAGATGTTCTTTCCGTTCACAACTTTTATCAGATCTTTGTCGAGAGCATGTTGGCACACGCGCACCTGTGTGGGCGACCACCACGCTTGTGTGTTCACGATTCCACCACAGGATCCTTTTCCTTTTCTTCCCAAATAATAGTAGTCGTCTGCGGGATCTGTGAGGTTACTTCCCTTATCCCTTTTTAAATTCTGGCGAAAACCAGGAAAGAAATAGTTTGGAGACTTCACGAATAGAATTTCACCAAAAGCTCTTTTAATTTTGAGTTTGTGTTCTGGCGAATTCTTCCAAACTTTCAAAAAACTATTGATGTCTTTGCTTTGTTGAAAGGTGCGGGTTTCTTCAACCGTAGGAGCAGAATCACGATACACAAAGGATAAAAAACGAAGCTGGCGAGCTAGGTCCCTTGTTTCGTTGTTCCCTTGGGCTCCTGCCCATTTTGCAGCAAAAAGAAGTGTGAAGACTGAACAAATAAAGAGAATTTTAAGCTTGAAAGAGGCCATCGAGGCGACCCTCCTGATTGATTTCTGAAGCATAGGGAGAGCCAAAATTCTTGAGAATGGCTGCGATCAAGTGATCGGGCAGCAGCGCAGTCTGTGAAGTGCGGGGAACGGGTCCTCCTGACTGAAATCCGAGCGCTTTTCCATCGAGTCCGGTTCTTCCTAAAACGGTGTTGTCTTTAACGCCGCGTCCCATCAAAATAGCGCTCGCAGAGGGCCAGTGGTCGGTTCCTTGTCTGCCATTAAAGGTGGGTGAGCGTACAAATTCTGATGTTACGAGGATGGTGGTTGTTTCGGCAAGGGTTTTTCCAGAAGTATCGGGGTCGGGGGTGATTCGAAGGTCTTGAATAAGCGTCTCGAGCCCTTTTGCAAAATCCTGCATGCGGGGAAGATGGGTGCTGAGGTGATCATCGTGGGTATCAAATCCGCCAAAATTCACGGTGACGTATGGAGAAAGTCCAGATTTTAGCACAAGCCACGCCGCTGCCAATCTTCCCGTCGAAGAACTTTCCTCTTTTTCAAGATCATAGCGTAGCAGCTCTGCATCAACGTCTCCAAAACGTGCAGCATAGCCCGATTCCGCGATATTTTTTGCAGCTTTATTTGAAGCGTTCCAAAGTTCAAGGCTCTTTCTTTCTTGTTCTCCCAAGGAATTTTCAAAACCGGTGTTTAGGAATTGAGAAAATTCGTCTGAGAGTACGATGCCTTCGGGATTTAAAAACTTCTTGTTTTTATCCGTTAATTTTGTGAGTAAAATATCCTTGGGTCCTGCCAACATCGTTGAGAGCTGTTTAATTCCAGGCGCAACCAAAGGAGGATGCGTTTGCGCGGTGTCGCCCAATGGGGGCTCGTAACCAATCACAACATGCGGTGGAAATCCATTGCGTTGTCTGCCCAGAACACTTGCAATAGAAGGATAATCACGAGAGAGGCTGAGGCTCTCTTTGCCTGAATAAAGATATTGAGCAGCAAGCTCATGTCCCGTGATTTCCATGAAGATGCCATTGACAAATGCCGTTGGAATATTCGCAAATCCATTCAAAGCAGGCTCAAGCCCCTTGCCAATGATAAGATTGTTTTTGCCTGGAACTGTGAACTTAAAATTGTCCGCCTTATATTCGTCTTCAAAAGACGACGAATTTTCTTTTTCGCCAATCACGGGATCGGTGGCGAGCAAAGAATCCCATCCACCGTTTAGAAAAATAACGATGAGTTTAGGCACCGCAACGTTATCTGCACGTGCCTGAGAAAAAAGTGCGTGGGGTTGCGTTTGAAAATGTCGACTCAGAAAGAATGCACCAAGAGATGTTCCTCCGGCGATCATTGCTCTTCTTGAAAATTTTTTCACGTGTGTTTCCTTATTCACAGACGCCTTCACCCTTTTTCGATGTCAGTTGTGCCAAAACTCTGTGGAACTCATGATTCCAAACAGGAGGCCCGTCCAAGCCATCCTGGAATGCGCACCTTCCCAACCGTCAGGTTTGTCACTTTCTTTTTCTTTGAGAAAAATCCGTGTGAAGATTTCTTTTGCTTTGGTTACTTCTTCTGGTGAAGGCGGGCGAGAAAAAAAGGCCAGATAAAGATGTTCCAGCTGGGCTTTCCAGCTCGTTTCCCAGGTCATAATTTCACTGCGCACACTTGCAGTCTTTGAATTATCGACGGCCTCTATAAAAGGTCGGCACTTCTCGAAGGGACGACACACGATAAAAATCCCAGGGGGTTTTGTTTTATCGTAGACATTGGTGGCCGATAGCGATGCATTAGCAGCAATCATTCGCGTGGAAAGAACGGTCTGGACGCGGGTTGCCCTCACCTTGTCACGCAAGCTTGATTTGTCGATACCACCCAGCGGAACACTTTTGCGCTCCACAAAGAAGTCTACCCAAAATCCGGAGTCCCGCGTGTAACCTTCACGGTAGCCGGTTGTTTCGTTCAAAAAACGTGAAATTTGCCTGGGCTCAAGTCGAGCAATACCCTGGCTGATTTGAGTTATGACTTGAGGAGCGCCTCCTGGCATTGCGATCGGGCCAAATTCCACTCCATTTTTGAGCCAAGCAAGCAACAGTTCACGCTGCCCTTCTTTTGCAAATTTTCCTGGAGGAGAAACGGGCGGCATGCGATTTTCTTCGATTTGTCGAAGAATTTTGCTGCGGTTTTGAATCACAGTTTCCCTTGTGCTCAAATCAGGGCTGAGCATATTGGGTCCGTGGCAGTTCAAACAATTTTCGGCAATAATGCCTTGAATTTCGTCGTACTTGAGCTGAGCCACACCAGAAAAAGGAGCGATTCCCTGTTGGAGAGAGTTTTCAGTTTTCCCCGCGCTGTCTTTTTTTCGTTGAATCAGATGGCTTTTTCTCGGCTTTTCACATCCCATCGCAATGACAAGTAAGAAAATCGAGACTTGTAAAGATCCCTTCCCCCGTTCAAAATACTGCCTTCCAAAAATTCCCATGCCACCCACTCCCCGCGTTCTCGACGAAACGGAGACAATCCATCTCATTCGTCTCAACCAACACAACAGGATCACCTGTCTTCCAGGCAGATGCAGAGTGTATAATTTTCCCAGCATGACAAATGGCAGATCAATGTCGACTCAAGGTCACACCTAGGAGCTCTTTCGAATCAAAATGGGTTGCGCAGGACTTCTATCTGTACTCTCATCGGGCTCTTTTTGCCTCAAGACATATTTCCAAAGCTGACGCTGAGCGCTCACAAATTCTTCGTCGAGTTCACGCACATGCCTTGCAAGAATGAGTGCACAATTTTCAAAGAACTGGCTGCGCATCTTGAGGTCTGCGTTCATGGCATTGGTCCATACCGCGCCATCAAGAAAGTAACAGACCACAGAGGTTTCACAGGCAACGGTCGCCGAACGCGGTGCACCATCCACCAAGCTCATCTCGCCAAACACTTTACCGGGCCCCAAAACATTGAGCTTTGCCGTTTCACCGCCATCTAAGGTTTTATAGACAGCTGTGAGGCCCTCGAGAATCACAAAAAGCCCAGAGGAGGGCTCCCGTTCGACAATCACATTCGCGCCCCTCTGAAACACGCGCAGCTCGCCAAGACAATAGATTTCAGCCAGTTCCCTTTCGGGAAATCCTCGAAATACAGGCAGACTTGACAGCAAACGTGCGCCAAACTGAGGAGAGTAATATTCCTGATTCAACATCTGACGATGTTCGGTGGAGTTTTCGTCCTGCCTGCTCATTCCACATCCTTTTGAACCTGCAAGGGTGATCTTGCGTATGTCCCACTGGCAAGTATCGACGACTTGAGGCAATGATTGAGCAGGAAGTTGAAAAGTAAGCGCGCACATGAAAGACTGATGGCACGGGAGACCAAAGCATTGAGGATGCAAAAAGGAAATGATAAGAGCTGGACAGTGGGACGCCTTGTGATCTTTATTTCGACAGAAGGTCCCAATACAGAATGTTCACTCCGTTTCGTGGAACGTGTCGAACATGAATTCATCTATCTGGAGCACACTTCATATCTTCTGGAAGACGACCTTGTTACAGAGATCATCTCTTTTCACGATGCCGAAGAAAAGTTGCGACTGCCACTTTTTGAATTCGGAGACCTTGTTACTTTTCATGGCAAACCTGGAGTGATTACTCAGTGCTCCCCCAACGACTTGCACTTGCACGTGAAACTCGACGAAAATCCCGAGAAAGAAATCTACACCAATGTGATTCACTTGGATTTCAGTAGAACTTTTTCAGCGATGCCAACTTATGAACTCAAGTAACGCACTATTTTTGGGGGGCATTGCGCCGTGGTGCATTTTCGCGCGTGCGCAAGGTTTCTACTGCCAGTGCCGGATCTACCCCTAAAGACTGACACACAACCATCCAGTGAAAGAGCAGATCTGCACATTCTCCGTGGAATTCAGCGACAGAGTGAGAATCTTCCTTTCGAAGGTTCTTAGCAGCAATAATAACCTCGCCTGCCTCCTCACCCACCTTTTTCAGAACCCGATCGAGACCCTGACTGAGCAGCTGCGAGGTGTAGCTTTCCTTTTCTTTTCCAAGACTTCGCTCGGCAACAATGCGCTGCAATTTTCCAAGAAAAGAATAAGCGGTGTTTACTTCTTCAAATTTGCTGTGGTTCTTTTCGGCTGCTTTGGCATCGAAACATGTCGTAGAACCTCGATGGCAGGTGGGACCGTGGGGAGTCACGATGGCCAAGAGAGTGTCTTGGTCGCAATCGACGTGCAGACTTTGTAAAGCAAGAAAAGCACCGCTGGTTTCTCCCTTCATCCACAGGCGCCCCTTGCTGCGCGAATAAAAAACGACGTTTCCGGTTTCCAAAGTTTTAAGTAACGATGCGCGATTCACATATCCCAACATCAAAACTTGGCCTGTCAAACCATCTTGAACGACGAGAGGTAACAAAGACTCGCCCTGGGGTGCAGAAGGAGAAGGCCACGATAAGCTTTCAACATCTTGAAAATTCATTCCAAAGGAAACAGAACTCACACGCTTCTCCTTTTTTTCCTGTGCCAAAATTCCTGTCCTTCTCCCAAAGACGCACGCAAGTCTGAAAACATAAAGTGTGACATTTCTGACTCTGCGGGGAGACTCAAAAGACGATGACCACTATCTTTCGCACCGCTACCAAACAAGCCATGAAAGAAATTATTGAAGAAAGGTCGGAGGCCGGCCGTTTTGGTTTGTTAGTGACAGAAGAAGGATTGGAGGCCATTACAGATCGACTTGTCGACCTGTTTGAAATGACACTTACCCTTCGCCAACAGACACGCCATTTTTTCGAGCCTCCCGCCCCCACGCCTGAACCTGCGCCCCGTGCAAAATCCTCGAACCTGCAAAAGGGACGCACAACGCCGACTCTTTCTCAAAATCAACGCCCACCGCAAGACTCAGACAGACAAAGAGCCAGCTTTCCCAAAACACGCAATGCTGCAGAAGTATACACCGTTCATAGGCAAGAGGATAAGTTTGGATCGGCATTGGCCAATCCGAGCCTCCCCACGCACATCGACCTGAAGCTGCCCCGGCGACGGGTGGAGATGTCAGATGAAGAGAGGGCTGCTTCAAGAAATCGCAGATAGTTTGCAACGAAGCCTATGGCGGACTTTTTATAGCGGGCTCACCAAAGGCCCCACACCCCGCCCTTTAAGCACAGAGACAAGCCGTAAAAATGAAGCCAAATCACCTTTGATTTTTACTTTTCCAGTGAGAAATGCGATGCGGGCCTTTAAATGGCCCAAAAGCAGCTTTTTGAGAGTGGATTGATCGGTTTCAACGGTGGCCCTTGCGGCTCCCTGCACAAGAGCCAGGGCTTCTTCTGCAGTAAAAGTGAGATGAGATGCGCCTTCGACTTTGACTTCGTAAGTCTGATTTTCGAGTGAAGTAATGCTTCCACTGCAAACGGTTTTTGCATCGACTAAAACGACAAAAAGCGGCGTTCCGTCGATAATAAAGAGGTAGTCTCCGCGCAGGCTTTCGCGCTCATCGCTTGAAACGTGCGCCATTTCGCCCAGGACTTTGGCACGAAATTTATCTGCAATCGACCAAATGCCGTCGTTTGGAAGCTCCAAGGATTCAACCACCCTAAAAATCTCCTCTGCGTGGATGCAGAAAAAAATAAACTGCGTCGCTTGTGCCGACATAGCGGGAGTGAGCTGAGAAGTCTAGCAAGAGCAAATTTCTTAGTAGCAGGGGACAAAAACTTTATCTTTGAGACCGTAGGGACTGGACAGTCCATCGATGATTAAGGAACGCAGTTTAAGCATTTCCTCTAACGATCGATAGGCAACTTCCTTGTCGTCGAACCTAACAAAGAGCGTTCCCGTTGCAATTGCAGAATCAAGCCTTTTGAGGTCTCTTTCCGTCCAATACATTTTCGACTCCTTTAACCGTTTCCGAATCGCATTATGAGACCGAAAACATGTTTCGCAGAGTCTTTTCACACATTTGACCGCTAAAGCAATGAAATTTTTACTGGATATCTGGCCAAATTCACAATTTATTCCACTTTTGTTTTTATATTCAACGAGATAAAAGATTTAAAATTTATACTCTATTCTTGAAGATCTGAACTGTCTTCGAATCTCAATGTCGGGCCCTTTAGCTGGCACGTCTTTACATCATTTCAACCATTCAAAAACCTTATAACACACATGCCAAGCTTTGATTTTCCTTATTTCAAAAGGAAGCATATACAAGCAAAAGGTGGAAGTGGCCGCCTTGTTCT
Organism: Silvanigrellaceae bacterium; assembly: GCA_044237915.1. GTDB lineage: Bacteria > Bdellovibrionota_B > Oligoflexia > Silvanigrellales > Silvanigrellaceae > JBIIEI01. The sequence goes on along the minus strand of JBIIEI010000034.1, from coordinate 1,107 downwards.
AGAGCTTGAATTTTTTGAATTTAATTCAAAAATGAAATAAAGGAAATTTCTCATGTTTAAAAAGTCTGCACTCACTGCTGCAATTCTAGCCCTCAGTCCTTTTGCGACCGCACAAGCTCAAAGCTTTTCTTGTACAAGTTGGCAAACTCATCTGCATATTTTTGCATCTGTGATCGATGTGGGAGACCAAGAAGGAAAAGTTGAACTTATCAGTTCTACTGGCAAAGAAAATCGTTATGAAGCCGTTTACAAGGGATATCAAACACAGGCCGGAGAGTCTCGTCAGTATTTTGTGTTTGGATTTGAAGATTTTAATGCGGGCCGTGCGCAGGATACTCTTTCCCTCGACCTGAACGCATTGGGAACATCTGGAGAGCTGGAACTCGCCAATGGCGATAAGGAAGAAGTCACATGTGTTCCCTACTCTGGCAAAATCGAAAAGGCGGCAATGATTTCTTCCCAAGCAAATGTTCGATACACTCAGTTGGGGAATGACAACAACAGACTTGGAATCTCGACAGCACCACATCCTGCACTCAAAATAGACAGCAAAGCGATGGTGATTTCTGAAAATGCACTTTTCAAAACTGTAAAGGAATGCGTTTTTGTGACGGAGGGCGCATACGGCTTGCATATTACGACTTCACAACAAAACAAACTGAGCAAAGAGTTCTTAAAAGATCTTTCGTTACTTAAGTCCGAAGGTCAGTCTGTTCGCTACTATCGCTCAGCAGAACTCCTCGGAGATCCCGATACCTTGTGGGCTCCGACATGTTCACTTATCATTGAAATTGATGGCAAAGAGTCTGTGATGATCAACGGAATTATTATGGACTAAACGCGGTTATCCAACGTCTTTAAAGCGAGGATCGTCTTCACTGGGAATTCCTTGCGCAGAAAGCTCATCGTGTTGTTGAGCTGCTTGCGGCTTTGCAACTGCCATATTGTGATTTCGACGAGACACTGTGCCCGATTTCAGGTTACTTTTTTCGGCGTCGTTCATCACTCCGCCAGGAGTTTGTAAAGTACCAAATAAAAGATGCTTCAATTTGAATCAAATTAGGTGGGCTTGAAAGAAATGAGTCCGCTCGTAGGATGTTGGTGCTA
>JBIIEI010000033.1:0-46076 GCA_044237915.1 Silvanigrellaceae bacterium | reverse complement strand
CCAGAGGCATTCTTGCCATGGAACTTTGATAAAACCCTCCAAAACCTGATGGCTTCACAAACCCCCGTACTACCCATCTTATAACGCTGGGAATAGCGCGTCCAAATGATTTTTCGGGAGCTCACCTCCCATCTCAGATTGTGAAAAGCGTGTGCGACAAAGGGATAAGCTTCCAATGGGCGTTGCTATTGGGCTTGGTATTGACAGACTGGATTATACAAAAGGCATCATTGAACGTTTCCGATCTGTCGAAAGACTCCTTGAAAAACATCCTGAGTGGATTGGAAAATTTTCGTTTATTCAAATCGCAGCTCCTTCTCGTTCATCGATTTCTGCTTACAAAACGTTTGATGATGATGTGCGAGCTATGGCGCGCCATGTGAATGAGCGTTTTGGGGCTGATGGATATACACCAATTGTTCTCAAAATACAGCATCATGGTCCTGAACTTGTGTATGAATATATGCGTGCTGCAAATCTCTGTTTTGTGAGCAGTCTGCATGACGGGATGAATTTGGTGGCAAAAGAGTATATTGCAACAAGAGATGATGAACTGGGGGTGCTCGTACTCAGCATGTTCGCAGGAGCGTCGCGAGAACTCACTGAGGCTTTAATCGTCAACCCCTATGACATCGAGCAGTGTGCTGATGCTCTTCATTCTGCGCTTTCCATGTCAGCAAGGGAACAGCGCGAGAGAATGCACGCCATGCGCTCGTTCGTCAAAGAGTTCAATATTTATCGATGGGCTGGCAGAATGTTAATTGATGCAGCAACAATTCGACGAAAGAATCGTTTTTTGGCTCGCTTTGCAGGAGAAAAAAGCAGGCCACCAACTCCTGCGAAATGATTGTGAGTTCGCCGAGAAAGAAAGTTAGAGAGAGGCAATAATTGCCTTCCTGAATGCCAATAAATGTTCCGATACCAACTCCGTCAGGACACGGACTTAATCCATGTGTCGTGAAAGGAGGATCTGTGAACTGCGCTCTGAATTGTTGCATTATTTTACTCGGTGTAACTTTATTGAAGTTCTTAACGGCATGTGCTCTCGTTACCAAGAATACTGAATCCACTCCCCAAGCGCATGTAACCTCTGTTGTGCTAAAAATAGCAGGAAAAATCACATCAAATATTGATTATCTTCCCACGAAATTTGTTGAAGAAGTGGCCGATTTGGAACGTATCATTTCTTATGATGAGCTGACAAAAACATTGATTTGGAATTCAAACTATCATTCGGAACGATATGGGAACAGCTCCAAAAATTATAAATTGGTCGCTTTAGACAGCGATCGTGGAGCTTATCAGATCGATGAAGGCGGAGGCCTCACGCTCGACACATTCTTTACGGGAGATGCGCTTTTTAGCCTCTTTTCTATAGCTGCAGCGCAAGGCAATCCCGGTGTCCAAATGCACTCTCTGGAAAGAGTTGTCGGCGATACTCTCACAATTGATTTTACAACATTTCCTCTGTCTGGGCGCACATCTGGCATGGGTGTGACAACGTTTCAACTGCAAAATGTGCAACACTGTGAGCTTAAAAAACAAAAGTAATTGCTGGCGCAGGAGGAAGATGAATGAACGAGTGGAAAAATATATTCAACACAAAGAAAGCAGAGTACTCACAAGTTTCAGGACAAGAAAAATATCGTTTTCGCTCAATGCCGCTTGCAAGTGCGATGGGAGCCAAGAAGCTGGGTTTTCATGTTGAAATATTGGAACCACAGGCATTTTCGTGTCCTTACCATTTTCATCATTCAGAGGAGGAATTATTTCTCGTTTTAAAGGGGCGTGCCATGCTCCGCCAAGACAATAAATTCCGAGAAGTTTCCGAAGGCGATCTTATTTTCTTTCCGCCATCTCCCGAGGGTGCGCATCAGTTCTATAATCATACAAATGAGCCTTTTGAGTTTTTTGCGCTCTCGACAAAGGATGAGTTTGAAGTGTGTGAATATCCCGACTCCGGAAAGATCATGGTTGGAAAACTTCGAAAGGTCTTTCAGGCCGGTGCTGAGGTTGACTACTTCAAGGATGAGAAAGATCCCTCGAAGTATTGGCCACAAGCTCACCTGAGCACCAAAATCTCTGAATAAGTTGTACAAAAGAAGACGCATTTAAGCATTTTGCTCCCCAAGGATTTTGTTGTGCAGGAATTGTACAGCTTTTTGTGGAGTTGTCAAACCATTGTACATGTTGTGTACAGGTTTGGATTGCCGATGGAGGCCTGTGGCTTTAAACCCTGTTTCGGAACTGAAAGTCAGTTTCACACTTTTGCATCTTCCATCGTTGCGGAGAATATTCATGTCTATTTTTAAAGCTGCTGTGCTTGTGTCTGCTTTGTTTCCAGTGGCCTTATTTTCAATTTCGGCAATGGCCCAAGGAGCTCTGCCTTCTGAAGAACGCATCGCCCAACTCAAGAGTGAGATCCGCAAAATTGCGAATGAGCGCATGATGGATACTCCTGCTGAATTCGCACAAACCCGTGCTGCGCTTGATCCTCTCGTGAATGAACTCCGCACTGCGTACAACGTTCCGCTTGCAAAAGATCAGTTGACGAGCCTTGCGGGTTCCTGGAGGCAACTGTGGAGCGATGACTCCGATGGTGACAACGACTTTGCAAAATCCGACCGAGGAAGTGTGTTTCAAGTCGTTTCAGATAAAGGATGGTTTTACAATGTCTCAGACGTTATTTCTCCGCTCACGCGCCCCCTCGGGTTTCTGCGGGGCGAATACACACCCAACGGTGAACGGTTTGATATTCAATTTACGAAGGTCTCTGTCCGTCTCTCTAAGCTCGGTCTGACAGAAAATGTTCCTGCGCTCGTCAACAATGTGGAAGCGGGCACAACGTGGACTATAGTGGCACCTGGTGGCGGCAGATACCCGAATGGACCTGTGGGAGTAAAGGGTTACTTTACAAATATTTATATCGATGATGATTTTCGGATCGTCACAGGGCGTAACGAAACATACAATACGGATTTGTTACGGATGTACATTCTTGATAAGGCGGACGCGCTTTCAAACTAAAGAAAGAGTGCAACAGTGAAAACCCTCAGAAAACAATCCATTTCGAATGGTCAAAAAGGCACAGGAATTTTGTATTTATTGCTCTGCCTTTTTGTCACTGTGCCTCAACAGGGTCAAGCTTCAAATTCATTTGGAGTGATGTTTATCAGTGGCGCACAGTCAACGGAACAAAATTTTTCTCCCTACACCCGTATGCCCGAGCTTACTCAAGCTTCATTTGTCTTTGAATATCCCGACGCAAGCCCTTTTACAGGAAATCACCAACGAGACTATCTGAGAATGCGGGAAAGTTTTGAAAACCTTTCCAGTCGTTCACCGGCAGGGGTGGTGATTTTTGCATACAGCGTTGGCGGAAAATTTGCGGCGCGCCTCGCTCTAGAAAAACAAGAGGTCAAAGGTCTCTTTCTTGTCGACCCCGTAGACGGGGCACCTCCTCTGTTTGGAGATAAAGATCGATACCCCGATTTTCTGAAGGCGAATCTTACGGAAAATCTTGCAATACCCACATTCATTTTGGCGAGTGAGCAAGGAGAGCAGGGTGGGTTTTTAGGAATTCCTTGCGTCCCGCAGGCACGGGGCCCAAAGCATTTTGAAGGTTTTATTTCCAAAGAGTGGTTAACGTTCAAAGTCATTTCTGGGGCAAGCCACATCGATTTCCTCGAACCTCCCCTCACTGCATTTGCAAAATGGGGTTGCGCCCCTTCTCGCACAGAGGGAAGTCTTGTTCGAGGGGAAACCCAAACCCTTTGGCAGACGTTTTTAAGTCAAGCTCACATTCAGTGATGCAGCACTCCATTGATGGCTTTGTGCCTCCTCAACCAGACCCAAGTAAGACGTGCGTGCAAAAAGCAATTCTGTTAGGATGGCGCGCGACGCTTGATGGAAGAGGAGTCATACGAAGATGGATTTTAAAGGTTACAACGTGGTGGACGGTTTTAATAACATTGCACCCGCCTATGATCTTGCCAATGATGCGATGACCCTAGGCCTGCACAGGCTTTGGCGCAAATCACTCTGTGAAGTGGCTTCGGAGCTGACCCCTCGGGGTGGAAAGCTTTTAGATGTTGCCACCGGAACAGGTGATGTCATTCTCGGTGTTGTCAAAAGACGAGGCGATATTTCTTTGGTGGGAGTGGATCCTTCGGAAGGAATGTTAGAGGTTGCCAAGGATAAAATCCGCAAGCATGCCCTTGTGAGTCAGCCACAAATCGAACTTAAAGTCGGCGATGCGCGAACGCTCCCCTTTGAAGATGGAACTTTTGATACCGTAACAATCTCTTGGGGCATCAGAAACGTAAAGCCCTTTACGGCGGGGCTGCGTGAGTTCCAGCGTGTGCTCAAACCAGGCGGTTACCTTATTGTGTTGGAAAGCGGCAAACCCGAATTTAAGGCTGTACGAACCGTTTATAAATATTATTCAAAGCTGCTTCCCCTCATTGGCGGAGCGTTATCGGGGTTTAAGCCCGCTTATCAATATTATACGCAAACGGTTGAAAGCTTTCCTAGTGGCCGGAATTTTGTTGCTGAGCTTTTTGATGCAGGCTTTGTGAATTGCAATTACCGAACTTTGGGCGGAAGCATCGTTTACCTGTATACGGCACAGAAAAGCACTAAAGGTTCTTGAATTTTAAAAGAGAGATTTCGCAAGTCGTTCCAAGCCTGAGGGGCGGACCCCAGAATCCTGTCCCTTGGTTAACATAGATCTGACTATTCGTCGTTTCTTTAATTTGATACAAACCCTTGTTGTACGTTTGATCTTTGTAAACAAAAACATGCAAAGGCCAAAGCTGTCCTGAATGGGTATGCCCCGAAACCTGTAAATCGATCCACGGAAAATTTTTCACGAGATGAGCATCTTTGGGTTGGTGTGCAAGCAGGATGTTAAGCCCTGTATCGGTATGTTCGACTCGTAAATCCTGTGTTGCTAAAATAAGCCTTGGATCTTCTTTTCGAGAGGATCGTGTTACGGTAAGCCATGTGCGATCTTCGATGCCCATCAGGTTGAGTTTGAGTTCGCCAAATTCAAGAATCTGAGAGCTATTTGAAAGAACATTCCAACCTAATTCTTCGCTGACAAAGGCTTTCCACTCTGTGGCGTTACTATAATAATCGTGATTTCCAGTTACAAAATGAACTCCCAAAGGAGCATTGAGCTGCCCGAGGGGTTGTACATCGTTTCGCAGTTGTTTTACTGAGCCATCCACAAGATCTCCTGTGACAAAGATAATGTCGACGCCCAAACTGTTTACTTTTTTGGCCAAGCGCGAGGCACGCCTTTTGCCAATCAGTCCCGAGATGTGAACATCACTAATGACTGCTATTTTTAGATTTTCGACGTTATTGTTCAATCGACGCTTCAAGGGAATGACCGTTTCAATGACTTTTTCACCACGCAAGACGGTAAACAAGGCCCACAGTGAGAGCGCACCACCGACGCATAAAACGCCCAGTGCGAGGTTTTCGATTCCAGGCTTGGGCAACAGAAAGTAAAGAAGCGCATGGATAGGTAAGGTAACAAAAGAAAGCATCAGAAAAACGTAACCGACACCAATCCACAGGTACAATGGCAGTTCGACGAGGCTTCGAAAGCGCTGCGGAATGGCGCGCACCAAAGCAAGACCCAAGACGACGAGAATCCAAAGTCCTGCAAAAAGCACTTCCCAAAAAGCCCGGTTGCCCTCGACGAGGGGACTCACAAGTCGAATGTACAAATAATAATGCGATGTAGACGTAATGAGGAGTGCCGTGAGAAACATAAGAGCCATGCGGGTTTTCATCAATTGAACCTTTGATAGACTATGCGTATAGGAGGCAAACCTTTGGTTTTGGGCTTGCTGCGATCGTAGATGGCGACGAGGGTACGCTCGATGCCGCCAGAATAACCTCTCACTTCAACTTTAAAGACATTGGATTCAAGTCCAAAAAGTCGACCAGAAATTGCGGTGGGAACATCAACTCCCCCTGCGATTTCGCTCAAAAATTTAGAAATGTCCCGTTCCGTGGAAACGCGAAAGTTTTCGGCTTTTTTGTCTTCGAGCTTGTCAATTTCTGCGTCGTTGATTTCTGCGCCTTCTTTGGTAACCAAGGCAGAAATAAGTTCAACGGAAACAGAGTTGATGTCCAGTCCTTTTTCGGAGGGAGCCATGGGCCACACCGTTAAATAAGGAGTAAAGAGATCAAAAATTTCATCGTCATTGAAACCTGGAATGCGTCGAAGTTCTTCAAGGGATTCCAAGGGTGCATTTTTTGCTTTGTACTTTAATTTTGCGCGCTCATAAATTGAAGTTTCATCTGACTTGTCTAAATCATCTTCTTTGTTCGTATCGATATAATCCACAAGATTAGCCACAAGACGTTTGGGCGGATAACCCTTGTCTTCGAGGAATTTAGCTTCACGAGGGGTTGAAAAAAGGCGCTCAAGTGCAAGCTTGATTGTTGTTTTTTCAGCTCCCGAAACTAGATTCAAGTTGAGCTTCGAACTTTCGTTCGTGACTTGAATAGAAAAGTAGCCAGGCATCGTCTTGAGGGCATTGACGAGGGGCTCTCCAAGAATCGCTTTCACGTCGAGTTTTTCAAGTCCTTCAACGCCTTCAAAACCCTGCCCACTGATGGGAATCCCATTCAAAAATCCATAGAGGGGCTTTCCTCCAAAAGCGGCTTCTGCACCTTTGCGCACTTCTTCAGGCAGCGACTTGAGTGCGGAATCGAGCCGGATGAGGAGTTGAGCAAATTGCGCCCCCGTATAAGCGGCCATTTCCGCATTCATGCGGTTGCGTTCTCCAAGGGCAGTCCGGGCCGTGATATCCGAAAAAAAGATGCTCTCTGCAACCATAGAAATGATGAGGACAGAGAGGGAAAGCACCATGACAAGCGCAAACCCTTTTTCTTTTTTTGGCCGTGCGGTGTCTGTGCTGACTATTTCCATGAGTAATCCTTCACGGGCGTCTTGGGATCTTTTTGATCGAGGGTATAGCGAAGATAAACGATACTTTCGAGGGAAATAGATTTTCTTTCGCGGTCTCTTCCTGGTTCAAGGGCTTGCTTTTGTGCTGCAGCTTCAGAAAGCGGTAAGTAAACACTGATGAAAAGCTTAGCCATTTTGGGAAGGGTTCCACGTTCAGTTCCTGTGGTGGAATCCCAGTCTTCCCGTTGAAAGCCTTCGCCATCCCAAAGATGCACTTTAAATTCTTTGAGTTCTTTTAAAAGCACCGAATCGATTCCCACGCCGTCGAGGTCGATGCGTTCTGCCATATCGGTATCGACGCGGCGGACGAGTTGATCTTTTGTGGGATCCTTAGGATCTTTGCGAATAAAGTAACGCACGACTGCGATATTCGACTGGTGTGAATCGCGTACAAAAGAGCGATAATTTTGAGTGGTAAAGGCCAGAAAGTTTTCGCTCCCCAGCACTTTTCGCGTGAAAAAGGGCGTGTACGAGCGCCCTCCTGCATTGGCATCGCCCGCTAAATTTTTAGGAATAATATAGGCGTGCCTGATGTCATCAAAAAGGTGTGACATTGCGGCATGCACACCATGTTGAGTATCTCCCAGGATAGAAATATCATTTCGGATTTCCATCTGATTGGAAATCATCTGAATGGCAAAAACGGAAATGCTTGCCAATATTCCCATGGCAAACAGGATCTCGATGAGAGTAAATCCAGATTCACTCTCTGATCGTGAAAGGGGGGCTTGTTTCTTTATCATGGTGCTGCCCCTGGAGATGGAACTTGCGTGGGGGAGCCGGCGGCTGTTGGGGAGGCACCGGGAACCGGAGAAGCGCTGGATGTCGCAGATTTATCGCTGCTTGGCATAATGGCAATGGCTTTTTCGTTGATGAGAAGGACGCCTCCTTCCATGGTTCGCCTTGCTTCGCCATCGGGCCACGAAACTTCGACGGTCACGCGTTTATACATGTCTTTGGGAACCTGAGAATCAAGCATGGGACCAATACTTTTAATCTGTTCAGAAATGCCACTCTCAGCTTCGTCTTCTTTTTTGGCATTCGGATCTTGCGCTGCGCCCATTGCAGCACCCGCTTTAAGGGCTGTGACGAGTAATGAAGAGGCTTCAATCGAGGCTTCGTCCACTAAAAATCGAACGCGAAAGCCCTTTTCTCCAGTCCATTCGTAATTTATTTCTGATTTGGGAAGATTCTCAAAGCCGATGGCATCCATGACGTATTCGAGTTGTGAAAATGCACTGCGCATTGCCCAAGTCGCACGCATATTGTCCCAGCTTTTTTGTGAAATCGCGATGCTGTTTGCCATCACACTCAGAACCTGAACGGAAAGGACCGCCATAATTCCCAATGCCAGAAGGCATTCAAGCAAACTAAATCCGGACTGCTTGTTACTTGTTGGATTTGACGAATTCTGCATCCTGAAATCCTTCGAGCAGTTCTGATTGCCCCGTGAGAGCATCGAGAACCACAGTGTATTGAGGGCCACCGGCTACCAAAGTTCCTTGTGCATCGGCTAAACCCAATTGAAGCTGCGCTTGGAGGGTTTCTCCTGAGGGAAAGAAATAGAGGCTGATGGGTTCGCTCTCATTGGCATTTTGAAGTTCCCATTTCTCTTGCATATTCTCTGCAAATATTGATGCAAAAGCGATGCTTCCATGTAATTGACGCTTTTTGAGGACGGAATCTTCAACCGTCAACCACTTGATGGGTTTGAGCACCGATTTCCTCAAAACAAGAATGCTTCGACTTTGATAGATGCGCTTAGCATCTGCAGACTGGCGCGGTTCTTTTTCGACTTCATTCAACTCTTCAAGGAGCTTTTCGCGATCCTGTTCTTTTCGCGTGGCTTCCGAGGAATCTGCGCCTTCAAAAGAAGGGGGCCTGCTGATAGAGATTCCAAGCGGTGCGGCTTCCGACCAATAAATTCTTTTTTTGGGTTGAATAACGACCCTGTGTACTTGTCCGGTGAGCACCGCAGAATCGTAGGTGGCACGTAAATGTCCAGTGAGGTCGCGTAACGACATAGACATTTGCGATGCACCACCCAGAGAAATATTAGGAAGGATCACCGACGCGAGGACGCCGATGATCCCTAGAACCATAATAACTTCTAGAAGTGTAAATCCCGCTTGGCGGGAAGCCTGTGGTCCGGTCAAAGGGTACACGTGTGAGCTTAGCCTCCCTCTTTGGGTGCTTCTGCTTGTCCATCGCCGCCTTCATTTTCCTGAAGTGAGCCATTGATATAAGGAAGGTCGTCTCCAGTTCCCATCTGTCCATCTTTACCCGCAGAGATGATTTTAGGACCTTTGGGTGAAAGCTCGAAGTTGAAGGGAACACCCCAGCCATCTTTGAGCTGATCAGCATCGGTGTACGGACCAGACCACTTGTTGGAACCTGGATTGGTGACTAAAATATCGAGTCCTTCAGCCGAAGTGGGGAGTTTGCCCATGTCGACTTGAAAGCGAATGAGAGATTGTTGGATCATCCCGGCTCGCGTTTGAGTTTCTTTTCTTTTGGCTTGGTCACTTCCGCCGCCAATACTTGTTAAAATAGCGGCCAGAAGTCCGCCCACAATTCCAAGTACGATCAAAATTTCAAGAAGTGTAAATCCGCCTTCTGAAACGAGCGGAGCAAAATCGAATTGCTCACGAGAATTTGCGGATTCATTGCCTTCGGAAATCACAGTTACACCTTGTTCCATTTTCATTGTCAATCCTCGCATGAAAAAACATAATAAAAGCTTCAAGACAATCTTACACCATTTTTTATCATTTTAAACTGCTCATGGCCTGCATGAGAGGTCCCATAATGGCGGCAACGATGAGTGCCACCATTCCTGCGATAAACATGGTGAGAATGGGAGTGATGAGCTTTGTTGTTGCAGAAATCTGGTGATCAACCTCTTCATCATAGGCTTCTGCAATATTGGTGAGCATCTCTTCGAGCTTTCCGGTCTTTTCACCCGTTCGAAGCATGTGAATGAGCATCGTTGGAAAACGTCCGGTTTTTTCCACCGCCGCAGCGAGCTTTTCACCATCTTGAACGCGTTTGACGGTTTCATCGATGGCTGCTTCCAGCACGGCATTTCCAATGACATTGCGTGTGAGTGTCAAGGCCTCAACGATTCGAACACCGCTCGAAAGCACCGTAGAGAGGGTTTTAGAAAAACGCGAAACAGCAACTTTTTGAGTAACAGGACCCACGACGGGCAGTGTGAGCATCCAAAGGTCGAATTTATAGCGACCCTTGGGTGTTCGGATCCAGGCCGCAATTCCAAGGATCATACCGATGATGCAAAGGATTGAAATCAGCCAATACTGCTGCATCCAAGCTGAAATGCTGTTGAGCATCACGGTATACCAAGGCAGCGTGACCTTCAAGCTCGAAAAAGCCTTCGTCATTTTTGGAAGCACATTAACGAATAAAAAGATCATGACCCCAATACAAACCACAACCATAATGGCCGGGTAAGTGATGGCACCCACCACTTTTCGACGAATCTCCATGGAATAAAGAATAAAATCGGAGAGACGTCGTAACACGAGCGGCAATGCGCCCGATCGCTCTGCTGCCGAAAGCATGTTGACATAAAGTAACGAAAAAACCGTTGGAAACTCTCGATGAGCATCCGACAAAGACTTTCCTTCTGTCACAAGCTCACGGATGCGGACATATATAGAGCGCAACTCTGCGTTATCGACCTGTTCCGATATTGATTTTAAGGCTTCCGAAATATCAACGGCAGCGCGTGTTAAAATCGCAAACTGTTTTGTGGCAAGCGCAAGGTCTTCTTGTTTGGGGGGTCTGCGTGTCAGCTGAGAAAGAAACGTCGCACCTTTTTGAGCAGCTGCAGCACCATCATCTTGCTTAATGTCGAGAACATAGATCTTTTGATTGCGGAGCTTTAAACGGGCATCACGCATGGAATCTGCTTCAACAGCTCCCTTGGTTTTTTTGCCCGTCGCAGCATTTTGTCCGACATAAGCGTAGAGTGGCATAGGTTATCAGTGCTCCTCAACTTGCGTGGCATAAACAGCTTCTTCGAGGCTTGTTTCACCCATCAAAAATCTTTCGATTGCTGAGTCACGTAGAGTTGACATTCCGCGTTGCATTGCAACTTTTTTCAGTCCGGCTCCATCAAGGCTCTTGAGGATGTAAGCGCGAATAGCGTCATCAAATGCCAGCAGTTCGTAAATTCCCAAGCGACCTTGGTAGCCTTTTCCTTTGCAAGCCACGCATCCCGCCGAGCGCGCTTTGTAAATTTTGCGCCCTGCAATGCGCTCAGGTGCAACACCTAAAAGTGCGAGTTCTTCGCCTGTGTGAACAGCAACTTCACGGCAAGTCATGCACAGTCTGCGCACGAGCCGCACTGCCATAACGCCCAAGATTGAAGACGTGATTTGAAAGGGTTCAATTCCAAAGTCGGCAAGGCGCGTGACTGTGGAAGCAGTATCGTTTGTATGCAGTGTGCTGAGCACAAGGTGTCCGGTAATTGCGGCCTGAACGGCAATTTGAGCGGTTTCTGCATCGCGAATTTCACCCACCAAAATAACATCAGGGTCTTGGCGTAAAATAGAGCGCAAACCTGCTGCAAATGTCAGCCCTGCTTTGTCGTTCACTTCAACCTGACCCACTCCAGGAAGCTGAACTTCCACCGGGTCTTCGACGGTAATAATATTGGTGTCGGGCTTGTTAATATACATCAACGCCGATGCCAGTGTGGATGTTTTTCCCGATCCCGTAGGGCCTGTGACGAGAATGATTCCGTGTTCTTGATTGAGCATGGTTTCAAAGACGCGAAAGATTTTTTCGGGCATGCCCACTTTATCGATTTCGCGGATCCCGCCCGATTTGTCGAGAATACGTAACACGATACGTTCGCCAAATTTTGTAGGCAGTGTACTCACACGCACATCGCAATCGCGTCCACCGACTTTCAAAGAAATGCGGCCATCTTGAGGAATTCGACTTTCGGCAATATTGAGTTTGCCTAAAATTTTAATACGCGTGGCAACGCTCGACTGGTACCTTTTTGGAATGGTCTTGAATTCTGTGAGACGACCATCGACTCGAAAGCGAACAACAACGCGATCATCTTGCGGTTCTATATGAACATCGGATGCGCGTTCGCTGATGGCGCGACGAATAATGGTGCGCACTTCTCGCCGAACGGGGGCTTCATCCACATCCTGCAATAGGTCTTCAGCATCATCGAGACCATCGATGCCTTCGTCGTCTTCGCCCGAAAGGCCCTGGTTTGAATCAACCATTTCCTGGCGTTCAAACACGCTATTGATAGCATTTTCAATGATACTTTTGGGGCAAACGACGCGGTAAATGTTGGTCCCTAAAATCAAGCGCAAGTCGTCGACGGCAGAAATGCTGAGAGGATCGTTTACTGCTACGGTAACACCCAATTCATCGCGGGAAACGGGAACGACCAAGTTCTGCATGCAGAACCCAATGCTTAAATCCCTCACAAGATCGGGGTCGATATCATTGATAGGCAAGGCTTCGAGGTAGGGAAGGTCGAGCTGCAAGGCAAGACTTTGCAGGAGTTCATTCTGTTCAATGATCTCGTTGTCGACCAAGATTTTACCGAATTTCTCGCCTTTGACTTGCTGCTGTTTTAAGGCATCGCGCAATTGCTCTTCGGTGATCTTTTTACGTTCTACCAAGATCTCGCCAAGAGCTTTCTTAGTAAACTTCTGGCCGCTATAGCCAGGTTGATTCGTATCGGAAGCCTGGGAATCACCCGAGAGAGCTGAATTCAGGACAGACAAGACTTTTTCACTGGATGACTTTTGCATCGATCTCTCCAAAAAGCTTCCAACCGAAGGGGCATGTGGACTAAGGATTTTCCTGGAAAGGCTCCAGTGGAGGAGGAATATCGCTGGCACCGCCGCCACCCGTAGGAGGTGGTGGTGGGGGAGGAGGGACAAATTCGCTGCCTCCACCGTTGCTGCCACCCATGGATCCGCCACTCATCCCGCCTGTGGATCCGCCGCCGCCTCCACCGCCCCCGCCAGGGACGACAATGGGATTGGGATCTTCACTTGGGTATATCACATCGGAATCATTTTTGTTGCTTCCAGCTGGAGTGACAGCTGGGACAGCCGTTGAATCACTCGGAGCAGGAGTAACAGCAGATGCTGGTGGAACATTGCCCTGTTCCATGGAAGGCAATCGTTTAAAGACTTCTTTCTTGCGGAAATCTTCGCCATAGAAGTTTCTTAGGAATTCATCGCGCTCACGGGTTTTCTTTTCATATATCTTTTGCAGATCTTCGGAACTGCGCACAATATAAGGTGTAATAAAAACAGTCAGAGTCGTTTTTTGTTTCGTGGTGCTGCTGCTGCGAAACAGCCACCCAATGATGGGCAAGTCGCCGAGGAGCGGTACTTTATCTTTTCCGTCGATTTCGATGTCGCGTTGCAAACCGCTGATGACAATGGTCTGCTGGTTTTGCACAGTGACCTTGGTATTCGAGGTGCGCTTATTGGTTTGTTCAGGGCGGTTATCGGAACCGCGTCTGCCAAAGCTATCGGCCTTGATTCCCAAATCCATGCTCACAAATTCAGCGCGAGAAATCTGCGGTTTAATTTTTAATGAGAGAACGGCATCGAGCTTTTCCATTCTTGTGGATGAGAGTTTCGTCGTGGGATCGATGCCTGTAATCATCAGATGTTCAGTGTCAGTAGCCTCAAAAAGCGCCTCTTCGTTGTCGGCAACAAGGATGCTGGGAGTTTGAAGCACGTTGGCATTGCTGTCGTTCTTGAGTGCAAAGATAAATGCCCCAGGTGACAGTTGCATGCCTCCAATATTAATTGTTGGTCCGCCCATCACCCCAAGGATCGATTGCGCGGGGACTGCGTTCTTAAATATTTCAGCTGCAGCAGTTGGAGTGCTGTTATCCGTTTTTGTTTGTAAAGTAAACGGAACCACCCCTTGGGGTTTCCAGCCAAAGGGAACATTAAATTTATCATTTCCAACGCGAGCGCCCGCAAGCCAAGAAGTACCAACGCTGAGGCCGCTTCCAATGTTAATGTCGATGATGTCGGCTTCAATATAAACCTGCTCGCGCCTGCGATCGAGCATGCGGATGATATTATCGAGCTCACGAAATGCGGGGCGGCTTCCCTGAATAATCAGGGAGTTTGTTGCTTTATCAGCGGTGATTTTTGTTCCACCTAAATCAGCAACGGCAACGGAAGTTCCACCGTTAGTTCCCGTTCGGCCGTTGGTACCTGGCCTTGGAGCGACTGGAGTGACAGGACGAAAAGTGGTTCCCGTGCCCCGATTTCCTGCCGAAGATGTGAGGGCTTGCAAAACGGCCGCAAGCTTTTCAGCGTCGGCGTAGTCGAGCTGGCGCACGTGAATTTGCGCTTGTGAGCCTTGATCTTCGAGGGGCCTGTCGAGGCGCTTAATCAAACGAATAACATCGTTGAGTCCGCGTGGAGGGCCAATGAGGAGCAAAGAATTTGTACGTTCATCCACAAGAACTTTTTGCAAATAAAGCGAATTTGCACCTGCTCGGCTGCCAAAAACCTCTTGAACCTTGCGTGAAATGTCGGTGGCGTCGGTATTTTTGATAGGAACGATGGCAACCTGTGGTTGGTTCCCCTTGACGTCGAGGAGCCGCACAATTTCGAGGAGCCTGCGGATTTTGTGACCAGTGTCGGATGCAATCAGAGAGTTGGTTGTCGTAAATGGAACGATACTTGTTTCTCGCAAAATCGTTCGCAATTGATTGGCTACTGTCGATGCATCGATGTAATTTAAAGGAATAATTTGTGTGATGATTTCATCGGTCATCGGCGCCCAGCTTGAACCATAAAAGGTCTTGATGTTCGAGCCTGTGGCTTTTGTCGTCGGAATAATTTTTACGACTTTCCCGGTGTCGACAGTGGTAAATCCGGCAACGTTCAGTGCAGAAAGAAAAGCTTGGTAAGCTTCTTCTTTTGTGACCTGTTGCGGAGAAATAATGGCAACCTTGGCTGAGATTCCAGGTTTTAGAATAAAGTTCTTACCTGTCCACTGGCCTACTGCTTTAATAATATCTTTAATTTCTGTGGGCTCAGGAAAGTCAATGCTGACGAGTTCCTGACCAGGCGGCACCTTTTTAACGGGCGCTGATTTATTGGGTTGTCCGGCACCGGTGGGAGGCAGCGGAGACTTTGCACTAGGCAACGAAGGTGAACTTCCCATACTGCTTCCACTGCTGGAATCGTCGGGACTATCCATAGGTGGTGGTTGAAAATCACCGCTTTCTTCATCCATGGATGGAGGAGGGGGCGGTGTGGGAAGCGGAGGCGGAGATCCTGGCGGTTGTTGCGCCGAAGCGCTTCCACCTAAGTGATTCGGTAACGTCGTTCCCATCGAGAGGGTAACGAGTAACGAACCCGTGACGAGGAATCCGTGTCTGTAAAGAAAGGTTTTTTTCATTTGATCCGTACCTTCCGAGTCAGTGGCTGCCCATTCCTGATAATTCCGATAGTCACTTCGCGCTCCTGCTGCAAGGCTTCGTAGAGCTTAAATCCTTGCGAGGCGTCACGAAGGCTCACCCCGTTGACATCGGCGATAAGGTCGCCATTCTGGAGTTTGATCCTGTCAAAAAGTGAACCGGGATTAATTGCCAGGATTTTGAAGCCTGCAGTTTTACCCCCTTCCACTTCTGGAATAAGCTTGGCGTCGTTTAATATCTTGGACATTCCAGGGCCGATTTGATCTTGGACATATTGAGAATCGAAGTCGAAAGTTTCGATACTTTCGGGACCTGCTGCAAAAGGAGTGGGAACTCCAGCAGGTGCTGCGACTGCGTTGGTGTTTGCGAAACCTTTGACGTTGAGACAGATTTTGTTGTCACCTTTGCGAAGTTCCACGCTTCCTCTGTATACTTTATGTATTTCATAATCTTCGTGTTCGATGATGACGTCTCCCGATTTATAAATGTCAGCGTCTTGGATTTTGGGGTCCTTGAACGTGACAAAACTGCGCTTGGGATCACCTGTGAAAATTGTTCCCAATAATTCAACGGGTAACTTCTCTTCCGTACACGGGACTTTCTCGAAGTCAAGATTTGCAGTCTTTATAAATTTTTTGTCGGCAATTTCTGCCTCTGGAGCAAGGGTACCTTCGTGATTGAAGACGTTCCGTTCCAAGATGGATTTTCGAACTGCTGAGACGGGTGAATCCTTGGAAGACGAAACATCGGCAGAAGCGTTGTCGACGATCAGAGCTTCGCCCGGAGAACCCGGTTTATTCGAGGTAACAAGAGTAAGGGCGAAGTTTGCAGCAAATGTGCTCACTGAACTTGCGACCACAAATGTCAGTGCCAGAATAAGAGATGATGTTCGAATGAGATCCCAGTCGAGTTTGCGGAGAATGGGACCTGTTTTGACCTGCAGCCACTGAGAAAACGAAACAAACCCTTGCAGGAGGCGCGTCCCGAAGGGAAGATTGGGATCATTTTTTTGATCTTTTCCGGAGTCGCTGAACTTTCCAAAGTTTTGAGATTCCGTTCCAGGATCAGGGTCGGAATTGATATCTTCAAATTCATTTGGAATTCGACTCTTCTTTCCACCGGCCTTTGGTTCAGCCTTGGAATCTTCGTTCTGATTTCTCCAGCGAAGCGAAAACGGTTTCCATTTCATCATTTGACCTGTATGCGCATGGGGAGCGTCTGACCATTTCTTTTGATTTGTAGTTCAATATTCGATTCATTTCTTACGGCATTGAGAGTTTGGATGGCGCGAGGAGCATCGTTGAGATCGATGCCGTTGATATTTTCTACCACATCTCCATCTTGCAAGCCCATCTTTTCATAGACACTGTCGGGTTTAATGCGTGTCAGCACAAATCCTTTGACTTCATTGCCAACGATGTTGGGGCTTGCCTTGGCATCCTGTAAGGTTTTTGTGAAGTCTACCGTGAGGGATTTATCAATCCACTGTCGTGTTACCTTGATTTCTCCACCTGCACGTTCAAATCCATCTTCCTTAAAACCATCTCCACTGAGTGCTGCGTCGGTTTTAAGAGGGGTTTTAGGTTTAGCACCAGCAACGCGTTTTTTGGGCAATTCAGGTTCATCTAATTCGAGGAATTCGGGGCAGCCGGCACGCTCGAAAGTGACTTTGCGCCGCTCGATGTCGATGATGCGTGCATCACCAGGAACTAATTCACCAAGCAAAAAGGAATCGGCTTGCTTATTTGAGGTGGCCTCAAGCAAAACAAGGCTTGTTTCTTTGGTTCCGCCGAAGATCACTCCTGTGAACTTAAGCGGCAACTCGCTTTTCTTGAGATCGCAAATGGGTTTTGAATCGGTTTCTTCAAGTGCAGAAATACCATGGTTAAAAATATTTCTTTCGAGGGTTAACCTAAATTCGTTCACTTTGGCTTTTGTGGGCAATTTTACAAGAGGAGGCGAATCGGTTTCGAGCACAGGTTCTTTGCGCGTCAAAAGATCTTTGGGCATGAGCACAGCGGCTGCCACGAGTCCCACAAGTGAGGCGCACACGAATCCGCTCAAACCAGACACGTAAAACGGAACAAATTGACTCATTGAAGGCATTGTCCAATTGGAAAAGTCCGCTTGGCGCCTCAACGACTCACCGTTTCTAATCGATGCAAGAAAAGAGGAAAATTTCACATTTCTTCCCGTATAAACAGGTTGAACTGCAGAGCAGTCCGACATTCGAAAGTTGCAAGTTATCTCTTTTTTCGTCCTGAGTCCATCCTCACACCACTCTTAAGTGTGCAGGAGATCCTTTATTTTCAATGCAATAAATGTCACGTCATCCTCCAGTGCTTTACCTGTTCCGTAAAAACCCAACGATTCATCGCAAAGTTTCTCAACAAATTCTCCGGGCGGGCGCTGGTGGTGGTTTTCAATAAACTTACGGAGCCTGCGCTTACCGAACTGCTCATCAAGTTCATTTTTGTTTTCAATCAAACCATCTGTGTAAAAGAACAGGAATTCTCCACCAGCCATGGGTGTTTCGAACTTCATGAAGGGTTCCTTTTGCGAATTTCCGAGACGATGTCCGCTGGCAACAAGGGGTTCTAGCTTGGAGTTTGCGCGCACAAGAAGCGGAAAATTATGCCCTGCGTTCGCAAATCGAATCACGCGTTTTTTGAAGTCGAGGACGCAAGCGAAGCAGGTCATGTAGTAGCTGACCTCTTCGTTTGCCATGGTACTTAAAACGGAGTCGAAGCCCATCAGGATTTCGTCGACATCTAGGATTCGTCCGGAGAGGAGGGCTTCTTTGAGTGCAACGTAGTAACCCGACACTGCGGCTGTCACCATGGCTGAGGCTGTTCCGTGTCCGGTCACATCCCCAATAAAGACGTAGAATTTGTCGTCCATTGGAATGGTGTTCCACCAGTCACCTCCGCAGAATGCCGCAGGAACCGCAGTACCGGAAATATTGACATAGGCATGCTCTGGAGGCTTTTGAGGCAGAAATGTCTTTTGAACGAGTTGACTCGTTGCAAGCTCAAGCTCCAAGACCTTGCGTTCGCCTTCTTTTTCCTCAATTTCCAATTTTATTTGATCGTAGCGTTTGGCAAGTTCACTATTCGCTCTATTGAGTTCGTAATTACTCTTATTCAGTTCATTGATGAGCCTGAATGTTTCTGCCATATTTTTGGCAATGAGCGTGTAGCCTAGGAGGTCTCCGCTTGAACTTTCAATTTTGACGCCATTGATACTAAACGGAAGAATTTCTCCGTCTGAAGTCTGAATATGAATTTCCATATCCCGAACATCGCCTGCAGTTGTAAACTGAATCTCGAGTTCAAGATAATAATCGACAAGACTTTCTCCGTGCGGAAAGATCTTGCGGATGTGCTGCCCGACAAGTTCGGAGGGTTGGTAACTTGTGTTTTCAAATGCCGATTTGTTGGCTTTTAAAATAACGCCATCGGGATTGAGGAGAAACATCATTTCAAACATATTGTCGACAACTTGATCGACGAATCGCTGATGTTCCAGAATGCCACGGGCAAGTTCGAGCAATTTTTGCTGGGAAGGAGAGGTGTAAGAAAGTCCTCTTTCCTCAGGCAAAAGTTCAAGCTTTTGCGATTCAATCATTTCGATGGTGCGCATCAGCCGTTGGGTTGGGCCAAAGAGATCTTCGTTCCAGCTCGCTAAAACGTTTCGACGAATGCTTGCGCCTTTAAAAAGCACAAAGCCAAAAAAGAGTGACCCCAAGATTGCAATGGGAACGAGGGTCGAAAGCTTAGGAAAGAGCGCGAACAGAATAAAGGAACAAACCAAGAAAATAAATGACCATATGAGGAGGCTCCAAAAGTAATTCAATTGCTTGAGCCAACGTTCGATGAGCTGCTCGAGGTGAAAGGGTTCTCCCGATTTTTGGGGGAGTTTCTTGGCCTCCGGCAAATCATTGTTTTCGCTTGTTTCTGTAGAAAGACCGTCGCTCGTCACGGCGGCTTCAGAAGCTCTGCGATTGTTATTACTCAAAACCATCATTTGAACTCACAACTTCCTTTGAAAATCATCATTTAGAACTTGGGCTCATAACGTAACAAGTTCGAAGCAACGAGAACAAAATTCTGTTGCCCGAATTGTATCGAGTCTCATCTAAAGCTACCTACAGCGAGTTTGGTCCATCTGGTTCAACTCTGCACTGTTCCGTCAAAGTGCTGGCTCTTCAAAAACCCTTTGTTACTCCCGATGATTGCACTGTAAGAATGCTTTCTTCAAGATTTGTGGAAAGCACCCAGGGGAGATCATCATGGAAGAACTTCGGCAGAGCCCATTGCCGCTAGCCGTTTACGCTATTGGCGGGTGCGCCCTTCTTGCTGTCTGCGGAATTTTCAGCACAGACTGGCGTGTCGTTGTTTTTACGGGAATGTTACTCCTGATTGGAGGGGCTCTCTGGTTTCATATTCGGGCGAGAGATTTAGAAGCCAAAATTGCTCCACTGCTTGAAAAACTCGCAGATAAAGCAGCCGAAAGGCTTCGAGACGAAGTCGTGCATTCTGTTGAGTTGGATTTTGAAATGCAGATGCAGGCGCGCCGAAAAGACCTTGCAAGCAAAGAAAATTCCTTGCAAGAAAGAATTGATTCGACGGCAAAATTGGAGCCCAAAAAAGAAGTTCAAAAGGACAATAACGCTCATTCGAATGTCGAACGCGAGCGCGGGATCATTGAATTACGGCACCAGCTCCTTCAGCTCGAAGAATCTTCAAATAGCAAATATGCTTCTTTGTTGCATGAGTTTGAAACAAAAAATCAAGCGGCGCGCAGAACCACTGATTTTTGGAAAGCAGAAACAGAAGTGCTGCAAAAGAAGATTCAACACCAACGCCGGGAATTTGATTCTGTTGCTAAAAGTCTTGAAAGTCGGGCGGTGCTCGCTGAGGAGCGTGTTCACGATCTGCAAACAAGACTCGGAAAGCTGCAAGTTGAGATGACTCAGCGAGAAGTCGGGCTCACAGAAAGAGTAAGACTCCTTGAAGACATGCTCACACTCATTCCAGATATCACGAATCAGTTGCTTAACGTAACGCATCAAACGGAGCGTAGTGCAATAGAGATTGGTGATAAAGTCAGATTTATTTATGATAAAGCACAGGAACACTTGGTTGAATCAAACGAAATATCAGCCCAGTTTCGTGGTGGTCAAAGTCTGAATCACAACACAAGCCTCTCTGAAGTGATACAGAGCAGTTTAGCTCTGCTTCGAGAGATGATTGAAATGCTTGAAGAGAATTCGAGATTAAACCTAGACTATTCTACAGCAATCGACACAATTCTTGTGAATACTGCAGAAATTAATAAAATAAGCGACGAAATTCAATACATTTCTGACCAAACCAATCTCCTTGCCCTCAATGCTGCGATCGAGGCTGCACGAGCCGGCGAGCATGGGCGTGGATTTTCAGTGGTTGCAGAAGAAGTGCGAAAGCTCTCGGATCGAACCAGTCTTGCAAGTAACAACATTATTCAAATTGTGGGTAAAGTTAATTCCAGTGTTACCAATATAAGTAGAAGCCTTCTTGAGAATTTAAAAAAGAATACAGAAAAGAAGTCCCATGTTGATCATGCTGTAAATGAACTTGTCAGAACTGCAGAAGACAGTACGGAAGTTTTCACAAAGCTCATCTCGAATGCGGTCACAAGTTCAGAAAGTGTTGCAAAGAACATCGACCAAATTATTCTCTCTCTTCAATTTCAAGACATCACCAAGCAGCAGATCGATGCCGTATTAAGGCCCCTAGAAAGAATTAAGATGAACGTCGAAGAGCTGATAGATCAAGTGTTTCAACCTGAATCGCAAATTCAGACAAAAGCATCCTCTAGTGGAGAACATGCACATCCTCATGCACCAGTAATTGCCAAGAATCGAGAATTTGTCTCACCCAATCCTCAAGCAGTCGTAGCTCAAACTAAAGTGACATCTCAGGACATTCCTGTTACGAACACGGCGACAAAAATTGAAGATGATGGTTTAGATAAAGAAGATGTTCTCACCAAGGGAGATGTGGTGTTCTTTTAACATAGCCACACTGTGATCCAAAAAAATCCGCCCAAAAAAGTCCCGAAAATAGCCTTGTAAACTTTTGTGACACCTGTCATAATAATTCCAGGCTAATACCGCCAAAAATTTTTCGACTAACTCCGCGTGCTTCTCCTTTTTAAGGATGAAAAGGAGGACGCGGGTTGTTTAGTGAGCCTTTTAGTCCGCAGGGAGCGGGGATGAGGAGTGTCACGTGAGTGTTCTGTCGGCCTTAATTGGAACGAGTACCGTAATTCGTCATGTTCAACAATTGGTTTTCAAAGTGGCGGAATCGGAGGCTCCGGTTCTTATCACTGGGGAACCCGGAACGGGAAAGGAGATCATTGCAAAGGCCGTCCATGATAAATCATCACGTGCTGCAGGCCCCTTTGTTCCGGTAAAGTGTGCTGCAATTGGTGAAGACATCTTGGAAGCGGAGCTTTTTGGTCATGAGCGTGGTGCGTTTCCAGGCGCACATCATGCACGTGAAGGCCGCTTTGAAGTCGCGAGTGGAGGCACACTTTTTTTAGATGAAGTGTCGAGGCTCTCTCCGAATTTGCAAGCACAGCTCGTGAGAGCGCTTCAGGAAGGGTGTATCCAGCCCATTGGAAGTCAGCGCACAGTGCCCGTGAATATGCGACTGATTTGTTCGACAAGTCGTAACATCGATGTACTGGTACGTGAAGGACAGTTTCGAGAGGATCTTTATTACCGCCTTGCAGGATGCGCCGTCTACATTCCTCCGCTGCGCGAGAGGCGTGAAGACATTCCGACTTTGGTCGATCACTTTATTCAAAAGTTTAATCAACTTAAAACGAAGAGTATCGTTGGAATTTCGGCCGATGCTCTTACTGCGCTATTGCAACACGTTTGGGCGCATAATATTCGAGAACTCGAAAATTTAATTGAGCGCATTGTTGTGCTTAAAAATTCGGGAAGCATTGAAGTTTGCGATTTGCCGCCTCGTTTACGTTCGCTCGTAACCGACAATATTGATGATTTTTATGAAAAAGCGAATAGCATTCAGGCGAGACAGCCACAGATGACTCGCGAAAATCAAAATAGTCGGCAAACGTCTTCGACGCAAACATCGCCTGCTAATTTCAGAAATTCGAACCAACATTCGTCGATGCCGCGTGAAGGAAACTTACAGCAAAATCAAACGTATCCTCAAAACTCACGCAACAATCCAGCATTTCCTCCGCAGTATAACCATGCGTCGCAGGCTGCTAATAATTACAATAATGCT
Organism: Silvanigrellaceae bacterium; assembly: GCA_044237915.1. GTDB lineage: Bacteria > Bdellovibrionota_B > Oligoflexia > Silvanigrellales > Silvanigrellaceae > JBIIEI01. The sequence goes on along the minus strand of JBIIEI010000033.1, from coordinate 23,314 downwards.
CCAGTCGCTTTTGATGATGCAAGTGAAATTGATCAGTTCATTAAAAAAGACATTGATTTGGGAAGCGGCATTGATTTTTATAGGGTTGTTGAAGAATTTGAGAATCGTCTGATTGCAGAAGCTTTGCGTCGCACAAATCACAATAAGAATCGTGCTGCTCAACTTCTTTCTATGAACAGAACCACCTTGGTTGAGAAGTTAAAAAAGCGTGCGGCTTCAAGCCCTGTGAAGGTCGAAAATGGCCGTGTGAAACGCAATCCAGCCTTCACTATCTTTGATGGATTAGGCGCTGAAAAGAATGACTTTGAATCCCTCGACTATGTTGTCCATTCAACTTCAGACATTATTCGTGGCGATCGCGATTAATTTGGATTGCGTGCTCTGAAAGGTTACGGACACTCAGCTCGCTTAATGCGGCAATCGAATAATGAAACAGGTATTTTTGTTCTCTGTATCGAGTTCGAGTGTGCCCTGATGACGTTCTATAATGGACTTTGAAATATTGAGTCCGAGTCCCGTGCCTTGCCTGGCTTGTTTCGTTGTAAAAAAGCGTTCCATCAGTTTGCCTCGAATGTCTGGTGGAATGCCTTTACCACTGTCGCAAACCTGAATGATAAGTTCTCTGCCTTGCTCATAGGCAGTGACTTTTACCCAGCGTTCTGGAATGTCTTCAATCGCTTCAATGGCATTGTTCATGAGATTTACGAGCACTTGAACCATCTGAGTTGCGTTACAAGTCAGAGTCAAAGTGGGATCGGTAATCTCAATGATGAGTTCTGCTCTCAGGTTGCGAAATCTGTGTTTCAAAATCTCCGAAGCATCATCAATGATATTCTGAACGCGAACATTTACTTTATTATCTATATTTCCCGTCATAGAAAGCGTACGCACACCGCGAATAATTTTTGAAATCTGTGAAGTTGATTCGCAGATTTGATTTGCAAATTCTCGGGCGATGGGAGGGTTTAAATGCTCGTCTTGCAATGCTTCTTTAAGCTGCTCCGATTTCCATGAAATCATGGCGAGGGGATTATTGATTTCATGTATGATTCCAGAAACCATTTCACCGAGGGTGCACAATTTGGCGGTTTCAACGAGTTTTGCGTTGTACTCTGATTTTTCAATTGCTGCGTCTTTAAGAGCTTTTTTTATACTGAGAAAGTGCCGTGTGGCACCAATCATGTCGCTGAGTTTAAACGGTTTAGAAAAAACGGCATCCACTCCAAGGTCGTATGCGTGTTCCAAACTGAGATCGGCGTAGCCCGTCATGCAAAAGATCACCGGAGTCTCGTTTGTGTTGCGGCCCATTTGACGAATAAAGTCTTCGCCTGTTCCATGAGGCATGCGTAAATCGGTGACAACAAGGTCTGGAGAAAAAGACCTCACGAGCTGGAGGGCTTCAACTCCTCCGGAAGCTTTCAACACATCAAAGCCTTCAGATTCAAACCGAAAGGCAATGTCATCGACGATATTCTGTTCGTCATCAACAACAAGCACTGTTGACTTGCGAAGAGCGTTCATCAGTTTCCCCCGAGGAAATTCGAAGACCATATGTTTAGCGAACGCTGAGTCTCAAAGTTGAGTTGGGCCGCACCTCCTGTTTGCACTTTATTTTTTCAGCCCGCATTGACTTTGCGCGCTTTTCCGAGCGAGATAAACTCATCAGAAGATAAAGAGCGAATGCCATTTCTTTCCTTCACTTTAAAGTTTGTCTCTAAAGATTGTTGGAATTCGCCTGAAGTATCAAACGTTCCATTCACTTGTGAGCTTGCAACAATAGTATTCCTTGAATTATGTGGGTTTTTTGCTCCCCTTGCACCGGAAGTCGAGGCAGAAGTAGGGCTAACGGTATTCGAAATCGGGAAAGTTGGAATGGGACTGCGCTCTTGACGCGCCGTGCGTGCCATTTCGAGATACCGATGAGCTTTTTGGTAACTGGGATCCAATTTTACGGCCTCTTCAAAGTGAGCTTCTGCTTCTGTCATTCTGTTCCATTTTTGATAAGCAATTCCAATATTGAAGACAATCTTTGGAGTCAACGTCATGTCATCGGAAAGCCTTTTAGCACATTGGTACAGTCGAATTCCCTTTTCAAATTTGTTGTTTTTAATTGAATACACTGCGGCATTGTTGAAAAATCCCGCAAGTTCATCTTCAGAAGTCACGTCTCTGAGCAACTCTAATGCTTGATGAAAACCTTGTTCCGAAAGAGCAAACTCCAAAGAATTTTCCGACGACTGATGCTCGAGAGCGTGGGCTTCCTTTTTGTCTGATGGTATTTCAACATTTTGGTCCGATTGACTAAATTTTGCTTTTCCAATGGTTCGATAGACATCTCCTAGCACAATGAGCCAATCCAGATTTTTCAAATTGAGAAGTTCAGCATGGGAGAGCACCTCAAGGGCCTGGGGGGCTTTTCCTTGGTGAAAGTAGCAACGTGCCAAAAGGTTGATGACTCGTAAATTATTTGGATTTTTTTGGTGCATTTGCCGCGCAAGATCAAAGGCCTTTATGATGTCTTTTTTTCGTAAGCAGAGGTTTGCAAATTCGAGTTGAGCACGAAACAAATTGGGATGACTCTTAAATAAGTCTTCAACTCGCCTATCAACGACTTGCGAAAGTTTTCGCTCGGCTGCTCCTTCAATTCGAATAAGTTGCGTCGAGCTTGCAGAAAGTGTTCTAAGTTCCTCTAAGGCACTTCCTATGGTGATGCGCAAATTTTCGACTGGGTCTGGACGTAACACGCGAGTCACGCCAAATTCGCTGGCAATGGCGAGCACGTGAGGACTCAAATCCTTGGAGAGCATCAAAATGGGCACTGTCTTTCGGCCGTGCCGCTTCACCCACTTTTGAAGAAAAAGGGTTATTTTCGGGGCCTCAGCCATCTCGCAGTCGAGAATAATAAGATGAGGGGTGGACAAAAGCATCAGCTGAGAAGCATCGCTCAAGCTTGTGCAATGCTTGATGCTCCAGACTCCAAAGGTTGCGAGTACGCGGGTGATCTGCCGATCAGTGCCCGGTGCCCTTGTGATCACAAAGACTGTTGGTGACGACGCGCTCATGTTACCTCCAACGAGAGACCATCGTAAGAGAGTCTATCGGTTGAATAACCAATGTCTTTAAGCGCGTTTATTGCTTTTTTTTAAAAATGCGATGAATTAGGCAAGATCAAAAACAAGAAATTCACAAGATTCCAGGGCTTCCATGGTTAACATTTTTTCTGAGGATAGAGCAGCGCCATCGCCCGATTGGAGGGTCTCGCCATTGAGAATCAATGTCCCACGCGCCACTTGCACCCATACAAACCTGCCTTCGGCAACAGGTTGACTCAACTTTTGTCCTTTATTGAGGAGCGCAGAATACAGATTCAAGTCTTGGTGAACGACGAGGGAGCCCTGGCGACCCTCTCTTGATGCAATCAAATGTAAATGACCTTCACGTTCTTCCCTTGTAAAGTTCTTTTGTTCATAGCTTGGAGTGAGTCCCTTTTTTTCAGGAAGAATCCAAATCTGTAAAAAATGCACGGGAAGCGATTTTGAATGATTGAATTCACTGTGGGTGACTCCCGTTCCAGCGGTCATTCTCTGCACGTCGCCCGCCTGAATGATGGATCCTGTTCCCAGGCTATCCCTATGCTCAAGAGCACCGTCTAAGACATAGGAAATGATTTCCATGTCTCGATGGGGATGCGTTCCAAAGCCCATGCCGGGGAGCACTCTGTCTTCATTGATCACTCTGAGGCTTCGAAAGCCCATGAAGCTGGGATCAACATATTCGCCAAACGAGAAAGTATGACGTGATTTGAGCCATCCCACATCGACAAGTCCTCGCTCTTCACTTCTTCTGATAGACAACATGATGTGACCCCTTTTTGTTACGTCCTTGTCGAGAATATTTCCGTTCTTATTGAATTCAATTCCGCAAACTATACACAGCATATGGTGTGCGAGCTTGTAACGGAAGCTTCGGCAGTATCGCGACGATGACCTCACGTAAGAAATCGTGAAGACATAAGACGAAGATGCAGATTTCTTATTGTGCATGCGGCGTAGTGTGGTAAAAGTGATTTATGAACTTAGAGAGAATTTGCAGTTTAGGCCGTTACCTACACTTTGGCCAGAAAATTGTGATCTAATGGGTTCAAAATAATCGTCTCAACAAAGAGGACGAGCTTATGAGTAAAGCGTTAACGTTTTCGCATCGATTTTTTCTTCTCTTCACGTGTGTGCCGCTGGGTGATGCTGTTGCAAATCCCCTGACAACAAGTCTTCCTGCACACCAGCCTTCACATTCGGCTCCCGTTTCGATCAGGGCTCGTGGTCCGTCGCTTCGGCCCACTTCCGGAGTGCGGAGAAGTTCGAATTTGCCTGACTTTGGTTCTTTTAATTTAAATGAAGGCACTTTTGATGCCTCAACTCACCCCTATCTCATTGGAAAAAATCCGACGTTGCCTGCCCTTCGATTTGTCGGACTGGGGTTTGGTGAACGCTCGAATTGGTTAAGTGAGGTCTCAGATACCGATCTCTCTGAAGATGTTGCAGGCGATGATATCCAGGCTTCGATTCGCATTGCGGTAGACCACCTCTCCAGAGAACCTGCGTTGCCTCCCGTCGATCATTTACAGATCGGTTTCAAGTTGAACAATGCGCCCCATTGGATAGAACCCCCTCAACCCAACACTGCAAAAAAGGCTTCTGGATTTCGAATTCTGCTTTGGCAGCCAGGGCTGCGGAACAGCGTGGGTTGGAAGTCTCAGTCGGTTTATTCTCAAACGGGTGCAGAACTCGAAGGAAGCGCTTTTGAGCTTGTCGGCAGTTTTGCAATCGGCGGAAAGAGCGGCCCCAAACCCACGATCGATCTTTTGCAAGGTTTAAAAAAATCTGGACTCAGATCCGACGAATCGGCCTACGTTATTCTTGCAGATTCACGTTCGCTCTATCGTAAATTTTCACCTTACAAAGATATTTCCCAACCTGCATTTCGATTTTTGATCGAACTGAAGCCACGCCACATGAGTTTTCATGGCAGATATTTTCCTCATGTAGAGTATTTTCCACGGGCAACTGTGAGCTGGGATACGAATCGAGAAATTGGCTTAAACAGCTATCAAGAAATAACGCCCATGGGTGAGCACATTGTCTTTCCAAAGCAGTACCAAGGAATTTGGGGGCGTGCCGGGTTGGCGGGGCGTATCACCTATCGCGATCAAACGGTCCATGGCGCAACGGCGCTTTCCAATGGAAAATCGCTTCTTTTTTCTACGCAGCTCAAAGGGATCGTGGGCTCAGGGGAAACCGACCCTTGTGCCGAACAAGGGAACACTTCCTGTGTTGCACCTCTGCCCAATGGACACTTTGGTTTGCAACAAATTGAAGTGACAACCGACAGCGAAAAAGCTGTTCCCTTTGAGATCGTCGCCTTTCGAATTTCAGATTTAGGACTCACAGAGGCAGAAGTTGTAGGCAAAGGCGAAGTCAGCGCCCTTCAGCCCCACCTCATTGATGCTTCACACCTCGAACCCTTAGAACCTCGCAGCTGGCGAAGTGCGCAGAGTCTTCCTTATATCGTCTCTCTGGTGGCTCGTGTGGATGGAAGATCCCTAGGATTTTTGGAACTCAGGCAAGGATGGCGTATGGTCCGCCGTGATGTGCCCCGCGTTGGAATCTTCCCCTACTGAAAGAACTTGCTATGGAGTTGCACCAGGAAATATCAGACCATCGCAAAAAAATAGAATCAGTGTGCGAAGAGTTGTTACGAGAGATGAGGTCCAAGGCTCTTGAGCCTGAGTTTATTCGAAATGTCACGCGTTTTCTTCCGCTCATTCTCGATTTTGGAAAAGTAACTCAAGGGTATGAGTTGTGTGAATTTCTCATCTCGCGCTGGCAAAATGTTTCTTTATTTCAGCAAAGCGTGAGTCCCACAGCTCCTTTACATTCCCCTTCCATGGCCTTTCTTTTTTGTCGCATCTATAAGTGCCACATCGATATTTCGCGAAAAAAAGAACTTGCCAGCCATCGCCGATTTGTTGAGTCTCTCCGAGACAGTCCTCATGCTTGGTTAAGGGCTCAAGCATTCTCGGCCTTAGGTTTTTTAGATGTCTTGGAAGGAAAAAATCGAGAGTCGTTACCTTCTTTCGAAGAAGCCATTCAACTTTTTGAAATGCAAGGCGATACGGTCGGAATTTTAAAAGTGCGCATTCGCAAAATTTACGCGCTCTTTTATCTTTGGGAAAACGAGAAGGCTCTTGAGGAAGCAAAAGAAGTCCTCGAAAGGGCCCTTAAAACGGGAGTGGCAGCGGTCAGCCCAATTTTGGCAGCCTATGGCGCCATCGGGCACAATTATATGGATGCAGGACGGCATTCGGATGGTCTGCGTTCATTGCGCGAAGCTGCGAAAATTTCCAAACTCATGGCTCCCTCTCATGCAGGTGCGTTTGCCATCTATCAATATGGCTATGCTCTGTGCCGCACTGGTCGACACAAAGAAGCCATTGTGTGGCTAGATTCCGCTGAAAAAATGCAGCGGATGTTTGATCCGGTGATGAGGCACGGAACGCTCACAGTCCTTCTCAATGCACTCCGACTTTCGGGTGATCTTTCGCGCGCAGTTACACTCTCAAAAGAATTGATTTCCGACCGGCTGCTGAATATTCATATCGAAGATCAGCTTGAAGCTTATGAGGAAGCTATCCAGGTCGAATTAGCAAGGCATTGTCTGGAAGGCGCACAGCAGCTGTTGCAAAACTTCATGGGCTGGTGTGACCGTAACAGCGTTTCGGAATTAGATAAGGAAACCTTTCGAGCTAAACTCGACACGCATATTCAGAGCTACATCCAACACTGGACTGATGCCCATGTGCTCCTTCCGCTCGGCTCCGTGGGGCAAAAAATGCCGAACTCATCCCTCAGAGTTTTTATCGACTTTGAAAACAGAAGTGTGATGGCGCTCGGGGGGCGGCACTCCGATGGGGTCGCAGAAATTAAGCTTACAAAAGATTCTGGAATTGGATATATCTTTTGGCTTTTGTATGAGGCACGTGATAAACAAGCACAAAATGGTGTGGGAAAAGACCAAATTTTAGAAAAACTTTCCACAGAATCCCCAGACACTCACGCGGACAGCATCCAACGGCGATTTCGACGTGCGCTTTCTGTGTGCCTTGAAAATGGTCTGCTTGAAGAAGTTCGACACGAAGGACAATTTTTCTACCGATTCCCAAATGAATCTGAAATTCACGTGCGAAAATTTAAAAGTGTCAATCCTCCTGCCTCGCTGCTGTTACCTCCGGACAGTGTTTAACTTGTTGATAATATAGAAATTAGTGAATCTCGCGTCTTTTCTACTCATAATGGCACTCCCGTCGCATTGTTCCGACCCTCAAAAAAGTTCAATTTGAGTTTAGAGAGATTTGAAAGTGTTCACTCCCTGCATCGAAAAGATGTAGGATTGAAAGGGGCAGACATGATTGCATTTGTTGACTCTTGGATGACGAATAACTTAGAAAGAGCGGCATGTGTGACAGGGAAAATGGTCGCTAAAAGCCCAGCAATTCCTTCGCCTGTGCGAGAGCCTTCGCTTAATATGAAAGTTGTGATGGTTAAACCTGTAGATAATGGAAAGTTACAAAATCAACTTTCCGACCGAGACACTCTCACCAGCGCACTCTTAAAAAAGAATGCAAGCGGAAAATAAATCTTCGTCCGTTCAAGGGGTGGGCGTAGAAGGCGAGTCTGATTTATGGGGAGCGTGGGCCTTCAGGGACTCTTGATAGATGGTCTCTATTGCTAAATGATTTCCTGAAAAAACCGGCTTTTCAACCATCCATAAAAAGTCCGGTCGATCATAATTCAGCCACTCTCCCCCCAAAATGTGCCCTTTGGCATCAAGTTCAAGATTGTATTGATAAGTCACAGTGCGAATTGAATTTATACTTGTGCCGACCACAGAGGCCCAAGTAGGATGGATTTCATTTCCATAAGACAAAATGGTTTCAACTGTCACTTCTTGAACAGTGCCTACCGCTGCTGTCGGGCTTGGCTCTTTCCATCCTAAAACACGGCTTTGAAATCCAAAGGCTGGTTGATTCCAGATCTGTTCGTCCCTTGTGAGATCAAATACGAAACCCTTTTTTTGAATGCCCAAATAATTTGCAACAACAATGTGAAATGAACCCGCATTGGTGTCTCGGCATCCTCTTGAATCTTTGCTTGCGGGATTCGTTGTGAGGTTGTCTCCACAGCGTTCTCCGATAAGCTTCATTCCACCGCCATTAAATGTTTGAAATTGACTCAAGAGTGCTTTGATATCTGAAGCGCCAAATGGAATGACGATGCCATCCTTACTGGTGACCGTCACAGGCTGGGGTTCAATGAAATTCAGTGAGGCGGGGGCCCAGCCATTGCAAATGCCTTCCCACCCTAAAGCAGTAGGACTGTTCAGATAGCGTTGGAGACGAACGTTCGGATAGTAGAAGTCGCCTGTAAAAATATCGAGCTTCTCGGCAGGTGAAAGCTGAGAAATCTCGTCAGCGCTCATCGCTCTCAGTTTCTCCAGAGTCAAAAGCTCATAACTCCAAGCGCTGGAGAGACGCAGGGAGGGGAGTTTTGCATTCCAGCGCCAAGCGGTTCCGCCGTGATTGTCAGGCCAATAAGAATCTGACCAAGGCTGTGTGTCGAGCTTGCCCTGCAGGGGAAGGCTCTTAAAAAGAGTCTCGAACAACGGATTAAAATTGTGGGGATTGTTGATGAGATTGGGGGCTTCCAACAGCTTTCCGGGGTGTTTGGAAGTGGAAGGCGTTCCGCACCCGCTCCCAATGAAAGCAAAAAGTGCGAGGAGAAAAAAAGAGATCTTCATGTATTTATCCTTATGCGAACATTCAAGCGTCCGGACAGTCGCGTATGAAGATTCAATCGAATTGTCAAGGCCACTATACCTATATTTGAAGCCTTCGAGTCTACAGGTGAAGAGGGCATGACCCCAAAAGGTGGAACAGAATGGATGAGTTTAATGGCACTCGTTTAAGAACCGCCTTCAAGTACTCATGATTAAATCTTATGAAGCAAGATTGGCTATTTTTTTAGAATTATCAAAAGGTTGACGTCAGGCTATTACCATTAATAGATACTTGTGTTTTAGATAAAACTAAACTTTTTATTCAATAAAGCCGATGAATACTTATATTAATTTAAAGGCCATTGGTGCACTGGCATCTCTTCACTGAGGTGTGTCAGATTAAGGAGTCGAACCTTGAATCGATCGGCATGGCTTCTCTATCATTATTTTCTGATTGTAACGACTTCGGCACTTGTTTTTTCGTGCACGGGTGACGCAACCCAAAAAGTACCTACGTCAAAGTCAGTTGCGAAAATCATCAAGATGAAAAGCCCCCGCTCACAAAGTGAAAGCGTTGGCATCCCGGGAACGGTAGGCGAAGTAACAACTGTAACCACAGCGCTGGATTCCGCATGGAATAACAAAGAAGCATTTGCCTTTATGAAGGAAACCTGTGGTCCATGCCATCAGCCACAAAAAGACTTCAACCCCTCGTGGGCAATGCCTGCAGATGCAGACCTTAATTTAGCTTGGCTGGAATCAAGCAGTATGTCGCCCACGGCATATCAAGCCATCATCAATAAGATCAAACAACGTAAAGGAACTTCGCCTTCGGCCATGCCACCTAGCGATGTCACTCCAGAACTAAAAGCCAATCTGGAAAAGCTCGTCAAGTGGTTTAACCACAATGCGCATACTGTTGTTGCAGAAGCAGCAGACAAATTTGGAGATGATGCAGTGGTGACGAACGTATCCGAAGTGAATCTTACGTACAAATGCGAAAAGCTTGTGACAACTCGAGAGTTTATTCGTCGCATCACAAACAGTGCCTTTAGCCGTGAACCCCTGCAGGGAACAAGATCGGGTGAAGTGAATGAATTCGCTTTGGTAGCTCCTGCAGAACTCGAAGTTCCAGTGACCGATTCAACCCGCATGAAGATTGCAGCGAAGCTCGACACCGAAGGAGACCCTTGGAAAGAAGAGTTCAAAAGAACTGCATTGAAGAATTTTGCATCAAAGATTGCAGGAACGAACGCTATTTTGCCTTCACAAGACCTGCCTATAGCAAAGGTCGCTGACTTGCGAAATGAGTTTTATCAGTTGTTACTTAAATTTTACGATACGACCAGTTTTAAGGATATCTTGTTGTCTCCCAAAGTGATGGCTACGGTAAGTACCGCCCCGCTCTATGGACCTGAGTGTGTGCAAACCGTCGGTCAACAACCCGTGGCAGAGTGCAATCTCGTTGGCGAACGTTCAAATTTCTTTGCGAGCGTTGGCTTTTTACGGTCTGTTCCCTCGAGCCTTTTTGTAAATAACAACAACCGCAGTCGGCATGCCGCTATGTATCTCATTATCAACGGTGAAGCACTGGTTGCAAACACCAACGGCAAACAGGGAGAAACCATCGATCCACTTCCTCAGTGCCTGTTGCCCGACAATGATCGCCGCGTCATTGTTGATCCGGCAAATGCTCAAGCTCCTGCCGCTCCGTTGGGTCTGATTGCCGTACCTGCATTTGGGAACGTCTGCCAAAAGTGTCATATCGAAAGGCAAGTTGCAGTAGGTGAATTGATGTTTCGCCCCTTTGGACAAGACGGAGAAATTATCCCAGTAAATGTCGCTGCAAACGATAGCCGCTATCAAAACGATATTCGTGAAGCCACCAATGATACCAAAGCTATGTTAGATGCGAATGGACAACGTCAACGCGTCGATCTGCCTTTTCTATTGAACTTGCGTAACTGGCGCCTGAAAACCGATTTTAAGCCCTGTATCCCTGGACGTAATGAAAAACCAGACATCCCCGTGAATACTGTGGGCGATGTTGCCAGTTACCTGATGGGTCAAAACGCTTCAAACCTTTATCGAGGATTATCTCGTCACTTTCCCAGATCTTTCAGTAATGTTTCGTCAACAAATTCTGAAATTGTTCAAGCGGTACTCAAGGGAGCCAAAGAAGGCAATGGAAAATTGGGCCCCATGATCAAAGAATATTTTGCAACTAAAACTTTTTCTTGTGAGGTAAGCAATGTTCCCTAATAAAAAAACTCGATTCTTTTTCAAAGTGTCCTTGGTAAAATGTTTGACCCTCGTTGTTATAGCCTGTGGAGGCAATCAGAAAATGCTCTCGTCGAGTAGCAGCAAAGAAGCGGTTTTTCAGGGATCCAAAAAAGCCGGAACCAGCGCGCCAAACGACGAGCAAGCAGCAGCAGCAGCAGCAGCAGCAGCAGCAGCAGCAGCAGCAGCAGCAGCAGATTCCAAGGCAAAAGCCGAACAAGCGGAAGCAGATGCCAGGGCAAAGGCCGAACAAGCGTCCAGAGAACGCACCGTTGCTGGAGTCGGCTTTCAGGTCAAAAACAAATTGCTTCTCGCATCTTCGATCGACAGCTGTGTGGGTCCAGATCAAACCCGCATCGCAGACAACATGATTTTGCGTCCGGCAAATCAGAGCAAGGGTGTTGTACCCGTAGCAGGAACAAAGCAGTTTATTATGAATGGCAAGGCTGGAGATAATGTAGTCGACCTCCAAGGCGGAAACCTTTACGACCCGACCCTCGCCGATCGCCTCCAAACCGCCTCGAATTCACTGACTGTCGCTTATTTGCAGGCTGTGGATGTGGTGGCAAACGTTGTCGCACAAAACTGCAATCCACAACAAAATGCACTGTGCAAATGCGACACACCAGAAGCTGCTCAGCAATTTTTAAAACGCTGTTTACCTCAGTTTAGCGAAGCGGAGGTTTCGAATATTTCCAGTGATTTTTCAGCTAAATGCAAGGCAAGCACGGATTCCTATCGATCTACCCTCGCAGCATTTTTTGCGAGTGGGCCCTTTGTGAAAGCAAAATAAGAAAGTCTTAGGATTTGCGATTGGAATCGAAAAAAATAAAGAAACAGATTTCGCAAGTAAATAACGTAACAAAAGGAGTGCCGTATGACTATTGACAGAAGAAAACTCTTTCAACTTTCGAGCATGGCTGGATTAGGATTTGCAGGCTCACACCTCCTCTCCCGATTTGGAGGCTTGAGCGGCCTCGCTGCGCATAGTTCACTTCGCCACATTGATGCTTATGGTGCGATCAAAGATGCACTTCTGGGCGGCCCTTCACTCATTGCCGCAAGTACGGCTATGGCTCAAGGTGGAAAAGATGTTGGATTTTTTGAATTCAAGGTCTTTCGCGGACTTTATCAAGGCTGGATTGGCCTTCCTCCCCAAGGTTACATCGACACAAAAGCACCTACTCATGGCGCGATGCTTAAAACCCTCGGATTAGGAGACGCCCACCCCAACTGTCCGGTTCTCAACCGTTGGTTTGGAACAGCATTATTTGAAGGCCGCACCGATGGAAAATCAGCGGGCGCCATGTTGCCAGGAACAGAAAATCTTGTTGCAACACCCGCAGAAATCGAAAGACTCAAAAAGAGCATTGTGGTGGTTCGCGCTTTGAATGCAGTCGGCGAAGGTCCTCATGATCTGAAAAACTTAGCAGTGTCTGGAAATGGAGAAGTGGGCTTTGCCCTTCAATCGTTGGAAATTCTGAATAGCCCCTTTGGAATTTTAGCTCTCAATAGCACGAATCGCGTCTTCAACGCCGCGGGTTCCGTCGTGAGCATAGGACGCAATTCATCCGATGCCGTCTCCGACTTCCAAAGTGCAGTGGCCCAAACGTGGTCGTCGAGTGCAGATCCGACCTTTATCAAAAGTATGGACGACCTCACACGTAACGCTGAGTTCAAAAAGCTGCGAGATCAGATGGCTGCTGGTTCAGAATCCCTAAAAAAGACAATTGCAAGCCTTGAATCAGTGCCCCAGATGGCCGCAAGGACCTTTCAGCCAGAACTTGCCCAAGGTCGCTTTAATCCAGTCACCGGTGGAGACATCGCAAACGCCTATATGATGGGACAGTTATTTTCGGCTGGCATTGTGACCAATGCGAGCTTGACGATCGATGTCGATGACTTAAATGCAAAAAATATGGACATTGCTGTTAATATTGACGAAGATAAGTCTCCAGTCGATGCCATCATGCAACTCGGTGTTTCGGCGCACTTGTTGGCAAAAGCCACTCTCGCTGCAGGAAAAACTGCCATTATCGTTATCGATGCCGACGTGGGAAGAGGTGATGATAATGCAGATTCAGGCACCAAAAATACAACGGTTATTATCATTAAAGAAAATGTGCGAGACACGATGAATAACGTGCTTTTCGCTCCTGCAGTGACAACAGGCCTCAATCTCGGAACCCTTGGAAACGAAGCCTGGGCGGGGCAAGCTCTCAAAAATGAGAATGGAACACCTGCTTCAGCACAAAAAGTGAATTTCGCAGACGTTCAAAGGGGAATCATTAAACTTGTCGCTGATGAACGAGGAGTTCCTTGGACTCCTAATGGGCCTTGGGTGAATATCAAAGAAAAGATCTAGGAAACTATTGGGCTGCTTCAACAAATTGCCGATTACTTCGTATTCGGCCCCACCGCTTTATTCATGGACCAATCTTGCCGTTTAAAAATTGAAAACTCTCTTCGGGGAGTGCGGAATAGGGGATTTAACCACCCAAACTTTTATTTCAAAGGAACTGTCAAGGTAACAGACGTATCTTTGACACTGCAATTTTTATTCTTTTAAGTTTTCCGAAAATATGTCGATAGTACTTAACAAATAGAACCTGCTCGAACCGAAAGTGGTTCCTGGGGTTCGGTTAAGAATCGATTTTTATAGGAAACAAAAGAATGTCGACGGGCACCAAAAATTTTGCAGTAACACAATTTGGTGCCAAGCTCGGGCAACTTCCAAGCGGTGTGACAGAAGAAGATCACTTCAGTGGGCTATGCAGCGCCATCGACTATTTGGAGTATCCTGCACCCGTCATTGACTTTAAAGCCTTGCAGAAGGGCGCGTTCGGTCAATGTAAACAGTTGCGGCCTCACAGTGTGAATTTGTCTACGGCATCCCCTGAAAGACCCGCGACATCTGTTTTGAAGCGTTTGAAACAGGAACTTTTAGAATGTGGCGGCACATTTTTAGGTGAACACATTGGGTATCTGAATCCCAATCCAAAAGGACCTTCCTTAGGTTATATCTTGCCTCCACCACTCAATTTTAAGACGATCCAAAACATCGTTCAAAATGTTCATTTTATGCAGGACTTCCTAGGTGTTCCTGTTGCTCTTGAAAATCCAAATATATATACGGTTCATCCCGATTCGCAGCTGACATGGCCTCAATTTATTGCTGAACTTTCCGAGAAACTGCCAAAAGAGTCGGGATGGCTTATAGATTTTTCTCATCTTTATGTTGGTTGGCGAAATACTCTAGACGCTTCATTTCAAGATTATTTACGGGCCTACAGTGCTTCTCATCGGACTGTATTTGAAATGCATCTTTCGTCATTTTCTTGCGATAAAGATGGTGTGAGTCATGATGATCATGCAACTCCTTTAAATGAACATTACCTTAAAGATATTTTGCACCGCATCAACGTCTGTGAAATTGTTCCTTTGTCGTTCACCGTTGAACGAGACATTCGGTCGGTCGCCGATGTTGTTATTTTGCAAAAAGACATTTGCTTGGTGCGTGAGCTTGTGTGTTCAAAATCACAAATCTCGACCGTGGGAATTGAAGTACTCAAAGAAAATGTCGTCACCATTGACTCTGCAGTCCGATCAAGTCGCGAATTGGCAGGACGACATAAATTCTTACTCCGCCGGCTCGGTTCTCAGCTTGTCACTTGTGAAGAAAATGATCTGAATGAGTTGGCATTGGTCTGCGGTGAAAAGTCTTTGCAGTCTTTTTTGGCGTCGTTCTGGAACTGGCTTTCGATAAATGAACAAAGCATTGGTATGTTACCTTATTATGATCCTACAGAATCCGACGGCATTGATCTTTTACTCCCCCTTTGGGAATTTTTGCAGAAATACAAAATAAGTACACTGAACACAAATAACACTTGTCAAAAAATATTATTTGAATTGGGCATTCGAAAAGCGATTTTAAATGAAGTTCACAATAGCAAGAGGAGGGTTTTATTGGAGCTTAACGAGAGCTTTGAAGACTTTTGTTCTGGCATTTTGGAAATCCGCATCGACCTGGAGGGTCAGGTTATTGCGGAGCAGTCACAGTATCCGGGTATGACAGATGATTTTTCTTTTTTTTCTATGAAGGAGATTCGACTATGAAGACGACAGTTAAAACCGAGAACGGTTCCAAAGGCAAAATCGTAGTAAAAAGCGTGAACGCTGTTTTGAGTTCAATTGAGCAAAGCCAGCCACACTAGTTATAATTCCGAAAGTTGCGAGCTGGGTCCATGGCCTGCCCGCAACTTTCGGACTTCTTCAATTCAGCCATTTTGATTAATTTCGCTCGACCATGATAAGATTTTTGTGCTATGAGTGCGCTCTTCGAGCTTTGAATAATGACATCTGGGCCCGTTTATCACACTCTTTCCGGAGCAAGAATTTTGAATTTCACTGGAAATTTCAAGCGCTCAGCCAGAACGCGCAATTTGCGCACTTACTGGTCTCGTAGGGTTGTGGTGCCTACTGTTGCGATTTGCACAACAGCATTTCTCATCCTCATTTTTCTTTTAAGCAATCGCACGCGCAGTCTGGAAGAAAAGAGCCTTCAAGCCATCGTGAGTACCATCTCTTTTATGGTGGCAGATCCTATTCAGTTTGGTGACCACATTGAAGTTTTAAAACGCATTTCTGCTATTTCTGGCAAACATGATTTACGGATGTCTGTTCAAGATGCCTCTGGAATAGAAGTGGCGTCCTTTCCGAATTCCTTTCACGACGAAGAAACGAGAGGCGCGAGAGCCCATGTGACCTCGCAGATCTTTGCAAATGATGGTCGATTTTTAGGCACAGTCGATGCCCAAAGCGACTCAAGTCTGGTGACTTTCGATCTCTCTTTTGCCGGGGTCCTTTTAGTGACGCTGTTGGTTGCTTTTATTCTGGTCTGGGTTCTGCAAAGTACTCAACCTCTCATTCAAGATATTTTAAAGATTGAGGGTGCAGATTTTACCAATGGTGAGGAATCGCCTGAATTCTTCTTTATAGAAATGCGCAGTGTCTATGAGTCTTTGCGCATTCGTTCTGCTGAGAAGCTTGAAATGAGCAAATTGGCAACTATTGCACAAACAACGCAAATGATTGCCCATGATGTCCGAAAGCCTTTTAGTACCCTAAAAATGGTGATTGATGCCATACAGCTTGCAAGAGATATGAATGAAATGAAAGTCATTTCAACTCAAATGCTTCCGGAAGTCGAACGCGCCGCAGCCGCAGTGAATGGAATGCTTCAAGATGTTATGGAAATCGATTCCCACGCACTTCCCGTGACTGAACTCACATCGGTTGAAAATCTCATTCGCACGACATTAAGTGAAATCTTTCAGATTTATCATAAAGCAAACATCGATATTCATTATGATTTGCAAACAAAGCAAATGATAAACGTTGATATTTTAAAAATAAATCGAGTCATCTCTAATATTGTGACGAATGCCATTCAGGCGTTGTCCTTTAAAGGAACAATTTGGTTTCGCGCAGAAGAACTTTTTGAGCACGGCAAAGGTTTTTTGAAATTCACCATAGGCAATTCGGGGACACCTATTCCTGCAGAGGACATTCCTCATCTTTTTGAAGCCTTTTTTACTCGCCGTAAAAAAGGCGGAACAGGTTTAGGCTTAGCAATTGCGCAAAAAATCGTCCTTGCGCACGAAGGCCGTCTCTGGTGTGATTCTAAAGAAGGCTTGGGAGTCGAATTTCATATGACACTCCCTTTGTCGCATCAAGCTTCAAAACAAGAGGCGCAACTTCCCACGCACAGCAGTGGTTTCGTAATGGGGCGAAAGAACTTCTTTGTTGACAACATCCTGTGCGACGAAGGTGAGATTGATGCAGAACTCGATGGGGCCAGTGTGCGCATCGCCGTGCTTGATGATTCTCCGACTTCCTTAATGGTTTGGAGTATTAAATACAGGGGAAACAAAGTTTATACCTTTGAAAATCCTGATGCATTCTGGCGTTACTATGAACTTAATCCTTCGTTTCTAGAGACTCTAGATTGCGTTGTGACTGATTATGAATTTGGCTCTCTGTCAACAGTAAATGGGTTGGCTTTTGGCGAACGACTGAAGCAGAAGTATCAGGGTCCTGTTTTTCTTGCTTCGAATTCTGAGTTTTTGCTGGCTGATTTGGTGGGAAAAGTGGATGCTGCTATTGGGAAAAAAATACCCGAAATCTCTCATCTGCGAGAGAAAATTAAAGCTGTGATCCTCGCGCGGGAGAATTTCTAGAAATTTCTGCGAGTAAAATCAAAAGTTGTTCCCACGCTTGGGGGCCTTTTGGAATCACTTTATCAATAACACCAGCCAAATCTTCTGGGTCAAATATTCCATCGGAGCTGAGTAAAATGGGAAGACTTGTTTGAGGGCGCAATTCTTGAGCAAATTCAAGTCCCGTTTGCAAAGCACTGGGGGCAAAATAATGATCGGTTATGACGCAGTGAAGTTTCTTTAAAAAGTTGGGTTCAGCTTTTAATTTAGACCAAAAACTTTCAGGACTGTCAAAGACATGAACTTCGCATTTGCCTCGTAACTTAAACTGCCACGCCTTGAGCACAGGGTGTGAATCGTCGAGCACAGCAACTTTGGGACTCTTGTTTTCAATCGGAGTTGGAATTTCTGCACTCTCGGGTTGTGCCGATTTCAAGATGTGAATCAGCATTTTGAGGAGGTGTGCCTTGCCCATTGGTTTGGGAAGGACGGTGTCGGCACCTGCCTCAAGTGCAATTTTATAGTCTTGCGGGAGCGATCGATTGGAGTGAATGCACACTTGGCCCTTGAAGTTTGCCTGACGTAAATCCTTCAACAAATCAATTCCATTTTTGGATGCATTCCCTAAATCCACATCGAGGATGACCAGTTGAGGCGCAATATCGAAACAAATTTTGAGGGCTGCCTCTGCGTTGGATGCCGTGGTAATCTCGATAAAACGTCGAAAAATCTCATTTTGCGTGAGATTTGAAGCGAGCGCACGGCAATAAACGGTTTCATCATCGACCAAAAGCACACGAATTTTATGCCCCGACTTCTTTAAGAGCAACTCAAGCGATTGCTCAAATTCACGAGCGACTTCCGATTCTCGTTCGTTACTCATGCCTTCGGGATGTTTCATTTCTAAGACTTTAGCAAGGACGCCGCTATTTTCAGGCATGGGACATACTTTTTGCTGCAAAGAGCGGGGGGCAATAGGGAGGGTAAAATTGAACTCTGTAAGTGGAGAAGCGAGGTCTGACTTGCACCAAAGAGTTCCTCCATGACCTAACACAATTTTTTTAGCAATGGCCAAGCCAAACCCGTTGCTAACTTTCTTTTCTTTTGTATAAAAGGGTTCAAAAATTTTAGAGAGTTCAGATTGAGCAATGGAAGGCCCATTGTTTCCAATGCAAATTTCTACAAATTCTTTTTCCTGCAGGCGGACGTTTTGTGTGTGAAACCAGATTTCGCCCTGGGATTGCAAGGCATCTTTCGCATTCGTCAAAATGTTGCAAATCACCCTGCGCATTTGAACGGGGTCGACTAAGACATTGGTTCGGTGATTCAGCTGATAAGAGAATCGCACATCGCTTTGGGGTGCATCTTGAAAAACTTCAGACAGGCTCGCGTGTAACAAGAATTCAGGAGCGACGCCTTGAAAACTGAGAGGAACGGCAGAGCCGATTTCAAGCGCATCCTTGAGAGTTTTGCTGACGTCACTCATTGCCTTTTGGACTTGAGGCAATGCGAGCTGTGCGGCCTCCTTGACCTCTTCCGTGTTTTCTAAACACAGGAGAGTTTCAATGGTCATTTGCATCATCGAAAACGGCTTTCTGACATCGTGAGCCAAAACCTGTGCTGTTTTCATGAGAGTTTCATCGCATGCTGCGATGAGATCGTGTGGTTGCAAAGATTTCTGAGTGTTTTTGCTTCGTTCGCGTCGCAATAAAATCAACAAGTAGCCGCAACAGGTCCACGAGCAAACGAGGATAAGAGCGAGGATAGAGATAAAGAGAGGGGTCCATTCGAATTGTTCCAAACCCTCCTGCTCCTTTTCTAAATTCAGGTTGCATGCACGGTCAGTCTGCCGGGCGTCTATACGAAAGCTAGAGTTTTTTTGCCACAAAAAAAGACCACAGGCATTCAAAAAATTTTGGAAGTTGATTCGTTTCCATGTAAAGCACTGAAATTAATAAATAAAATTTGGATATTAAATTTATACCTGCAGTTTCCGATATAACCTGGAGATGGCTCGGAATGCTTTTTTGAGGTTACTTTCCTAAATGAACAAAAGATTGTCCCACTTTGGAGTTCTTCTTTTTACAATTCTTGGTCATTCGTGCCTATGGATTGCAAAAATTGATTAGCCTTGAACAGAAGCATTATAAATTTCTAATATTCTGCCATAGTATCCTTCAAACACAGGAGCTTCCTGAGTCCATAGAAAATCAGGACGCTGCTGAGTAATCCATTCGCCACCAATGATTCGACCGTCACGATTGAGTTCCAATCGGTATTCGTATTCTTTCCAAGAAGTCGAATTGGTGCCGTTGACGAGGCGCGGTTTATAAGAAGCGCTTGCTTCCTGCCCATAATACATCCGTGTGCTAAGAGTCACTTCTTGAGTAGTGCCGGGTGCAGCCCCTGGAGATGCTCCATAGCGCGTGCTCTTAACTGCCGATCGAAATTCAAAAACTGGTTGATTCCAAACTTCAAGATCCCTCGTGACGTCGGCGATAAATCCCTTGCGCCGCAGGCCAATCATATTTGAAATAATGACGTGAAACGCGCCTGCATTGGTATCACGGCATTCTGGTGAACGTGCCGCTTCGGGTGTTTTACTTAAATCAGCGTTGCATCTTGAGCCCAAACTTTGTCCCGAGGGACTGGCAATTTCACCTTGAAAATAACTGAGCAATGCTTTGATGTCAGAGGATCCAAAGGTCACCTTTACATTGTTTGCACCCACGAGTGTCACAGGATTGGGTTCTTGGAACAAAAGGGACACTGGAGCCCAGCCATGGCAAATTCCTTCCCACGATTCATTGTCGACAGAAGTTCTTCTAAACTCTCTTTTGACGGTGGGATAAGAGTAATTGCCGACATAAATATCGTATTTTTCAGCAGGAGAAAGGGCGAGGATTTCGTCAGCGCTCATTGTCTGCGCAGCGCTCAAAGTTGGAGATTGATAGTTAAAAATCTGCGGAGATGTGCTGAGCCATCGATAGGAAATACCTCCTTTATTACTCTGCCAATAAGAATCCGCCCAAGGTTCATTTTCGAGTTTTCCCGAGGTCGGTAAATTGTCAAAATCGAAATCAAAGGATTGCATATTGCTGAGTCGGGCGGGATTGTTGATATGATCCCACACTTCTTTTATTTGACTCGTTTTCTCACTGTGGGAAGGAGATCCGCATGAATTCGACAACGTAATGCAAAGAAGAGCGCTGAAAAGGTGAGATTTTCTCATAAAATATGCCTTTTTTGTTTCTCAAAGTAGAGACAGCTTGTGGAATAAGACTCAATACAGAAGCTGAGGAAGGTCAAAAAAAGGCATAACAGATCGAAAAAATGATTCAAAGATTAAGACGGGTCATTTTGTTACTTTATGTGATTCGCCATTGCAACTCATGAGACAAAGACAATAGAATTAGGGCTTCCGCACTGGAGCTGTGAGAAGCGGCTTCGCGCCCGTTTGGCCATAACCTATCAATTCCCAGTTGTTTCCTCTGTTATCTTGACCCACAACGATTCCTGACAACGGAACGGCAGAATGCAGGCATCCATTAAATTCTCCGCTGAATATTGCCATGCGGCCCTTTGATTTCATGTCGAAACAGCCTTGAAAAAATCCAGCACGTACCTTTGCGTTTCGAGCACCCGAAAATTGTGCCTCGCTAATCACTTGTGTATTTGCCATGCTAGATCCCACCATTTTGACAAGCTCAGGCGGAATTTCTTCGGCTTCTTGATTCTCAGTGTTCCAAGTCTGAATGCGTTCCACATTGACAAGGTCTTTCAGAAAAAATTCTTGTCTGCCTGAAGTGGTTTTTACAGCGCTCGAATTCACAGATACTAAGGATTTTGAAATGGTTTTGTGCGTCGGTGTTAAAATCTCGGTTTCCATCCAGAACGAAGAGGGAGCAGGTCCTCCCTCTAGAATCTGTTGCTTGAAGCTCTGCTTTGAGCCATCTTCGGCAGTAATGAGATGTTGGACCCACTGTCCGGGACGGATGGGTTGCGGTTTGTAGGTTTGTTGGGCAGGTTGAGCTGTTGTTGTTGTTGAACGCCCTTCTAATGCATTGAGCTCAGCAACCAGTTCGGGCTTAGGGGTGCTCGTACAAGATGCAGCACTCAAGAAGGTTATTGCTGAAAAAAGCGGCTTTAAATTCATGTGAAGTCCTTTCTAGACTCTTGACTTTCGAAGATACTCTCACCTCTGTCCGAGCAGATTGTATTTGTCAATGGTTGGGCGTTTTTCAAAGCCCTTATCTTGTGAGGAAATCGGGAAATGACTTTATTTTTCCGTGTTACGAAATCTCTCTGTTTTGTTTGGTCGTTTGCATTCTTAACGTCGTGCAGCGGCTTTAGAAAAATCGCCTACGATTGGGCAGATGTCTACATGATGCGCAATATCAATGAGACTTTCGATTTGACTTCTGCTCAGGAAAAGCTTCTGGATTTGCGCATTGCTGAAATTGCGAAATGGCACAGAAAAGAAGAACTCAAAAACTATGATCTTTTTCTAGAGGAATTTGAGAAAAAGGTGGGCGATGGCATCAATCGGGAAGAAATTGCATGGGCTCAAACTGAGGTCAACAAATTTGTTAAAAGTGTAGCCTTCCGTGTGGCCCCTGTGGCTGGTGAGTTTTTAGTGACGCTTTCAGATGATCAACTGCTTCATCTCGAAAAAAGTAACGCAAAGCGGAACAAGCAGCGAGAAAAGAAATTAACTTTTACGGATAAAAAGTGGTTGCAGGAAAGCGGTAAAGATCTGCAAGGGCACCTTAAGTTTTGGGTTGGTAATGTTACTTTCAATCAAATGAAACTCGTTGATGGGTATGTTTCATCTACTCGAAAATTTTCGGAGCTCAAGCTAGAGCATAGTAAAAAAACACAAGCTGAATTTATTTCCATTTTGAAGCTCAAAATATCCCCCAAGGAATGGGAAGAAAAAATATACAGTTGGATGACCGAGCCGGAAAAACGTTGGAGTGAAGAATATAAGAAAGAAAAAGCTCAAAATGAGCAGAAGGCCATTGATCTGATTCTTGCGCTCGATCAGTCGCTCTCAACTGCGCAGCGTCAAGATTTTTTGCAAGAAATAAAGAAACTGAAAAGTGATATCGATACCCTTGCTCATAAGAATTGAGCGTGAGCATTCTTACAGTTTCCTTCAGCTTTAATTTCAGACTTACCTTGATTATAAATCAAACTCCACTCCAGTGTCGAAGTCCAAAAAAAAACTGCATGGAATCCATTCCCTCAAGGTGGACACTTATGGTCTGTGGCTTCATTGAAAGTTACATTGGCTCGGCATTCAAACACGAGACCCTGTGGATTCTGACAAATGGAACCGGCCTGATCGCATACGGATCCGCGCGTCGTCTGATAGGGATAAACTGCGGTTGACTGCAAACTCTCAATACAACCGTCGGCCCGCGAAGATCCAGAGGCGCAATAAACCTTTGCGGCACAGCCTTGATATTTACCTGGAGTCTGACTCGTACAGTTTTTCCAGAGGCGTGCCTTTCGAATTTCGAGGGGATTGACAGGTTGTGGAGTAACGACGGGGGTGGGGCCGGCGGTGGGAATAACACTCGGTCCATCGTTGGTGCAGGAAGCATATTGGCCGTATCCGAGCCTCACGGGATCCCAAGCGCTCCAGGCCCCGGAAGGGAGACACGAGCGCTGCTGGGTATAGACTGTTGACTCACAAGTTACCTTCAGAAGCGGACTGGCGGTCGCAAACATATAAACATTCCGGGCCTGAACAAGGCCCAGCGGAAAGGTGCCATCACAAAAAATCGGGGCAGGCATCGGTTCAGAAATCGGTGCAGGCGAAATTCCAGATACGGGAGAAACACCTTCTGCAACGGGAGATACACTTCGGGAATCATCCGGGCTTTCAACGGGTTCATTTCCATTGGCGCCTCCCAAGCCGGAACCGGCATCACCATTCCCTTTGTTGGAATTCTGATCTGCCGCGGCATTTGTTG
>JBIIEI010000185.1:0-3603 GCA_044237915.1 Silvanigrellaceae bacterium | reverse complement strand
ATCCAATCTCAACTCCGGATCGTGAAACTTTGAAGCGGTTCACAATCCGGAGCCTGGTCCCTCTTCCCGGATTCGTCAAACTTGGTGAGTCCACCAGCGCAGCTGGTGGTTTACCCTGCGAATTATGAAGGCCGTGGGTGGTGGTTTTCGCGAAATGGTTGTGAACTCAGAAACAGGAAAAATTGTTGGTCATGGCAAGTTCACTATTGCGAACGGCCCCCAAAATTTAGCCTTGGCATCCATCGGATTTCAAGTTGCAAGCGTCGTCGTTGGACAGGCTCATATGGCACAAATTACCTCAAAACTCAAAGAGATTGATTCAAAGATAGATGATATTGTTTCGTTCTTGGACGAGCAAAGGCAAGCGAAGGTGCGAAATGGAGTTGCGCAACTGCGAACGATCAGCGCAGTGATGTTTCATGAAAATTTAGAAACCTCCGAAAGAATCACTTGGAACTCTATGCTTATTGATATTGAAAATGAGATGAGTGAAGTTTTTGAACACTTTCGAATTGAAAGTACGCGACGATTGGCTGCGCTTGAAGCTGTGAATAATTCAGATACATTTGGGACTCAAAGTACCCACAGTGATTTAAAGAAAACACTCAAAGAATTTGAACGATTTTATGCAGGCTGGAAAGGCGCCTATGTCTTGGTGAGTGCCTGCCGAGTTTCCATGCTTCGAAGTGCAACAAAAGCCACCATTGGAGCACTTGCGAACAAGATTTCTGAGTGTGATGTGGCGCTGGTTGAAAAACAGTACCTCGATGCCCTGTATAAATACAGAACAAAAGCTTTGACATTATTGGGTTCATCACTCTTTAATAAAGCTGAAACTCTTCATGGAAGAAGAAGTGAGGTCATTCAAGAGATCGATAAAATGGTCGATGTGATCGCGAAAGATATGGACGTCTTTCGTGGAGGACTTGAAAAATGCCAACAGCATGCGAGTATTCTGGAACATGCTCTCAATAAAGGGATGGACGTGTTTGCAGAAATCGGGAACGATGGTTCGGTAAAGAAGGTCTTGCTTTCGTACCAAGCGAAATCGGCGGGATCCGAATCCAAAGCGGTCCGCGAACTCATAACGACTTCCTAATTTTATTTTTCTATTCGTGTTCTTACAAACCCAGATTTTGAGCTCAACACTCTCATATCCTTTCCAATATCATTTATCTTTTATGTAGTCATTCTTTTGTGTTTGTTTTTCTATTTGCTTTCTATTCACTTTTTGAATGCTGCCACCTGTGCTATTTCTATTCAATCAGAATTGCCTCTGGGAGGTTCAATTGGGTAGGTCAGCGCATCTCGATAAGACGCAGTTAAAACTGCAAATTTGCTCACTGCTGACTCAGCAGAGGGGACTTTCAGGGGCAGATTTGTGCCATTCCATGGGCATTTCAGAAGCAAGTCTGTCGAGGCTCGTCCGCGAATTGGTTGCAGAGGGTACAGTTCAAACCTCCGGTGGAAAACGGAACAAATTCTATCACTTGGTGCGCAAACTCGACTCTGTTCCTTCTCATGGCGTCCCTGTGTTCGAAGTCGGCGCTAACGGAAATCCTCATCAACTGGGAGAACTTATCCCCATTGCCCAAGTCGATTATCTTTTCCGACATTCGGGGCAATCAGCAAAAGAAACTGTGTTCGACGGATGTCCCCATTTTTTGATGAATTTGATTCCTTCGGGGTATCTCGGACGCTCGATCGCAGGAAAACACACCGACCTAAACCTTCCTCAGGATCCTCGACTTTGGTCTCCCGATATTGCGCTTAAATATCTGACCCACCATGGCGCCGACGGCATTGGAAGTCTCATTGTAGGATCCCGCGCCCTCGAAACGTGGATGCACGAAAGGCTCAAAGGCAGCAACGCACTGTTGCGGGAAAAGGACAGGGAACAGGCATTTCCGGTTCTGGCCCAAGGTTCTGCAATAGGTCACGCGGGAAGTTCGGCGGGCGGCGATCAGCCAAAATTTCTCTGCTCAGTTGTTGAAGAAAGAAGCGGCGAAGTTAAATCTTGTTTAGTTAAATTTTCGCCTCCCGTAACTGAAAAAGTCGGCAGGCGTATCGCAGACCTGCTCATCTCTGAGCATCTCGCCCTTGAAACCATGCGGGAAAATGCGATGCCCTCCGCAGAATCCGAACTTATCACAATATCAGACCGCATCTTTCTTCAAGTCACAAGGTTTGATCGAAACAATTCTGGTCGCCATGGCGTTGTCTCCCTTGCCGCACTGGACGCCCATTACACAGGTCACATGGGTTCTTGGAGTGAAATTTCTACAGAACTGAGTCGGCATAAAGTGATCCCATCCTCTTGCCTACCAGAGGTATTTAAAAAACAGTTGTTTGGTCACCTCATTGCAAATACAGACATGCATTCTGGAAATCTTTCCTTTTTTTGCTCTGGGCTCTGCAATGTTTCCGGGCTCGCACCCACCTATGACATGACGCCTATGCATTACATTCCACGCAGTGGTGAAGTCACATGGCCTCCCTTTTTACTTCCTCGTTTGGAGGCTTCGCTGCTTTCCCATTTCCAAGAAATTGCATCTGTCGCTCTAGAATTTTGGAAAAAAGTATCAACTGATGCACGTATCAGTGAAGACTTCAGGAGTGAAGCCAGTAAGAACAGGCAGGTTATTTTGTCTTCAATATCAAACTACACCCGCCTCGGTAACTAAAGTTTACCTCAAAAATGACGAAAAGGGAGGTGTGTTCGAGTGCCTACCCAAAAGCATTTTATGAAGAGGAAACCTCCTTGCAAGGCTCATTCAATGAGATTTCAGCCAAATTAGCGTGCCTCGGAAAAATGCCTTTTCACAAGAGAATTATTCTCTTTGCCGCCACTCTTTTTTTCTCAGCATGCAATAATCCGGTTCCACAGAATGGTCATTCCGAAACTTCAGCCCTTGTGACGCCACAGGAATTTCGAAAAGCCGAACAAATCATTGCTGGAATTGACTACATTCCATTCGATTTTCCCGATGATGGTTGTTACGCCCGGGCATTGTATATGTCGATGGAACTTGCTGCTCAAAAAATTCCTTCGAGTGCGCAATTTGTCTTCCCGACAGATGACAACAAACCCCTCAGAGTTGGCGAAGTTGAATGGGGTGGGGGCCATGTTGCGCCTGTCTTGTACTCAAAAAACAAGGCCTATATTCTCGATCGATCGTTGAGCCCTGGCCCCATCACAAGGGAAAAGTGGCTTCAAATAATGGGGAGGGTACCCATCAAGTTACTTCTCGTTCCGGGGTCAGTGTATGGCTTTAGCGTGATTATTGATCCCAATGAGCCCATAGAAGGGGTGACTTCTAACAAAATTATAAAATCATTCGATGAACTTCTTCCCTTCAATTTGGGAGACATTCGACATGCATTCCGAACGATGCACAAGTATATTCGTTATGAAGCAGAATTGAATAACAAACTCAGTAAATCAAAACCAGATCCGGTTGTTTTGGAGAAAAGAACACGTGACCGATTGGCTGTCAACGCCAGTACCTCTTTGCACTTAACGCCGGTACCCAATTGCATCTGAACGCCATGGGTCAATTGGCCTTTATCGCCAGTACCCGTTTCGCACTTCACGCCAGTGCC
>JBIIEI010000032.1:0-46613 GCA_044237915.1 Silvanigrellaceae bacterium | reverse complement strand
CGTGAAGATAGGCGAAAGAAGCGCACTATCCAAGAATCACAAAATGTTATGACTCAACAGAGGATGGCATGAAGCAAGGGAGGGTGAAAAAAAGTACAATCCTCCATTTCCATCTGAACCAAAACAGCACTGTTGTAAAAGTTTATGGGTCGAGAGATGAAAAAAAACTATTTTAAGGTAGTTCTTTTTCATAGTTTCGTGAATCAATTTTAGGGAAAGAATGCTGTTTTGTTCAATAAATTGAATTTATGGATATAAACAGAATGATTAAAAAAATGAGATAACAAGGGCCGCGTCATTCTTTGTAACCGAGACAGGTTGGTTCATCGAAACATATCACTATCGCAACGCTTTGGAAGGACTGGGCTCTCGGCCTCGTCACCCGGCGATATCTTGAAGCGGCCCATTGCCTAAACAATATGCGTCGGATGGATATCTGCAGAAATGTTATCGCCCACGGGAATATATTTGAGTATTTTCCACCCAACGTAACAGCCATGGCGTTTTGCGTGCTCATTGGGAAAAGTGGTGCCTGGCAAGGGAAGGTCAGTGAGTTTTTCGGAGGATCTCGAATTGAGAGGATGAGATGCGAAAACGTGATCTGAATAATCGACAAGCGGTGTCATCACGATCAGGTCACCATTCCCTAATTTTTTATTCTGCATGGGAAATTCGGTATTCATCAGAGTCAATAAACAATCTATAGCTCCACCATGGCTTGACCACACATGAATTTCGGCATTTTTTAGACCAGGATTTTGAATTTCACCAACCGTGGGCGGGGTCGTTTTCCAATTTCCTTCTTGATTATTTAAAGCTCGGACCAAAGGTGCCAGACGGTGAGCAACGGCATTTCCGGACTCTGCTCCTTCGCCCGGAGGTGCGGAGTCATAGGGATTTTTTTCACGATTTTGGAGATGAAGAGCCCAGAACTCGGGCTGTAGCGCATGGGCTTCGGCAATGGTTTGTCCCTGCAGAATGCCGGCATGAAACTCGCGCAAGCGTGATGTTTCTTTAAATTGGAGAGTGATGCCCAACTTTAATTTCAGATGTTCTGCAACGATGGCTGCGGTGCTGGAAGCCCTTTGGAGGTCTGACGTCAGGCAGTTTGCAATGGAATTTCCAGAGACGACAAGATCTTTAAACAGATTTTCGAGGTGTAGGGCTGTTTGGAGGGATTGCTTTTTTCCATTGTCGTTCATTGGAATATCGAGCTGACCTTGGAACCTGCGTTCCGCATTGTAGTCGGTTTGTCCATGTCTAAAAAGAATAACGATAGGGTGCGTATATTGCATGTCTGTAGGCTCCGTGGGGCTGCTTCAAGAAATTGCCAAGGGCTGAATATTTAAAGCGGGCCTGTTTCTTTGTCGATGCGGAATCCATGAGGACTCGGTCGGCCGTTGCGATCAATGGCAACGAACACCAGATCACATTGGACAATGAGGCGTGAGGTATCGGGCGGAGCGATCACTTTCGTCATCACCAAACATTCCACCGTGACGCTTGAGTTTCCAAGATTCTTGATGCGCAGCATCAGTTCCAAAACATCTCCCAGGTGGGCGGGCTCATTAAAAATGACCTCAGAAATTTTCTTCGTGACGATCTGCCGAGTTCCAATGACGGTCATGCAAAACAGGCCTGCAGCTTCATCGACCCACTCCATAAGTCGTCCACCAAAGAGCTTTCCTGCTGCGTTCAGGTCGCCATTCATGATGAGTTTTCGTGTGATGCTGTAATAATTATGATCGCCGACTTGATGCGCCATTCCAAAAGATTGTGGCTTGAGCGCTTGTCCTGGCTTGTCTTGCATTGAGAACTCCCTCCGAGAAAGCTATGATGGGACTCCACTGGGCTTAGGTAGACTATTTGTTGTCGAGCGGAGCGCTGCATTCATGAGTGTTATTGAATTTAGAAAAAAAGCGAAATCAAATTCCAAAGACCCTATTGGCCAATCCATCCGGGGAACGGAAAATTCGTCCCTTGTTTCTCCCCCCTCAGGGGCGAAGGCGATTGGGATTGATCTTGGAACAACTAACTCTGTTGTTTCTATTTATACACCCGGAACAGGCCATCCTGAAACTCTTCAGTATGAGAGCGAGAATTTAGTTCCTTCGATGATCTATTGGGATGAAATTGAATCGCGCGATGTCGTTGGCTCCCATGCAAAACGAAGGCTCGAAAACGATCCTGCCATGGTCGTGCGCAGCACAAAGCGCAGTATGGGATTGCCCAGTCAGCTTTTTTCTTCAGGTGAGAAACAATATTCTCCTGAAGATGCCGCAACGGCAGTTCTGAAATATTTGGGCTCTCATCCTGAGCTTCGAAACGAAGCGGAAGCCTATGGAACAACTCATGCGGTTGTTACGGTTCCGGCGCATTTTAATGATGCCGCAAGGCAGGCCACAATTGCTGCCGCGAGGGATGCAGGAATCAATGTTCTTCGCATTGTCAATGAACCAACGGCGGCGGCACTGGCCTACAGCATGTTACCTGGTGCAAAAGAAGTCCCTGAAGAAAGCCTTGCTGTGTACGATCTCGGAGGTGGAACCTTCGATGTGAGCATCGTCGATCGCGAAGGGTTTGTATTTAATGTCCTTGCCAGTGAAGGCGATGTGCATCTGGGAGGCGATGATCTTGATGAAGCCCTCGCAAGCCACCTCTTAAAATTTGTAAAACCCGAATTGGCTGCAAGGCGAACAACCAAAGATTCTGAGTGTTTTGCAAAGCTTCTTTATCATGCAGAGAAGGCAAAAATCGCATTTCAATCGCAAGGTGAATATCAGGTCGTCGATTCTGACCTTGATGGCCGAGGCGCTCACCTTAATACCTCCATCACGCGCGACACTTTTGAAGAACTGGCTGCTCCTTTTGTTCAACGTACACTTGAACTCACGGAACGAGCCATGCATGCGGCCAAAAGAAGGCCCTCACAAATTTCACGCATCTTGTTGGTTGGCGGAAGCAGTCGCCTCACCTTGGTTCGAAAAATGTTGGAAGGTTATTTTCCACATTGCATGGTCGATGCGCGTCTCGAACCCGACCTTGCAGTGAGCTGGGGTGCTTCGTTGCAGGCTGCGATGATATTAGGAATCGAGCCGGAAACGATTTTAGTGGATGTGTGTAGCCATACTCTTGGAATTGGAGTGGCGGAAGACAGCCGCGCCGTAAATGAAAACTTTATGAAGGTTGCGAAAAAATTTGGCATCAACCATACGGTGTCAGAAGAAGAACTCACTCAAATGCTGGGTGATAAACTCGAAGCTTTTAATTTTGAACTCCAGGGTCTTTTGCGGGTCGCTCCCATTATTCATCGTAATTCTCCTCTCCCTGCAAGGCGAAGTGAATTTTTTAGTACGCTCTACGATAATCAAGCGGCTGTGCATGTGGTTGTCGCGCAAGGCGAAAAAGAGTCTGTGGGAGAAAATAAACTGATTGGCTCATTTTTATTTGAATTGCAGCAGCCTGTTCCTGCGGGAAGTCGGTGCGAAATTCAACTCACTTATGACGTCAATGGGATGGTCCATGTGCTTGCCCGGCAAATTGGAACGCAGCGCGAAGCCGAAGCTGAATTCGACAGTCGCACAGGCGAAGTCATCGGCTGGACAACGGTGGGTGAAGGGGGCACAAATTCAGAAATGCTCCCTGAATCCATAAACAACGATGAAAAACCCACACCTCTTTTTTCGAAAAAGTCTGCCCGTTTGTTGTCTGTTGTCGCACCTAGTGAATCAAGTCATTCCGAAAGCAAGCAAAATGATGTCTCGGAAAATTCTCTTCAATCAGATGGTGTTCTCAATGGTGTTATCGTGCGAGCGCGCAGGGCCATGATGGCCTTAGGGAATGACAGCAAAGAATTTCATCAACTCAAGCTCCTCCTTTCTCAATATGAAACTCTTATGTTCCATGCCCGCTCTGGGGTCGAAAATGATGCAGAGCTTGAAAAATCAGAAGAAGCAATTCTTGAATATTTGGATGGGTTGGGGCGATGAGTCAGATGCACAGTGAGTTGTTAAAGTGGCTGAAAGCTCTTGACGATGTTTGGCCTTCTGTTGAGTCGTACTTATTGTCGGTCACAAAACTCAGTTCGTTTCGTGCTTACCTCGATACCTATCGCGGTCTTGCACGTTCGGCAAAAATCGACAAAAGCAAACGCGCAGAAGTGGAAAAAATGTCTGTCCTAGCCGGTGAGGGAATCATTTCCTTGCTGAGTGATGTTTTCGAGAAATGCCACACCTCGGAATTTGTCAAAGATTTAACGGCGTCCGAAGTTGATTCTTTGTTACGAGATTTTGAAAAATCAGTGAACTTACTCTTTTTTTATTGGGTTGGAGAACAAAATCGAAATTTTCAATTTCGAACGTTTATCCATTTCCTTGATCTTGAAGGTGTGGGTGGAAAGATATTTTCACATGTTGATCGAGAGATTTATGTTTCCTTTAGTGAAGATGGACTTCGCTTTGGAGATGCGCAAAGCGATCACATACCCTTTCTGGCTCCCATCA
The DNA here is from genome assembly GCA_044237915.1 of Silvanigrellaceae bacterium. GTDB lineage: Bacteria > Bdellovibrionota_B > Oligoflexia > Silvanigrellales > Silvanigrellaceae > JBIIEI01. Next base: position 42,111 of record JBIIEI010000032.1, on the reverse strand, counting down.
GTCGGGCAACATTAACACCTTTTTTTAGAACCTCTTTTTCTGAACTCATTGCGGGGAAAGACCTCTCGGAAAAAGTAAACATCGAAAAAAGATTTTTTGCGCGCATTCGAACGGTTCAACGAGAGATTTGTCTGCTCGTTGATGAATGGGAACACCGCAATGCCATTCTGGCTGTTGAGCATGTAGAAACACGGGAAGGATTGCGCCGGAATCCCAGTGAAAAAACCAAAGAACTGCACGCAGAAGCCAATCGGAAAATGGGTGAAATGCGAAATCACTTAGCCTGTTGGTGCCTGGAATCTTTTTGTGATTTTCAGGATTGGATTTCAACGCTCAGGCTCTGTCCAGATTTTTCCAAAGACACCCAAGCTGAATTAGAAGCGCTGGATGCCCTGCTCTTGTCGGGATTGCAGAAAATTTTCTTACCCGCTTCGGTGAGTAGGCATCAGTACGATTTGCGTGCGGCAGATCTCTTGCAAAAATGGGCGCACGCAAGAATAAAATATCATCATGATGACCTCGCAACTCATCTTGCTTTAAGTTCCATGACTCTCGCAGCCGGACATGAGCAAAGTAACAGTGATTTACTTTTTGCATTTATGGCTCGTAAAAGCTATGAGTGGCGCCTTTCTTTTGATCCGTCTTCGGTTCTCAAATCTTTTTCTTGGTCGTATTCCTTAAAATCGCACCTGTTTTATACGGCCTTTTTTACCGTGTGCATTGCACGAAAACTCAACCCCGAGCCCCTCGACAGTTTTTGGCTTGCAAATGTGCTTGGACTCCTGCAGATGCCTGAAACTTTTCCAACTCGAGAAACCCTTGCTGTGCGTGAACTTAAATTTAGTAAGGAAGCAGGCGAATTTGTAGCAGGCGAGGCCATCGAAACCTTAGCCCGCATTCGTCAAACAGACGAAAATAAGGAATGCATTGAATATTTAACAGAGCAGTTCTCGAAATGGAGGGCTTCCTTGTGAGTGAAGAAAAGGTCCTTGTTCCGCGCAGACGTGCAGCAAGTGATATTAAACTTCTGCGTCTTGAACTTGTTTCCCGTGGTGTGACACCCTGCGACGACATTGGATTTGAATGGAGCCCCGCGCAACCCACAGAAAGTCTTTCACCTGAAAAGGCTGCAAAAGCGCTTTCTATTGAAATTTGGGCACCTCAGAGCGTCGTTAAAAAAAGATACCGCACCCTGCAATTGCGCTATCCACCGGAACAGTTTTTAGAAAAGCACATCGACATCAGGCCTTCGTCGGAACTGCTTGGGAATCCTCGGATGCGGCTGAACTGGTATTGGCAAAGTGGACTTATTCCAAGCATTTGGACTCAAATTCCTGAATCTCCATCCACGCTTTGGGATCTCAGTTCTGCAGAAGAGCCCCTTACTGCAAAGGTTGCCTTAACTCACCTTATCGAGAGTTTAACCGCCGGCTGATGCTTTATTGAGTTCTTCAAATCCGGGAAGTGTTGAAAGATCAGGCACAACGACGATCTCAATGCGCCTGTTTGCAGACCGGCCTTCTTTTGTTTCGTTACTTTGCGAAGGCTTGCTATCGGCAAAGCTTGCGGCGCTAATGCGATCGGTGGGCATTCCTGCCTCGATCATCGTTTTTAAGACTGTGATCGATCGTTCTGCAGCAAGATTCCAGTTCGAAGGATATTGAGAAGTTTTGATGGGAATATTGTCGGTGTGACCTTCAATTTGAAATTTCTTTCCGGCAATGGATGCCAAGGTTTTTCCAACTTCAGAGATGGCTTCAAGGCCTTCTTTTGAAAGTTTTGCAGAACCCGAAGGAAACAAAATGTCACTGGCGAGAATGACAACCATTCTTCCGTCCACGATTTTGACCTTGAGTTTTCCAGAGTCGATGAGGCTTTTAAACTTATCCAACAGCGACTTAAATTCTGAAACACGGGAGTCTGCTTGCGCTTTACGCTTGCCGAGTTCTTCAAGGGCTGTGCGCATTTCATCAACCGAAGCCTGTAGCTGCGATTTATCTTTCATCACACCCGACAGCTTGGCATCCAAGTCTTTTGCTTGCGAGGAATGCTTTTGAGATTTTTCCTGTTCGGCTTTTAAAGCTTGTTGAGTTTCTGCAAGACTTTTTTTAGTCCCTCCGAGTTCATCGCTCAGAGCCTTTATCTCTTTTTGTTTTTGTGCATTTAAATCATCATATTTGCCTTGAGTGACGCAGCCTGCGGTTAAAAGCAGGCAAACAAGTAGCTTCGTTTTCATGCAACCTCCCATCTGAATTTGCCACCCCGAGTATAGCTTGTTGTCAGCAGAGGGAGGTCTTTTCTCAGTGGGGAATGTCAATGCATTGGCTCACTTGACTTTTTCTGGAAGCGAAAAAAACGCACGTCGATCGTAGAGGCCTGGTGATAAAGTGAGGTGAGAAATACGTTCGATCATGTCGCAAGCACCCAGGGCAAAAAGCTTTCGGGTATGTGCAAGATGTTGAATGCGAAGTTCTTCGGATTCTGCTGCCAAAAACACAACATGCTCCCCCACGACATTTCCCACGCGTGTTGCAGAAATTCTGTTTTCGGGAATTTTTGCGGCTTCGGCAAGTGTTTTTGCCGTTCCGCTCGGTGCGTCTAATTTGCGTGTATGATGTGCTTCCCAAAGCGCAAGATCAAACCCTAAAGAACGTGCGAGTTCTGCAACCGAGAGTCCGGTTGAAGTGCGTGCCTGGAGCATTTCTTCCAAAAGAAACACACCCCGTGAGAAATTAGAGACCAGACTCACTGGAAAAAAAGAGGCGCAATTATTGATCTGTTCGCACTGGTCGGGGGAGTGCCCGGTAGTCCCGATGACAACACACTTCACGTTGTGGCGAGCTGGTTCGGAGAGCGACCTGAGAGTTGTGAGCAGTGTCTGCGTGCCATGGGCGAGGCTCACATCGACAATGATGCGCGGTTCATGAAAGAGTGGTTCAAGGGCGCTTGGGTTGCTGTAGTGTTCTCGCTGGAGCGCAAAAAAGGGCGCATTTCTTTCTTCAAGGACTGCGCGTATTTCGTTGCCAAGTCGGCCGGTCGAGCCTCCAAGAAGGACGGAAACAGCCATAGGTTTGTTCCTTTGGTAGTGTAAAGCATTGCAGGTGCTTTACGTCTGAGTGGGTTACCTTGTCAATGTTGCAATTTTGTAGGAACGGAGGAACATGTGCTGGTTTTAGGTGTCGGGACAGGAATATTCTATTCGCTCTGTTTATTTGCAGCAGTTTTGGCATATCCCCTGGTTTATTCCATGTTGTGCGCATGCTTTGAGGGTGAAAAAAATCAGCAAAAGATTGATCACTTGCCCCTCTTTATTTTGAGCCTGGCCACAGGTCTTGTGATTTTTTTGGTTATTTTTTCGATCTTTGGTCGATTTATTTCAAACTATGCGCTCTGTGCCATGCTTTCATTCATGGTTTTGGCGGGATTTTCAGCCTACTTCAAAAATCGATCCCTCAAACAGATCTTTACAGGCGCATTTTCAGTTCCGAATTTAATCTCACTTGTGTTTTTTATTTTATTGCATGGGATTCTTTTTTATCCCAGAAAGTATTTTTCTCAAATCGACTATGATGCCTCGAAGATGGGGGCTGAAAAACTCTACAATTTTGCTTATCAGCAAGCATTTTTGCATGGAGGCGGATACCCTCCCGAAGAGCTTTGGTATTCGGGCGAGCGCATCGCATATTATATTTTGCCCCGAACACTGGCTGGAATCTCTGCAAACTGGACCGAAAGTCTGCTTGGAGATCCCTTTTTAAGGCGACCCTTTCCGGGGGGTTACCTTTGGCACGTCAGTGATACTTTTTTTATCGCACTGAGTTCATGCCTGCTGGGAGTTTGTTGTTACCTTATCCTGAGTATGTCTGAGTCTAAATTTTCAAAGTTCAAACAATCGCTCATTGCCTGTTTTTTAGGGCTGTTTCCCTTGCTTGCCATCCCCGGTCAATCGATTTTGCAAATTCTGTCGGGTGAATGGAACCTGTGGGGGCTCACTCGAATTATTGAAAATACCATCAACGAATACCCTTTTTGGAACTATGTGTGGGCCGATAATCATTCACACAGTTCCGCTGAATTTGTGCAGGTGAGCACACTTTTTTGGTTCATTCTCTTTTTTGTGCGCATTGAAAAAACCTATCGCCCTCTCTCGATTTTGCTTGGCATTCTTTGCACAGCCTTGTTGATGTCGCATTCCTGGAGTGTGCTCATCGATATTGGATTGCTTTCCGCTGCTGCCCTGTGGGCCTTTCAGAGGGCAAGGCAAAGTCACAGTGTTCGAAATTACATTGAAAATTGTGGAACAGTTCTGCTTGTTGCGTTATTCACGGCACTGCCGGATCTGCTCACGCGCAGTCAGCCCCATGTCCTGTGGTATTTTGTCAGTCCCCGGTTTGCCTCCAAGGCGTTTGAATTTATGAACGTCAACGCTTCTCCTCTGTTTCTTTTGGCGCTCTTTATTCTCGTTCTTTTGGGTGATTTTTTTGTTGCGCAAAGTAAACAGGCGCAAGAAAAGAAAGCCATTGCCCGTATCCAGATTGGGTTTTGCTGCGCGCTGCTCGGCATTCTTGCAGCCTTTGTGCTTGGCTACTCCGGTGTTGGGGTTGCCTTGATGGTGATGCTGCCATTGGCAATGATGTTACATAAAAATCAACAACAGAACGTGACAGGGGCGTGGATACTCTTCTTAGGGCTTGTTCTTTTGCTTTGGATGATCCCTGAGTTTATCGCTGTCAATTTCAATATGGGAGAGGCGTATATGCGCTACAATACCCTCTTTCGCTTTAACTATGATGCCTTTTATCTCATTCCTCTTTTGCTGTGTTACGCAAGCGCACAGGCATTCCTTTCGTTAGAAAAGCGTTGGTTCAACATTTTTATTTCCGTTTGTGCGCTGATGTTTATAGGGGCCTCTGTCTATGTGCAGTGGAAAACAATTTTATTGCGTATTGTGCAGAGCGAACAAAGTGATTCGTGGGACGGGCTGGCATTTCTGAAAACAAGGCATCCTGTCGATTGGAAAATCATCGAATTTCTCGCTCGGCATCCCGAAAAAATGCTGCTCATCGAAGCTTGCGGCATCGACAAATCGGGAAGTTATTCCTATGCAGGTCGAATCTCGGCCTACAGTGGGCGCAGTGCACTTTGCGGTTGGGCGACTCACATGGGCCTTTATCACAAAGTGGTCAAAAATGGCCCGTTTCAAGGGGCTCCTGGCTATGGCCACCTGCTCGACAGGGCTCGTTGGAGCGCAGCCTTGTACCAAGTCGGTACTTCCACACCTGCCTCCTCGGTTGAAGACTTTAAAAAAGCGTGGCAGAGTCTCAAGAGATTGGGAGTCACGCATCTCGTCTTTGGAGAGTGGGAAAAGCAGAACTATCCAAGTGTCACCGTGCAAGCTCTTGCCCCGTTGGGAGATGTGGTTTTTCAAGAGGGAGAATTCGGAGTCATCAAACTGAAGAAAGACTCTCCTTAGTTCCTTTGCGCAGAATTTCAGACTTCGCCTGATGATGACTTCGTTTGAAAACGATTTGACTTTTTGGAAGAGGGTGAGTAACAGTCGACTGGGAAAAGCCCAAGGGTAAGATTGCTGTCTCTGCAGACAGCTTTTTTTCTTTTGAAGTGGGGTCTGTAGCTCAGGTGGTTAGAGCGCGTGCCTGATAAGCACGAGGTCGGCAGTTCAACTCTGCCCAGACCCACCATATTCAAAACTTTTCGACGGTATTCGTCGGGTCTACACACATGTCAAGTGCAGATCGTTTTGATGAGATTGACAAGAGAGGGGGTGATGTTCATGCCAGTTGTCAAACTGAAAGAAGGTGAAACCTTTGAAAGCGCCTTGAAGCGCTTTAAAAAGCAGTGCGAAAAGGCAGGTATTCTGTCTGAAGTTCGCAAGCGCGAACATTATGAAAAGCCCTCTGTTAAAATTAAAAAGAAGAGAATGGCTGCTCGTAAACGTGCACTCAAAAAACTTAAGAAGCTCGTGGGTTAAATAAACCCAGTGATAAGCTTTAAAAAAGAAGGACTTGGCTTGCCAGGCCCTTTTTTTTTGGTGCGCCCGCTTTAAATATCCTGCCAGGGGCCATGGCTTCGTTGCGCATCGGATTCGGCCTCCTCATGGACCAAAGCGTCCATTTCGTCAGCTCTCACCTCGTGCGCCTCGCCCTGACGAAATATTTAAGAGCGGGCAGCTTTAAGTTTTCGCAAAGTGGCAAAAACTGTGCTATCCATGAAGTCAGCCTGTTTTATATTTACTTATTTCATAATTACTCTATATATCTCAGGCCTTATTTTTTCTCTATTTGTACCGGGAGCGAAAGTGGCAGGAGGGCGCAGCAGTAGAATTCGGCGCAGCTCACTTGAGCAACTTCTCGCTCATATTCCGCTCATCGAGTATCTCACCGGATTCATTGATGTGAGGCGTTCAGGCGCAAACGCTGTGGCCTGTTGCCCCTTTCATGCTGAAAAATCTCCAAGCTTCTATATTTATACCGATCATTACCACTGTTTTGGCTGTGGAGCGCATGGAAACGTCCTTGATTATGAAATGCACCGCACGGGTTTGCCCTTTGGCGACGTCGCCCGTGATTTAGCCGAGCGCTTTCGCTTTCCGCTTGAGTATGAAGAAGGGGCAGGCCACACTGCCGATGCGATTTCGCAAGAAATGCGTCAGCTGATGCATATTATGGCGGAGTGTTCAAAAGCCTACCAAAAGTATTTGATGGGAAGACACGGGCAGGTCGCCCGAGATTATCTTCACAGCCGGGGATTTTCAGAAGGTCAAATTCAAGAGTGGGGAATCGGACTTTCGCCCGTCAACAGTGTGCTGACCGGGACCGCCGAGAAAAGAGGCTGGTCGGTTGAAGACCTTGTCAAAGTAGGACTTCTGCGCAGACGAGAATCCGATGGTTCCCTGTATGATTTTTTTCGCAATCGCATTCTGATTCCCATTAAAGATGAAAAAGGCCATATCGTCGCCATGGGCGGGCGAATATTTGGAGAGCCCGTTTCGAGTTTTGCAGGTCGAACGCCTCCGAAATACATCAATTCTCCCGAAACTCTGCTGTACTCAAAATCAAAAATACTTTTCAACTTCAACAAGGCCCGCAAGAATATTGTTCAACAAAAATCAACCGTCGTCGTGGAAGGGTACATGGACTGCATGGCCCTCGCCAATGCCGGTGTGGAAAACGTTGTTGCCGTGTTGGGAACCGCCCTGACGGAAGATCATGTGCGCCGCCTTGCAACGGTGGCGTCCCATGTTTCGCTTTGTTTCGATAATGACAAGGCCGGACGCGAGGCCTTAAGGCGCTCCTTTGAAACCGCATACCCCTTGAACTTGGTTTCGCTTTCCTCGATCCGCTTGCCCTCAGGCAAGGATCCCGATGATTTTGTGCGCAAGCAGGGCGTTTCTTCTTTTCGAAATCTTGTCAGCACCGCAAGGCCCTTGATCCGCGATGCCTGTGAAATTTCAGTGGAGGGCCTCCCCTCTCAAGAGGCAAAGCTTCGAGAAATTAAGGCGCGTATGCTGCCCATTCTTTCCAAGAATCCAGACCGTGACCAAAGGGAGGTTGCACTCAAAGAAGTTGCTGCATTCCTTGGTTTATCAACTATTCAATCGCTTTTGGATGCCACACAGCAGATCGAAAAGCGCAGGCACGCCAAAGAACAAAGCGCAGGCACCGCAACGAAAGTGGCAGAAAATCCACCTTTGGTGATTGCTCCTCCAAAACAGTCACTTGCCGGAAATTGGCAGGTAAACTCCGACAATGAGTTGCGCTTTCTTCTGGCTGTGTTTCATGCTGAGCTTTCGGAGCTTCCAGATCGCCTGGTGTCGCTTGTGACGGGCAATGTGCAAGCCGATCCCCATGATGTGGATCTGTGTGGCATGACGCTTGCCAATGTGCTGAATTCCAAGAGCCGTGAAATTCTAGAGGCCGCACTGCTCCTGATGAATCATCCTGAATGCGAAAAGCTCTATCGAGCCCCCAAGGATCTTTTGCAAGCGCTTCCCATCGAGGGGCAAGCACTTCAAGCACTGATTTGTCGAGATGAAGAGCAGCTTGCAAAGCTGGGGCTTGCCTCAATTCTAGAAGGTAAGGGAAAGGGTGTCCGAAGACCCGACAAAAGCAAGCAACCGTTTCAAGTTTTTGATATCAACAATGGTCGCATGCTGATGTTCCTTTTGAGCGATCTACGCTTGTCACTGGATGGAGGTCATATTCGCGCAGTTCTTGAAAGCCATCTCTTGAGCCTTGAACTAGAATATATTAATGCAGTGCAGGAAAAAACTTTGATCGAACTGAGTTCCCTGTCGGAAGGAACCCCTGAACGAGAATTATTAAAGGAGCGTGCCCGGGTGATTGAGGACGAAAGGCAGCGAAGACAGCAGAAATTGCGCATGCGAGGGTCTGTTTAGCGGCAGGCTCACTTTAAAAAAGTCAGTAGCTAGAATTTTTTGTTGACTAATGCGAAAATCTTGCGTTACCGTTAATATTTCGTAAGTTTCCTGGGGAGCTTCATTCCTCGGTAAATTCAGATCCATTCCCTGTCAGCCTCCGGAGGTACGTTGGTCTATGGCGAACGTGAAGAGCAAAACGACTGTGCCGGGCTCAAAAAAAGCGGGCGAAAACATCACCCAAGCCAAACAGACGGTTTTGAGCGGACCAATCGGTTCCCCAAAAGGAAAAGTTTCTGAGAACGATGATGATGCGGCACTTGTGGAAAAGGGAAAAGCGAAAGAAAAGATGACGAAGCAAACTTCAGTAGCAGCTAAAAAGACAGGCGAAGATTCCAAGGCGAAAGAAAAGGCGGCAGTCAGCACCGCACAGGCGAAAGAACGCAAAGAGCACCCAAAGCCTAAAGACAAAGAACTGCGGGCTGCAGTTCCCAAAGAAGCCGAAAAGGCAGCCCCTCGCAGCGCCAGTGATGGCACCAGCGAAGAAGGCGCTCTCAAGAAAAAAGCACCATCTGCTCCTGCAAAAAAACCTGCGGTGAAAGCTAAAAGCCGTGAGGAAGATGTTTCTACCGAAGATTCTCCTGATTTTGCTGAAATGGGTGATGAGTCTAAAGCGAAAAAGCCCGCACGACCTTCTAAAGAAAAGAGCCTGAAAGCAGGAGCCGAAGGCGCTCCAGCCGGTAAGAAGTCTGGTAAGGATGGTTCGAAAGAAGGCGGCAAGAAAAAATCCCTGGAAGAGGGTGGCGAAGAAGGCATGGAAGAGCCTTTTTCTGGAGAAGTTGAAGATGTCGAGCCCGGTGCAGAGCTGGAAGACGATCTCGAAGATTTCGGCGAACTCGACCTCGATGCCGACGAAAGTGGCCCGCTTCCAGACGACGACTTCCTCGCTGTTGAAGAGTTTGGTGGCGACGTTCTCGACGAAGAAGAGCTTGACGAGTCTTTAGGCCGCAGCAACGACCCCGTTCGCATTTACCTTCGTAAAATGGGTCAAGTTGCCCTGTTGTCTCGCGATGGTGAAGTCGAAATTGCAAAGAAAATTGAAGCCGAAGAAAATAAGCTTTTGCAGTTGCTTGTCAATTTGCGCATTGGTGTTCAGCACCTCTCAGACATTGGCAGCAAGTTCCTTGAAGGCGTCATCAAAACAAAGAACCTCGTGAAGGGCTTTGATGATGAGCAAGATCAGGCGACAGATGAAGGACAAACCCAAAGGGTGCGTTCACTCGTTGAATCGTTCTTGGAGCAATCTCGCATAGTCACTTCCATCGAAGATTCCTATGGGTACTCTCATCTCGATAAAATGACGGCTGCCGAGCGCAACACGATTTCGGATGCACGCTTGCAGATGTTTGAAGTCGTGAAAGAAATCAATATCAATCGACGCATCATTCAACAGATTGTTGCAGAGCTCGATCGGTTTGCAAAACTCGTCGCAGATTCCGAAAAAGAAATTTCCAAGGTGCTCTATAAAACGCGCATGTCGGAAGATAAAATTCATGCCTATGCCAACGCAGAAGCTCCTCGTCCCTTGGAATGCAATTTCCTTTCGGAAAGAGAGTGGGAGTCTTGCAAGCGGGCGTTGCTTTCTGCAAAAAATAATTTGGTTGATTCCGAGCAGAATTGCTTTTTAGCGCGCTCAGAAATTCCAAAAATGTATCAGCTTGTGAGCAATGCAAGCCGCCGTGCCGAAGATGCCAAGCGTGAACTCGTCGAAGCAAACCTTCGTCTCGTCGTTTCCATCGCTAAAAAATACATGAACCGTGGACTTCAGTTTCTCGACCTCATTCAAGAAGGTAACATCGGCTTGATGAAGGCCGTTGAAAAATTCGAATACCGTCGTGGGTACAAGTTTAGTACCTATGCTACGTGGTGGATCCGTCAGGCCATCACCCGCGCGATTGCCGATCAGGCGCGTACCATTCGCATCCCCGTGCACATGATCGAAACCATCAATAAAATGGTTCGTACCAGTCGTGCTCTGGTGCAAGAATTTGGCAGGGAACCAACCCCTGAAGAAATTGCTCAGCGTATGGATATGAGTCTTGAAAAAGTGCGCAAGGTGATGAAAATCGCCCGTGAGCCCATCTCTTTGGAAGCTCCTATTGGGGAAGAAGAAGACAATCACTACGGCGACTTTTTGGAAGACAAAACCCGTGGGGCGCCTGTGGATATCGTGGCAAATAAGGCACTTTCTGAGCAGACGCGCAAAGTGCTTGCAACGCTCACTCCACGCGAAGAAAAAGTCTTGCGCATGCGCTTTGGAATTGGCGAAAAAACCGACCATACCTTGGAAGAGGTGGGCCAGAGTTTTGATGTGACCCGCGAGCGTATTCGTCAGATTGAAGCCAAGGCCTTGCGCAAGTTGCGCCATCCTTGTCGTTCTAAAAAGCTCAAGGCTTTTATCGAAAGCTAATGTTTCGGTGGGCTGCCCTTAATCAATCGCCGATAGCTTCGTTTTCGGCCCCTGCCGCTTTCTTCACGTACCAAAGCGTACGCTGCAGAAAGTCGGCAGGGGCGCTCAGCCTCGCTCTCGTCTGATTTATTGAGTGCAGCCTGTTTTGCACGCTCTTAAATATTTCGTCTAGGCGATATGCAACGTAGGCATTGCCGAATATTTAAAGATGGCATTTATTTAATCCAATTTTGAGACAATCGGCCAATAATGACGCTGTGCCTCGATAGAAACCGAGCCGGTAAAGTGCGGAATAGGCGCATAGGCTTTGTGAAGTGTCAATTTGGCCGTTTTGACACCGGGATATTCGAGCCCGATGACATCGAGAACTTTTTCTGCCAAGTACTCCAAAAGATTTGCTTTTCCAGTATGCTCAATGAATTGCTGGATGCGTTCGACAATGACGCCATAGTCAACTGTATTTGAAAGCAGATCTTGCGTGTTGCGGTATGGGATCTGGATGCTTAAATCCACCCGGATGTTTTGACCGACTTTCTGCTCATGAGGATTGGCTCCCAAATAGAGAAAAGTGTACACATCTCGAATGTGTATCCAACAGAGTTCTTCATCACTTAGAGATCGATTCATTGTTCGTACCCAGACCTGCTTGGTGAAGCATGAAAAATAAACTAACGTTGCGGGCGCTCAGTGAAAATAATTTTTCAAAAGCAACTCAATACGCGTCACAATCATCAATCACAGTCAGAGAGAGGAAGGCAACATGATTCAAGCTGTTTTTCAGAGCACAACAAAACCTAGCTCGACTTCAGACAGTCTTATCAAACAAGCGGAAGGTTTTGGAGCCCATAATTATCATCCTCTTCCCGTCGTTCTTTCGCGCGCAGAGGGGGAATGGGTGTGGGATGTTGAAGGCAAAAGATACCTCGATATGTTGAGTGCCTACAGTGCCATCAATCAGGGGCATGTGCATCCCAGGATGATTGCAACACTTCAGGAACAGGCGTCGAAATTAACGCTCTCTTCACGAGCTTTTCACAATGATCAAATGGGGCCATGGCTAGAGGAACTGACGTCCCTTTGTCGCATGCAGCGCGCTATTGCAATGAATACAGGCGCAGAAGCTGTGGAAACCGCAATAAAATTGGCACGCAAATGGGGATACCTTGTCAAAAAGGTTCCTCAAAATCAGGCAGAAATTTTGGTTTGCGAAGGAAATTTTCACGGTCGAACCACGACGATTGTGGGTTTCTCTTCTGAAGAACAATACAAAGAGAATTTTGGTCCTTTTACTCCGGGATTTCGGATGGTCCCGTTCGGAGATGCGGCGGCACTCGAGAAGGCCATTACGCCCCATACCGTCGGGTTTTTGGTAGAACCTATTCAAGGTGAAGCTGGAGTTGTTGTTCCTCCAGAAGGATATCTAAAAGAAGTTGAACGTATTTGTCGCGAAAAAAATGTTCTGTTTATGGTCGATGAAATTCAAACCGGCTTGGCGCGCACCGGAAAAATGTTTGCATACGAGCACGACAACGTCACACCTGACTTGCTGATATTGGGCAAGGCATTGGGCGGTGGATTTTATCCCATTTCTGCAGTTGTGGGATTTGATGCGGTGCTCAGTTTGTTACGTCCGGGAGATCATGGCTCAACATTTGGGGGAAATCCCCTCGCCTGCGCACTTTCACGCACCGCGCTTTCGATCTTGCAAGATGAGCGTCTTGTTGAAAGGTCGCAGTCTTTGGGAGAGAAATTTCGTTCCCGCCTTCAGAAAAGTCTGTCGAAAAAAGTCGTTAAAGATGTGCGCGGAAAAGGCCTTCTCAACGCCATTGAGGTTCTTCCCAGTGCTGGAAAAGGGCGTTTCTTTAGTGAACTGCTGATGCGCAAAGGCATTCTAGCCAAAGAAACCCACGTCACTACAGTGCGATTTGCTCCAGCACTCACAATTGCTGAAGATTCACTTGAGTGGGCGCTTCAAACCATTGAAGAAGTCTTTTCCAAGGGTGAACAAGAATGGAAAAACGCAGGCTCGCTTTAAATATTTAAGCCGCACCTGAAATATTTTCCCGCTTCTGGGGGGATTCCTCTTCTACCCACTTGAGGCTTGCATTTTGTAAAACCCGCGTGAGTTCTGCAACGTCATCAGGATTGTGAATGACGTGGCGTGCGGGAAGATCGGCTTCAAGGGTTTCTGAGGTCGAGTGTTCTTCATGGGACGCATAGGCAACCCCGATTTTATTTCGCATTGCGAGCGTGAGTCTTCTTTTCAAACCTGACGAAGCGCTGATGGGAAAAAAGACAAAGCTGTATTCATTTTGAAAGAGCGATTCGAAGAAGGGATTGGGGCTCTGGGTTGCCGTGACTTGGAATCCGAGGCGAACAAGATTTGCTTGCAGTCGTTCCATGGCAACGAGATCGCGCGGCTCAAATGCGGTTAAGAGGATATTGCCGCTTTCTTGCTGCACTTCTTCCAAAAAGTGGCGGGTGATGGGGCCACGCAGTTGGACGAGAGATTGTGCATCCACATCGCTGAGAATAACAAGAACTCCTTCCAATTCTTCCATACGAAACGGCTTAGAAAGATAACCTGAAAATCCGAGTTCAGCGGCGTCCCGTGAGTCGCCGCGTCGGGGTTGACTGCAGATGAGCAATGCTGAAATACGTGCCTCTTTCCAGTCGCGCAGCAGTCCTTTTAACTTTTCGTCAAATTTCCAAGTGGGTTCTTCGCAGAAAACAACGATGGAGTCGATGCCTTTAAGTTTTGAAGTGTCTGGACAAGCTTTAATGGATGAAAATATTTTTTTAGAAGTGCTGATCTGATCAAAGACTTTAAGTTCATCTTGCGTTGGGGCGTCTCCCATAAAAAGAAACATGACGCTCTTTGAAGTGAGTTTGTCGAGTGGGCCAAAGGCGATAAAATTAGATCGACTGTCCGCTGTCTTAAAAGGAAAAGTCAGTTCGAAATACACATTATTTGCGCCGTTCTTTATTTCGGTGCGGCCAAATCGAAAGGTAGAAGCGAGTCGTTGTAAAAACACTTCTTTTCTGGAATCTCGATCTAAAAATTCTCCGGTGGCAGACTCAAAAGAAACCTTAATTTCATTTCTCTCGGGTATGAGGGATGTGGCTATTTTTAATTTGATCTGAGAATTGAGTTGGTAATACGATTCAACAATGGCTTTAATGCATTGCCTTAAATGCATGGGATTCCCCTGCACAAACAAGGGGAGTTCTTTAGATAAAGATATGTCTACGGGAGATGTGCTTGTCAACCGTGAGGGAATATTTCTAAAAAACGAAACCAGGTTAAATTCCAGGTGCGATTTTTTGTTCCCTTCACGATTCATATTCGTAAGGTCGACTAAAGCATTTACGGAGTCAATAAGCGATTCGCAGGCTTTAAATGCCGTTTCGCGTTCCAGCTTTTCAAGTTTTTTGATGCAGGCATTGAGTCTTTCCAGTGCGGCAAGCTGTTGCGAAGACAGCTCCGAGACAATTTCGTAGAGCTGCTGTGCTGAAAGTGAGTTTCCACCTTCAAGAACAATGATTCCAAGCCTGCGTCCGTAGTTCGAGATCGTCGAAGCAGAAACGCGTTGAATCTTCGAGCCACGCGGAGAGACAAACTCAAATTCCTTTCCAATAATGCGGGGTGCTGTCTGCTCAAGAATGTGGGCAATGCGCTTGGAAAGCGATTCTGGAAAATAAAGGTGATTTTCAAGAAGTGATCGCGTTTCTGAGCCTGAGACTGAAACAAGTTTTTCACGAGAAATCCCCTGCTGCTCAAGAAAAAGGCTGTTTGCGTTAAACAACTTCCCTTCCTTTTCGAGCACCAGGACTGGGCAAGGAATCGCTTCGATCAGATCGGAAAGCACTTTTTGGTGTCTTTCATGCCTTGTGTAGGACTCTTCGAGCGTTGCAGCAATTTGGCCAATTTCGTCATTTCGAAAGTTTTCATGGGGAATCCGTGGAGCTTCTGGAATTCTTTCGATGGTGACGGGTTGTGCCTTTTCGTCTTCGCGATGCGGGTTCGTTGCGGTGTTATCCTGCTCAGGCTTTGCGCTTTCCTTCAGGTTAAAAAGTGTCAAAAAAATGGTTCTGACTCTCTGCCATGTCGAATGAATGATGTGCAGTCGTCCATCGATTTCTCGACCGCTCGAGTCGAGCGCGATTCCGCCTGTTGCGTAAAAAACCTTCCGAGCAAAAATGGTTTTGGTAATGATATCAAGATGCGAAAAGACGTACCGTCGAAAGATAAGCCTAACTGCGAGAATCAAACTACCCAGCGAAATAGCAATGGTCATCAGGGCTGCGGGAAGTGGAATCGACTTACCTGTATGGTAGGCAATGGCACTGACAGGGACGGCAAAATACGTGATTTCATCGGGAGTTTTTTGAAAAGTCGCAAAATAAAATTCTTCGCTCTGAATGAGGTCAAGGGGCCCATTTTCTCCGCCTCGAGCTGTGAACTCAGGGAGCAAGTCGGTTTTTAAGGTGACAATCGAGTAGGGCTCCAAATTTTCAAGATCTTTTAAAGATTTTAGAGAGATAGGTTGAATACTGCCGGGGGTATTGCCATTCTTGAGATGCCAGTGTTCGCCCGTCATCAAGGCGATTCTTTCGCGATGGATGGCATCAAGGGTTGGAAATTCTTGAAGAAAAATGGTGAGGCCCAAAAATATCAGGGCCGCTGCTGCAAAGACAGGCAAAAAGAGCCTGTCTTCGAGGGGAATGAGTTTCTGAGTGAGTAAGTTTTCTGCTAAATCCTTACGACTCTTCCCTTTTTTCATCAAATGCCTTCTCCGCGTTCGTACGAGTTCCTCAGGGGGATTGTCGGCAGATTTTTTGGAAATTTTCGCACTCTTTAAAAAATGAGGGGTCAGGTTGGATTCGCAGGTTGCAATTCACTGGAAATGATTTTATGCTCCTCGGCATTAGAACGGTTTCTCTCCCTGGCAAGTTGCTTTTTCAAGACTCAGCGAGTTTTTCATTGGTTTTTCAGATGCTCCCTTTGTTTGAACAAAATTTCTTGCAATCCAAAGTTTTCCCAGAGTGATATGTGCTTTCTTCATTCCTTTTGTGAGGCGATTCCCCAACGCGGAGAGTCGTTTTCCCCTAAAACCCCATTTCTAGTCAGGTTCCCAGGATGTCAGAGGATATCAAACTATTTGAAGAGAATTCCCAAGAAGGTGAATCTCAAGGCGGCAAAAGACGAGTTCGTCGTGTCATGCGCAGAACTGAGGACACTCCTCAGGGCGCAGGCGATGAAACGGAGTCTTTTCCCGAAGTGGATGATCCCCAAGGAAACGGAATTTCTACCTATACGCCGCCTCCTCGTCAGGAGCGTCGTCCCCTTTCTCAAAAGCGCGATATGAATTCCTCCAGTGGCCCGGGGATGGGTGGTGGTGGCATGGGCCATGGCCATAGTATGCGCGACAACAACTTGGGTGGTGGTGGTGGTGGTGCTCCACCGTCAGGCGGCTTTAGACGTCCTCCTTCGCAGGGTGGCGGAAATGGCTTAGGCGGTGGTGAGCGTCCTTCGTTCGGCGGTCAGCCTTCGATGCCGCGCTCAGATGGCCGTCCCCAACAGATGAACGTGCGCCCTCAAGGTATGGTGCCGCAGGGTGGCTTCAAACGGGTTGACAACCGATCGCCAAATCCTGCCGATGACAAAGAACCAGAGTTTAACTCTGAAGTTCCTGTCATGAACCTGAAGGAACTCAAGCATAAACACATTAGTGACCTTGTGCAGATGGCCAAAGAGATGGGAATTGAAGGAGCTGCAAATCTCCGAAAACAAGATCTCGTCTTTGCGTTGCTGGAAGCACAGGCAGCCCGAAATGGAGTCGTTTATTCAGAAGGTGTTCTTGAAACCCTTCCTGATGGTTTCGGCTTCTTGCGTGCACCCGACTATAATTATTTGCCGGGTCCCGATGATATCTATGTATCCCCCTCGCAAATTCGTCGTTTCAACCTCAGAACCGGAGACACCGTCTCGGGGCAGATCCGTCCGCCCAAAGACAACGAGCGTTACTTTGCGCTTTTAAAAGTGGAATCCGTGAACTTTGAGGCCCCTGATCTGACGGGCGATAAAATTCTGTTTGATAACCTTACGACAATCCATCCAAACGAACGTTTTAAGATGGAATACGATCCTCAGGTTCTCAGCACGCGTGTGATCGACTTGATGTCTCCTATCGGGAAAGGACAGCGTGCACTCATCGTTGCGCCTCCTCGGTCGGGTAAAACGGTCTTGTTGCAACACATTGCCAATGCCATTTCCAGAAATCACCCCGAAGTTGTTCTTATCGTGTTGCTCATCGACGAACGTCCTGAAGAAGTGACCGAAATGGAGCGCACGGTGAAGGGCGAAGTGGTGAGTAGTACATTCGACGAGCCCGCACAGCGCCATGTGCAGGTTGCCGAAATGGTCATCGAGAAAGCCAAGCGGTTGGTTGAGCACAAAAAAGACGTCGTCATTTTGCTCGACTCAATCACCAGGCTTGCTCGTGCCTATAACTCGGTCGTTCCTCCAAGCGGAAAGATTCTGACGGGGGGTGTGGATGCCAATGCTCTACACAAACCAAAGCGATTCTTTGGCGCGGCTCGAAACGTTGAAGAAGGCGGAAGTCTTACGATTATCGCAACGGCACTTGTGGAAACAGGAAGCCGTATGGATGAAGTGATTTTTGAAGAATTCAAAGGAACGGGCAACATGGAACTCATGCTTGATCGTCGCCTTGCAGAACGCCGGGTTTATCCAGCCATCGACATCAACCGCTCGGGCACACGCCGAGAAGACTTGTTGCTTGGCAAGGAAATTCTAAATCGTTTGTGGGTTTTGAGAAAAGTGATTCATCCGATGAGCCCCATCGAATCGATGGAGTTCCTCATTCAGCGACTCGATCGTTGTGAAACAAACGATGAGTTTCTTGCGAGCATGAACGGGTAAAACTGTGGGGTTGATTTCAAGGAGCCAGTGAGTTTCGCA
Organism: Silvanigrellaceae bacterium; assembly: GCA_044237915.1. Classification (GTDB taxonomy): domain Bacteria; phylum Bdellovibrionota_B; class Oligoflexia; order Silvanigrellales; family Silvanigrellaceae; genus JBIIEI01. The sequence goes on along the minus strand of JBIIEI010000032.1, from coordinate 24,261 downwards.
AGCGAACGATTTCTTCCCTGACCAGCGTTTCTTCGCTGGTCAGAACTCCACAAACTTTCTTGATTTCAGCCAACATTTTTTGCTCATCATCCCCTTCCGGCCACATCTTTTTTTCTAAAAGAATAACCAAAACTTCAAGAGTCCGTTTCGCACTGCTCAGATCGTGTTTTCGAGAGAAAAGACTTTCAAGGGCTGATTTGTCCATGGCGTTACCTTTCTCTCGTTCCATTTCTGATTATTTATGCCTTTGGTTCATGGGGTACATTGTGAAGTTGCACTGGAGAGCGCGACTTTTTCATGCGGATATTGAGCAATTCTACTAAGACACTGAAGCCCATCGAAAAATAGACGTAGCCTTTTGGAATGTGTTGTCCTGCACCTTCTGCAACGAGAAGGACGCCAATCAACATTAAAAAAGACAGCGCGAGCATTTTTACAGAAGGGTGACGGTCGACGAAATTTCCAACGGATTTACCTGCCAGGAGCATCACTGCCAAAGCAATAACGTTTGCGGCAACCATGATGGGAACATGAGGAACCATGCCCACGGCTGTAATGACAGAGTCGATTGAAAAGACAACATCGAGCACCATAATTTGAACGATGATGGAGAAAAAAGCAGAGCTGGCTGAAGCCTTGGTTGTTTCTTCAACATGTTCGTCGCCTTCAAGCTTATCGTAGATTTCCTTGGTAGACTTAAAGATCAGGAAAAGTCCACCGATCAGCAAGATGAGATTCTGGCCTGTGACATTGTGTCCAAACAGAGAAAAGAGTGGAGTTTTAAGTTGAACTATCCAAGATATAACCGATAAAAGCAGCAATCGTGAAACGAGTGCGCCCATCAGACCGATGTTACGTGCTTTGTCGCGCACGTGTTGAGGGAGCTTGGCAACGAGAATGGAAATGAAAATGATATTATCAATGCCAAGAATAATTTCCATGGCAGTAAGAGTAACAAGACTGATATATGTCTCGGGCATTGAGAACAGTTGAACCATATCCATCCACAGACTCCTTTAAAAAGCAACATGGGTTACAGATTCTGAAACGAGTGAAGTCTGTGCAAGTCAGCCTCATTCTCGCCCCTTTGGCAAGAGATTAACTGTGCGGGAAAAACATTTCCACTCGCGTTGCAATACGATTTCAAACGCTATAACCATCTTAGTGAGATGATTTGAATCAATCGCGAAAGGTGCAGTGATGAATCAGGAACAGTCCCAGGGCGGAGGGGAACTGCTAAAACTTCCACAGTCGACACAATACCAGTCTCATTCCGAACTCGAAACGCTTCTTACCGAAGAGCGCGCATTGCTTTTAAAGGCGCTTGCTGTGCCCGAAGCTGCTCTCACTGATTCATTTGTGGAAGACATTCGGATTCGTTTCAATGGAAAAAAGTCACCTTTACAAGATTTTCTTAAATCGTTGCGCGTTTTGCCGCCTGAAGATCGTAAAAACGCTGGTGGCAAAATCAATGAACTCAAATTATTTATCGAAAGCACTTTGACGGCTTTTCTGGGCGCCTATCAAACGGCTAAGGAAGAGCGCGATCTGCAAGCTGAGCGCGAAGATCTCACACTGCCGCTGCCCACTCTTGAGCGCGGTTCGCGTCATCCTATTGCAGCGGTGTCGAATCTTTTGTGTGAATCCTTTCGCAGGATGGGTTATTCGGTCATCGATGGCCCAGAGCTTGAAATGGAATATTATAATTTCGAACTTCTCAATATCCCAGCAGAACATTCTGCACGTGAAATGCAAGATACCTTTTTTCTCGCCAGCGAATGGGTGCTTCGAACACAGACAAGTAATGTTCAAGCCCATGCCATGCTCGAGCGAAAAGTTCCCCTCAAAGTCGTCTGCCCGGGTTATGTGTATCGTCCCGAGCATGATGTCACCCATGTGCCCTGTTTTCGTCAGTTTGAATGCCTTGTCATCGACAAGGGAATTCATTTAGGCCATTTGCGTCACACGCTCGATTCCTTTTTTCAAGAGGTTTTTGGGCGACCCGTTAAAACCAGATGGCGCTCCAGTTACTTTCCTTTTGTGGAACCCGGAGCAGAAATCGACGTCCAGTGCCAGCAGTGCTTCGGAGACGGTTGTCGAAGTTGTAAAGGAACCGGATGGCTCGAAATGGGCGGCTGCGGCCTTGTTCACCGCGACGTTTTGCGAAAGTGCGGCGTTGATCCCGATGTGTACAGCGGCTTTGCCTTTGGAATGGGCATCGATCGCCTTGCCATGAATAAGTTTGCAGTTTCAGACTTGCGTGCGCTTTATGAAGGGGATGTTCCCTTTCTCAAAGATTTCGGACTTTGAATTTTTAGATTTGTGATGTCATTGCAAATTTGAATTTAAATTGATTTTTACGCCTAGATTATTCAAGGGGTTGTGTGTGCTTGCGAGCTTAAACTTCGTCGAAAAATTTCTCGCCCTGCCAAAAGTAACAAAAGCCATTTCATTGCAAGGCAGCTCGTTTGAAAGGGTCTGTTACGACATTGAACTTTTGTCGCCTCTTTTGACCACTCAAGGGTTTGAAGTCGAGAAAGTGATTTCTGTACGCGATGGTTTTGATTCCGTTGTCGTTGGAAAAATCGTCGAAGCATTGCCACACCCCAATGCTCAAAAGCTGCAAATTTGTCAGGTCGATGTGGGCGAAAGCTCCTTGCGTCAAATCGTATGCGGCGCTCGCAATGCGCGCAAAGATCTTTTTGTGGCCGTTGCTCTTCCGGGCGCTGTGCTTCCCGGAGATCTCAACATCAAGGCCTCCAAAATTCGCGATGTCGACAGTTTTGGGATGCTGTGTTCCCGCGCCGAACTTGGCTTGCCCATCAAGACCGATCTTGACGGCGATGGGATCTGGGAGCTTGAAGTTGAAGCGCAGGGCGGACTTCGCACTCAAGAAATTGGAAAAAAACTTGGCCAACCTCTCTTTGATGCTCTTGGCCTGCGCGATACTTTGCTTGAACTCAATGTGACCCCCAACAGGCCCGACATGTTGTGTCACATGGGAGTTGCGCGAGAAATTGCTGCTGGACTTCAATTTCGGAAGTTACCTGTTCAATGGAAATCGAGGGAATGGGAAACAAGTCAGAGTTTAAGTGTCGAAAAACTCGTTTCCCAAGTTCTTGAAAATTCCAGCGCAGCCGTTGATGATGTTCGGTTTGAATGCAAAAACGAACTGGGTATTTCCGCATTCTTTGTCGTTGTTGATGGAGTTGTGGTGGGCCCGAGTCAGGCTTGGGTTCGCAATTTACTCGAATCCTTAGGGCAAAACTCCGTCAATAATGTGGTTGACTGTTCAAATTTGCTATTGTTGGGCTACGGACATCCCAACCATGCATTTGACCTCGATAAGCTTGCTTTTTCAGATAAAGGAACAAAAACACTCACACTGCGAGCTGCAAAAGCTGGAGAGAAATTTTTAGCATTAGATGGAAAATTGCGTGAACTCGATGCTACGGATTGCGTTGTTGCCGATGCCGAAAATGTGCAGGCACTTTTAGGTGTCATCGGCGGAGAACATTCCAAGGTTGATGCCGGGACAAAGAAGATTGTTCTGGAATTTGCCAATGCAAACCCTGTGGCTGTGCGTCGTTCATCGCGCCGGCACGGAAGGCGCACCGACAGCAGCTTTGCTTTCGAAAAAGGCATTGATGCCACCGACAGGTTTCAAGCGGCACACGTCATGCTGGGTCTGGTGGGGTTCTGTTCACAAACACAGCCCAAAATTATTCAGGGAGTGCATTCCAAACTTCAAGATCGGGGTGAAGTTGCGCGTTCCTTTGTTTCCGATGCGCAATTAAATTCTGTGCTGGGGCCTGCTTTAAGTCGGGGCGTGTGCGTCGATTTTTCTGTTCTCACTCAAAAGCCGGGTTTGAATGGAGCGGAATGGAATTCCTTTTGTGCTGCGCTGACTGCAAAACACACCATTTCTTTTTCGAGTGCCCATCAAAAACAAGTGATTGGCACCGAGCCTTTGAGTTTTGCCCATCAGCTCGAAATCTTAGCGACCCTTGGATTTGGAATCCAAAAAGTCCAGGAAGACAAGGCCAATGTTCAAGTTCCCCATTGGCGATGGCACGATGTGTGCGAGTTTCCCGACCTCGTTGAAGAATACGTTCGCGTTTTAGGAATTGATGCCGTTGTGCCCATTCCCATTGCTTCCACGGGCGAACCCGGAAAAGATGACCTTCATTACGCTCCCTTTGAAGTCGTTTCGAATGTGCTGAGCGGTTTGGGTTACTGCGAAGTGGCGGGCTATCACTTTATGCGTGCCGACGATCTTGAACGCTTGGGGCTCAGTGGCATTTTGGCACTCGGCGAACCCGTTGCGCTGAAGAATCCCATTCTTCAAGACGAGCCTTTGATGCACACCTCACTTGTGCCCGACCTTTTGCGCAAAATTGCGCGTAACCTTGGTTACGGCGTGAAAAGTGGGCAACTCTTTCACCTGTGCCGAACCTATCAAAATCGAAACTCCGACGGAGAAAGATTTTTTCAAGGCAATGGCCTGGAAATTGGACTGGCTGAAAGCCTTAAAAAAGCGCAGCCTGAACAGCTTGAAGATTATTCCTCTCTCCATTCTTATGCTTATACGCGCGAAGCTTCTCAAAAAGGTCGCCCTGCCGAAACTCCCCGGTTGAGTGGCGTTCTATTTGGAGTTCGTGAAGAAAAGAATTGGCAAAATAATGGGCAACGCGTTTGGGATTTGCATACCGTCATAGCGCACGTTTTATCCTGCGCGCAGGCGCTTGGTGTTCCTGCTCAGCATGCACAAATGCCGGCCTCTTACCCCTTTGTAAATGCATTGCACCCTTGGCGTCGGGCTGTGCTTTCGACACAGATCAACGGAAAAGACGTTATTTTTGGATGGGTGGGTCAGTTGCATCCCAAGGCCCTTCGAAATTTTGAGATCGGTGAACAGGTTTTTGCGTTCGAACTCAATCTTTCTCTGCTGTCGAGTGCACACTTTGTGACACGGGATATGGCAAAAAGGGTTGTTGCCCCCCGGCGCTTTCCGGCTGTTTCTCGGGATTTTGCATTTCTGTTTAATGAAGAAGTGTCTGCAGCATCGTTGCAGGCGTGCGTGCACGGCGCGCTTGCTCCACTCCTCAAAGAAGGGCAAGGCATTCCAGCGCGGATTTTGGGTGTTCAAATATTTGACATTTACCGTGGTCAGGGAGTTCCTCCCGGCAAGAAAAGCGTAGCCTTTAATATTGTGGTTGAGCCCCTTGAGAGAACCCTCACGGATGCCGACATACAAAAGCTCCAGACTGCGGTGATTGGAAGCGTCAGTGGTTCTCTTTCCGGAGAATTAAGAGGCTAAAAGTCTTAGACACCACACCGCAGAAGGGCTCAGTAAGGTCTTTTATTGTGGTTGGGACGAGTGGTGGAACAGACTTCAATTCCAAATTTAACGTATGTCATTGGCGACATTCATGGCTGTTACCATGAGCTTTTGTTGCTCGAAGAAAAACTAACGAAACATGCAAGTCAACATGATCGTAAACCGCTTTTTGTCTCAGTTGGAGATCTCATCGACCGGGGCGCTTTTTCGAAAGAAGTCGTACAGCACTTTCGAAAGGGAAATGAAAAGGGGAGTCATTTTGTCGTTGCTGGAAATCACGAGGCAAGTTTTCTCGATGTGCTCTGTTTTTTTTCTCCACTAGTGCGCGCAAAAATTGCAGCGCTCAATTCCAATCTAAAAGACGCCGGAAAAATATCCCATCCTTATTTCTGTACGGGCATCGAAAGCAGATACGAGCGCAGTCTTGAAAAACTGGTGATGGATCTTCCAACCTATGGCACAGCTTCGCTTGAACTGTGGTTGCGGCAAGGTGGAGAAGAAACCCTCGAGAGTTTTCAGCTCGACAGGGCGCACCCTGAGAAGTGGGATGTAGACGAAGAAGAACTGTTTTTTTTAGCGCAATTGCCGCTTATTTGGGAGAATGAAATTGCCATTGTGACCCACGCTGCTGCAAGTTCGGAAAGCATCAGTTACTTTCTTGAGCAGTCGGGAGGCAGTTCGCCTCTTTGGAATAAATTTGCACATGCTCAACATGTTGAGAATTTATTATGGAGTCGGGAGCGACGCGTCGAGCCTGCGCGGGAGTCCAAAACGCATATTTCGGGGCACACTCCTCGCAAAAGAGCTGCAAAAGGAGCGAGGTCGCGCAGGGTGTATGTCGACACCGGTTGCGTGTTCGGAAATAAGTTAACTGCATATTGTGTTGAGTTTGACGAATTTCTGTCTATAGAAAGCACTTCTGGCGAAGACGAAGGGCTGGTTAATTGCTCTTGAAAATAGATTCCATCTCTTTGCGGATTAAAGCCATTTTTTCGGCGCAAATGAGGGGCTCTACTTGACGGGGGCTGCGGAAATACTGACTTTCATCGAGCTCTTTACGCACGAATTTAGTTTGGTAAGTCACGCCTGTTTCGTTGTTGTCATCAAGGGTTTCGTATTGTCTCAAGATATTGGGTGAAACAAAATCGCTGATGCTCTTGATTTCATGGTCGAGGTATATTTTTTGTGCATTCACATCGCGTGCAAATCCGCGTACGACATAATCGACAACAACAACATCGCTTTCAAAGGAGTTGAACATAAAGTCGAGCGCATACAGGGGGCTGATGGTCCCGCAGGTTGCGATGTCGATGTCAACCCGGAATGAACAAATTCCCTGAGGATCTAGACTATCGGGATACGTGTGGGCACAGATGTGGCTTTTGTCGAGATGAATGCTTACCGTAGACTGAGACATAAGATTTGAAGCTGCCGCACCCTTCATGTCACTCATGAGGAGCACAACACTGGCTCCATAGGGGTCGAAGTCTTTGGAACTTACGTTCAAGACGGTGGCATCGATGATTTCGGCGATTCGGACGAGCAAGGCTTCAATTTGCCGAGCCGAATAGCGTTCATCGATGTAGCGGATGTACGATGCACGTTCTTCCTCGTTGAGTGCAACAGCGAAGTCGTACAGATTAAAGCTCAGGGCCTTTGTCAGGTTGTTGAAACCAAGTATTTGCGTCATTTATTGCGTCCTCTTTCCAGGGCAGAGCACTTATAGGAGAATGTAAAGATATTCAAGGAAAAGTTTAACATGCCGTAAAAACCCTGGCGAGGATCTTTTTTGTTCGGCGATGCCGCAGTAAATTAGGTGAGGAGGTGAGGGAATTCAAGTTTTGGCCGGAAGATTTTTCCGGAATTCCTTACACGTTGAACCATAGGAACCCATCATGATGCGTTTCGGTGTGACTCATGGAATCTAAAGAAGGCCTCTTTCTCGTTATCAGCGACGACACAGAGCTGATTTCAACACTTGCTCATGTCAAGCCTCGTGGGATGGACATGAAAGTCTGGTGTCCCCTCAAGGCAAGCCAACTTCGCGATCAGCTTCTCGAAGCGACCGAAGGGTCTGACGACTCAGAACTCGTCGTCAAGGGAGATGTCACCAAGCCTCAATTTTATGATGCCTGGCGGAAATTCGATCCCATTTGTGTTGTGCTGGCGCTAAAAGATGCCAAAGAATACATCAATGCGCGCGACATGATTTTTAGGCAGCTGCCCGAGGCAAAAATTCTTTCTTTGCGGATGGGAAATCCCGAAGAGTTTCCGCGCACCTTAGACAACGAGCAAGAGCTTGTTTTAAGCTGGACCGAGTTGCTCATTCGTCCGGTGTGTGCAGAGCTGAGGCATGTCCAAGCAGCGCACAGTGTGAAAGCAGTGCGCGACATTCTTGACTCAGGGGACAAAATTGCATTGCTGTTGCAGCCCGATCCCGATCCTGACGGATTGGCTTCCGCGTTAGCACTGCGCAGCATCCTGGGGCGGAACAGGCTTTCGACTCCCATTGTTTCGTTTGGGAAGGTCTCGAGACCCGAGAATCTGGCAATGATGCGGTTGCTAGACATCGAAGTTTTAACCATCCGACCTGAAGATCTCTCTGCTTTCGATCGCGTTGCGCTTCTAGACACCCAGCCTTCACATTTTAGTTTCGAACTTGCACGGGTCGATGCCATCATCGATCATCATCCCATGCAAGAAACCTATCAGGTGCCCTTTTTTGATATTCGTCCTAACTACGGTGCGACATCTACGATTTTATTTGAATACCTTAAAGCCGCAGCGGTTTCGATCAGCGAACGTCTTGCGACAGCACTGTTGTACGGTATAAAGGCAGATACTCTGCTGTTGAATAGAGAGGTCATTGACGCCGATCTGGATGCCTTCGTAGCGCTCTATCCAAGCATCAATTATAATCTTCTCAGACGCATCGAAAAACCTGAATTGCCCATGAAATTTGCCCCCATTCTGGCGACGGCACTGAAAAATATGGTGTCTGAATCAGGAATTTTGGTGAGCTGTCTGGGAATTGTCGAGCGTGAAGATCTCATTCCCCAAGTCGCTGATTTTTTACTTCAGTTCGAAGACATGGAATGGGTGGCCTGCGCGGGAATCTATGAAGGTAACGTTGTGGTCAGCGTGCGCAACGTTGGTTACGTTAAAAATGCGGGTGATGTTGTCAAACGAATTGTCGCAGGCTGGGCATATGGAGGGGGACACCGGACGATGGCCAAAGCGATCTTCCCCATTCAAGCTTGGAAACAGCACTACAAGACGGTGAGCCCCCAAGGCATCCGAGATATCTTATTGCAGCTTTTTGTTGAGGAAGCCATATGAGCGAAGCGCACGAACGCCCAAAATTCCCTACACGTGACTCAGGGCGTTTGGAGCACGATGCTACAAATAGCGACTCCCTCAGACTTGATTCGCAAGGCTCGCCCTTGCGCATGCGCTTGCACAAAGAGGCAAAAGTATTGCATTCGGGTTTCGGTTTTGGTGCCGATGAAATGGTCAAGATTTCGTGTGAGTCAGAGCGTAAGAAAATCGAACTTTTAAATTCCCCGAAGCCTGAGCCGGTTCTTTCTTTTCGTAACAGGTTTCAGAGTGTTCCTGAAAATATTTTTGAAGACCCGAGTTCGGAAGAAGAAGAGCCCCTCACTCTGTTACCCGATACAAACGATTATTCCGAAATCTTTGCTCCGCTTTTTGAAGACACATCGCACACTGAATTTCAGTACGATTTTTCAAAGGAAGCGCAAATCATTTCGGGTGTTCCCGCAGAAGTTGAAGAAATTTCTGTGCAGATTTTGTCGGCAAAAATTCCAGAACAGGAATTGGAAACCCGTCCAGTCCTTCAAAGTGCACCACCCAAAATTGTGTCTGAACCTCCTAAAATTCAGCCTGAAGTTAGACAACGCAGTTCGAATTCCAAGGTTACTCCGGGGCGAAAAGTAACACTGGCGGCATGGGGGCTTGACACCTTGCTCAGTGTATCTTTTCTTGTGATTGGGGCGGGATTAGGGAAGGGATTGTTACCTCCTTCGATTTCAATGCCGCTTAAATCAGTCATTGCTCACTATGTCACTCGTCACATTCCTGATGTGGGCATGACGACTGGTGCATTTATACACTTTGCCATTCTGGGTGTTGGTTTTCAATTTTTAATTGGTATTTTGGCTTTTTTATTTTTTCGAACAAGTCCTGGAAGGCTTGTCTTTGGCATTGAAGTCCAGGGAAAAAACACACGAAAAATTTGGAATTGCATCCAGGCCTTGCTCGCCGAAGTGCTCACCCTCGGGGGGATTTTTGCGTTACCCTTTCTCCTCATGAGTCCACGGCGAGTTCCCATTTTTTTCTGGATCAAGTATAAGTTCAAAGGTCAGGACTTGTAAAAAAATAATTTGGCGGCGTGTTTATTCTGCGGAATAGGTGTTGATTTTTTTGCCTCATGTCTGTTTCGTCATTTTGCATTTTTGTTGATTCATTCCTTGTTTTACCCTCTGCTTGTGCTAATAATAATCCGTGTTTATTTGAAACTAAATGCCATATTCAACTGCGCGGGAGGTTCCCAATGTCCGTCAATACAACGTCTCATGGCTTACAGGTGCGCACGTTCGATGTGCCACGTAACCAAGATGGTTCTGTAGCCCGGGTTGTCGATTACTACGGTTGCAATGTTTTTGATTTGAAGGCCATGGCTAAAAAGCTTTCCAACCAGGACGTTGAGACGATTGCGCGTGTTATGAAGTTTGGAGGTCGCATTGATGCCGGACTTGCAGAACGTGTTGCGGCATCGGCACGTCAATGGGCTATCGAAAAAGGCGCAACCCACTATTGCCACTGGTTTCAGCCACAAACGGGTGCGACTGCAGAAAAGCACGATTGTTTTCTGTGGTTCGATCGCTCTGGAAATCCCATTGAGCGATTTACGGGCCGAGAACTCTTGCAAGGCGAACCCGATGCCTCGAGTTTTCCATCGGGCGGTATCCGATCGACCTTTGAAGCGCGCGGTTATACGGGATGGGATCCCTCAAGTCCGATGTTCTTGGTAGAAGCAGAAAATGGCCGCACACTGTACATCCCATCGGTTTTTTTAAGTTACCACGGTGAAGCCCTCGACCTTAAAATTCCTTTGCTGCGATCCAATGATGCTTTGTCTACTGCTGCAACGCGCCTTCTGCACACATTGGGCGAAAAAGCAGTCACGGGTGTCACAACAAACTTAGGACTTGAGCAAGAATTTTTTGTTGTCGATCGCCATCTCGCCCTTCGTCGTCCCGACCTCACCCTCACAGGGCGCAGTGTGTTTGGAAAGATGCCTGCAAAGGGACAAGAACTTGAAGATCATTATTTCGCACACATCCCAAGTCGCGTTCAGGCCTATTTAAACGAACTCGAAATTGAACTTTATAAGTTGGGAGTGCCTGTCAAAACACGGCACAACGAAGTGGCTCCTTGCCAGTTTGAAATTGCGCCCATCTTTGAAGGTGCCAACGTTGCCTGCGATCACAATTTACTCCTCATGAAAATGCTGAGAACTGTGGCTTCAAGGCATGGATTTATGGTTTTATTGAACGAAAAACCATTTCAAGGTGTCAATGGAAGCGGCAAGCACGCCAATTGGTCCATCGCCGATTCCACCGGACGCAATTTGCTCGATCCCGGGCAGACACCCCATGAAAATATCGTCTTCTTAACCTTTTTGGCAGCGACGTTGTGGGGAATTCACGACCACGCCGACGTGCTGAGAGCTTCCATTGCTTCTGCCGGTAACGATCACCGACTGGGTGCAAACGAAGCCCCTCCCGCAATCATCAGTGCGTTTTTAGGCGAAATGCTCGATAAAATTCTCACTGCCATTGAAGTCGGACAAACCCACACGGCATCTGCAGAAAAAGCAATGATCGAATTGGGTGTGAGCCATCTTCAAGAGCTTTTAAAAGACAACACCGACCGCAACAGAACGTCTCCCTTTGCTTTTACAGGCAATAAGTTTGAGTTCCGAGCTGTGGGCTCGAGCGCATCTGTGGGTTACCCTGTCTCTATTCTCAACGCTGCCGTGGCTTCGGGTTGCGCCAAAATGGCCGACCTCATTCAGGCAAAATCAAAGGGTGGAACGATTTCGGCAGATGGAGCTTTGGCTGTCATTCGTGAAGTCGTAACAAAAACCAAAAAGATTCGTTTTGAAGGAAATGGATACTCCCAAGAATGGCGCGATGAAGCTGCAAAACGCGGACTTTCTAATTTTCCGACCACACCCGAAGCGCTTGATGTCTTTAATGACAAAGCAAAAGTCGCCTTTTTGACAGAAACCAAAGTGATGTCAAATGCGGATGTTGAAAGTCGTCAGGCTGTTCAATTCGAGCGTTACATTAAACAACGCCTTATTGAAATCAACGTCGGTATTGAAATGGTTCAAACAGGCGTTCTTCCTGCAAGTATGTCGTACCTTTCGCTGCTCATGGGCGTTGCAAAAGACGGCGCTGCATTGCAAGTTTCGAGTCCAGCACTGCGGCTTGCTCAGGAAATGGGTGCTCAATGTGCGCGTGTAGAAACTGCACTCATCGCACTTAAAACCACCTTAGATAAGGTAACGTCTGGCGATGCCATGGATCATCACCACCTCTCCAAAACAGCGACTGCTATTGCTGTGCAGCTCATGCCCAAGCTCGAAGATTTGCGCACTGCGGTCGATACGCTCGAAGGTTTAGTGCCCTCTGATAAATGGCCATTCCCTCACTATCAAGACCTTCTTTTTGGATTTGAATAAAGGGGCGCGCTTTAAGAATTCTGCCTTGGCCTAAGGTGACAGCGGAAAGAGTGTGTCCTTGGCTGGGTAAAGAGACGGCACGATGAAGCTTTTTTCTTCGAACTGACGTCCTAAGGCATAGGTCGGAATGCTTTTCGAAAGCCGGAAGAACAGTTCGCTTGGGAAGTTCATTAAAGTAACTAAGCCGTCTTTATTCAGGCCTTTTTTTAAAGTTGCTTTCATTTGTTGTGGAGTTAGAGTCGTCTGAAATTTTTGAGTGACGTATCGTGCTAAAAGCGGCGATGAAAAGCTTGTGCCACTTCCCCAGCTTAAAAAATTTTCAGGAACTGCAGTAACAATATCCTCACCTGGTGCATAAAGTGTGACACATTTGCCGTGATTTGAAAATTTGCTCACATTCAATTCAGAATTGTAACTTCCAACAACAATAATATTGTCTTCATCATCAACGCATTTGTCATGATCTTCCAAGCTGTCGATACGGCTGCCATCATTCCCTGCGGAAGTAATGTGTAAGACTTTTGTGAAGGTGTAACTGCCCGTTGCAGTGAGCTGCTTTTCTCTTTTTCGTACAAGCTCATTTATTGTCTTTTCAAGTGCCTTAAAGTCAAGTTTACCGCATCCAGCCTCAGAAAAAATTTTTTCCCGAAATTCTCTGGTTTTTTTTCCAAAGCTCATATTCGTAATCGTGATGCCGTGTTTCTGCATGGTTTCTTCGAGGATTTTTTCTTGAGAAGTCAATGGAAAGGAGATGTAAGCCTTCTGATAATCTGGATCTTGATAAATTTTAGCTTCTTCGTCGATCTGAGCTTGAGTGGGGCAAAGTTCTTTTCCTTGAGATTGAGTGATTTGTCCGCTTCCGAGTTTTATTTGAACCAGAACAAGTTTGGCTTGTGGATTTTGGTAAGCAATAAGTCCTGCAGTGGAAGTTCCATGGTACACGTATTTTCCGCTCGAGCCCTGCACCAAAACGCGTATTTTCGAAAGTTCTGGTAACGAAATTCCTGTGAGATCAACAAGCGTTGAGACATCGGTTTCGGGAAGGAGGGTGAGTGCTGCGCTCAGTGTTTTCTTTTTAATGGCCTCATTCCACTTGTCTTTATATGTGGAAACATTGTAAAATTGTGGGTCTTTATTGAGTTCAATTCCTGCTGTAATCGAACAATCCTGATCAGCTTGAAGAATCATTTTTATTTTTCTAGATTTTTTGTCTTCAAAAGAGCTCGAATCAGGAGGAATTATTTTTGGATCGGCGCAATTCAGCGTGTATGAGGCCACAATTTTATCGCGAAGGACCTCATTTTTAAGGTCAAATCCTGTGTCAATCACCATCACAATATGGGGTGGTCCAGAAGTTTTGAGGGCATCCTTGGGGATTTTAAGAGGATTCACTTTAAATTTTTTATCGCCAGTGACACTGATGGTCTGCTCGTGTCCTGGGATTTTTTGTTTCTTCATGCAAGATGGAATTGTCATAAAAATAAAAGTAAGAGCATAAATAGCAACGGTTGGCCAATAATTAATGGAAACTAACATGGCGACCTCCCGTCAGATGAAGTAACGCAAGAATCAAGGATAGATCATCCTGTCGAAGCGGCATAAAGTCGATTCCGATTTCTCATCCGTTGAGACTTCTTTCGGAAGGGGGCCATATCCTGTGGGGCCATTGAGTGTCTGCGGAGACAAAAAAAGTTTTTTGGATTCAAAATTAAAAGCGCTCGATTTGGCTCCTCGTACCGGGGAAGTGCTCCCTTTATGCAAGGCTCGCGCAGCTCCCTCGAGGATCATGGTGGCAATACGGGCATTGCGAAGCGCATCCGCCTCGTCGGAAGAAATCAATTTTGCTTCAACCGAGAGTTCAAAGGCCCTCCCTTCGCGTGTCCGGATTTGATCGACCCTGCGTGTGCGTGGATCAAGGAGAACTACGATTGAAGAAAGGGCGCGTTCATATCTCGCATCCGATATTAATACCTTTTCAGCGTCTTTTTTGCCATCGGGACTTGGAAGCCAAGAGAGGTAGATTTCTTCTGACTTTTCCTTCGTCTTGGAGGAAGATTTTCCATCGAGTTTATCAGGGTAACAAACATAGACCAACGTGGGGCCGGGCGGATTCGGACGTTCCGCTCCTTTGACTGCGCCCATGGGAGTCTTGCATCCTGAAAAAAAGAACATCGCAAGCAGCATTGAAATCCAAGAGGGAGCGAGCCTTTGAAACAGCAAGAGCCCAAGTGGAAGGAGCAAAGGAATCAACACGGAAAAAGAGCTGAAATTTGAGTTTCCTTGTGAGCCAATAACGCCGCACATCCCGTCTTTCGAGGCTTTAATGGGGCCGTTTTTTTGAGCGTCCGAGTCTTTCCGAATTGCGGACACCTGGGATTCTCCATCGAGCGCAATTTCGGAAGCTTGAAATTCTTCACGCATGATATCTTTCCAGTCTGGATGACCCAAAATTTCTGCTGCTTTTATGACTGAGACTGCACCGTCCCCAAAGCGTATTTTTGCAGTTTCTCCCAAAAAAACGATGCTGTGTAAAAACATGCGATCAATTTCAAACGACTTTGCCTGTTTCTCTTGAATGATTCTGTTTCGAATGCGCCACAAGGCGGAACTCCAGACGACACTGAATTTATGTGCATCTTGATTAGCCTCGGGATCGGAAGTTGTCGGATTGTCGATGAGGCGCCGAAGCGAGGGAGAAGACGATCGGTTCACCTTCCAAGTCCGACCCATCACGGGCTCAGAAAAGTAACTTGCTGCAAAATAGTCGGCATAACCTTCATTAACGGCGGTCCATTGGAAGCCCTCAATGCTTTTTTGATTGCGCAGTTGATTAAAAACCACGTGGCCTAATTCATGTCCAATGATGGTGGGGTCATGTCCCGTTGAATAAAATTGTTGTTGGCAGTCATCATGTTCTTTGCGATCAAAACAGGAACTTGGATACATATACAGCGACTGCAAGCCCACAATAAATGCGTTATCACGTTTACTTTCGCTTGATTCCCCAAAATCATGATCTGGTGAATAATAGGCGCCTTGAACTTTTATCTGTCGAAGAATTTCATTTCCAGAGGGCAATGTTTTGAGCAGTGGGGAAAAGTAGGTATCCATCATATCGTTAATTGTAAGGGCAGAGGTCACAACGGGAATGGTGTCATTTGCGGTGCCTAAGGCTTTTTTCTGGGCGTCATCAAGTGCCTTTCCAGTGAGGCCTGCACCTGCAGGGGATTCTCCAACGTAACGGATCGTAGCCCAGGGGGTATCCACTAAAAAACTGCTTTTTCCATATCCCAGTCGATCGAGATCGGGTGGAACGCTCGCGCCCGTTTTTAAGGGCGGTTCTATAACCGGGCCCGAGGATGAACTTAGAGGTTCCACTGTGGTGCTTTCCAGAAGTGCCACAACTTGGGAGGGCGAGAAGGCTGCGTCTTGCGAAAATTTGCTATTTGCAGGTGCCAGCTTCATGGCTTTCCAAGAGGCTTTGCGGCCCTCTTGGCACTGTGTAAGCCACGTCGCTGCCCCGGCGCAGAGTAAAATGCCAACTGCGAGGGCGATGGCTTTGGCGAGGGGAGTTTGAGGCTCCGAGCCTTCACTCTGTTTTGGGATTTTTGAAACGCTCAATTCTGCAGTGGGGTCGATTTGCTTTTCCATGCCATTTTCTCGCTATGCCACAGTTCTCAGTTTTGTCGGCTTGTAAATGTTGAATTTGAGGGACGTGCAGAATAAAAAGTTAGGCAAACTTTGCCTTTTCGAAAGGAGAAGCAAGATTCAAAGAAAAGTGGGCTTGTCTGTAGGATTATTTCTTGCAGGATTTTGAATCGAGCTGGGTGATGTGCAGGAACGATGGTCGGGCGGGTGCGCCAAACATCTCATTGTTGTGCGTGTAGCTCACAGAGACAAATTCACCCACAATTCCACGTATGAAGAGGCCGCCAAAACCGTGCGGGAGTTTGTCGACAATGTTTGTAGGCTCTTCGGGGGATGTTACTTTAGGAGTGCTGCGCACATTAGACAATTCTTTGTCTTGTTCGTTCTTCGCGGGGATGATGCTGCACGTTGCTCCAACCGAAATCCCAGGACCGCCTCCAGAATTCGGTGTCCCGCCATCACACTCAGGGTTTGTCACCTTAAGCGTGGTCAAAACTGTAATTTCATCAGCAATGCCGTCACAGGAGCCTTTGCGAGATTGCTCGAGGTCGCAGACAAGCAGTGTGCGTTCTTCGGATGGATTCACTGCATGAGGCTTTTTCTTTTGGAGCACGGGGTCTAAATGGTATCTGCAATACTTGCTCGCCAATTCGGAGGGAATAAGCTGAAGTTTAACGGGTTGATCGCCGTGTTTTCCGGGTGGAATATCGCCTGCCGTAACAAGAGGCGCCACCTGGAAGTCAACTTCAATGTTGCAGCCTTTTCTGCTCAAAAAGTTCAGACCCTTGCAAATTTGGGGGTCTGAAGCACGCGAAGAAACACAGGCAGGAGAGGTGCATGGATTTCCCTTGGAGCAGTGTGCAATAATGCCCGGCTTAAATTGGTTGTCGTCGGGCTGAGTTCCGCCGCGCAGAAAAGCATAGGTGTTAAACTGTGTGGCGTAAAAATTGTGATTGGTTTGTGCCGTTTTTTGAGGAGGCAAGGGCTGAAATTTTGTGAGGTGATAGTGTCTGCTGCCATCAAAGGCCGTGGTAAACATGCAGACTTCGCGGCCACCTAGAAGTTCGGGCGCACGTGTCCACTCGCAGTATTCTTCTTGCGAATTGAGGCCTTGAATATTTGGGGTCTTTGTTCCAGAGCATTTCCAGTCGACAAGCACAATGCCATCACTTTGTAACTTTGCCGTATCAACCTTTTTGACAGCACTCGAATTGAAATTTCTGAACTTGCAAGACACTGTCACTGCCAGGGCAATTCCTAAAATGGCAATGCTTGCAGAACGCCAAAGTGCGAATGATTTCATGTGGACTCCTCAATGTCTACGCGAAGAATTGAAACGATTAATAGGATAAAATCATTTTTTACGGGTGGGTCATGCTTAGGATCTTCCATACGGAATCGGCTTCATGAATCGTGCGCCGAGACACTCCAAACTCGAAGCCCGGCCCATATCCGAAATTTCTGAAATTCAAAAAACTTCGGCTTTTGAAAGAAAAGTGCTCCCAAGTGAAATCTGCTTTGTAAGGCCTGGTGCCCACAGCATTTGGTGTATTGGCGGCTTCGCGGAGTCGGATGATCGCCTGTTGTGCCATGTGGCAACTCATACACGTTGTTGATGTCTGGTTAAGCTTTAAGGGGTTCAAGATGTCATTCATGGCATCGATGTTAGCCGTGTTGTTTGCCACATCAGCGGGTGTGAAATCTCGCTTCGCAATCAGGCCGATGTAACTTCCCAAGTGTGGGGCTTTCGTCGAAAGCGTGAGGTTTCTGAGGTCTTGGTTGAGCGAAAATGCAGAGTTGGCGCTAAAGGCCGTATCGCTGAAATTGTCGAATTTTGCCCGCGCAATATTCGCACCCATGCTGATATTTCCGCCATTGACGTTGACAAATCCGAACGTCCACTCGGTAACAGCAATAGAACTCGTCATAAAGGCAATCTGCGTCATGTTACTTTCGTTGGTGTGAGTTGCAATGAGATTTTTGATGGCCGTTGTGACCTTTCCGCCCTTTGTGGCCATCTCGTTGCGCAAGCCATGATGAGGGCGCAAAAGCTGAGCTTTGCCATCGCCTGAGTCCCAGGGAATGGCTTTTTCGGACTCTTTTGTAATTGCCATAACGTGCTTGAGGTCGGCCACAAGTCTGTCCATGGCAGGAATTTTGTAAACAAGGTGCATAGTCAAATCGAGCACTCGGGCTGAGCCGTCTTGTTGTCTCACAAAGGGTTGTGCCACAAGCCGTGCTTCGGCTGTGCATCCTTGTAAGTCTGCTTTGGTGGCGAAATTGCGTCCGGCACGGCCAAGGCATGGGTCGAGGCGAAAACCCACCACTTTCCAGTTGCTATAGCGGCAGGCTTCTTCAGTGATTCCATTGATGAAAGAAACATTATTTTCGGGATTGAGTTGATCGGTAATCGGCGAAAAAAAGTGTTTGTCCAAAATGCTGTCTGGTGTGGGCTGGCAAGTTTCTTGTCCTTGGGCACCCATGATTAAATCGGTAAATTTTTGAAACGTTGCCTTAGATAGCACATTGCCTTCGTGCAGGCTTGGTGCCTGGGCAAAGCCATCTCCCATGGTTTTAAAAATATCATCCATTGCGGAATTGCGTTTGAGTGGGAAAAAGATGGATGCATCGCTCACGCGCAAAGGTTCAGCAAGTGCAATTGAGCCCGTCAGACCTGCTGTTATCGTGTGTAAAATTCCGAGTGTCAGGAAAATTCCAAACCTCGAACCAAGTGATGTGAGTTTGGCGGCAAAGCTTGGGTGCACGAAAAAACCTCCTCGCAAAAAGCGATGCGTGGGAAGAAAAACGATGAAGGGCTTAAGTAAAATCATACGGCGAAAGGCGCTGATTTTCATTGGCAATAAAGGTCTGAGGGGTGTCAAAGTTCTATTTCATGCTTGCGTGCGGCGAGAGTTTTTCTCGTCCCAAGTGTGGCGAGTGGTGTGTTGCTCTTTTGACAACGACAGCTTTTGCGCTCCATTGCGAACCTCCGATTGAGCCTTCTAAGATTGGCCAGGACGAAGTTTTTTGAATTTTAGTCATTTATTTCTAGAGGCAGAAACTCAAAGGAGAAGATATGAAGTTTCACGGGACTCAATTGGCCTTTATTGTGGCCTTTGTTGTTGCTGGAATAAGTTGCAAGCCACGCAATTTTAATAATGCTGCGACAAAAGGTATCAAGGGTGTGAAACTGGGGAGCGGTTGCACGGTCGACACCGACGATTCTGATAAATTTCGGGGCATGTTGAATAGATCCACAGACGTGTTCAAGACAAAAGTTTTGCCTGCTGAAGGATGCACAGGGGCCATGCGAGGCAAGAATCCCTATAAAATCGACGAATTCATGAGAAAAGCCAATTGTCGCATTGGCCCACGTGCTGTTGTGTCGGAAAAAGGCCAAGTCGCAAGAATAACGGAATCGGGTGTTGACCCCCGCACTGTCGACGCTTGGTTTTGCGGTGCAACGGATACCTTCGAAGACACCGTCTATATCTCGGGCCCTGGCGACGCCATGCATATCATCGCATTCGATCCGACCTCCAAAACAAATATGTTTTACAGCGCAGACCATGCTGTTGCTGGAGACGTCTTTTTTCATGGCAATTCACTTGCCATGACGCCCGCTGCAGGTGGAAATAATTTCAGGCACTCGTGCACGGACTGTCATGTTGGCGGCGGCTTGCTGATGAAAGAACTGCGATTCCCCTGGGTCTTCTGGAATTCGGGAGCAGCAAGGTTGGTTGAATCTGTTCCCAAAGTTCAGGGTGCAGTAACGGTTTGGAACGCTAAACCGGCCCATCCGGTAAATATTGCCGAATTCTTGGAGCGCGATACCATCACGTCCATTACACGTGCAAACAACTCGCTGTCTAATGCAGTTGCTAATAAAGAATTATTGCAACGATCTTTGTTTGTCGCCAAGGTGAAATCAGAAAAAATTTCGATACAGGTGCCCACATACCGCGACACGTTGTTTCCTTTATTTTGCGATCGCAGCGTCACGATTGCAGCTTCTCCCTCAAACAAAAAAGACCCTGGTTTCGTTGTGCCTCCAGATTTATTTTTGAACCGCCTGCTTGTTCCCAACGCAGAAGGTGCTTTGACCTTGATGCAGAAAAATGGCAGAGCCGTGGCCCTGGTTAACGAAAGCCGCCTCGACATGACCGGAGATGCAGATACTCAGGATTTCGGTGCGTTCTCGCGCTTTGCGATGGTCGATAAAGGCCTTTGGATGCCTGCTGCCAATGCAGCCTTAACCACTGCGGGGCAAGATGGTGATGGACCCCTCTTTCCAATGACCATTCCTGCGCGTGGCTTTGCTGACGATGATTGGATCCCCCGCCTCGTGCAACGTGGAATCATTGAAGAGAGCTTTGCTCAAAGCGTGTTGATGGTCGATATTCACAATCCCGTGTTTTCGGAGGCGCGCTGTGGCCTGCTCAAATACTTTGACCAAGGAGGCCTCGCAGGCGCAAAAATAGGCGACATGGGTGCCCTCAATGATCCCGCGACTGCAAAAAAAATCACAGCACTTTTTAGGGCTGCTGTGAGTGCGAAGGCTGCAACGGATGGCCCTGAAAAAGAATTTTTAAATGTACTTGCTTTAGGAGAAGCCCAAGGGGGCTCACTTGCGCGGGGCAGAGTTGTGGCCCAAGTCATGGAAAGCTGCAAAGCCAATATGCAAAAAGATTTGTCCCAGCCCGCAGGCGCTCAAAAATTAGCGCGCCTCGTTGCCAATAAATGGGCGATCTACCGCAAAGACGTCAGTGGCGCTTTGTTTGATTCGCCCTTTGCATCAGAGGACTTCGTACTCAGTAATGGAGTTCCGGCCCCTAAAGGTGCACCTGCCAAAGTAACAGTAAGGGCAGGTTGTCTACTCGAGTAAATCTATTCTTTTCTGTCAGAAATTAAAGATTACTCGCGACGAAATACCCCTGCCGGAACGAGTTTTTCTTCCGTTTCTCCTGGGAGAACCCAAAAGAGCGACAATCCAATTGAAGTTGCGGGCCCTTGGTAATAGTCGAGTTTATAAGAGTGTTCTCCTGCGGTCAATTCCACTTCACTGGATTTAGAGCTGTAGGAATGAGTTCCGTCATTGTCGACAATTTTATTATTGTCAATGTAAAAATTAGCACCATCGTCGCTGGATAAAGTAAATTTATATTTCCCTGATTTAGGCAAAATTATTTTTCCAGAGAAGGAAATGCCAAAATACTCTTTTAAACTTTCATTAACGCCCGGAAATCCTAAGCTAAAATTCGTCTTCGGGACAGCAAAATTGGCCATAACCACTTTTGCTACGGGGGCAAGTTTCGACCAATCTGGAATTTTCGAAAGTTCACTTCGGATCGAGGCTAAATCATAGAGCACACCCACTGCACCTTCGGATTTTCCATCGTCAATGGCAACAAATCCAACTTTAGGAATGACCGAAATACTCACTTTTTTGCTGAGCATAGGGTCGTCATTTAAGGTAACAAGCACATTCACTTGGCTTAAATTCTGAGGAAGTTTGTCTGGTGCACTATACAAACCCGTTGCGCTGACTTCTCCAAAATTGTCTGAGCTTGCAGCTCCGGCCGGGATTTCTATTTGATATTTAACCGTTGGATTGACAATGTTTTGCAGAGCGAGCTCTATTTGGGTTTTTTCGCCACCTTTCACCACATTTGCAGAGGGCGTAAAGTCTTTCACAAGGGGCGGGTTTTCTTTTATAACAGCCGGAACTCCTTCCTCTACTTGGGTAATCACCATTGGAGCGGGCTCAGAAACGGAAGGCAAAACTGCAGGCAATGAAGGAATGGCCTTCTCTTCCTGAACTTGATCAATTGTTTGCACAGTGTTCACGGTGTCCGTTGGCACATCAGGGTTTGCTGCCTTTTCCGATTTTGGAGCAACAGGGGTTTTGGCGTTGTTGCTCGAAAAGCCTGATTTTTTACCGCAAGTGCTGAGACTTGCCGCAAGAAAAACAATCAGAACGAGTTTCGTGGAATTTGCGGAAATGGCCATAAGTAAACTCTCCTGATGAATGATTCGACTTTTGAAATTCTAAACATTTGCATCGGAAGAATTTGATATAAATTGAAATTAAATTAAAAATATCTGTCTTAGTAGCTTGTTGGTTGGAGGGTCTGAATTTTTTAAGGGCAAGGTCACTCGGGAAAGACAGCCACAACTGCGGTGCAATTGTGAAACCCATTGAACTGACCATCGACACGCACGATCTGGCCATAACTGTTGCATCCAGCATAGGTTGCAAACATACCAAGTTTTTCTTGAACGGAAAGAAGTTCTGCTTCGAATTGATTTCCCATGCGCAACCGGGTTGCAACACAGTCGAAAAAGAGTGCAGCTTTGGGCTTTAAATTTCCAATTCTTTCCAACGCGAGTTCTACGGCCTTGATGGCTGCCTGTACGGTTGATTCAGCTGTGGTTCTCATCATACAAACCTGTGAACCTCTTGGAACATCAGAAGCAAAGATGATGGATCCATCAGACTCAATGGCGAGGGGAACACGCAGCTTGAAACCCGCAGTCGTTTTGATACCCAGCACATTGTGTAGAAGAAAAGGAGAAGGATCAAAAAGGTTGAAACGTTGTTCGGTTTTATGGGCATATTCTTGGAAAACGTCACATGCGGGCTTATGATCTAAACAATAAACTCTTCCACCTTTAGATTCTGTAACTTCAAGTGGCGAGGATGCAGGTTCCCAACCGTGTTGAGCACCGATGCCAATGGGCTTTTTTGACAATATTTCGAGCGCGACAGTGGCATCTGTTAACGCTTCAACACCCAGAAATACAAAGGTCTTTAAAAATTGACCATCGTCGCCTGCTCCCCCGCCAAAAAACTGATATTTTCCTTGTGTGAGGCTGGTGAGTGCTTCAACAAGTTCATCTGTTTCTCCTGCCAAGGCGTCTGCCATGAGAAACATGGTTCGGTGTTCAAAGTCCGGAAATTCATGGCTACGAAGTCTGGAGCAGATTTCATGGGCTGCAAAACTGTAACTGGTGCGAAGCCCATGGGCGACAGAAGCAGAAAAAATCATTTCATCGGTGCGAATGGCCAATGCTGAGGCCGAGGCGGTGCCATGAAATCCGGTTGCAAATTCTCCGGCTGAAGAGCCGCCCACGATGATTTTGGCTTGGGTTGTGCGTTCGAGGGCGACCAAAAGATCTGAGAAATTGAACTGAGCTGAGGCAAACACAACGATGACGTCGGGAGACTGTCCTGCAAATTTCTCCATGATCTGTGTGCCGAGCGAAGCCCCACAGTATCCACTGATTTGAGAAAAAGAACTGACAGAAACCGTTTCAATCATTTTAAGATCCTTCTTGAGAGTTGGAAGTAGTATCGAGATCATCCATTTGAAAATGCTTTCACGGCAACAATCTCACGCGACGGTCTTTCCGCTCCCAGTCTACCCTAGCAAAAAAGAACACAATTAAAAGCAAAAATTGCTTTCTGACTCACTTGTTCTGTCATTTCCGAGAGAGGGCTTGATGTCATGATGCAATTTTTTTTTACAATTTTCGAAATATACAGGGCATGCTAAAGTGTAACACCTAAGCTCCAAGTGATCGCCTTTCAAAATTGAGGAGAAACCAAGCAAATGCGTGCATCCAGCATTTTTGCAGTGCGCTTGAAATGCCCCATAATCATTGCATTCGTATCTTTCTTTACTTTAACTTGTAAGCAAAGGGAATTTAATTACCAAACGAAGTCTGAAGCAGGGGTTGCAAATTGTAGTGTCGGAATACGCCTTGCGGATTATGTTCAACCCACCGATCAAAATTGTTACGTGTCGAGCAAAGTTGAGTGGGATGGCCTCAAGGGATTTAATCCAAATATTCGACTGCAGCCTTGGATTCCGTGTAATAACGTTGAACTCTTTTCCATGGCTGCAAATAGATACGAAAGTCCAAATGGAAACAGAAAGCATTACTATGATTTTGACAATGCAGTTGCCTATTTAACTCATCGACAATTTCCACTGGCGAAAATGATTCAAGACGTCTTTCAGAATCCGGGAATACCTCCTTCGGAATCAGCAGGACATCCGGTTTTTCAAGCACCCCTTCACAAAGCGTTGATGCAAGTCATAGGCCAAGCCAAAGAACGCATTTTTTTAAACGTGATGTTGTTCGGGGGAGCTTGGGGGGTTGAACTGATTCGCCAGGCGCTCTTGCGCGTAGAAGAAGCTAAGAAGCAAGGTAAGGATTTTCAAATCATTATTCTTCGTGACACTTTGAACCAGTTCAATTTTGGACCCGAGTCGGATGAAATATGGAAATTTATAGTGAAGAACAGCATGCAGGGGGCTTATTCTTCTAACCTTGTTGTACTTGAATCTAATATTAGCATTCGGCGAACATCTGCTTTACCCATTGGTTTAGAGTGGCCTGCCGAAATTTAGTAGTTTAAGGCCCGCTTGCTGATCTCATATTTGGCACCCGAATTTTAGCTGATTTTTGGAGAAGTGCTTTCCTGGTGCGACGA
>JBIIEI010000115.1:0-13011 GCA_044237915.1 Silvanigrellaceae bacterium | reverse complement strand
CAGGCTAAAAACAAAAGAGAGAAAAAAAATGGATTCATGATTTGAAATGGGGCGGGTAATACCCCCACCCTAGCAGAGTCTTTCGCCCCATTTCAAATCATGAATCAGCCCTGTGGTGGGAATGGAATTTGGGGCACAATTGGCTTTGAGCGCAAAGTCGAGTCTCAATGCTGACGTCAATGACCCCACGCTGAGCGCAACTGAAAAAGCTCTTGTCTTGGCACAACCTGAATACATCAAAGCGAAAAAAGAAGCAGAAGATGCAGGCAAAAAGGTGGGCGAAGTGACATTACCTTATTGGAATATCTTGAAGATCGGTTGGCTGCTCTAATTTGCAGACGAAGGGCTTATTCGCTGGGAGCTTCTTCGCTTTTAAGCTCTTTCCAGACCAAATCGACGGGCGTATCAACGCCTTTTAGCTTATTGCAAGCCTTGCAAGCTGGAACCACATTTCCGGGGCTCGTTGTGCCGCCCCTTGCCAGGGGAACCACATGATCGAGGGTGAGATCGCGAAAAGCAAATTTGGCCTTGCAGTAGTGACACAGACCCGCCGAGGTTTTTTGCTGCCACCAGCGGCTCTTTTTAGCATCTCGCACTTTGGCTTTTTCTCGCCTGATGTGCTCTTCATCCGCAAAAAGGTAACAATTTAAATCCATTGCATTTCCTAAAATCGAATTCCTAAAAGAAAAGACGAACATTCCTCAGGAAATGCCATTGGTCAACCAAAATTTTTTTAGAGATCTTGTAAAAATGGAATTATGCGACCTTGGAAGATTCTTCGCTCTCATTCACGAGGCAGTTGACAAGGGAGCGATAGGCCTCCGCTGAAATCTTGCCTTGCATTTGCTGCTTCATAAACATGAGCCCCTCAAAGCGGGTCCGTTTGGCATGGTAACAACGACTCGTCGTGAGGGCATTGAAGACATCTGCGCACGTTGAGATTTGAACATGAAGCGGAATTTGATCTTTGGTCAGTCCGTAGGGGTAGCCACTTCCGTCCATCTTTTCATGATGCAGACCGACGATTTCAGCAACCATCTCACTGAGCCCAAATCCTTCGAGGATGACCTTGCCATCAGTAGGATGTTTCTTCATAATATCCCATTCCTGAGGCGAGAGCGGGCCCGACTTATTCAATATTTTTAAAGGGGTTTCTTTTTTGCCGATGTCATGCAAGAGGCCCCCTAAGGCATATTCCCTCAGCAAGGCTTTGTCGGTGATGCCATGATTCATCGCAATGGCGGCTGTAAGAACCGAAACGCCAATGGAATGAATATAGGTATAAAGATCATGGGACCCTAAGCCCTGTAACAATTTGACCACACTTTTATCGTCATTGAGGCAATTCACAACGTCGCCGGCCACCTCTTTCATGCGATCAAGGGAAGCCGGGTCAAGATCAGAAAGAAAACAGCCCTCAATCAGATGAGCTCCAATGTCTTGAATTTGCATGATTCGAAAGCGCGGCTCCAGGGCGGGATCAACTTTAGGGATATCTTTATTCACTTTAACGTAACGGTCGTATTTGTTTCGTTGATTTTCATCGATGAGCAACTTCGAAATGCCAATCCGCGAGAGCTCGGTGAGTTCTCGTAAGGTCCAGTGATAGGGAGCCTTTGCATAAAGTAACGGAAGGTCTGCCGAGAGTGCTCTTGTTTCAATTTCTGCAGCAGAAATAACCGCATAGATGTCAAAGTGAGTCGACGTATTGTCGAGCAATGAGTCAGTTTCAATGGCGAAATACTTCTTTGACGGATCTATACCGATTTGAGTCTGCATAACGAATTACCCCCGTTATCCTCTACTTTGCTCACCTTCGGCGTTTTCTCGAAATTACTGAATGGCTGGTTTTGCAAAAAGTGTCAGGATGCCGCAATTTTCTTTAGAAAAAGTCACCCTCAATCTTTCCCCAGACACTCCGATGATGCCAATGAGTCATGCACTCTGCTGGGAGGCATCCAAGACATGTCAGATGAGGCAACACAGAAGTTAAACCTGCCGCAGGCTGTGGCAAACTCGGCCCGGGAAAACGAATCGTCGAGCGTGACAGCAGGGCGCCCCTCAACACGGATTTTTAAGGCCAACACCAATACCAGCGAAGCCCGCACTCACCTTCTCACACTCGATGCATTGCTGGGAATTGCCCAACGGGGCGGTGCCAGTGACGTCTTGCTGAAGGTCGGACAGTCCGCCATGTTTCGACTCAACGGAGAGCTCTATCCCCTGCGGGATGGGCCTCGCATGGATCGCAATATGATTGAAACGATGGTGGGATGCTGTTTGACGGAAGAGCAACTGGAACGCCTCAACACCTTGGAAGACATTGACGCCAGCTACATCAGCCCCAAAGTCGGACGGGTGCGCATCAATATTTTTCGTCAGCGGGCTGAACCAGGAATGGTCATTCGCTTGATCCCAACCGAAATTCCTTCCATCGATGGCCTGGGAATGAGTGCCATTGTCAAATACATTGCCGAACAAAAGCGGGGCCTTGTCTTGGTTACTGGAGCCACAGGGAGCGGAAAATCAACCACCTTGGCTGCTATCATCGACCACATCAACAGAAACCGCACCGCACATATCATTACCATCGAAGATCCCGTTGAGTTTATTCATCAAGATAAAAAGTCTATGGTCAATCATCGCGAACTGGGCCTCGATGCACGCACCTTTGCAGGAGCTTTAAAAAGCGCGCTCAGACAAAACCCCGATGTGATTCTCGTGGGCGAGTTGCGCGATTCAGAAACCATGGAAGTCGCCATGCAAGCTGCTGAAACAGGGCACCTTGTTTTAAGCACGATGCACACCAACGATGCTGCCGATGCACTGACCCGCATCCTTGGAGCCATGGGCTCGGCACGGGAAATGATGATCCGCACCCTCCTTGCAGAAAACCTTAAATCGGTGATCAGTCAGCGCTTGGTCAAAAGGCTCGATAAAAAAGGCCGCGTTGCCGCTCAAGAAATTATGATCAATACAGCCACCATTCGCGAGCGCCTGCTCAAAGGCTCAAACCCCAGCGTGGTGCGCGATTTTATTGCGCAAGGCCAAAGCTATGGCATGCAGACTTTTGATCAACATCTTTTGCAGCTTTATTTCGATGGATTGGTTGAATATGAAGAAGCTTATACAAATGCAACCAACCGCGATGATTTTGCATTAAAATGCCGTGGAATCAGCAATGCGAGTTCGACAGGTTAAATTTGTTCCATATTAATGTTACAGCATTCGAGATTTAATATCATTTGCTCATAAGATTTCCTCTTCTGCCAAATCAGGCCTCATCCAGAAAATAAATTGAAGAATGAGAATGCACTTGATAGGGTGCCCCATTCTCATCTGTTACGTTCACAAGAAGCGTATTGTTTTTTATAGATGGGAAAAAATATCTACAAAAGGAGATAAATCATGAAAAAATTAGCGCCCTGTCTATTTATCGCACTCTTTTCCTCACTCGCTTATGCCGATCAATGTGCATACATCACAAAATCAGAAGCCAAATCTGCCAAGTCCTATGTTCCAAAAGGATCGCAGGTTCTTTTTCTGTGCGAACCTTGCGGAGAAACTCAACCCACACCTGTGCAAGTCAGCTCTTCCAGAGCTAAACCTGTAGGCTCTGGAAATTACTGGGGCCTGAATATCAACGAAGTGAAGGCTCAAGATCTTGCCTATACCTTCGTTAAAACCAGTAAGGACACCTACACGAATCTCGCAAGCCTTGTGGGCTGCCCAGCCTCTGGAGTGAGTGAAACCATCACCTATCCCTGAGTGAAAATCAGCAGCAAAAGTTTTCCTATCTCCCGTTTGATCATCTCTGCTAAAATGAGCTGAAGAGCTTTGTTTTACAGGATTCTCAAACGGGATTTTTATGCATTTAAGTTCAAAAATGAGCCCCCTTTACCTGATTTTTACGCTCCTCAGCCTTGCGGGCGCCTGCAAAACGCGAAATTTTAATAGCCAAGCAAAAAATACAGGATCCAAAAGCAGTAAATTGGCAATCACGGGAGAAGAAAAAGAGGGTTTGGGTGCTTTGCTTTGCGATCTTCTGCGCAAAAAAGAACATGCCTTTGTGCCAGCCGACAAAGACTATTGCAACTCTACTGTGCAAGGGTCACTCTTTGTGTTTGAAAACCTGTGGAAATATAAAAAATATGATGGATTGTTTCGTGCCACGCCGCCTTTTAATTAAAAACTGCGCCCATAAAAACCTACTGTGATGCGCCCAAACTCACAATGATTTTGGCAAAAACGCGCCCCCAGCCTTGTACAGATTTACTGTCGTTGTTTGACGTTGGAAGATGCAAAAAGCCAATCTTTGCTGGAAGGGGTCCGCTCGCCTTCAAACGCACCTTGCCGCCCGCAAGTTCAACTTCAACGCCCTTTGCGGCATGCAGCACAACGTAACTCGTATTGTTGCAGATATAATCGTCATTTTCATTTATTTTTTCAGTAGGCTTGACTTCGAATTTATTCCAAATTTCTTTTACGAGTGGAGAAATATGAGTCGCGATGCTCTTGTTATCCCAAGTCATGTTGATCATATTTTGAACGCCTGGCGCGTTGGGGGGAAGCAAATAACGTTCGCGCGGAGCGACTGCCCTCGCAGCAGATCCATCACGGTTGTATGCAGGAGAACGTCCTGCATTGTTATGCGACCCTTTTTCGACGCGCACGATTTGTCCGGCGGCAAAACCCGACATCAACACAACAGCCGGACGAAATTCAAACATCTCATGGATGACAATTGCCGCTGCGAGATCCCACATGACATCGACGTGGATGAAACAAACGTCGAAGGGCTTACCATCAATCACGAGAGTGCGATTCCAGGTTTGCGCTTCGGATCCATAAAAAGGTAACTTGCCGTCTTCGACAGCACCCAAGGGGGCAGCCCGCAGACTTTGCACAGAGGTTTCCATCTCATCTGGAAAGATGGCTTTATTCGCTAAAGATTCAACCACCACACCTGAAATATTGAAGGAGTTTCCAGAAAAAAGCCCGAAACCTGAGACGATGGCCCTCGGATGATTCCCTCGCGCTTTACATCCCACCACGTTCATAGCCCTGGCAAGCTTGTAGTTATTAAAGGAACGGAGAACACGCTCATTTCCAGCCTGCCCTAGGTTTGTCTCCAGATCTGAATCAGGTGGGACGTGCGGTTTCCAGCAACTTGCTAAGAATAAACTCAACGCGAGCACACTCCAGTTTCGTTTCACGCACTCCCCCTTCTTATAAACTTTCCGCCATCAAGAAACAGAATCTGCGGAAAAAACCTTGCGGTACTCTTCAGGCAATAATAATTCGAGAGAAATCCCTTCGCCGCCCATGGCATTTTTAAGCTCAAGATACTCTTGTAAGGCAGTCTCCAGAATGCGCCCCCTGCGCACGCAGGTCATCAGTCTGTTTTTTGGAGTGTGATTGGAGGGCACAAATTCTGTTGCAGTGACCTCATAACCACATCCCCTCATGAGTAAAACACGCATGGCATCTGTGATGTGAGCAGCGGTTTCGCGCCTCAAATGAGGTGATTTAAACACGACATCAAAGGGCTGTTTCGTTCCGGATCGTGTTCCAAGATCTTTCCA
This sequence comes from Silvanigrellaceae bacterium, assembly GCA_044237915.1. Lineage (GTDB taxonomy): Bacteria > Bdellovibrionota_B > Oligoflexia > Silvanigrellales > Silvanigrellaceae > JBIIEI01. Next base: position 7,426 of record JBIIEI010000115.1, on the reverse strand, counting down.
TTTGCGTGCCAATTCTGCTTGGCAGCAGGGCGCAACGGCAATAAAATCTGCTTTTTCGCGCACTGCGATGGCAAGTGCAAAATCGGTGGCAACATCGCATGCATGCAGTGCCACAACGGCATGTGGACGTGGGGTGTCTTCAGCGTTGTGTGTGACCTGAGATAAAAAGCTGCGTTGATAGCATTCTTTCCAGTCGAGGGTTGCAAGATTGGTGGACACAAATTTTATGGTGTCACTCAAGCCCAAGGACTCTGCCTTCTCTATACAGCCCAAGATGATCTTTTCACTGCTATCTGCACCAACCAACTCTGCGGGGTGCCCCCAGCGCTTTTGAAAACACCAGGCGAGCAAAAATGTTAAAAAGGAATTTCCACACCCTGCATCAAGCACCCGAACATTCTTGTGGCGCTGCACAAGCTCTTGAAAAAAGGGCTCTAAAAGCAAAACCATGTGGTTGATTTGGCTGTATTTTCGAACTTGATCGGCAGACATGGTAGCGTCTTTGTTGAGGAGCCCGAGTGTGCGCAAAAGGTGCGCTGATTCGCGGGGAAGCAGAGGATATTTTTTTCCACCCGTTACTTTATCGGTGTGTTCTTTATTCCAAAAATTCCGCGCTTTTTCTTCAAAACTGACTTCTTGCTTCACAATGACTTCCTTAAACTCTGATTCCTGTGCTGATCTCTGAACGCATGTCGATTTTTCATAGCGATTTTTTATCAGAGTATTTCACACGAAGCAAGATGAAATTTCATTCCAATTGCAAGATACTTATTTCTACATGCAAGAGTCTAAAAGCCTTTAAGCAGCTGCGGTAGGATGCGCCGATCCGCTGGCAGACTCGCCTTCTTCTTCAGATTTACTGATCGGAAGTCGAATCGTAAAGGTTGTACCCGTGCCTGGCTCGGAAGAAAGAATCAAGTCGCCCCCATGCTCACGCACGATGTTGCGCACGATACTTAAACCGAGGCCGGTGCCTTCACCTTTGGGCTTCGTGGTAAAAAAGTTCTCAAAGATTTTTTCTTGGAGTTCCTTTGGAATGCCTGTCCCTGTGTCGCGCACGTCGATAAAAACGATTTCTCCTTCACAGCGCGCTAGAACGGAAAGTTCCCTTTTATCGCAAGAAGACATTGCGTCACACGCATTGCTCAGCAGGTTCATCACGACCTGTTCAAACTTATTGGGAAAGCAACGGATGGACATGCCCTCGGCATTTTTATCGATCTGCTTTGAAACCTTAATTCTGTTTTGACGAACCTTTTGCTGGACCAAAAACAGGCTGTCTTCAAGAATAAGATCCAAAGATTTAGATTCCATGGATTCATTTTTATCTTGCCGTGCATAGTTGCGCAAATGATCACCAAGCTTGCGAATACGATCACACGCTTTGCGAATTTGCATCAAGTGGCGCGATGCCATGTCGGAGGTGATGTTACCTTGGCTCGAAAGTTCATCGTTGATATCGTCACACACGACTTGAATAAGTGAGAGTGGTCCACGAATATCGTGCAGAACGGTGGCCGAGAGTTCACCAAGGGCTGCAAGCTTTGATTGATGCAAAATTTGCTCATTCAAAGAGGTGTTTTCTTTTTGCAATCTTCTTGCTGCGGCTGCACGGTGCACCACCGGAAAAAGATCGTTCGAAATCGAAAAAGGCTTTTCAATGTAATCGTAGGCTCCCTTTTTGAGGGCCTCAAGAACTGTTGACTTATTCCCATGACCCGTCATCAATATAACGGGTACATGAGGAAGATGCTGCTTAATGCGTTGCAAAAGACTCAAGCCATCACCGTCAGGCAACTTGAGGTCAAGGATGCAGATATCAAGTTCCGTATTGCCGGACTTGTCTTCTACAATTTTAACAGCGTCTGCGATGGTCCCGACTGCCATTGTGTTGTAGCCAAGATCTTGGAACTCCATCTCCATCAAATTTCGAATAGAGATTTCATCTTCCACGACCAGGACGTTTAAGCCTTGCGAATCCATTCCTTGTTACCTCAAACGTTCGGTTTCTAGAAAATTCATGCTACAACACCAAGATTTTGTTCCTGCTCGCGCGGAACCCGCAGTTCAAAACAGGCTCCACCCAGTCGCGATGAAGTCTGTACTACAAGCGATCCACCCAGCGAATGTGCGATCATCCGACACAACCAAAGACCGATTCCTGAACCACCCACATTGGCTTTTGTGGTGTGGCCTCGTTCGAATATCTTCTCAAGAAACTCTTGCGGCACACCATTTCCCGAATCGTGAACACGAAACACAACAAGTTTTGGATCCATTTGGAATTCCAACAAGAGTTCTTGTTTCTGGGATTTCACCTGTTCCAAAGCTTCAATAGCATTGAGGACGAGATTGCTCAGAATTTGATTCAATAGCTTGGGATCGGGACCCGATGAGAGGTTTTCTAAGTTCCCCTCCATCACAACACGCACTTCGCGCGCAATTCCCAAGGCGCCCAGGGAATGCCACGCCTGTGTCATTTTTGTGCCCCATCCGTCTTCGACATATTTTCCGGTAACGAAATTCGTACCTGCCAAGAGCAATTCACGAATTTGATTCACCGAACTCAAAAGTGAAACAATGTCTCTTTTGAGAGGAGCATGTTTTGGAGTGGCACCGGGATCCATTTCATCAATGTTACGCTCCAGACGCTCTGCCAAAACCAAAACGCAAAGTAGGGGTTGCTTGAGCTCATGAAAAAGGACGTCTGTCAGGCCATCTGCAGGTAAGGTCCCTGTTGCATGCACATTTTTGCTCCCATTGGAACCTGTCACATCAGAATCGGTGCCAGGCAACACGATTTTTTCGTGCCCAAGGGCTCCTCCTGATGGATCTTTCCAGATGTGAGAGCATTTGCCGCTAAACATAAAGGTTCCTCTCTTGCTCGACACATGCCGAAACCTTATCCATCTATCGGCGAGAACCTGCGAGAGTTAAGGTAAATTTTGAAACGGAGCAAAGAAGCCGCCCGGGCTCAGAAATTTAAAATAATCGACTAAATCCAGTCGCTTAGCACAAATAAGATCGCCCACCCGTGCCACCGTTTTGACGAGCCACTGGTCGAGAATCAGACTTTGCTCGTGTGCCGAGAGGCGAAACTGCTCACTTTTGGTATCCACAAGTGCACTGCGCAACTCATGCAAAATAATGCCCGCACACACCGAAACATTGAGCGACTCCACAAATCCATGCATGGAAACATGGATGTAAAGATCCGCAAAATTGAGCCATTCCTTAGAAACACCTGTTTTTTCTGATCCAAAAATCACCGCAATGCGGGAATCACCCATGAGCGTTTGAAAAGCCTCGCCGCGAAAATCTGCAACTTGAAATTCAGGCAAAGATTCGCGATAATAAGAAGAAGTGTGCTCAAAGTCTGGCCTTGTGACGAGCGCAATGCGATATCCAGCCGCTTTGAGTAGCCGACCACACACTTCAACATCCGAGGCCCGACGCAAGTTCAGCCACTGGCTCGCCCCGCGCTCCACACTGTCTTTAAAGCGAAACTTGTGACGTTCGAGAGTGTAAATAAAAAAGGCATCTAAAAATCCAAAGGCATCGACAGAACGCAGGACAGCGCTGATGTTATAGCAGTGGTGGGTATCTTCAAAAACACACAAAACCCTGCGGCTGCGCGCTTGCACAGCTTGCTCCAGGCGTTCCATGCGCTCTGTGGTCACAAATTCCCCCAGGAACTGTTTTATTTTGCCAAGTTCCGTTTGAAGTTTCTGTGGCATAAAATAATCCATGGAAACCTGTCTTGTTGACTCATTTGGCCCAGACCAGACAGGATGTGAGCTACTCATAGCAGTTGGTTACTCCAAATTGCGAAACGGTCGTTGAGAATACTCTTTATCAAAGCAAAGGAACAAATCATGAGCCCGCAACACAGCACGTCTTCCGCTGCCCTCAAAAGGTTTAGCCCTGGCACAGCAGCGCCCACAGGCCGCACCTTGGTCACAAAAGGCTGGCAACAGGAAGCAGCCTTGCGCATGCTCTTAAACAACCTTGATGCACGTGTTGCGGAACGACCAGAAGACTTAGTGGTATATGGCGGTCGTGGCAAGGCAGCCCGGAGCATTGCTGATTTCCACACCATTTGCACGGCGTTGCAGGAGCTTGAAAACGACGAAACACTGCTTATTCAAAGCGGAAGCGCCGTCGCCCGCATCAAAACCACAGAACATGCTCCCCGCGTGATGCTTGCAAACAGCAACCTTGTGGGAAATTGGGCGAACTGGGAGCATTTTGATAAGCTCGAAAAACAGGGCCTCATGATGTATGGCCAGATGACTGCGGGAAGCTGGATTTACATTGGCTCCCAAGGAATTGTGCAAGGCACCTATGAAACATTTCTGTCGGCAATAAAGAAACACTACCAAGGGAACACTGATAAGAAATTTATTTTTTCGGCGGGCCTGGGTGGAATGGGAGGAGCCCAACCCCTTGCAGCCGTAATGGCCGGGATGTGTTTTTTAGGAATTGAAGTCGATAGAAAACGCGCAGAAATGCGCATCGAAAGTCGTTACCTTGATGAAATTCACGATGACATGAACTCTGCCATGAAGTCTTTGCACAACGCGATGGCCGCAGGCGAAAAAAAGAGCATTGCATTGATTGGAAATGCTGCTGATTTGTTACCCGAGCTGCTTAAAAGACCTGATTTTACGCCCGCACTCGTGACCGACCAAACTTCAGCCCATGACCCTCTTTATGGATATGTCCCCTCGGGTTACACTTTGAAGCAGGCTGAAGAAACAAGGCGCACCCATCCCGAACGCGTGAAGGCAGATGCCATTCGCAGTATTGGCATCCATGTCCGAGCGATGTTGGAATTAAAATCGCGAGGGATACCGACTTTCGATTACGGTAACAACATCCGAGCGATGGCACAGCAAGCGGGCGTCACCAATGCCTTCGACATTCCAGGCTTTGTACCCGAATACATTCGTCCCCTTTTTTGTGAAGGAAAAGGTCCTTTCCGCTTTGCATGTTTGAGCGGAAATCCAGACGACCTTGCAAAGGCAGACAACGCTTTGCGCAAGCTTTTTCCCGACAGCGAAGGTGTGCAGCGGTGGCTCAATTTGGCTCCAAAGCGGATAGCGATCCAGGGCCTTCCTTCGCGCATCCTTTGGCTTGGATATGGAGAACGCGCCAAAGCCGGACGCCTTTTAAACGATATGGTTGCAAGCGGCGAACTTGAATGCCCCTTGGTGATTGGGCGCGATCATCTCGACTGCGGAAGCGTGGCTTCTCCAAATCGAGAAACCGAAGGGATGATGGATGGCTCAGATGCAGTCGCCGATTGGGCCCTTTTAAATGCCTTTGGCAACATTGCTTCGGGCGCAAGTTGGGTCAGTTTTCATCATGGAGGAGGAGTGGGAATGGGATATTCCTTGCACGCAGGAATGGTAATTGTGGCAGATGGAACAGAATTGGCAGCACAAAAACTCGACCGCGTGTTAACCTTTGATCCCGCTATGGGTATTTTCCGCCATGCCGATTCAGGATATGAAACCGCGCGTCAAATCGCTCGCACTGAAATGTCAGACTCGAAAGTAACACCAACGCGACCCCATTTCTATCCAAGGGAAACACGCCGCGTGACAGGAGAGTAAGAAAAATGATTAAAAGCTCAATCAACATCACTTGTGCAAGACCTGGAACCACAATTGTCTTTCGAGAGGCTTCCTGTTTAATCACCATGAATGGTGCCGAAAAGGATCCCACCGAAGGAATCACAACTCAAGCGCTCGGTATTCATAAAAATGTAGATGTTGTCATCGAAAATGGAATCGTTGCAGAAATCGGCGAGGGGGTTGCCCAATCCCTTGCAAGCCAATCCGGTGTTACCGTCATCGACGCCCGTGGTTTAACTTTGATGCCGGGCCTCATTGATTCCCATTCACACCCGCTTTTTGCAGGGAGTAGAGCGCAAGAAACCGTGCTTAAAGCCCAAGGTTTAAGTTACGAAGAAATTGCGGCACGGGGTGGCGGCATCACAGTAACAACCCGCGCCACGCGCGAAGCCAGCAGCCCGGCACTCACCGAAGTCTTTACGCGCAATGCAAAGCAGGCCTTGGCACGCGGCGTGGTGCTCATGGAAGCTAAAACAGGATACGGCCTGAGCCCCGAAGAAGAGTTGCGTCATTTAAAGTGCATTTACGAAGCTATTGGTGCTGCAGAACAAGGACTTTTTCCGCGCATTGCACCCACACTCTTGGGGCCCCACGCGGAAAGCCCCGAATACCGTGGCCTCGAAAGTTACGTGAATGCTCTGGTCGAAGCCGTGCCTCAGTATGTTGAAGCCGCAAGAGCTGCTGAATCCCGTGGCTTAAAAACGCAGCCCCTTGCCGCAGATATCTTTGTAGAACGCAATTATTTTACCAAAGAACACGGTGAAAAATGGCTCGGTGCTGCCCTGCAGTACGGACTCGATGTGCACATTCATGCCGATGAATTTTCGCGCAGCGGAGGATGCGATCTTGCAATGGCACTTGCCAAACGGCAGGAACAATCTCCCTACAATCGACGAAAAAATGCCCGCGTTCTTTCGGTTTCACACTGTCAATACGCAACAGAAACCGACCTTGCGCGCTTACATTCAATGGATGTTGTCGCAATCGCACTTCCGATCACCAGTTTTTTCTCAAGCATTCCCTATGTGGAAGCTAAAAAATTTCGCGGCACCCGCATCCGCGTCGCCATTGGCTCTGATTTTAATCCCGGAAGTGCCCCTCTCAACAGCCTTTGGTTTGCCGCTTTTCTTGCACTTTCAAAAAGTGGATTTTCACTTCCTGAAGTGCTTGCGGGCATCACCACCAATGCAGCCTATGCCCTGGGAGCTGAATCAGAATATGGCATGATTGCTCAAGGCAAACCTGCACATCTCATCGCATTTGAAGGCACCGAGCCCGAAGACTTTTTTGTTTCTCCCTTGGGAGATCATTTGCGCCATGTGGTGACTCAATAAAAAGTTCTTGTCGTGCGATGTCTGTTACCAAAGCTGCAGAAGTGAATTTGTTGGGCTAGCAATTTAAATGGGAAGAGTTGCACTTTTATTCAAATATATTTCTTATTTTATCAGTGTAACTATCCTTATTATTGTTTTTATTAGCCTTTTCATAATTTTTGTGCAAACCTTTTTATTTCACGAACTCCAAAAAAATTCCTACAAAAAAGAAGCAAGATATTCTGCTTTTGCAACTCATGTAACCCTGCCCAAGTTTCCAAGAGATGCGAGCCATGCAGCAATTAAACGCAACTGGCGTGATCTAATATTAAAAAAATATAAATCTCTTAAGCAGGCGTTTCCCAAACCTGACACCCCGGAAGCCTACCAAATCCGCATAGAACTTGAACAAGCATGATTTTTCTTTCATCCCAGGTTGAAATTGCTGAGTTTTTCGTTACCTTACTTTTGCGC
>JBIIEI010000031.1:0-46976 GCA_044237915.1 Silvanigrellaceae bacterium | reverse complement strand
CATAAGCTTGTTTCCTCCCTTCTGAAGGAAACACTACAGCGGCAAGGCTTTTCAGTTTACGCATGGAGTCAGGAAGGGGTGGTTAATTGCCCCTTTTCCATACGATTCGCACCTCGCACCCCTGCCCATGTACGCGACAAGCGCATTGCATTTATGAATTCACTACGGCTTTTGGGAGCGTTTTCAGAACTAATGAGGCTAATAAACCGTGCAGTATCACAAATACTATAAGCAAGTGCAGTTGGTTCAGACCCAAAAGCTTTCTGGTACTTACTTTCAAAATCTGACTTTAGCGCGTTTACTTCCTTGTTTTTTCCTAGCGATGAACCTTTTGGTAGATGATCGCTGATTACTATAAATTCGCGTAGTTCTCCAACTGCTGAATTCATTGACTCTAAATTATAAGCCCACTCATGTTGACCTACGATCTGACCTCTAAAAGAATCAAGCTTTTGTATTATGGGTACCGACGCCTTCCAAAAACTTGTGAAAATTACTGTAGATGCTTTGCTTTTAAGAGTTTCGTTAGCAACTCGAGCAGGAGATGACGAGTCTGTTTGAACAAAAATACTTTTTGTTACTCTAAATCCAGCACCTTTCAACAGCCTTTCAAGATTTTTCCACATGCCGGTAGATGTGACTTCATCAGCAGAGACAACAACATGTACGTTATGCTCATTTTTTCGATTTTCTAGCATCCATTGAACCAAAAGTGAGGCTTGCATTTGACTATTCATACCGAGGGAAAGAAAGGCTCGACGTCCCCAAAGCGAATCATGAGAAGCAGAAGGCGAAATAACTGGAAAATTTAATTCATCTGCAACTGAAGCCGCTGCAATCGCCTCTTTTGAATACGAAAAACCAATGGCTCCCATATTTTGGCTCACCGCGGCTTCTCGAACGATGTCGGCTGATGATTTGGACAAGCCAGGAACAAAGTTAAATGAAAAGTCAATTGCTTTTTTCTGTAATTCCGCTTTACCGCAGAGGGCTAATGCTACTCTATAATCTTGTTGTCGTTGTTCGGTAACAAGCCCGCCAGGAGGCGTATTTCCCAGCACAATAAAGCTCTCAGCCATGCCATCTATGCCTGAGAAGACGAGAATGATTAAAACTAAAATGTATTTTATTTTCTTCAGTAAGTTCATAATTTTACCCCAACAAACTGAAACACATGACTTGATGAGAGAAAAGCTCCAGGTAAATTTGAAAAATTTTGAAGTCCTTGGCAGACATTCTCAATTTGCGAAATTGTACATAGGCCAGCCTTTACTGCTGAGCATGAAGCCTCTTGCAAAGTCCGAATTGACAAAATTGCGGCATCTTGAGTCCCGGGGGTGGGGACTTGGATTGAAAAATCCTTCATTAAAAAACCGGCCTGACTTAGCATCAGTGGCAACTTACGCCCTATTTCTGCGTCGCCTTTCTTCGCAGCAACGATCTTCTGATATAATTCAATGTATTCTCGAACGGCATCATTTTCTGGGTAATATGACCTTTGCGAGACATCAAAATCTTCAATGATGATTAATGCATTCGGCTTCAGCAGTTTATATATTTCCTGTAGAGCGTCCAGAGGCTTGGGCAGATGCTGAAGAACATATCTCAGATAGACCAGATCAAAACTTTCCGAAATTGACTCATCTGCGGTCAATTCTTCAAAAGAAGAAGTCCTGAATGTTACATTTGAAATTTGAACAGAAGCAATTTCGCCTCGAGCGGAAGTTATAAAGACATCACTTGGATCGGTTGCCAGTAGATGCTGACAATAGGGCGCTAAAAGCTTAGTGCCATGCCCCGTACCACAACCAATTTCAAGCGCATTTATGGCAGTATGCGCGCAGAGCTGATTTTTCAATAAACTTGACGTTGCGCTTGAAGTTATCTTAAACAACTTACCAAGCCGATCAATACCTTTGGCGTCTGAGGAAAGTACGTAAGATTTTGTCAACATCGGGCCGTCCCATTTTCATTGATTCGAATTTTAGATAAAATTTCTCTTCGATGGTTTAAAGATTCTTCTTCATTTTTTCCATTGGCAATAAAACATCCAACCACATCCAACTGATTCACATCGGAATTGAGTTGTTTTCCTATTTCAGTTAACACATCCTGAAATACAAGATTTTCGTGTTCGGGAAATGTCACAGAATCCAACGAATTTTCTTTGACAGACGCGAAAAAATATTGAAGTGAACAAACAACATTTTTAAATGGGGCTGGAACACTTATTTTGTTACCAATTGCGTATTCTAAAAGCTGAAATTCAAAATTCGAATGGGTAACGTAATTAATGGAATTTAAAACATGAGCACCCACGAGCCTGCAATTAAAGTCGATAATCTCAACATTTCCTTGCTCTGTTATTATAAATTCAACGTGGGTCGGCGTATTTTCAATTCCCAAAACGGAATGTGCCCTTCGGACTTTATCAATTATTTTTTCGTAATCATCTCGAATAACGGGAAAAGATGATCCCATTTCAATAACTGAATTTTCTGTAAACAAGATGCGTGAAAGAAGACCAATTTCTTCATATTTTTCATTGGAAGCCACCCCCTCTAGGGAGAGAAGTTCACCATCTGCGGCTTCTTCTAAATAAAAGTCGGTTGGATGAGAAATGTAGGCACGTGCCCAAGTCGGAATATTATTCTGGTTCGTGTTGTCAAGGATTTGGTTCGCGGTCTTAATACAATCGTCCTGAGAATTTAACTGAAAGACTTGAAGACTAGCTAAGCCGTGCCTTGGTTTCAGGAAACAAGGTCGATCCATTTTTTTCCAGGAGCCTATAGGATCAGACAAGTCAAAAATTTCACAATGTAAATCTGAGAGCCCAGCACTCTTGAGGGCCTTGCGCATCAAAAACTTATCCATTGTCCTACCAAGTGCCTCTTTTGGACAATATGGCAATCCAATTTTTTCACGAAGGTGGTGCAATAAGGGAACGATGGATTCAACAGCTCCATAAACGCCCACGATGCTCTCTTTAGGGAATCTGGCAAGGATCAAATCGCAGGTTTCCTGCACATTTTCAACGTGCCGTGCCGATAAGTGGAATTCTTCGTGTTCAATTCCTATCAACTTTTGCCGCGCCATTTCAGGCTCAGTGCTCGCAACACAGACCAGGAAACCACTTTGCAAAGCGTGTTTCGCTATTCTTTCAATATGGCCACGGGCTTCAAGAAACAGAACGATTTTTTGATACATTATTGAGATTCCTCGCCTTGAATGGCACTTTTCTTTTCAATCCACCATGCAATCATTCCAAAAAAAATTGCGCAGCTCGCCCAAATAAGGAGCGTTTGCGCCAAGGCCCCCAACTGTATGCCCATTGCGAGGAGCATACTCACACTCACCATCACAAAACTTGCACATGCATTAATATTGAGGTTAATACGAACTCGATGTGTAACAGGTGTTAAGTCTAGTGCCTTGGAAATATTTTTCATCCAGGCAAATTCAAATAAAATATGCATACATCCGAACGAAAGCACAGATAAAAGCGGAAAAGGCGCAAAAGATAGAGCGATAAACATGCAGCACATTACAATGAATAAAAAGGTAGTCTTAGGGCTGAGGGGCAAGCTGGTTTTAAGGAAAAAACTTGCACCTATTATGAGTCCAACAGAGACTGCGGCTTGAAATAAGGATACACCACTGCTTAAAGGAACGAATTCATGAAATTTTGGAAGCTGAGTAATAAGCGTTCCATATGCCCCTTGAAAAAATCCTTGAAATAAGATTACCCAAAGAGCAGAGCGCTTAACTTGTGAGAAATTAAAAAAAGGATGAATGCTTTTCAGTGCTGAAATTTCAGACGTGCTTTGTGAAAAATGTTCAACTTTATATTCCCTTGAAGCAAAAGCTAACATTAAACACCAAGGTAAATTTAAGAGAACTGTAAGTCCAGCGACAAGAGCTACATTATCAGATAATTTTAAGAGCAGACCCGAAATTAGAGTGCCTATGAGCACAGAAAATAACACAAAACGCGTATGGTAAGCATTTTGCCCAGAAGTTGTTCCCATGGTTTTGAAAAAGCTTGAGCGAATAATTGTTGCAATCAGAGAGTGAAAAATGAGCAACGTGACTAAAATCATATTTGATTTATTCAAAAAACAAATGAGCACCATATTCGCGATTAAAAACGGAGCCAGGATGCGCTGAAGTTTCAATGGCGAAACACTATCGAGTCGTTTTCCAAAAAATGGCGCAATGAGCACACCAGGAACCGTTCCTGCGGTTAAAAGAATTGTCGCTTGCATTGGCGAATCTGACCTCCCTCGGATAAGTGATGCCATTGCCAGCACTGTTAAATGAGTTGAGGCACTATGGAGTGCAAGGCTCGCGTAAGGTTTGATGAATTTTAAATTTTGTTGCAGTTTTAAAAGCTGCTTGACACTTTGCATTAACAATCCTGCCCCCTCCAAAACGAGACCCAAAAGTTTTGCGCCCGAATGAAAGAGGTCTGAAGTTCCATCTTTTCTCCCTCAGTTGAACTAACAGACCAGGCAGCTTGCCAGGCCTTGTTCATGTGAGCGTCTTCAGCAACATCATGGATTTGGAAATAAAGCGTCCTTGAAATTGCTGAGGGAGCGCCAAGCCTTAGAAATGCTTCTTTTGCGAGGAAGAGATTCTGATGTGCTGGAAGTTCAAAACCTAAAAGTATCCCCGCAATCTGGGCATCCGTTGGTGAAGCATTTAGCAGTTTGTAGAGTGACTTATTGAATTGACAAACCGAAGGAAATTCCGCATATTCATTGATGGTTTGATACATAGAATAATCTAAAGTTGCCACCAGCGCTTCTTCTAGAAGAATGTCGTGCGGCTTTCCACCGTCCCCTCCTAACTCAGAAATAATTATTTCATTTAATAAAGCCTTAAGCTTTGTTGATTGAGCATGTGAATACAAGCTTACCAAAAATGGTCTTACTGCCCGACTAAATGCAAGCCATCTTGCAGCTCGAAATTCCGATTCTTTTAATTGCTTTGGAGGTGCCTCAGTCAAATTGTTAATTCGAAAGCCGTCTCCCGCCATTGCTGAGTTATCCAAACCCTCTTGAATATACATTCAGTGTTCTCCAGTCTTTTCGAAGTCTTGAAGTAAGTACTAAAAAGGCAGTAGATCTAGGTTGAGTATTATTCTGTTCACAATTGTAAATAGATTTAGCCAAGCTATTACTTTTTGCCAGTCATACTGCTATCAGCAAAAAAGACGTATCTTTTAAAAATTTGCTTAACAAGTAAAAAATGAGGACATTGCCATGACAGATAAAGAATTCCATTGACTCTGCAATTTGTGAAGCAGTTGCGATGCTTATTTTGAGATCGTCATATCACTTGCATAGCGCTATTTTCGCAGTTGAATCTTCTCCACAAACAATGAAGCCCCCAGCCTCTCCCCTCCGCAAGAATCGGGTCGATTTCGCCATGCCCCCATGTTAAATCTTGAATTGAAACCATTTTCAGAGATGTGTAAACATGAAAAACATTGAACCCACTCGCGAAATCATTGAAAAATTAGACGATTTCACTCAGGTCTCTAAAGCCATCGCATTCTTATCAAATCAAGAGGGGGCTGTTTCGACGCTCGACCAAGTGGCGGAGCATGTGGGGCTTTCCCCCTTTCATTTTCATCGAATGTTTACCCAGTGGGCGGGCGTTTCTCCAAAGGAATTTCAGCAAGCCATGACGCTTTTGCGTGCAAAACCCATGTTAAAAAGCCAGAGCTCCCTGCTCAAAACCTCATTGGAAGTGGGACTCTCAGGCACATCAAGGTTACACGACCTTTTTCTTTCTATTGAGAAGATGACACCGGGCGAATACAAAACGGGCGGAAGAGACTTAACGCTTCATTGGTCATTTTTTGAAACTCCCCTTGGAGAAGCTCTGTTTGTGGTGGCCCCCAAGGGTTTGTGCCACTTCGGGTTTGTGTCTGCACCGGGCGGACGAGAGGAAGCGCTGCAAAATGCACGTGCCGAATGGCCCTCTTCGACTTGGGTGGAATCTGCTTCAGAAATCGAACCTCTTGCCCTGGAAGTGGTGCGGCGTCTTTCGGGGTTAAAGCCACAAAGCCGCCTGGGGCTCTTGCTAAAAGGAACCGATTTACGGGTAAAGGTTTGGATGGCGCTTTTGGAGATTTCTGCTGGAAGAGTGTCGACTTACAGCGAAGTTGCTGCGGCAGTAGGTGTTCCCAAGGCCGTGCGCGCAGTGGCGACGTGCATTGCACAGAATCCAATTGCCGTGCTGATTCCGTGTCATCGTGTGATTCGAGCCAGTGGAGCTTTAAATGAATACAGGTGGGGAATTGCGCGCAAGGCCGTGCTTGTGGCAGAGGAACTGCGCCGTGGTGACCCTTACAGGGGTTGAACCTGTGTTTCCGCCGTGAAAGGGCGATGTCCTGGACCGACTAGACGAAAGGGTCGAACTTCGGGCAAAGACCATCGGAGCGAGAAGAAAAGGCAGGCAACCGATTTGAACTATCTTGCCTAAGATACCCTGGAAATGCAAAAACCCGGGGGTGACCCGGGTTTTCAACATAACAACTAAATATTTGGTGACCCCAACGAGAATCGAACTCGTGTTCCCGCCGTGAAAGGGCGGTGTCCTAACCGCTAGACGATAGGGCCAACCGGTGATAAGGAATTAGCTACATGAGTCGTTTTCACCTGTCAAGAAAGTCATACAAAAAAATTTTGGGAAAATGATAATAGGCAAATTCACTAACTTTAATCCCATCATATTCGAATGTTGAGCTAAAACCCTTCATCCCATAGATTTCTTGGATAGCTTTCCCCAAAAAGTTTGACTCGCTGGAACTTTAAAATAGACGACAATATCTGTTAGATAGCCATGACGACATTTAACCAAAAATGCCACTGAGGAGCTTAACGATGCTGTACGATCTTGAGATGATGAAAAGGGTTTATGAGAATTTTGGAACCCGCGTTGCGAAGGCGCGCGAAGTTTTGGGCAGGCCGCTCACCCTCACCGAAAAGATTCTTTACGCTCACCTTGCACCTTCGGGTAAAACGGGTGGCACAAGCGTTTCTAAGTTTGGCCGTGGAAAAGACTACGTCGACTTTTACCCCGATCGCGTGGGCATGCAGGATGCTACGGCACAGATGGCGCTCTTGCAGTTTATGTCTGCGGGCATTCCCAAGGTTGCCGTTCCTTCGACGGTTCATTGCGATCACCTCATCGCAGCGCAGCACGGCGCAAAGTCCGACCTCGAAGTTGCCAACAAAGACAACGCAGAAGTATTCGAGTTTCTTTCTACGGTTTCGCAAAAGTATGGCATTGGCTTCTGGAAACCAGGCGCCGGGATCATTCACCAAGTTATTCTTGAAAATTACGCCTTTCCCGGTGGGATGATGGTGGGAACAGATTCTCACACTCCAAACGCAGGTGGGCTCGGTATGCTCGCCATCGGTGTGGGCGGCGCAGATGCCGTCGACGTTATGGCAGGCATGGGCTGGGAGCTTAAATGGCCAAAGCTCATCGGAGTGAAGCTCACGGGCTCGCTTAAAGGCTGGACGTCTCCTAAAGATGTCATTCTTAAACTTGCGGGTATTTTAACCGTGAAGGGCGGAACAGGAGCCATTGTCGAATACTTCGGACCCGGCTGTGAATCGCTTTCTTGCACAGGTAAGGGAACCATTTGCAATATGGGCGCAGAAATTGGTGCCACCACTTCGGTGTTTCCATACGACAAGCGCATGGCCGATTACCTTTCGGTTACTGGCAGAGCAGACGTTGCCAAGCTTGCGAACAGCGTTGCAGAACATCTACGCGCCGACATCGATGCCGAAAAAGCACCGACAACTTATTACGATCAAGTGATCGAAATCGACCTCGACACCCTTGAACCACACATCAACGGCCCGTTCACCCCCGACCGTGCGTTTCCTATTAGCCAATTCGCAAAAGCCGTGAAAGAAAATGGCTGGCCTGCAGAGCTTAAAGTGGCACTCATTGGTTCGTGCACAAACTCTTCTTATGAAGACATCGACAGAGTGACCACTATTGCTAAACAGGCGATCGCCAAGGGGCTCAAGCTGAAGTCTTCACTCCAGATCAGCCCAGGTTCCGAAACCGTGCGCGCCACCATTGAACGCGATGGCCAGCTCGCCATCCTTGAAGGCATTGGCGGCAACGTGCTTGCAAATGCATGCGGCCCTTGCATTGGGCAGTGGAAACGTAACGACATGAAGGACGAAAAGAACTCCATCGTGACATCGTTTAACCGCAACTTTACTGCGCGTAACGACGGCAATCCCAACACACACGCCTTTGTTGCTTCACCCGAAACCGTTTTGGCACTTGCACTTGCGGGCGATCTGACCTTTGACTTCACCAAAGACACTTTAACAAACGACAAAGGTGAAAAGGTTAAACTCGACATTCCCACCGGGCTCGACTTACCTCCCAAAGGATTTGTGCCCGATAAACTTGGCTTTATTGCACCCGCCACAGACAGCAGCAAGGTCATTGTTTCGATCAATCCACAAAGCAACCGCCTTCAGGCATTGAGCCCCTTCACGCCGCCCAACGTGGCCAAAGATTTCCAAGAACTCGCTGTACTGATTAAGGCAAAAGGCAAGTGCACCACCGACCATATTTCTGCAGCAGGAACATGGCTCAAATTCAGAGGCCACCTCGATAACATCTCTAATAATTTGCTCATCACTGCGGTCAATTCGTTTAATGATCAAATGAACACCGTCAAAAATATTCTCACCTCCACCACCGGCACGGTTCCGGGCGTTGCGCGCGACTACAAGGCGAAAGGCATGGGCTGGGTTGTGATTGGTGAAGAAAATTACGGCGAAGGTTCATCCCGTGAACATGCTGCAATGGAGCCCCGCTTTCTGGGAGGCCGAGCAATTATCACGAAAAGCTTTGCCCGCATCCATGAGACCAACCTCAAAAAGCAAGGCATGTTACCTCTGACGTTTGCAAACGCCGCCGACTACGACAAGGTGCGTGAAGACGACAAACTCAGCCTCGACATCGAAAACCTGACTCCTGGAAAACAGCTCACCCTGACGCTGAAACACAGCGACGGAACCAAGGACGCTGTAACCTTGAATCACACCTTTAACGATCAACAAATCGGTTGGTTTAAGGCAGGAAGCGCTTTGAATTTAATCGCTGCTTCTGCTAAAAAATAAGTCACACTAGAAGGGGCCGAAACAAAACGCTTTCGGCCCCTTTTGCCTTGAACACCCGCTCTAAAACCTGCCGAATTGCGAGAATAAACATGGATTTCCTTGTGGGTATCGATGAGCTTTCATCACAGAAACTCTCGAATTTAGCAGGCTCTTTCAAACCCCATCTTCGCATCTCCGACGAAACTTCAAGGCGGGTGAAACAAAGTCACACGTCGTTTCAAAATGCCAAAGGGCAAGGCCAGCGCATTTACGGAGTCACCACGGGCTATGGCGCAAATGTGCGCGAAAACCTCGACTCCACTGTGGCAGATGGCTTGCAATCTCGCCTTGCTCGTTACCTTGATTGCGGAACGGGTGAGGAATTAGCTGCTGAAGAATGCAGAGCAGCCCTCATCGCACGCACTCACATTTTGGCAATGGGGTATTCCGGCATTTCGCCTGAAGTCCTTATTCATCTTGTTACTGCAGCAAACTCTCGATTGGCACCCTGTATCTTGCGTTATGGCTCTTTAGGGGCCAGTGGCGACCTTGTTTCCTTAGCTCCGCTCGCGCGCATGCTGATGGGCGAACCTGTGGAAGTGTGGGATGGAGATTCGAGGGCCATGGCAGGGCCAACGTTGGAGAAACATGGCATCGCAAGGCTTGTGCCCCATGGACGAGACACCCTTGCACTCATCAACGGACTCAGCTGCGTCACAGCACTGGCAGCTCTTGAAGTCACAAAAATAAAGAAACTAACTCAGTGGTCGTTGGCCGCACTCGCAGCAAACCATTGTGCCTTGGCAGGTGATAGGGGATCCTATGACCCCCACGTCAACGCCCCACCCGTTCGAAATTTCAAGGGACAAGCCTTTGTGGCACATCAACTTCTTTCTTATCTTTCAGAAAGCGATTCACCACCTCGCGGCCCAACGCGCCCCTTGCAAGACCAATACAGCCTGCGCTGCATTCCGCAGGCACTGGGACCGGCCTGGGAAATGTTGGAACAAAGCGAAGCTTGGATTGATGCTGAATTACAAAGCGTGAGCGACAACCCCATCGTGCTCAGCGAAGGACAATTGTTCAATGGGGGAAACTTTTATGGCGGATACATCACTGCTGCCGCAGACAATTTGGCATTGGCTTTGACGCGTTTTGCAGACTGCCTCGAAAGACAGAGTTTTTTATTGACCGATGGAATGCATGGGCTCCCCACAAACCTGGCCGCGAATGAATCCGGAAAATCATTTTTACATGGCTTAAAAGGTCTGCACCAGATCTGTTCAGCACTCACGATGGATGTCATGCGACTCTCGCTTCCCGCAGCTCCCTTTACCCGTTCAAGCGAATCTCACAATCAAGACATTGTGAGCAATGCCATGAACGCTGTGACTCGCCTTAAAGACTTGCGCAAGGTTTTTGGTCATTTGGTGTCGGCATCCACACTGATGTCTGCGCGGGCACTTCAACTAAGTGGTGTTACGAATTTAAATCCGTTGCTGGCAAAATGGCATGCAAAGGTTACACCTTTTCTGGGAGATCTTTCTGACGATCGCGCCTTTCGGCAAGAATTAAAAATGCTGGAAGCAATGCTTGTGAGCAAAGGACCGCATCTCGATTAATGATGCCACACTCAAATTGTTACTTGAAATTATGCCGCGCGTCCGCCACTGCCCCCACGCCCTGCAGCCTCTTCGGGTTGCTGAATGAGCATCCCGACACGGCAGTCTACAAACAGCCGAAAAATCTCTTTGTCGAGCTTTCCATCTTTAACTTCGGCTTCTAAAATGCTGAGCGCCCTTTCATGGGGAATGGCCTTTTTATAGGGCCTGTCCATGGCAACAAGGGCATCATAAATATCAGCAATAGCCATAATTTTTGCTTGTACGGGAATTTCATCATCCACAAGTTTGCGCGGGTAACCTGAGCCATCCATACGCTCGTGGTGTGCAAAAACGATGTCTGGAATATTCGCTAAATCGCTGGTCCAGGGAATACGTAACAAGAATCGATAAGAGTGGGCCACGTGACTTTCAATTTCAAGACGCTCTTCAGGAGAAAGCGATCCACGGCGGATGCCTAATTTTCCAATTTCACCCTCAGAAAGTAGCTCAACGCTGTCTTCACCCATGGCGACTTTCATGGCGCGAATGGCTGCAATTTTTTGAAAGCTATCTTGGCTCACCACGTGGGGCTCGTTGGCATCGGTAATGGTTTTCCAAAATTCCGCAAATTCTTGCGAAATGCGCAAAAGCTCTCCCTTAATGCGCGAGGTTTCGTCGGGCCTGGGCGCTTCTTTACGAATCATCAAAGTGTCGAGATAGGATTCCAATAATTTTATGTGAAGTTGTTTTTCGGCAAGCTGTAACCTTTCCCGCACCGAGGCCAGTTCGTGCGGATACAGTTTCTTTTCTTTGCGCAAGACATCTTCGCGCACGCCAATCTTTCCAAAGTCGTGCAAGAGCGCTGCGTATTTGAGCTCATGCAGCTGGCTTGGATTAAATTGCACATTGGCAAAGGGTCCACTCTTCACATCGTTCACGACTTCCGCAAGTGCCACCGTGAGAATTGCAACGCGCTCGCTGTGCCCCTTGGTGGAAGGGTCACGAGACTCAATGGCAAACACACTTGCCTGCACGAAGCTTTCAAAAACTGTTTTTAAATCTTTGTAGAGACGTGCATGGTCGAGGGAAACCGCCGCTTGGTTTGCAAGGGATTCCAAAATATTCAAATCGTGTGAAGTAAAGTCAGTAACATAACGCTCGACATCAACAATGGAGTCGATAAGAACCGAAGAGGTCACACGGCGATTTAAAAGGACGATAAAACCAACGACATCTCCCGATGCTGTCCGGAGTGGAAAGGCACTGTAGGATTTAATGGCATAGGTTTTTTTATCAAATTCAATGGGTGGAACGGTAAAGTTCGTACTGGGAAAGGTGAGCCCGACATGCCGAGCGAGCGGCGCATCCATCCCCCGAGACCAGTTGACTCCACAAGCTCTATTCACAAGAAAAGATGTCAACTCACAGGTCGCTGTATCGAGCAATTCAGGAGCAAGTTTTAGATTTTGGCTCTTGCAGGTCTTACGCTTTTGCACAAACTTATTCTTGTTACCTGATCGCCCAAGGATCATTACTGAATTTTCATTGGCAATGGGCTCACCAAACAGGTTTTCACGTAACATCAAGAAACCTGCGTCGGCAGCGGAAAGCTCCACAGCTTTTTCAAGAATGAGGCGCATCAGCTCATCAACCGATGACTGGCTTGTCATGGCATGACCCACTTCGTTGATCGCCTTGGCTTCAATCTCTCGAATAGCAACCATGGAACTAAACAGATCGTAGTTTGCATTGAGTAACAGGTGATGACTTGCCTTGTTTATTTCATGAAGAATTTGATTAAAGGCAAAGGGAGCGCGCACATCTCCAACGATCCAGTTGGCATTGACAAGGTTGTGCAGCCTTTTGCGCAGGCGAACGGTCGCAGGAACGAGAGGGTCTTCGACAAGCAAAAACCCAATCACTGTAGAATCTGGAGCTTGCTCGACAAGTCTTTGGATCGCCCGACGGCGCGGGGCGTATTGTTGGGGTGTTACGACAAAAAGCATGAGGCGACCATAGTGCTGGTCGAGGGAATCAAGTTCACCTTCAATGCCATCTCTGCACTTAATAGTGAGCCCTCTCACAGAGCGCTCCCCAAGGGTCATCCCAAGCGGCCGATAAAGGTAAACAACCTCTAGCGACTCAAAAGCCGAAAGCTGGGCCACAGTCATACTCCACACGCAGTCAACGTTTTCCGATCCGCTTTCCACCTATCGGTGAGTTCGAAAGGGATCTGAGGCTTTTCACATGTCATGAGGTGCATACACATCAGGATTTGACAGCGAAAAATTTCCGAGCGATTTTTGCAATATGAAAAATAAGCAGATTTTGATGTCACAAACTTGAAACCTGCGGATACCAAAATACATCCTCGTTTCGTTTCTGAACAAATCCTATTTGTATAAATCAAAAATTTTGCACGACACATTTTGAGGGGAAGGATTCAAACCAAAATACTGTCCATTTAGACAAAAATAGACAAACAAAAGTAACATCTAAATTTCTCAGATTTGAGTAAAAAATCCCAGGCATTGTAAATAAATTAACAATAAATAATCACTGCGTTAAACAATATAAATCTAATATCTTCTGAATTGACCAATCAAAAACTGCGTGATAATTTTCTTACATGTCTTTACAAAACTAGAATATTTCACTTATTATTAACAAATAATAGGAAAGTTACACATATTTCTTGTCATTAAAAAACGGAGAGTGCGTTGTACCGAGAAACATCCACATCAGGCCATGAACTGCGCCGAGATGAAAAAAAAGGCGAATCTGACTTGGCAACTCCTGCGTGCCTGAGCGACTCCGCAGTTGAAGTGCCACTGGATTCGAAGTTTCTAGGATCGACGCAATCAAAAGTTCTTCATCCACAATTTATGTCTTTAAATGAGGAAGAAGCCGACAAAAAAGATCATATTATTGTGGCTTTTCCCATTGTTGACACCACTCTTCCCCCTCTCGTTCGCATTCATTCTGAATGCCTTACGGGCGATCTTTTTGGATCACTGCGATGCGATTGCGGCCCACAGCTCAGATTCTCAGTAGAACAAATCGAACAGTCGGGTGGATACCTCATCTATCTACGCCAAGAAGGCAGAGGCATTGGACTTCGTAACAAGCTCAAAGCCTATCGCCTGCAAGATGAGGGCTTTGATACCTTTGCAGCAAACGAAAAGCTTGGATTTAAAAGGGACGAGCGTGACTTTGAAATGGCAGCGAAAGCTCTCAAAAAATTGGGTATTCATAAAATCCGCCTGATTACCAAAATGTTCTGTATGCGGGCGGCTTTGATGGTGTTCTGTACAAACTTAACGAACAACTCAATGTTCAAATGAGTTCAACCATTCTTCCAAAATTGGGGGACTCAACGTCATCGCCGTGGGGCCAAAATTTGTCTATGGAAGAGATTTTGGAAATAATGTGGTGCAGTGGTGCAAAGAAACACTGCGAGTGCTCCGCATCATTAATTTAGAAAACGTGACTTCTGAGAAGTACAGGGGAACTGAGTATTCCCCTATTCCAACCGTGACCCATGGACTTCATTTCCTCAATGGGAAGCTTTTTGTTAACAATGCCTTTGGCGAACTGCTCGAACTCGATCCCAACCATCTGTCCCTGAATTAAATCTGGAACGTACCGTCTCAGGCCTTTATAGAAAGCATTGCAGTTTCGAATCGAGATTCAAACGAGGCGGTAATCAGCGACTGCACAGGCCACATCATGCACGGGAATCTCTTTTGCGATTCCAACACTCCATCTAAAGAAAATAATTTAAACTCGTTTCAGAAGTTTTTATAAGTCCATTGTTACTTGACTTTTTCAAATATTCCAGATCGACCTTTGGCAACGCACGACCTACGCCCAGGTTCATCCTCGGATAAGAAAAAAAAGACACGAAACCTTGCATGCTTTTTTGTTTCCTTAACACTTCGGCCATCAACTCTTCTTGAGGATGGCAACAAGATGCTGTTTACTTCGCCTTTTACTGAGGCTCGAACTTTTTTAGATGAGCTTACTGCTTTGAGAACCCCTGTTATCGCAGGAAACACCGAACTTTCAAAAATTCAAGCTCATTGGATGAGCGTGTGCATCACTGCAATGGTCTGTATGGGAATGTTCTGCTTTGCCAGAATTCAAAGGGCGTCTGCAGGGCGGTTTTCTGCTCGGGCGTTTAGCTGGATGCTTCACTATTCAAAAATTTGTTGGGATGCTCTTTTTGAAAAAAGTGTACTGCGGTTGGTAAAGTTATTCGGCGATAAAGGCTTTCTAATCATTGATGATAGCGATCGATTAAGAGCGAAATCAACTTCAAAACTCTTCGGGATTCAGAAGTTGAAGGATAAAAAAACCGGCGGATATGCAAATGGACAGAACATTGTAATGCTGCTCTTTGTTACGGATAAAATGACTTTCCCAGTTGGTTTCCGCTTTTTTATTCCTGACCCCGCATGGGTGAAGTGGCGCAACGAGGATCGAAATCTCCGATTGAAAAAGGTCCCGGCAAGGCTTCGTCCGAAAAAACCTCGCCGCTCGGGAGTTCACCCCACAAAAATTACAATTGCAGGTGAGCTGGTTGAAAAATTTAAGACACTGGTACCTACGGCAAACATTACTGCAATCAACGCTGATGCTGCTTATTCTTGCCCCGAATTTTTAGACAAATGTGGGTCAATTTTTTCTAACGTTCAGATTATTTCCCAAATTCGTGGGAATCAGATTGTTCGATATGGCAAAAAGCTTAAACCCATTCAGGAAGTTACGGAGTCGTTGACTCCGGTGACAACTAAGATTCTTCTTCGCGGAAAAATTGATCAAGCCATTACGTATGTCAATATGCGTGTTTGGGTGAAGTCTCACAACAGAGTTCTTCATGTGATTGCTCTCAAGTACGACAACGAAACAGAGTACCGCTATCTTATTGCCACCGATCTTACCTGGAGAGGGTTGGATGTCATTCGAGCATATTCAACAAGATGGCTTATCGAGGTTTTCTTTCAAGACTGGAAAGCGTATGATGGCTGGGGAAAGTCGGCCTGCCAACGTGGCATTGATGGAGCACGCAGAGGCGTAATCCTGAGCCTGTTGGTAGACCACTTTCTTCTTTCACATCCTCTTCAGCTTGCGCGGGTAAAAGCCGGGGTTGCTGTGTTCACAGCAGGCAGCCTTCAACGCTACCTACAATCAAGAGGGATTCTTGATTCGGTTGCCCAAATCTTGGAGTCGCCAGACCCCAAGGAAGCGTTGCGGGAGTTGTTTAATACTATTGAAAAATGGGTTGAATTTCGACCGTCCGATAAGCACATGACTGGCCGTGAAATGGGCGAATTTATTCCTACAGCAAGCTTGCTTCTAAAGTACAAGCCGCGACCGGGATAGAAAACGCTCACCTGATTTTACCTGCAAATGTATTCTTCATGCAGGGTCGTTGCTTGACGGCTGTAATAGGAATTACAACCATAAAAAACTTCTGAAACGAGTTTAATTTATTTTTTCACGAGAATTCTGAAGTCCAGATCAGGACAGTGTAAGAAAAAGGGCAGTTTGCGGTACAAGAGATCTTAAGAGCCTACACCAGCGGGAGCCATCCCACTTCTGAGGGATTCTTATTGGCGCGTGACATAAATTCCTGAAACTCATCTTTGCGAAGGAGATGGGCATCAAACAAAAGAGGCGCTGTTTCTTTATTATATTGAAAAAATAACCCCACAAGAGCATTTTTGTGCGGGAAATCAGTTTTTACTTCTTGCCCGCCCGATACTTTTACTCCTGAAGCGGGCGCGTGGGTTTCCTTTTTGCAGGCCTGGGCTGAAATCAAACAAAGTAACACGTTGAAAAGAAAGTAGCCTTTCATGAAATGCTCCTTTTTGTTCTGAAGAGTGTGACATGCTCAGAAAGCAATTTCATCTGCCAAAAATCCCAGCGGTCTTTTAGGGCAGACATTTCTCAATCTGGTTTGAAAAATGCGGATCATTTAATAGTGAGAATCTCTTCACATAGGGGTTTTCACTTACAGCTTTGCCTTCTTTTATGGTTACAGGGATCGTGTAAATGGCAAAGCGAATGCAATTTGCTTGCAACAGCATCGTAAACCGAGGCCCTGTAAGATTAAATTGAGCAATAAGACTTTTGAGTGGAATAAAAAATTCACGCATGAATTCTAAATTCCAGTGCTCGTCCTGATCTACAGCAAATTCCATGGCTCCCACGCAGATGTCATTTACGGGGTTCCCAAAATAGGCATCACCAAAATCAAGCGTTGCAAAAGATCCGTCTTTTTTGATCAGAATATTTTCAAAAAAATAGTCGGCGTGAACAATCCCCTTGGGGCAGTGCTTCATCCACTCGTTTAAAGAGGGATTGCACAGTGCTGCACTCATCTCGTTCGCCAAATTAGAACTTAAAAGTTCAGGATTATCGCTTTGAAAGTTTGCAAGCAGCGCTTTAATAAATTCGAGATCCCCTGCCGGCTCATCACCCTGATGCTTGTAAGTCAGCGAAACGTCGATGAGGCGCCTTAGATTTTCTGCAGCGCGTGTCACAATATTTCGATCGATCGCCTGCTGTTCTAAGGGGTGCCCTTCGATATAAGGGTACACACAGATATATTCGCCTGTTTTTGACTTGCAGTATCCCAAGCCATCGATCAGAAAGGGGCTTGGAGCTGAGAGTGAATTTGAAGCAAAAAAGTGTAATGCGCGAGTTTCGAACGAAACAAGCTTTTCATTGTAAGAAGCAGGATAGAGGCGAGCTATGATTTTTCCTGCTTCTCGTGTTTCAACGGCATAGTTTGAAGCAATGCGGCCTTCTTTGGCAAGCTGAGGTGTGCTGAGAGGAGTCAGCTGATAGCCGCTCAAAATCTCGGTCAGTTCAGTGTGACTTAATTTAACTGTAGAAATAATGCGCATCACAGCCGGTCCCATGTTTTAAGGAACAAATTATCGCAGAGGCAACATTTTTATAGCGAACGTATGACTTTGCCCGTCAAAAAACTTTCAATGTTTTCGAGTCCCTCTTCAAAATAGCCACGGTAGTTATTCTGAGTCACATAGCCCAAGTGTGGAGTGCAGATGAGGTTTGGCAAAGTACGCAAGGGTGAATCGAGAGGCAGCGGCTCTTCATCAAAAACATCGATGCCTGCCCCCGCAATGGCTCGTCGCTTAAGGGCTTCTACCAAGGCAGACTCGTTAACAATAGGACCGCGCGAGGTGTTGATTAGAAATGCCGAAGGTTTCATGGCAGCCAGTTCTGCCGCTCCAATAAGGTGACGTGTGCGTTCGCTTAAAATGAGGTGAATGGAAACAAAGTCGCTTGCCGCTAAGAGTTCTCCTTTGTCTTTGCAAAGGTGTACACCCACTTCTTTGGCGCGCTCGGGTGACAAGTTTTGGCTCCAGGCACAAATATTCATGCCAAAGGCGCGCCCTACTTCAGCCATCCTGGAGCCAATTTTTCCGAGGCCCAGAAGGCCGAGCATTTTGCCGTGCAAATCGCAGCCCACTGAAAGTTGCCAGGAGTCTGCTGCATTTTTGAAATGAGCCACTTCTGCATGCAAATTTCGTGCGCAGGCCAGCAATAAAGCCCAGGTGAGTTCCAATGGAGGACTGGCCGAGCTTTTGGTGCCTGTCACTGCAATGCCCTGCTCCTGAGCAAATTTCACATTAATTGCGGCGTTGCGCATTCCGCTTGTCACAATGAGCTTCAGGTGAGGAAGTTTTTGAAGAAGGTCTGCTGAGAGGGTGGTTCGCTCCCTCATTACAACCAAGATTTCGACATCCGAATGGCATTCCACGATTTCTTCGCCAGTCAATTTATGATGACTGAATTCAACGGCAACGCGGTCTTTAATGCGGTCCCACTCTGCGAACTGGGATGCTGCTTTCTGGTAGTCGTCAAGAACAACACATTTTATGCGCTTCATGGCCCTCATCTTTATCGTGATAAGTTGCACAAAAGGGCCTTGTGCATCGTTGTGTAGCCTCTTTGCGGTAATAAAAACCAGGGACCGCAATATACTCTGCTCATGCAGTTATTCTTTTTAAATCTAATCGATGTGGTGCGTGCAGTGAATCTTCTATCACCCTTCTGATATCGTTAAGATTACCCACAAACGTGGCTCCTCCCAACTCAATCGCTTCACGGGGCATTCCGAACACAACACTAGATTGTTCGTCCTGAGCGCACGTAAATGAGCCTTTGTTCTTAAGCTCGAGCAGTCCACGCGCACCGTCGCGTCCCATGCCGGTGAGCAGTATGCCGAGTGACTGCACACGCGCTGCAGCAGTCGAAAGGAACAGCGTATCTACAGAAGGTCGGTGCCTGCCCTGAGGAGGAGCTTCCGAGACGCGCAGCACGAGTGTGCTAGTCCTACGCACAATCTCGATATGTTTATCACCCAATGACATGTAAAGGTGCCCAGGTTGTAAAACAGTGCCAGATTCGAATGCTCCCAGTGTGAGCCCTGCGATTTGTGCTAGTCTCAATGCGAATGCACTTGCAAATGCAGGAGAGATATGTTGGACGGCCAATATCGGTGGTGTTCCCTGCGGCAGCGAACGTAAGAGCTGCGTAAGCGCCTCCGTTCCTCCTGTACTCGCGCCGATGACAATAACGTCGGGTCTCTGCAGCTGCGGGCGAGTTTGGTTGCCTTGACGAACGGTAGCGGTGTTTTTTGGTTTCAAAGTTACCAGCGCATCCAGCAGTGCCGAGAGAACCTGAGGATCTCTGGACATTTGGCCCTTCTCAATGAACTCTTGTGCCCCTCCCTGCATAGCGCCTAGGATGTCTCCGGCTTCATCGGCATTGGCATCCGAAAGAACGATGACGGGCGTTTTAAGCCCGGCCTTTCGTTTCTGTGCAAGCCAACTAAGGCCGTCTTGCCCAGGCATATTGACATCTAGAGTGATGGCGTCAACACGTCGCGTTGCAAGCATGGCTGTTGCCTCGAGGGCGTCTTTGGCGCTCAGAACTTCGTATCCAGCGTTCGTTAAGACACGTGCAGCCAGTGTGCGAATAGTGAGCGAGTCGTCGACAACGAGGACAGTCTTACGCGTATTGTTTTGGCTCGAAGCCTCATTCCTGCGGTGATTCAAATTGAGCGAGGGGCCGCCACGATGTCTGTACACACAGTTGCGAACGAGTTCGAGTCCGAATGCCTCAGCGCGTACGGATTCGCTGTGGCCAAGACAAAGGTGCCCCATTTCCCTTTCGAGCGTCTTGCAAAGCCCGTTAACGATACGTGCGCCGTCGTCTACTCCGAAGTAAATGAGCACATTGCGACAAACTACGAATTGAAAAGAGCTTGGATGCTCAAACGCCTGAGCGCGCGACAGATTGCGCACTTCAAAGCGGCAGCGGTCGCGTACAGCACGTGTAAGGGTCATTAGGCCTTGTGTAGGTCCACTGCCTCGCAGAAACGATTGTTTGTATGCCGCAGGAACCTCGCGATCGAGTGCCGTGGAGAAATAGATGCCACGCTTGGCTTTCTCGATGCTAACCGGATCGACGTCGCTGCCGAGAATCTCATAAGAGAATCCAGGATGCGCTGCTCGGACACGCTCCAGGACTGCGGCAAATGAATAGACCTCTTCGCCACTCGAACAGGCTGCGCACCAGACTCGGAATAGCTCTCCTCCGCCTCCGTTTTTGGCTTTTATTCCAGGTGACTGCTTCTGTGTCGCAAATGACACTGCGAGAGACTCGAGGAAATCAAAATGTGGCTTTTCGCGGAACCAGCTGGTCGTGTGGATAGTGAGTGCTGAGAGCAATTGTTGAAACTCGGCGTCATCTTTCTCTACAAACTCGAGATATTCAGAAAGTTCTGAATATCCTGTTGCGCTCATGCGCCGACCTACGTTGGTCACCAGGATGTCTTTACGGGTCGTGCCCTGCTGGCACGACCCGATGAGATTTTCGGCGAGGGAGAATACAAGCTCCCTCTCTTCGTTTGAAAAGTCAGACATAGCTTTGCCTTTCAAGCTGCTCGGAACGATTCGTCATCAGCTGAGACTTCAGCTGCTTCATCGGAAACTGCAGATGTTGGTGTTTCGGGAGCAACGGGCAGGCTTCCTTCAGTGTCACGGCGTTTTGCATTCGATTGCAATCTGCGTCCCGCCAGAGCTGCATTGGCAATACTGCTACTGCGCGACGGCTTCTTTGAAGGCGCAATTTCGCCATTTGGGGGCTTTTCAGCAGGTGATGATTCATTGAAGGAATTGCCGATAAGGAAATCGACGATGTCTGTTGATTTTGCACGGGATGTACGGAGTGCAGCTGTCCCAAGTACGAGAACGCGTGAAGCCTGAATGATGCGAAAGAGCTTTTGGGACTCTTTCTGGAGATCTGATGCCGCAGCTGATACCTGTCCAGCAACTACGTTGTTCCTTTGTGCATATTCGTCCATTTGTACCATGGCAATGCTCGTTTGTTTCACTCCGAGTTCTTGTTCTTGAGTCGCTTCGTTTATACTGCGAATTTTCTCGCTTATACTGCTGATATTTCTTGCGATTTCTCCGAAAGTGGAAAGTGCGTCAGCACTCACTGTCTGACCTTCTGAGACGCGATGCTGCGTACTCTCTAAGATTGCTTGAACTTGATTTCGACTGTCATCCAAAAGCGCCTGAATCTCTTTGGCAGCATTGCCGCTCATCTGAGCTAGATTTCCGACTTCCGTAGCAACGACTGCAAAGCCCCGACCGTGCTGCCCAGCACGTGCTGCTTCAATGCTTGCATTGAAGGACAGTAATTGGGTTTTGAAAACAATGTCATTAATTACACCCGTCTTAGCAGTAATCTCAGCAATAACTCGGCCTATATTCTGGAGTTGACCGTTGGCTTGCTGAATGGACTCCATTGACCCCACAAGTCTTTGCATAATTCGATTGCCTTCTTCTGTCTTCTCTGTGGCATCTTGGGTGAGAGTAAGTGACTCCCTAACATTCTGCGATGTCTGGGCAATCATGCTCGACATCTCTGACATTGATGCGACAGTTTCTTGCACTGCGGCTGCCTGCTGGGAAATGGCAGCCGCAGAAGAGTGAGCGGCTGACGAGAGCTCCGTTGCAACCCTTTCGACGCTTTCTGCGCTAGACTTGAGCTTGCCTGCGACAAGAGAAAACCTCCCTGCAATAAGCCTTGTGATCCAGAAACCAATGGCTAGGCTTGCCGTGACGACAACCGCGAACGTGAGATAAAATGCACGCATTGTTGCCTTGGCTACAGCGAGCACTTCGTCTGATTTGGCTCGGGTAATAAGGCTCCAACCCATACTTTCCGGAAACTTGGCATCCTTGATCGGACCATATGCTGCAAGCACATTCACGCCCATGCGTGGGTGTTTGAATTCGGTAATCCCCGTTGTACCGGCGATAGAGAGTTTGATGTCTGTCAAGCCGAGACTAGTGAGGTTGAGTTTTCCTAAAGTATTATAATCACGTGGGATTTCTTTGGGGCGCTGGCGATCGTAGTCGAGCAAAACAATTCCGTCCCGATCGACGAGAGTGAGTGTGGTTGTCTGGATGCCATTTTCGGCAAGTCTGTCGGCAGCAACTTTTGCTTCTGCCTCGAGCCAAGCGAAATCAGAGCGTGTTGTCATCACTCCAACGATGCGTCCTAGGGAATCTTTGACCGGAGAAGCATAATGGATCCCGTATTGCTCGACGCCCGTAAGTGCACTGGCAACGGCATCCTTTCCGACTTGTCCTACAAAAGATCCCTTAATACCTTTGGACGTATCTTCAGTGTAGTTCTCCCCAATCGCAGCTTTGAACCAAGGTTCATCAGCAAAGTTCATCGACCGAACAGCGTTGAGCTTGGTAAGGGAGCCTGATGGTGTTTTCGAATTAGCTGCGACTAATTTTCCATCGGCAGACACAAACATGATGCCTTGATAAATGCCATAGAGCTCAACATAACGGTCGAGCGCAGATTCCATGGCTTTCACGTCTTTGCTTGTAAAGATACCGTTGGCTGCAAACGCTTGCACGTCGCCGTAGCGCTCAAAAAGCAAGCCAGCAATTATTGCTCCAAAGGCATGCCGCGCGTTGGTCAGAGTGAGCTCATGATTCTTTTCATACTTCTGGCCCAGCCCCTGCATTGAAATTGTACTTAAGATACCCTGAACGAGGAGCATACTAGCCAATAGGAGGATGATTTTAGCCTGCAATGAGAAAGCTGTTGCGCGCGTGGGTCTATTTTCTTGTGTCATTCGAAGGTCTCCTTCTCCAACTTTTAAGCCGTTATTTTTTGTAAATTTGAAATATTTTGGGCGCCAACCACGACGCCTAAATCAAGCAGGGTAACCAGACGTTCTTCAAGGCGTGCAATTCCCAAATGTCCGCTAGAAATGCAGTCGCTCTGTTGCCCGTGGGCATGTCGATCGATGCTTGAATCCTCAAATTTTACAACCGAAAGCACTTCGTCAACCAATGCTGCCAGTGCTGCATCGTCCTTACCTACAACGAGCAAAGTAGGCCTTTCTGCCTTTGTTGCTTTGCCGCCAAGGCACATTGCAAGATCAACAATGCCAACGATTTCTCCGCGGATATTGATAACTCCAAGAAATGAAGGTTTTGTATTGGAAAGTGGTTTTGGGGACTTGAATTCAACGACTTCTCGCACGTCTAGTAGGGGAGTTGCGTAGAGGCCGCCTGCAATGGAAAATACAAGATATGTATCGGTTTCCTGATCGTCCCAGTTAAGAACTCGAGTTTTTGAATCGTTCATTGTTGTGCAACTCCTATGCTTTCTTTGGAGCATCGTTCGGCCCAAAAGGGAATGTCGATAATAAAGCCTGGCTCGCCGTCGCCTAGAATGGTTCCACCAACAAAACCAGCTTGGCCAACAAGAGCACCTGAAAGTTTTCTCACAACGACTTGTTGCTGTCCTGCAATGCTATCAATCGAGAGTCCCATCCGCCGACCCAAATATCTGATAATGAGAATGATGCCCGGAGGCGGTCGATCGACTTTGCGTTGTGTTCGCAATGCGGCACTGATTTGCAAAAAGTTGCGTAAATCATGCAGTGGAACAATATCTTCTCGCAGATTGAATACATCCCGCCTGTCTGTTGCTGTTTCAATGCGCACATCATGGGGATTCAGAACCTCTTCCACTTGGCCAATTGGCACTGCGTAGCGTTGCCCATCGACGTACACAACGAGGGCTTCTAGGATGCTCACGCTGCTCGGCAGAGAAATATGAAAGGATGTTCCCACGCCAAGCTTGCTTTCGATGATGACCTGGCCGCCAATGTCGGTGACAGCCTTGTGTACAACCTCCATTCCCACGCCTCTGCCGCTGATGTTTGTCACAGTTTCTGAGGTTGAAAAGCCCTGCAGGAAAATAAGGGCGAAGATCTCATTTTGCGAGAGAGAGGCATTTTGCGCAACGAGGCCTTGCTTTTCAGCTTTTGACCGAATGCGAGCGGCATCAAGACCGCGCCCATCATCAGAAATTGTTAGGACAACTCTGTCGGGTTCCTGGCGCGCAATAAATGACACTCTGGCTTTTGCGGGTTTTCCGCTTGAATTGCGTTCTGCTACCGACTCCACTCCATGATCGATTGCATTGCGAACCATGTGAACAAGAGGGTCCATCATCTGCTCGATAATGGTCTTATCAAGCTCGACATCGAGGCCTTCGATCAGAACCTCAACTACTTTATTGAGCTCCGTTGCCACATCGCGAGCGACGCGCTCGAGACGCTGTATGGTTGACTGAAGTGACTGCATGCGGAATTCGAGAGAGCGGGTCTGTAGTTCTCGAGTAATTTTGGAAAGGAGTTCGATGGCTCCTTGGGATACTTCAAGTGCTAACGAGCCATTTACGCGGGCGTGGGAAATAATTGAAGCTTGGATAGAGAGCTCTCCAACGAGCTGAATGAGTTCATCAATGCGTACTGCGGGCACCCGGATATTCTCGGTTGCTGGTTTTGTTTTGACTGGGGTATTTAAAGTTACAGACTTCTGTTTCGAAACTGTAGGCGCGTCATCTTGGAAAATGATAAATCCTTGCTGCGCAGGAACAGCCAACGACTGACTTGAATTGGGGTTGTCTGACAATGAATCTAAACCTGCAATGCGCTCAAGGGAAGGTGTGGTGTCGAGAACCAGAGTGCGATCTAAGCGCAGGCCTTCAAGCCAACCTCGCAGGAAAGCTTCGCAGTCGAGCAGAAATCCCACGACTGCGGGAGTCGCTTTTGCATCTCCGTTTTTCAATTTAAGGATAAGGTCTTCAACAACGTGAATAAACGCTCCAAGAGCAGAGAGACCAACGCTTTTTGCAGAACCTTTCATGTTGTGCGCGCATCTGAATAACTGTGAGACAGCTTTGGAGTCGTCTACTTGTCCCAGCGCAAGGCAGGATTGCTCCCAAGCACCTAAAGATTCAAGGGATTCATCAAGGAATGTCTGCAGAATCTCGGCTTCAAAGTTATCCATATTTTCGTCTCCTCTCCCGCAATGCATATGGATCGGACGGCATGTGAAAAAAGATAAGCAGAAATTTGACGTCAAATTTCGCCTCATTCATCGTTTCGTCGAGCCATCATCGGAAGTCGCAGTCATTTCATTGACTGATGAAAAATTTGATAACATGCGGCATTATCAATGAGTTTGCACAAAGACGTTTATAGGAGAAATAAATGCATCTTCATTCAATAGTTCTGATACTTTTCATGTTTTTATCAATTTCATGCAAGAATCGAGAATTTAACACTTCAGGAATGAAATCTTCTGATGGGTCGAGTCCGAACGCTGAATTTGCTACGGCTGGAATTACGTCAAGAGATCTGTCTAAGCCTTTCTTCGACTTTACGGGCGCGGGTGGACAGCCAACCTGCGTGAAATCTGATTGTGTGCAAAACAAGTGCATAAATGCAAAGGGTCAAAATCTTTCCGCTTGCGTGGTTGCAGAATGCCGTGTTTCTTTGGCTGGAAATGAGACTCACTGCATGGAGACCGTGAGTTACCGTCAATCCAGTTCCAAGCCAGCGTACAGAGGGCAAGTGCAGGTGAATTTTGCAGAAGCAGGAATTACTCCGAAGATTTTACCCCAGGTTTATTTTGATTTTCACACATCGAACGGTCCGGTGTGCGCGGAAAGCGTGTGCGTGCAAAATGTTTGCGCGTCCTACCGCGGTCAAGATCTTGGAGTTTGCATCACAGATCGTTGTCGAATTCCTTTTGAATCTCAACCCAAAGACTGTGCAGAAACCAATTCCTATTTTTCACAAAAACGTCCCGTGAAGAAAGAGAATGTGAGCGTGAATTTTATCAATGCTGGAATGGTTCCATCGGATTTCGAAACACCGTATTTTGATTTTATTTCCCCTGGTTCGAAGTCGATATGTTTGGATTCCGTCTGTGTGCGCACCGTATGTGAAAAACATAAAGATCCTTCAAAATTGAAATCCTGCGCCGAAGAACGCTGTCAGACCAATGCGTCATCCCGTTCCAATTATTGCAGTCAGAGCCGGTAAAATGCAGGTTTTGAATGGTGCTTGATTTCCAGTGGGGCTTGAATAATTTTACAGCACAGCCTTGGTGATTTCTTGCTTGAGTGCTTTTGCGATTTCAAAAAGCCATTCCGCAGAAAAATCTAAATTGAGGCCGATGGCTTCAAAAAGTTCGGGAAGTGAGCGTTGTGCCCCAAGGCTGAGGCCATGAATATAGTTATCGACAGCCTTTTGCGGATCCACAACGCTGTCTCGCCACAGTTGAGCCGCTCCGAGTTGTGCGATGCCATAGTCGATGTAGTAAAAGGGTGAAGTAAATACGTGGGGTCTGCTAAACCAGCCCAGGGGTTCAAGCTCTGGTTGCTCCGACCAATCGATTTGCGGTTTGTATTTTTGTGAAAGGCGTTTCCAGATCATGTTCCGTTCGGCAGCATCAAAGACGCGTTTTTCGTACACTTCAAATTGCCATTCATCGATCATGGCCATAAAGGGCCAAAAATTAAGCACATGAAAAACTTGGAAAGCCCAGGCCTTCGAAGCTTCTGCAGGCTCGGGCCACCATTCTTGCAGGTGCCTTGCGGCAAGCATTTCAAGGCCCATGGAAGCCACTTCGCAAAACTCCAATCCGGGATGACGTAACAATACGTTGGGAATGGTCGCTGTGGCATAGCCATGAATGGCATGGCCAAATTCATGAATAAGTGTCATGGAATCTCGCAGGGTGCCCGCAAAATTTCCAAAAATAAAGGGCACACGGCTTTCTTGAAATGTCACACAAAATGCGCCGGGGCTTTTTCCGGAGCGGGGTTCCACATCAATAAGTCCCTTTTCGCGCATCTGCAAAAACAGCTTGCCAAACGAGGGATGAATGCGTGTCGCAATATTTTCCATGCCGTTTAAGAGCTTGGGTAAATCACCGTTGGCGGGGTGCTGAGTGGGCATCAGTACAGGCCAGGCATTTCCATCCCAGGGTTTAAGGGTGGGGGTAGCCAGGCTTTGCAGTTGCAACGGCGTAATTTCAGAAATAATGGGCACCACGGATTTTTTAACCGAGGCACGGAATTGTTCGCATTCAGCGGGGCCATAGTCGATGCGACCCAGCTCTGCATAGGCGATGGGTGTGTAACTCTCGGCTCCAACGGTATCGGCTTGTGTGCAGCGGTTTTGTAAAAGCTGATGAAAATGTCCTTGTAGAATATGCTCATTCTTGTGAACATATTCCCAATAGGCCAGAAAAGCTTGCTTGCGGGTTTCGCCCTTGTTGTCGTTCATTTTGCCAATAATAACTGAAAGAGGCGTGCTGCGCCCAGCATATCGGGTTTCGGCACTGTTCACAAAATTGCGATAGTCACGCACCAGTTGATTTTCGGCAATCTGCAATTCTGTGAGTTTAGGGCTTGCATACTTGCGGCGTTGACGAAAATCCATGGCAATGCGTCCGCGATCGTCAGCGTGCATTGAAAAGCGCCAAGGAGAATTTAAATAAATATCCATCAGTCCTTGTCTTGCCAGCAAAAGCTGCGACAACACATTTTCTTCGAAGTAACGGAGCTTACTTTCGGCTGTTTTATTTAAATTATCACGCTGGGATTGCAGCTCAAGAACGGTGTGTGTTTCAGATATTGCAGCCGATGCTTCTTGAAAAAGACTAAACCATTCGTGAGCCGTGCGAAAATCATCGGGAATATGGCGCGAGAGACGTAACAGAACTTCAGCAACATCGTGGGGGCTTGTTGCATCAAAGGACTCCGCAAGGAAGTGCCGGGCAGGTCTGGGAGGCAATTGAAATTCGGGTGCAGGCATAAAAATTAATAACCAACGTCAAAAGTGCAGAGTTTTAAAGCTGTGGGTGTCACCTTGTTGGTTTCCTTTCGGTGCGCAATGACCAACACTTGAGGCTGGTTGCGCGCAAGGGGTTCGCTGAGGCCCACGATTTGCCCGGCGGGGTTGGTCGGGTAAATGGCGAACATTTTGGGCTGTGTCACTTTCTTTATCATTCCTTTCTGGTCTCGACCCTCAATTCTTTCTTCTTCCACCACCGTGGGAAGAACTTGTGTGGCAACATATCCAAGATCTTGATCGAGATTTGTCGACCAGGAAAGAAAAACACTTTTGGGATCGCTGGCCTTTATGGGAGGCACTGTGCGAAAGCGCAGGTTAATCGGGACATGATTTAAGTTCAAGGACTTCTGAGTTGTCGGAATTTTTTTAAGAGCGATGAAAGGTAACTGGGAGTTTGATGCGGACTTGCGCGTATTCGAGAAGGTTCCATTCGGTCCGGTGTCGAGTCGAAAGTAGGCCCATTGAATGGTGGGTGAAGAGGCTCCCTCGGGTTCCTTCGTCCATGCCGCAATAGTGTGTATTTCTTCGGGGTTTCGTGCAGTTACGGTCAGTGAGCTGAGGGGCGCATCGGACTCCGCAACTTGAACCTGTTCCTTTGTTGAAAAGAGTCGGAAAGCGACGATCTTAAAAAGGTTACGCTGCATCTTGGGGTCGGTTGCAGCATCATCAACAGGAGCGTGGATCACGACCAATGCAACGGGCTCGTTACTTTTTTCCAGGGGTAAAAAATTTGCATTTCCCATTCGATTCGAGAGATCTTTAAATTCCCCCGATTTTTTGATCTGATTTCTGAGAGCGTTCACAGTATACCAAGTATAAGTACTCTGTACTTTATCAGATTTATCTACGCTTAAAGTGGCAGAATTTGAACGCGTGATCACCTGTGCGATACCGTTTTGCGAAGTGGGAATAAGCCACACCTGCTGAATGGAATCGCTGCTCGAAGAGGGAATTTTAATTTGAATGGGACTGGAATTTTTTTGTGCCGCCGAATATTCAATGGCACCGTAAAAGATCTGACCTCCCTTTCCTTTATAGCGAAAAGAGGTCCATGTATTTTTGAATTTATCTTCGTAAGTTGCAAAATCTTGCACGTATGATTCGTTTTTGAGGCCCAAAACGAGTCCCGCTCCATTGAGTTCAAAAGATGCATTGAGGGGCTGCCAAATCGTTTTAATAGAGTCTTGAAACTGCCCTTCATAGATGAGAACGGGCTTGTTTGCATTCCATATGATGCGTGCATTCCGCACCGGAGCAGGCACATCTAAGGTTACAGGTGAGATTTTGCACTCTCTGAAAACAGATGCCGAGATGGTTTCTTGGAGGTACTCCATCTGCTCTTCAGTTCGGTTTGCTATTTTTTCGAGCTTCTTCGGGCTCGAAAACGAGAGAGGAACAAATCCCACGCAAGAGCCTTGAGGCAACAAGGCGACAAGGGTGAGTGAGTATTTTGCCAAAATTCTGGCGAACCGGCGCTGTTTCGTTCTCGTGAAATTCAAGAGCAAGGCCCTCTTGTCCGACACTTACGCTGTGGGCAAAGTTTTTTGCGATGGAGGTTCCGGCGAGTGATTATGGCATTGAACGCGACTTCCATCAAAAGGGCCTTCAGGATTTTGGCGGATATGAGATTTATTGCATGTGGCATTCTGTTTACTTGTTTTTTTACAGCCTGTGCATTTGCGCCCGAGCGCCGAAAAGATGCAGGGCTTCCTGTTTCGTTGCCTTTTATGAGGAATGATGCAAGCGAGTGCTATTATGTTGACGAGTTTCTGCCCACTCCTGACAAACTCGTGACCGGCCGAAGCACCGGTCTTTTTATACGCTATTATACTTACAAACAGGCCATCTATAAAATCTGGGAAAATGAAGATATTATGTTGGCCTTCTATAGCAAAGACAATAGATGTTGGTCTCTTTTTGAAGAATACACGACTGCTGGTCTAAGGAACTGAGAGGACATGCCGAAGATACTTGTCGTTGATGATTCCCATGATGTTCGCCACTTGCTTTCTGAAAAGCTGCTGGCGAGTGGACATGTTGTTGTGGCATGTGAAACGGCAAGTGAAGCTTTGAAGGAACTTGAGGCAAATGTATTTGACCTTAGCATTATGGACATCCAGCTTCCCGATATGAGTGGCCTTGAAGTCATTTCAAAACTGCTCTCTATTCCTCTCAATTCGAAGCTTCCTGTGATTGTGATTTCAGGGCTAACCTCGCGCGAAAATATTGTGAAGGCTTTGAATTTAGGGGTGCATAGTTTCCTTGCTAAGCCCTTTTCTTTTAATGTGCTTTCTGAAAAAATCGAAAACATTTTAAATCCCTATAAGAGCCGTCAAGGGGCGTTTGATCCCGTTATTATCAAAATTTTCCTTGAAGCAACCATGCATGTCTTCCACAGTTTTGCATCTTTGCCACTCACTCCTGGAAAGCCCTATTTGAAGAGCGATAAAGTGGCAATGAATGAAATCAGTGCTGTCATTGGCCTTGCAAGTCCTGCTGTAAAAGGCTCGATGGCTGTGAATATGGACAGAGATATTTTAGTAAAAGTCTTGCAAAAGCTTTTTGGCACCAATTCTGGCTTGGTCATTGATCACGATGCCATCAAGGATGTGTGTGGTGAAATGGCAAACCAAATTTTAGGACGTGCCAAGCAGCAATTCTTAAGAGAAACGGCCATGTCTTTTGAAATTACGGTGCCCACGGTCGTTGTGGGTAAAGATCATATTCTCAATTATAAAAGCACTTCATCTATCTTAGTCATTCCTTTCAAATTCGATAAGCAAAATATTTTTGTCGAATTCTGTCTTGAACTGAACGACCGTGCTCGTGAACCATTCACGCGCGAGAATTTAATCGTTGCCGTTGAAGAAGGCGAGCTTCTTTTGTTCTAAATGCCATCTAAAAATAATCCCCAAAAATACATCTCTTCCAAAAGGAAAATTCTCTATGTCTTACCTTGGATTTGGAACTGCGGTTGTCACCGGAGCTTCGTCGGGAATTGGCGAAGAATTTGCCAAGCAAATTGCATCCCATGGAACGAAAGTCATTCTTGTGGCCAGGCGTCTGGAACGGCTTGAAAAAATTGCCGCTGAAATTATTGCTAAGGGTGGCCAGGCGAAAGCCTTCGCGTGTGATCTTGAAAATCCCGCCGATCGCCTTCGTCTTGTACAGCTGATTGAAAAAGGTGAGGTCGATTTACTTATCAACAATGCAGGTTTTGGAAAGTTTGGTAAAGTAACAAGCATTCCGGTTTCAGAGCAAGTTTCGCAAGTTCAACTCAACATCTTGGCATTAACAGAACTTTCCTGTGTTGCCGCGAGAGCATTTGAAAAAAAAGGCAAAGGTGGAATTCTGAATGTGGCCTCTGCCGCTGCCTTTCAGCCAGTTCCGTTGATGTCGGTGTATGCCGCGTCTAAATCTTATGTCAAAAGTTTTTCCGAGGGCCTCAGGGCGGAATTAGAGGGTTCTGGAGTCAAGGTGGGGGTTTTGTGTCCTGGAGCAACGGTTTCCGAGTTTTTTGATCGCGCGAGCACATCAATCACTTTGCGACAAAAGCCCATGTCGGCTAAAAAATGTGTTGAAATTGCATTAGAAGAGTTTGCAAAGAATAAGTGTGTCATTGTTCCAGGTTCTATGAATGGGCTGAATGCTACAGTTTCGAGCATGCTGCCTGCAGGGATAGTGAGAATGTTTACAAGTCAAATTTACAAAAACAAATAGATTGAGCTCTGTGGAGGACATTAAAAAAGTCCTTGAAAATGAGTCGAAAATGTGCTTTGAATAAGGTCATTTTACAGCTGATAGAAAGCCTCTTGCGATGAAAACCTATCTGGATCTCCTCAAGCACATCTTGGAACAGGGCTCTTATAAAGGAGACCGCACCGGAACAGGAACCTACAGTGTTTTTGGCTACCAGATGCGTTTCAATCTGCAAGAAGGATTTCCGCTCCTCACCACCAAAAAAGTGCACTTAAAGTCCATTGTTCACGAACTCCTGTGGTTTCTTTCGGGCGATACCAATATCGCTTATTTGAAAAAAAACGGAGTCAGCATCTGGGATGAATGGGCAGATTCTGAGGGGAGTTTGGGTCCGGTTTATGGCCATCAATGGCGACATTTCGGACGAAAA
The DNA here is from genome assembly GCA_044237915.1 of Silvanigrellaceae bacterium. Classification (GTDB taxonomy): domain Bacteria; phylum Bdellovibrionota_B; class Oligoflexia; order Silvanigrellales; family Silvanigrellaceae; genus JBIIEI01. The sequence continues at coordinate 14,792 of JBIIEI010000031.1, read as the reverse complement.
AATGTGGACATCGAACACGAGGGCGTAAAAGTTTCTGTCCAATTTCCGGGCGTCGATCAAATCCGCGAGGTGGTCGAAAATATCAAAACGAATCCCGATTCGAGGCGGCTCATTGTTTCTGCATGGAATCCTTTGGATGTGCCGCTCATGGCGCTGCCGCCCTGTCATACGCTTTTTCAGTTTTATGTTTCAGAGGCAAAAGACGGCGTTAAAGAGCTTTCTTGCCAACTTTATCAGCGCTCCGCCGATGTGTTTTTAGGGGTTCCATTTAATATTGCCTCTTATGCATTGTTAACCATGATGGTTGCACAGGCCACCGGTTTAAGGGCAAAAGAGTTTGTGCATACCTTGGGTGATGCCCATCTTTATTCCAATCATATTGAGCAGGCACAATTGCAATTAACGCGCGAGCCACGCACCATGGGCAAGCTTATCCTCAAAAATGATGTCCAAGATCTGTTTGCTTTTAAATACGAAGATTTTGAATTGCAGGGCTACGATCCGCATCCTCCCATTAAGGCAACGGTTGCAGTATGAAGATTGCATTGATTGCAGCCATGGCGCAAAATTCAGTCATTGGCAAAAATAACCGCATGCCTTGGCATTTATCTGCCGATCTGCGCCGCTTTAAAAGTCTCACGACGGGTCATTCGATCATTATGGGGCGCAAAACTTATGCGTCCCTTGGAAAACCTTTACCCAATAGGCGAAATATTGTTGTCACGCGCAGTCTTTCTGCCTGTGAAGAAATCATTACGCAAGGTGTGACTGTTGTGACCAGCATTGCAGATGCCTTAGCGCTGTGCGCAAATGAAGCCGAAGTTTTTGTGATTGGAGGTGGAGAAATCTACCGTCAAACCATCGCAATGGCGCATAAAATATATTTGACAATCATTCATCAAGATTTTGAGGGCGACGCTTTTTTTCCGCGTATTCCCCCGCAATTTATACAGACTTCTTCAGAGCAGCAAAGCGAAAATGGCCTTAAATTTAGCTTTTGTCTGTATGAAAAAAGCGAAAATCCAACCCCTTAAAATCACATTTGAACGCTGAGTTCTGAAGTTGTTGCAGTTTGAGTAACAGGCTTTGTGACTTTATTTTGTCCAGGAAAAAGGTGTGACGCCTTGTAGCTGCTTCTCACCAAGGGGCCTGCAGCAACGCCTTTAAATCCCAATTCAAGAGCAATTTCATTCCAGAACTTAAATTCTTCAGGGTGCACAAACCGTTTTACTTTAAGATGCTTGGGTGTGGGTTGCAGATACTGACCAATGGTCACGATATCCACGCCTGCCTTGCGCATGTCTTTAAGGGTTTCTTCAATTTCCGCAGGCTCTTCGCCAAGGCCGAGCATGATTGCACTCTTGGTGATGGTTTCGGGGCGAATGCGCTTTGCATTCTCAAGCACTTTTAAACTCTGATCGTACTTGGCACGGGCGTCGCGCACCCGAGGTGAGAGGCGTCGCACGGTTTCAAGATTATGTGCATAGACATCGATGCCCTTATTGGCAAACACCACTGTTTTTAAGGGATCTTCTTTGCCTTGAAAGTCGCCCGCTAAAATTTCGAGAATTAAATTGGGGTTGCATTCTTGAATGGCCTTGATGGTTTGTGCCACATGTTCAGCTCCGCCATCGGGAAGATCATCGCGATCGACCATGGTGATGACGGCATAATCAAGATTCATGGTACGGATGGCTTCTGCTGTTTTTCGGGGCTCGTCGGCATCCAGCAAACCCGCAGGATTTCCTGTTTTAACAGCGCAGAACCGGCAGCCTCGCGTGCAAGTGTCGCCCAAGATCATGAATGTCGCCGTGCCTGCGTTCCAGCACTCTGAAATATTGGGGCACCGGGCCTCTTCACACACCGTATAAAGGCGCTCGCCCCGCAACTGTCTTTTGATGTCGAAAAGACGCTCGCCCTTCACGCGCTCTGCTTTGAGCCAATGGGGCTTCAAAGGTGTTCCCGTGCGGGGATTGATTTCAGGTTCAACGCTCAAGCCCGACAGGCGTGCGTAGCGGTCTTCCTTTGTTTCAGGGACTTCTCTTGTTAGAGTGGTGCTCATTGGCGGCTCCTTGTGGGCGCAGAAGAACTGTCGATCTGTGCAGAAGGCGCCCCACCTCGGTTACTAGCAGAGCCCCCGGCTCACATGCAAGGCAGGAAGTGCAATGGCAAGAATTCCCACGCTCGAAGTTCAGGTCCGCGGCATGAAGGCGCTCTTGCAAACCATGAGCGATCGCGTGCAGGCAGGTCTTGAAGTCATCGAGCGTCACCTCGACCACCCCGACCAAGAAAGCCTCATCAAGCTCATCGTTTGGGACACCGAGGTCGACAACCTCGAACGCGCCGTCGACGACACCATTTTGCAGATCTTCGCCACTCAACAGCCCTTGGCTTACTACTTACGATTGGCACATGCTGGCGCTAAAATTGCGAGCTTTTTAGAAAGAATGGGCGATGCGGTTGAAAGCTTGGCTCGCCAATTGGCCGCAAGGCAAGGGGATGCACACAAAAGTGTGATCATGCAGATGTTATCAGACACCAAGGATCTCTTTAAGCGTTCCTATGCGGCAATGTTTGAAGGTGATTTAAGTCAAATTCAAGAAATCAGAATTCTTGATGATAAAGTCGATGCCTGGCAACGTGAACTTTATTTTAGTGCAAGGCAAATTCTTTATGAGAGCACCGATAAATCAGAGGTTGAAAATGCACTTCAACTCATTAACATCGGAACAAAGCTCGAAAAAATCGCAGACCTTTGCTGCAATTGGGCAGAACAGATCGACTTTGCAGAGCATGGCACTGCAAGACGGAAGTTGATGCGGCGCAAGCACCGAATCGCCTTTATGGACGACAATTTTGGCTTTACGGCAAGTCTTGCGGCCTGTTACTTAAGTCAGAGTGTGGGTGATTTGGTAAATATTTCTGTTGTGACCCGCAGCGAAGGAGCAACAATTTCTTTGCTTGAGTTTGCGGAATTCTTTTCGCAAGAACAGCTTACCCCGCAGGTGTTTCCCATCGCTCGTATGGACAGCATGCAGTGGAACCGCACCTTGATGCTTGTGAGGCTTGGAAACTTTGATTTGGACGAAGAAGAAGGTGACTTGATTCCCTTCAAAACCGTTTCGCTGCATTGGCCTGAAGTGGAAATTGGCAAAACGATGTTGCGCGAATTTTCAAAGGAACACAGCGAGCGTTCAAGGCTTTATCCGCACATTAAAAGTATGTGCTCTGTTATAAAGCTTCGAACCGAAGCATTGACTCCTTTGTTGATGCGGGCGCAGCATTCCTAGGCACTTATTCGCAGCGCACAAGATGAAAGTCTTTCTTGCCTTTTTTGAGAACCACGGCCTTTTGTTCGGTTTCAAAGTCGGAAAGTTGAATCACATAGGTGGGATCGGTGAGCTTTTTATTGTTCATCGAAAGGCCGTTTCCTTGAATCAGTTTGCGGGCCTCGCCACGACTGGTAGAAAATCCGCAACGGATGAGCAAATTCAAGATATCGATACCCACCAAAACCTCTTCACGTGTTAATGTTGAAGTGGGCGCGGCGTCGAGGTTTCCTTCCCCTGAAAAGAGGGCCTTTGTGGCCTGCAGTGCAGCATTGGCAGCATCTTTTCCGTGTAGAAGTTCTGTGACTTCATAGGCCAAAATTTGTTTTGTTTCGTTAATGTTTGATTGATTTTGATCGCAAAGTTTTTCGATTTCGGCAAGGTCGCGAAATGTGAAAAAACGAAACAGTAGGTTGATGTCGTTGTCGTGGCAGTTTCGAAAGTATTGGTAAAGCTCATAGGGAGATGTGAGCGTAGGGTCGATCCAAATTGCATTGCCTGCTGTTTTTCCGAGCTTGCGGCCATCGGAAGAAGTTAACAACGATGTTGTGATTGCAAAAGCTTTGCGTCCATCGACACGGCGAATCAGGTCAGCCCCAGCTAAGACATTCGACCACTGATCGTTGCCACCCACCTGCGCAATGCAGTTGAAATTGCGATTGAGGTACAAGAAATCGTAGGCCTGCAGGAGTTGATAACTCATCTCCATAAAAGTGAGCCCATGCTCAAGGCGAGACTTGCTAAAATCCGAAGCAAGCAGGCGTGCAATGGTAAAATGCGCCGCCACATTTCTTGAAAAATCGAGCCAAGACATGCTTCCCAGCCAATCGATGTTATTTACAAAAATGGGCGGATTTGGAACATCCGTGCGAAAATACTGCTGCACGAGTTTGGTAAAATTTTCGACATATTCGTTGATTTGTTCGCGGGTGTTCATGGGACGCATGTCGGTGCGGCCCGTGGGATCGCCAATGAGCCCTGTTGCACCGCCAAAGAGGACGATGGGTGTGAGACCCGCATCTTGAGCGCGTCTGAGGCTTAATATTTGAATGAGATGACCTACATGCAAGCTTTTTGCAGTTGGGTCGAAGCCGACGTACACTGCATAGCGTTTCCCTTGCTCATCAAACGCGCCTTTCGCGAGGATCTCTTGCAATTCTTCTTCGTGGCTGACTTGTGCGACAAGGTCGCGTGCGCGGAGAGCAGACAGAAACGTGGAGGCCATGATAGCAACCCTTTTCCCGATTTACTTGTGGAATGGACAAAACTTGGCAGGAATAGGCTACCATTTTTTCGTCTTTCTTGCCAAACTCATGACACCAGTTAATCTGGAGTCCTCTGGCACAATGGGTATCGTGCCTGACGAAGAATCAGCGAGGCATTTGGATTTGGAATTTCGATCGATGCGTTACCTTCTGCTCGCAACGTTGGGGTGGGGAATAGCGCTTTTACAACAAGAAGCACACGCAGCCGAGCCTTTAGACACCGGGCGTCGGGGGCTGCAATCTCCTTTGCAAAGACGCAGCGGGATGTCTGCGATGTTGAGCGATGGCGGAACGGCTTCGGTGACAGATGTTTCTTCCGTCGACAACAACCCCGCCGGACTCGGCATTACACGCGAACTTGCGGCGACCGGAGAGTTTTCCTGGAAAGGAACGAACGCGCAGTTCATGGAAGGCGGCGTCCTCGATTCTTTTATTTCGGATGTGCTCACAGCGGGCGTCAAAGCCAGGCAAACGACAAAACACACCGGCGGAAAAGATCGCAGATTTACCTTAGGATTGGCGGGGCATTTGACGGATTCTTCGTTTGTTTTTGGTGCAGCACTCGATTACACGATGCTCGATACCAAAGCCGTGACAGTCGAAAATCCCTTGCCCTACAAAAATGCAACTCCCTTTCGTGCGCGATTTGGGGGTATTTTTTTACTGAGTGAAAGTATTCGATTGGGCGTACGATCGGATGGTTACTTTGATGACGAAGAACCCCTCGAGCACGCGGCGGGCGTTGCGTGGCTCCTCGGAAATGCTGCGGTGATAAATGCGGATGTCGTCTTTCTGAAAAAAGAGCCCTGGCAATACATAGTCGGAGCCTCTATTTTTGCGAAAGGATATCTTGACGTTCATGTGAGTTACGGGTACGACCTGAACTCGCTCGCACACCGTGGGAGTGCTGGTGCTGTTTTCAAGTCTAATCAATTTCGCCTTTATTATACCTTGTCGAAACCAAGGCTCAGTGAAGATTTGATCAACCATACGATCGGTGCCACTGCAGTTTTGAGTTCAATGTAGGTTTAGTCTTTTTTCGGAGGATGCATGTCGATCACGGGACCCTCAGGCCTATTTGGTAACAAGGAGAAAAAGAGTTCCTCCCTTGTTGGCAAGGATCTTATGGCCTTTTGCGGTCGGTGTAAGATGAATCTGATGCACACAGTGGTAACGACAAACGGGGAAAGCAAACCTGATCGCGTTCGTTGCAACACTTGCAAATCTGAGAGAAGCTATCGCCCGCCCAAAAAAGAAAAAAGCGTTACAAAAAGTAAGAGTCGCAGTGTGGGAGGTGACGGGATGACCGACCGGGATGAAGATCTTGATTTGGACCAGCTTGATGTTTCCAAAGTTTTTCTGGGTGATGAACCCGTCAAGAAAAAACCCAAGGCGAAGGCCAAGGCAAAAAGCAAAAAAACAAAAGACGAGGCCGAGGCAAGAAACATCGCCAAGGGAGCAGCTCTACCATTGAGCATGCAATCTGGAACTGCGGATGATCTTGCTCAGTTCGAGTCCAAGTATGCTGCGATGAAAAATAATCTTTCCTTAGCCAAGCCCTACAAGGCATCGGAACGATTTGCCATTGGCGACATGATCGATCACAAGACCTTTGGTATCGGCTTTGTCGTTACCGAAATTGGTCAGAATAAACTCGAAATGTTGTTCCGTGAAGGCCGTAAGCTTCTCGTCACTGCGCCTAAGTAACAGCGTTACGTTGTTGTTTAGTTTGAGGTGAGATTTGTTTCGACCGCTTCGTTTTGATCTTTACTCGAAGCGTTTTTCTTTGCGGGATAGTAGTAGTCCATCACATAGAGGATAGAACTGAGTTCTTCTTCTGTGAGGTTAAATCGTTTTGCAGAATTAACTTCATACATGTACGCATCGCGTTCTGCTTTCCAAGTGCCTTCTTCTTCAAATTCTTCTTGAACGGAAGGTTTGAGGTTCGAAACAAGCACTCCCGCGAGTTTACGCGCTTCCCATTTCACTTTGCTCAAACGATCGCCCGATATAATTTTTAAAAAGCTTTGGCGTGCATGAATTTCAATTTCATGGCCTAAAGTCGATCCTAGAATTGCCCAGCTTGTAAATGCAGCAGGACCAATCGTCACTTTTTTCTGCACTCCAAGAACGCCACCGGTTGTCAAACCACGATCTTCCAACTTGCTGTCGAACTTAGGACCTTTAACAGTCTGCGGAAGGTCGATGGAGAAAAGCGCCATCGCAAAATCAATACTTTCTTGTGAAGTGCTGGGTTGTGATTGGGGAGCCGAGATTTCAACTTGCTTAAGACCTTCTTTAAAGTTCTCATAGCGAATATTTTCTGCAACATTGAGGCCGATTGCCGAGATCATCAAAGCAAAAAAGCTTGCTGTACACAGTGCAGGAATCATTTCGGATGCACGGCTTAATGCCGTCACTGCAGCGCTTTTGAATCCGCCTTTTTGGCTTGCGGAAATGGGGACAGCAAATCTTATCGCTCTTGATCCGTTCACTGTTCGACCTCCGCTATCACAACAACAACAGCATTCCGATACAGATCTCTATGCGAGAAGCATGCCAACCTTTGAGACGGTGCCGAACTTCTTAACGCTCTAGAATGGCGTTGTTTTGTGGAAGAATCTTTCCTGTCCTGTCAATTATTAGATCACCCCCTCCTCAATCTGACTAAATTTTAAACACAACCGAGGCCATCTCATTGTCCATCGCGGACCCTTTTCAAAACTTGTTATGAATGACCTCCGAGGAAGGGGGCTGCGAAGATGCAATATTTAAGAGCAAGATTCTTCAGACAAAAATTCAAAAGCATTGGATTTCTCATTGCTTGTCTAGGTGCCCCTGGCCCTGCAATGGCCTCATCGCCTGATCCGCAAGTGGTTCTCCAAGCCCTTGAAAACCCGGAGTCCTTGCTGTCGATTTCTCCAGTCATCTCATATTTAAAGAACGAATTCGAAGACTTAAATTTAGAGCTAGTTTCGCAGGACGCTGCAGGTTCCGAAGTTTTTGCAGCTCGCCTGCAGGCTTCTCAGCAGCAAAATTTTTTGAAGTATCTTGAAAAGACAAAAGAAATACTGAAAGTCTACCGCACAGCCTCCCTCGAAGTGTCGGAAAAGCTGCTTGCCGAGTTTCGAGCATCTTTAGAGCGGGATTTGAAAGCCGGAAATGCGGGAATACCTGTAGACCTATTGTTCTTTGCCGAAGGGGTTGTGAGAAAAGACCTTGAGGCTCTGCAAAAGTTTCTGGCCCTGCAGGAAAAAGGAGTTCCAAAACCGCCCCTTAAAGCCATTACCACGCTTGAAATTGCTCGCCTTTTAGCTCGTGCCAGCAAAGCAAAACCTCTTGGAGAATGGATCGCTGACGCGCCGGCAGCAACTTGGCAAGACAACTGCCGCATGGAGGTCTTGGGCAAAGAGATAAAGCCAGGCGTTCCGCTTCGGCTTCCTCAAGGGCTTGGTTTTGTAACGGTGGCAAAGTTTTGTAAGGAGGGCGCTTCTTTTTATAAGAAACTCGAAGTTCGTTCACCTGCGATGCGCCTTGATGTGGGGGCTCTTAAATTGCAAGGTCCGACCCTTGCCGGCGGAATTCTGCCACAATCTTTCTGGAAATCCTTTGTTTCAAAGTATAAGTCGGTTGGAATTCTTCACCTCGAATCGGTGCCTCAAGAGCAAAAATTTGTACTTTCTTATGAAAATTCCCAAGGGTTGCAACTTAAATCTCAGCCCTTTGAATTCAAAAAATCTACGTGGGGATTCGACGTTTTTCCCAAAAATGAATTCAAGAATTATCTTGCTCGTCTTGCAAACGGTAGTAGTCATTCTTCGGAGAGTAAGTCGATAGAGCAAACTTCTCCCAAGCAAGTCGTTCAGCAATTAAAGCCGAAGTTCAAAATAGAAGGAATATTTGAAGTCAATCAAGCTATGGGAAATTTGAGAACTCTGCAGGTCAATAACGGAAAATATCGCAAGGGCCTTTTTCTTGGGGGAGGCCTTGCCATTCACGTTGGAGATATCATCTTGGAAACCACAGGTGGTGTGGTTAATTCGAATGCAAAAAATGTTGAAGCAGGCCAAGAAGATGTTTATGAGCCGCGAAATGCGCCTTGGGTGATGCCTTCCGTGCTCTACAAATGCGTCTGGAATGGTGAGAGTATTTCGGGTTTTTCTGCGCAAGTGCGTGGCGGCCTCTCGTATTTTTACATAAAAGAGCCTCTGTACTCTCGAAAACTGAGAGCTTCGCAGGGACTCCTCTTTGGAGGGGGCTTCGGAGCAGAAAAGATGTTTGCCAATGGCGCGTCTTTGGGGCTAGGAGCCGATATTCGGCTTCCCTTTGATGCAAAGGCGAGTTATTTCTTGAGCCTTTCAGGAAAGCTTGGTCTTGCCTTTTAAAGGCATTTGAGAAAGGACATCCGGGCATGGCGACTCTTCCGCGTTACCGTATTTTGGTGGGGGTCACTGGAGCCAGCGGCTCCCTTTATGCTGATTTTTTGATAAGAGCACTCCTTGCGGCAGGGCTTCGAACCTATGTGATATTTACCGAAACTGCACGCAAGGTGATTGCAACAGAAAGCTCCGATAGTTTTTTGTATGCCTTAGCTCAATCTAAGATTTTAAATCGACTTCAAAGCGACGAAGTCCTGGTTAAAAAAGCTGAAGAAGCTGGCCTCACTGCTCAACACCTCGAAGAATTGCGTATTTTTCAAAACGATGATCTGTATGCCCCTGTGGCCAGTGGATCGGAAGGTGCAACCCACATGGCCATCGTTCCTTCGAGCATGGGGACACTCGCGCGTATTGCCCATGGGATGAGCGGATGTCTTTTGGAACGTGCTGCAGATGTCATGCTCAAAGAAAAAAGAACTCTGCTTATCGTTCCGCGCGAAACTCCTTTTAATTTGATCCATTTGAAAAATATGACAGCGTTGGTTGAAGCTGGTGCCCATCTTCTGCCTGCAAGTCCTGGGTTTTATCAACGCCCACAAACGGTCGACGAACTCGTATGGTTTGTGGTGGAACGCATTCTCGAAAATTTAAAACTCGAGAACGTCGAATTTACGCGTAAGGTCCGCTGGAACATCAGACTTTTGTAATGGCCCGTCTTGACTAATGCTTCAGATCGTCATACCTACGTAGGGCCGCGGAGGTGGCGGAATTGGTAGACGCACTCGTTTCAGGTGCGAGCGCCGCAAGGCTTTGGAGTTCGAGTCTCCTCCTCCGCACCACTTTTTTTAGTCTACTCTTTAAAAAGCCCTGACGTCAGTTGGGGTTTTTTTATTTTCCTGCCAAACTCGCTGCCTCGACATCGTTTTTTTTGTGTACGCTCTAAAAGCCACATCCCTTCACTGAAGAGGAAATAAAAATGCTCTCTCGCTCGCACGGAAGATCCGCCTCCCAGCCTCGCCCTGTTAAACTCATTCCTAATTTTACAAAAAATCCCGATGGCTCTGTCATCGTAGAATTTGGCGAAACCAAAGTGCTCTGTACGGCCTTTATCGAAGAAGGCCAGCTTCCCAACTGGATGCGCGGAACCCGTGGTCAAGGCTGGCTGACGGCAGAATACAGCCTCCTGCCAGGTTCAACTCACGATCGCACCCGCCGTGAACGTCAGTCGGTTTCCGGGCGTACCCAAGAAATTCAAAGACTCATTGGCCGCACTTTGAGAAGCATCATCGATCTCAAGTTGCTGGGCGAACGTACCATCACCATCGACTGCGATGTGTTGCAAGCCGACGGCGGCACACGTACAGCCTCTATCACAGGCGGCTATGTCGCTTTGAAATTGGCGATCGATAGACTGCTCAAAGCTAATAAACTCAAGGCAAATCCCCTTCGCGATTCCGTTGCTGCACTTTCTGTGGGCATCATCGAAGGCAAGATTTATGTCGATCTCGACTACCAAGAAGACCTCAAAGCAGAAGTCGATCTTACAGTTGTGATGACAAGCGATGGTAAACTTCTCGAAGTGCAAGGTTCGGCAGAGCGTCATCCGTTCAACCGAACTCAGCTCAACGAGATGCTCGATGTTGCACAGAACGCACTTGTGGATATCTTTGAAGAACAGAACCTGGCTTTTGCCTAAGTGCCGATTTCAAGAGGGGTCCCCATGGAGTTGAATCAGGAAGTTTTCGCAGTGGAAAGCCTTACAACAACTTTCGGGAAAAGCTCCCGCCCCTCTCCTCTCAAAGCATTTTTGCACCCGCAAAATTTTGTTTTTGATGACACCGACAGAATTCTTGTCGACATCAGTTTGTCTGCCCTGGCAACAGCTTCCAGACCCGAAAAAGGAAACATCGTTTTTGCTCCCATGACATTTGAACTGGCGGGTCCGCGCGACCGCGTGTTTTGGGATCCAGCCACCACCAAGGTCGCCATGTGCACCTGCGGCGGGCTTGCGCCTGGTTTAAACAGTGTCTTGCAAAGCCTCGTCAATGTTTTGCACGATCGTTACCATGTCACAAATATTTTTGGCGTTCCCTTTGGCTACTATGGTTTTTCACACGATCCCGAATCAAAAAGATTTCGCTTTGGTTGGAGAAGACTCGATTCTCAGACGGTACAAAATTTAGATACCGAAGCGGGAAGCGTGTTGGGGAGCAGTCGTGGAAACTCTGATCCTGTGGCAATTGTTGATGCTCTGGTGATGCGCGACATCAATATTCTTTTTACCATCGGTGGCGATGGAACCCTTGCAGGCGCTAAAGCCATTCATGATGAAATCAAAAAACGAAATTTACCCATTACTATTGTTGGAATTCCCAAGACAATAGACAACGATATTTTGTGGGTCAGTAAAAGTTTTGGGTTTGAAACCGCGGTTGCCAAAGCCGTCGATGCCATCAAATGTGCACACACCGAAGCAAAAAGTGCATTTAATGGTATTGGGCTTGTGAAGTTAATGGGACGCAATTCTGGGGCACTCACGGCGTCTGCTGCCGCTGCAACCAGTGGTATCGATTTTATTCTGGTGCCCGAAGTTGAAATTGTTCTTGAAGGTGAAGCAGGTTTACTCAATCACTTGGTCCGTAAAGTGATGGATAAAGGCTATGCCACCGTAGTCGTTGCCGAGGGCGCAGGGCAAAATTTACTCGCTCAAGGTGAAAAAGAATTTGATGCGAGCGGAAATACCAAACTCAAAGACATTGGCCGCTTTCTGCAAGCAAAGATCTTAGAAGAATTTAAGCGCCTCAATATCGAAACAACTTTAAAATACATCGACCCCAGCTATATGCTACGTGCACAACCTCCCTCGGCAGATGACTCTTTTTTCTGCTCTACTCTGGGCCAACACGCAGCCCATGCTGCCATGGCCGGAAAAACCGGTGTGATGATTGGTTATGCCCACGAAAGATTTATACATGTGCCCTTGCAGGCTGTGTTACTCGGTAAAAAACAGCTGGATACCAACGGCCCGCTGTGGCTCAGCGTGTTGTCTTTAACGGGCCAGCCGCCTCAGTGGAAGTGACTTGTAACGATGCCACGCCGTCCATTTCTTAAGTGCCTCACAAAAAAAGTGCCCACTCAATGCGGGCATGAAAGATGCCAAGGTCAAGAGTAAACCCGCCTTCGTTTTCAGAGGATTGTCAACTTGTTGTTTTGTAACTTTAAATACAGGTTCCCTACCCAATTCGTTCTTTGAGTCATGCAACATTTTTGAAGTTTGACATTCCATGCAATGAATTTCTTCGAAAGAAGTTCTCGATATTTATGTGCGGAATACAAATTTCGCTTTATAGAAAAGAAACATCAGATCTGAAAATATGCGGGAAGAAAGCGCCTGGCATGAACAATAGACTTGAATTTCTGGAGATGACGCTCTCTTTTCCGAACGTGGCGATGAGAGTTTTCAGCTCTCATATTGGCTCTCTTGTCTTGAATATGAGGAACATGAGGCATAACTTCACGTTTAGCTGCAGCGTAACTTCGAAGTTTGTCAGTTACAATCTGCTTAGGAGTGTATTCCAGGTTAGCAAGTAACTTTTTGAAAAAGCTCTTTGCGGCTTTCTTATCACGATTTTTAGTCAGTAAGATGTCCAACTCCTCACCGTTTTCGTAGACCGCTCGCTAGAGATAAACCTGCTCACCTTTGATCTTAAGAAAAACCTCATCGAGGTGCCAAGTTAAACCTGGCTTAGGTCTTTGACGCCTTATTTGATTGGCGAACTTCATTGCAAAATCAAGTCCCCATTGTAGAATTGTTTCCTGGCTTACTGTGATTCCTCGATAAGCCATTATTTCTGATATATCACGTAAACTCAAAGAGAATCGATGATAAAGCCATACGCAATGGCGTATGATCTCAATTGGAAAACGATACCCTTCGTAGAAACCTTCACGCATAACAACCTATGATCGAAAATGCCTGCTTATACAATACCTTATACAAGTTGACAATTCTGTTCCGCCCAATCGATCAATTCACTTGCCAGTGAGCGAAATCTCCTTCATAGAAAAAAGGTCAATTCATACTCGTACAATGAACCCTATTATTAACTGGTAGTGGTTATTATCTGCCGTCGTTTTGATTATTTTTGTTTTTTCATGTCTTTTGTCCTAGGAGTGTCGCGCTTGAATCTGAAAAAATCCGTCTTACTGGGAGCTCTTACGATGCTCTCAACTTTATCAGTCCATGCATTGGCTGATGAGCGCTTTGCTCCCCTCACAATTCCTTACAATGGACTATGTATGGGTTCGAGAGATGCTCGGGATGACAACTTTTCACCTATTGTTCAGCGAGCCTGCGGAGAGGGATTTGACCAACAGTTCGAATTTCTTCCTGACCCAGAGAACGTCGGCTACTACAAGATCGCAGCCCGACGCTATAGGGTATGCCTTGGCATCTCTGAATCTAGTCTTGATAATGGAGCCGAACTTACGGAGATGCCGTGCTACTCCGATGCAGACGCTCAGCTTTTTAGGCCAGTATTTGATGGCGCTAACGGCTTCTCTCTTGTGGCAAAGCACTCCGGCAAGTGCGTCGACGTGTATGGCGATGTCCTGGACCAGGGTGCGTCGGTGGTTCAGTGGTCATGCCACGGGGGAAGAAATCAAAAGTTTCAGACCTCGACGGTCATACCAATGAACGACGTTATTCGAGGAAACATGGACAAGCCTCAACGTGGCAACTTCAGCTGGGATATTGGAAAACTCATTACCCAGGAGTTTAAGGTAGGAGCTGCTGGCTTTCCCACAGAGCTCGCAGTTCTCATGGGGTCACCGAATGACCGCGAGCACGTGGACGTCATACTTTATAAGAACAACGCCGAAGTGTTTCGTCATACGTTCCTAGATACAATTCAACGCCACAGTGATTGGGCAACCGTTTTTCCGCTTAAAGGGATCGAAAATCCCTTTCAACCGGGTGATAGAATTAGAATGTCTATTATGCCATATTCCCGTACAAGTTATGTCGTGATGACTCCCAGTGCAGACTGGCCAATGTCGAGTTCCGGTTCGGGCGCACTCATGTTTACTCTAAAGGGGTCAACCTCTCCTGACATGACTCCTTATCCTGAACGGGAATCCCCTCATATAAGAGCAAGCACGGGACAATGGTCCGCGTCCGGGGGGTCAATGCTCCCTGAAAACACTGTATTTACGCAGAAGTTTAAGGCTCTTCAGCCTGGCATCCCATCTGAGCTCTGCCTGAGAATGGGTATCGGTGTCAGCCAGCCGTACGACGTGAATTTGTCCATTTCTGTAGGGTCCGAGAAAATTTTTGAAAAAGCGTATTTTGGCATTAAGCAGATCTGGGGAGGACACTCCGACGAAGGAACGGCCTACTGTGGCATTTTTGATATAAGCGGCATTTCACGAAATATCTCGATAGGAGAGGAAGTCTCCTTCACTTTCTCTTCCCCTTACGCATTAGCACTTCGTACATTAAGCGAGCCTTGGGAAGTAGGCATTACAGGTCCCGATATACCTGGTAAGGGTCGCCTCATTCTTGCATTTGATTTGAAGTGACTTAGTGCGCGAGCCCCAGTCGTTCAAAAACGGCATTAGTCTCATTTTTAAACTTTCTTTTGCTCAAGCAATTTTTCTATTTTCGCTCAAACTGCGACGAAATTTTGCACGACCAAGGCATCCTCCCGTGTAGAAAAACGATCGTTTTCTTACACCGTATCTGGGGATTGAATGTTCAACTTCTTTCCCTCTCTAGTGTAGACTTAAATTCAAATTTCAGACTTTATTCCACGGAGGGT
>JBIIEI010000184.1:0-3638 GCA_044237915.1 Silvanigrellaceae bacterium | reverse complement strand
TGGTTGCACTCCAAAAAACTGAAACTTAAATTTGCACGGAATTTACTCAATCTCACGCTTTGCTAAACGAAAGAACTGTTCAAAGCAAACTAATAAAAACGGTGCAATTTAAGTTAAGAAACTACACACAACTCTCACAACAGGAGTCGGGAACACGCATGCAAAGTTACTGATTGGTGCAAACCGCGAAGCGCGTGGAAGGCTCAAAACTGATGGCGAAAAGCTTGAAAATTCGGAGCAGGTGAACAACAGCCTGTTCTGCACTGGCTCGTGGATGAGCACGTCCACAGACGAATTGCGCCTTAGTCTTTCGAGGCAGGCCGCATTTCTCAAGAACAAAAACACCAGCCAAGGAAACAGCCTCACACTGGCCTGGATGCATTCCTTCTAATTATCCGCCTCAGCAGCTTTTAGTTTGATCAGGCGGGAGATGAGTGGGTGGGGGACAGTGCCCTGGCATCCTAGGTGCGCGAGGCGGATTTGTGTAAAAAACTCAATAGTCAGTCATTGGGCAGATGGTTCAACGCATCTGTTACTCCTGCATCGCTCCAATCCTTCTCCCAGTCATAGGGCTCATTGACAAGTTCATTGGCACACTTTGCGCGAATAGCTTCTTCCTCATGTATGAGCAGCTCGGCGAGTTTTTTTTCAATACACTGCTGAACCACAAGACGATTCTCTGACAGGACCCGAAAATTCTCTGCGCTCAACCGGAAGGACGCAATGCGGGTTTGAGTCCCAGAACGCGGGCGACCCCGTCGAGGACCAGTGCGAGATCCGCTTTCGAGAGCACTGTCAGGGGCGTCTGTTGTATGAACCGGGCTTTGTCGAACGTCGCTATTTGAGTGCATACCGCTATACTCCTGAGGTGAGGATCCTTGTGCCAAGTAAGAACGACCTCGTACCCATGTTGCACGTTGAAAAGTCGTCCTTTTCCCTCGTGCGTTGTCAGGGGAACGATTTGAACCACGCGTCCCCCACCGAGCACACCGACCACAACGGCTGGTCTGACTTTGGTGTACTCGGATCCAACCTGGGGCTCGAAGTTCACGAGGTAGACCTCTCCTTGCATCGGCACAAATGATGCCATATTTGAGCTGCCTTTTTACATCCAAAATGTTAGATCGTTATTTTGTAATACAAAAAATGTTCTGTCAATATGTTTTAACCTCAAAAACTCACTTCTGATAATAGTGTTTGTTATCACAACTGACTGATATTTGACGGAAAAATTTGACGCATACGAGGATTTACGAACTGGAGATAGCGTCTCAAGGCAGAAAGGAGTGACCTCATAGCGTAGTGGTGGTCGCCTTCTTTGCTCAAGCACAGATGCAAAACTGACGATATGAAAAAGTATCCCATTGTGGGTTAGCCCATTATGGGATACTTTGAAAGATGGGGGTGAACCATGGAACCAGTACTTACGTTCAAGACAGCGCGCGATTCACGTAATCGGGTCACCTTGCGTGGAAAAAATTTGGCTGAGTTTTACCAAGTCGACTTGTTTCCGGATGGTGAAATTCGCATGCGCCCACGCATCCTTGCGGCCCCTACTGAAATCGTGAGCACACGGACCCAGCAATCCATCGCGAGCGCAGTCGAGAATGCAAGGAAGGGTAAGGTGGGCGGAATCTTCGACCCTCATAAATACACAGACATTCTCGCAGACGAGACGGACGAGTGAGCTTTACGATTGTCTACGGTGAACCAGATGTCGCTACGTTCATGGTCGATTTCGAGGCTCGCTTCGCCTTGGGAACGCTCTTGCCTGACGAGTTGCGGTTCTTCAAAAAGCTCGTGAAAATTCTCGCCCTACTCGCTCAAAACCCACGACATCCGGGCCTTCATTCGCACGAGATCAAGGTGCTTTCATCTAAATACGGCTTGAAGATCTTCGAGTCTTATTTAGAGAATAACACTCCATCCGCAGGACGGGTATTTTGGTTTTACGATGAAAACATCAGGGGATGCATTATTTTTGCCGGCATCGAACCGCACCCTGAGTCAGGCGCCTATGGACGCGTGAGCCTTTCGACAGAAACAAAACAGACCACACGGCGAAAATGATGTGGTCGAAACAAAAGACAACCGAACTTTTGCGCAAAGCCTCGCTCACGGGGCTCCGGTAGTAGCGAGTGCAAATCAAACCCTTACCTCCTGTGGAAGAAAATCTGCTTTTAAGATTTTATCCTACGGTATTTGTGGAAGAATGTTGATAATTTATTCCCCGAATGCGAAGGAAGAAAACGATCGTTTTTCTCCTCAGGAGGAAGTCTTCATGAAAGAAATTTCGTTGCAGCTTGAAAGTGAGTGGAAATCGCTTCCGAAACAGAAAAAATAGGACTTGCACGCTTCTATTTTGTGCCCCTCGCCTACCGAGATTCAATCTGCTCCCACAAGAGGCACTCCTTGATTTCAAAACTATTGCTTTTTAGCTTGATAAAAGATACCTTTTAGTCGATAATGGAGGAGAGAAGAGTGGTCGTGCAGATTGTCACAGATTTGGAGTTCGGTCAGTGGCTCGAAATCGAATGGGAGAACTACTTCGATTGGGATACCGGAAACTCTGAGAAGCTGGCAAAGCACAACCTGACTCCAAAACAAGTCGAGAGCTTTTTCGATGAGGGGACTGTTCTATATGCCGGTCGAGTGGCACCAAAACCTGACGAGGCTTGGTGTGAATTTGAATCGCGCCATATGATTTTGCTTCTCTCACAGGAAGGAAGGCACTTCACTCTGTTTTGTACGCGTCGCGGTGATAAACTGCGACCCATTTCTTGTCGGAGTTCACGAGATGAAGAAAAACGATACTACAACGACAAAAGGCGCTCCCATGACGGAAGAGGCGCTTGATACTTGGTTGGATGAGAATGATGTGGGTTCTTTGCTCGAAAACGTTGAACCTCAGATCATTTCTCCCAAATTCCAACGAATGGGGCGGCCTCGTATCGGGAAGAAAATCACACTGACTCTCCCTGAAGAAACCATTGAGGCGCTGCGCATTCGAGCTGCAAAGAAGGGCCTTGGTTACCAGACTTACGCGCGCATGATCTTGATGAGCATCAAAGACGACGAAGCAAGCTGAGACAGCTCACTGACAGCGCAAGGAAAGTTTGCAATAATTTTAAATACATACCTGAAAATTCTTTGCGTACAATCTTGAGCATCTCATTTTGTCAAAATTTATATCTTATTATTTTTATTAGACATTTTTAACTTAACATTTCGTACAATGCCTACCGCCAAGTTTTCGCAGCTAGACGGCTGCTCCCCTAAAAGTTCAAAAATTTTGGCTAGATATGACTGGCATTGACGCTAATGCCGTTTTTGTACGAATGGGGCTCGCGCACCTTTCTTAGGTCGCAGTGTCGAATGCTTGGTATGCGAACACCACAAACGTGGTATATAAATCAAGGCGCACCACGTTTGTGGTATAGCAAGGAGACAAAACTGCTCTTACACCTCACCTCTGCTTTTTGGGCAAGGCCAAGCAGCACTCCCCAATTGACATGTTTTGGTTCAGTTGAAAATGGAAATCTGCAACTTAAACGAACATAATGTCTCCTGCTAAATTTTCTTGTTTACAATCTGAATCTTGAGAAGACGATAAAATTTCACTTTTCAAGCTACTCCCT
>JBIIEI010000030.1:0-47111 GCA_044237915.1 Silvanigrellaceae bacterium | reverse complement strand
TCCAATCCTGTAAACTCTTGGAGAATTCTAAAATCTCTTTTTTCATCAATACGCCTCCTCAAAAGCTGAGGGCATCATCTCTCGGCAGTACCTTTGAAGTACAAATGATTTCTCGGGAGCTCACGCGACATCAACATACGTAAGCGCCCGCCATGAACGTCGCTTCGGTAGCGCACATTTGGATATGTGAGTTGATGCAGCCTTTCGGTTGAAGCTCCCAATGCTGCCCTGCGTAAAAGTAACACCGCACTCGCTTCCATGGGAAAGCGTTCATCGAGTTTCAAAATGACGGTTTTTTTTGTTTGAGAGCATAAGAGTAAAATGCGTTCATTCTCGAACCAGTAAAGCGCAGGAACATTGTGAATCTCAGTCAGTAATTCTTGGAGTAGGCGAGTTTCATGAATTTTTCCTGACAACGAAAGACGCACGCTTCGATTCGCAAAAAATCCGTAAAATTTAAGATAATGAAACAACTCCTGGAAGGCTGCAAGTGAAGCAAGAGCCTCCACCAGTGGAGCAATGGATGGCTTTTCAATTTCAAAGTTTTCAACCGCAATGCGGTAACAAAGCGTTTGCACCGGCAGACCCATTTGAGAAGCGAGTGTCCCCGCTTCTTCGAGTAAAAGCCTGGAGCGCACGCCTTCTCCGTTTTCGCGCGCAAGTGCAGATGCATAAAATAGAATCCGTACGCGCGCCTTGCCGTATTCTTGCTCGCGGGCAAGTGCAAGAGCATTGTCGATGCACACGCGTGCTTGTGCAAAGTTTTGTTGCGCATGCAGAGCGCGGGCCTCGTACATCAGTCCAATACAGACACCTGCCACTTCTTTTCGAAGTGTGGCGCCCTGCACAAAATCCGAAAGGAGCTCGAGGGCCTCGGCGGGTTTTTCTGTACGGAGGGCAAGTTCACAGCGTTCTTCAATAAGGCTCATATATGCTGGTGAAAGCTGAAATCGTTTGACACACGCTTCAAGGCTCACGAAGGCTTCCTGAATGGCGCTTTCGAGCCCATCCGTGATGCACATGCGCAGATATTCTTGCAGCAGAAATGCCAGTTCCACATTAAATCCGGAATCACGAGCAAGGGCAAGAGCTTCTGGAAAGAGGGCGCGGGCATCGTCGAAGTATTCACGTTCCAAGGCGAGTGATATTCGTCGTCGCAGTAGTGTGGATAGAAGTGCCGCCGACTGAAAATGACGTAGAATGGCTTGCGCTGCACGTAGATTCTTTTCGCTCGCATCGTATTTACCTAGCGCTTGTTCTCCAGTGGAGATCGAAATGCGAAGGCGGAAGGCCCAATAGGAGGATACTTTTCCAAGCGAGAGAAGCAATTCGCGCAAACGGGGTAGAGTTTCGCGGTACCGCCCAAGGCGAACGCGCACAATCAGTGATTCGTATTCAATAATGTCTGCAATCCACATCCTCTTTGTTGAGAGAGCCTGCGTGCGAAGACTCTCTTCGTGTGGAGTATTGAATGCGGCTTTGCCTTCTCGCAAGGTACACAAAAACCGCAATAAAGATCGTTCAAGCTCGAGTTCTGGTGATGTGTTTGTGAGGGGATTCTCTGTGAGCGATAACCTTAAATCTTTCCAATGACCCCAACGAAAATAGCAAATTTCGCGCAAAAAAATGCGCATCGAATGAGTGAGGTTTACTGCATTGAATAATTCTTCCCTGGCCCTCGTTTGCTCAGGTGAAGTTTCGATAACGACCTGAACCAATCGTGGGTCTTTTGCAACGCTGCCCTGCCATTCTGCAAACGGCATTTGTTCCCACGGAAAAAATCCTGTTTCTGTTCTTTTTTGATGAATGTTCACCGAACGTGCTTCCTGACGAAAATAAATTCTAACCTGACGATTTCCATTTGCACTCTTTATTATAGGATATTAATAGGAAATCTCAAGTAAAGAAAACGTTCAAAATCTCTTTTTATGCTTGCCAGACGCGCACTTTATTTGTTGCAGAAAACAACTTCCACACTTCTATCCAATGGCCTAGATCTCTATTTGTGAACAAAAATTGATGCTTCTGTTGGGCATCGAGACTCATTTGCCCCTCATATTATTGGAGATTCCCATGAAATATTTTCTTGCTCTCGCTTTGACCGTCACAGCCAGCAGTTTCTCTACATTGGCCTTTGCAACGGACTGTTCAAATGCACTCACAACTGTGGAAATGAAGTACTGCGCCAACGAAGAATATGTCCTTGCCGATAAAGAACTGAACGCTGTGTGGCCGCTCGCAATGGCATATTTGAAACGTGTTGATGCAGGTGCCGCAAATTCGCATGTTCCCGATACGTTGAAACCCGCTGCAAGTCTGCTGGTGCAAGCTCAGCGTGAATGGATCAAGATGCGTGATCTCGACTGCGCAATTGAAGTCGCACACTCGGAAGGAGGGAGCATCCAACCTATTGAACTTCTTCTTTGCAAGGCTGCAAAGACTCGCACTCGAACTACAGAATTGCGTGCCATTGCGAGCGGCAACGCTCTTGATTTTTCTCCCGAAGTTCAAGATCGTTTTCTCGAAATTCAATCTTCTCTTTATGAATGCAAGGATCAAAGCAGCACTGTGGCTTGGAAATTTTGCATCGGCGAGACTTTCTTAGCTGCGGATCGCGCGCTCAATACTCGCTATAGTGCCGTCAAGAATGCACTTGCAACTTATCCCAAAGCGGTCAATCAGCTTGTGACCTCTGAACTTGCGTGGATTTCTTTGCGCGATAATGAATGCAGCGCAGTCACGCGTGAAAACTTTGGGGGTACGGGTTATACGGGTTACTATTCACTATGTATGATCGGCAAAACAATTGCCCGCACTTTTGAAATCAACTCTTTTGAGCAACAAGTTCCCTAATTCAGCCCATTAGGTTGCCCAGGGATCTGAAGTTTCATAACTCAAATCTGTGAGTGAGAATGCTTAAAAAACGAGATGCCGTTGGTGAGAGATGGCGCTTGTTTTTAAAGAGTGCCCTTATTTTGTATTTCGGAAGTGGAAAAGGGCAAGGGACTTGCATGCATCCCGTAAGATTTTTTCCGAAAAGGACGTAATCTGGAACCAATGCACATCCCAATCCGGCAGCCGCAAATTGCACAAGACATTCCCATCCTTCAACAACTGCGAAAATTCGGGGCTCACACTTGAAATGCAGCCGGTGAGCATCCTTGAATGCCAACACTTCAGGGCGATCTTCAGTCAACAGAAAAGGTGTCTTGTTCTCCAAGGAAACACGCGATTTTGATTTGGCCATCACGAGAACGAATTGGCCTGTACCTACCACTTTTGATTCGACATTCATCTGGGCACCATCGTCAAGTGCGACACCAATTTCGACAACTTGCTCCTCTACCCAATGCCTGACCCGGGTCGTTGGACCCAAACAAATGCGCGGCACGAGACCTGGAAATTCTTTGGAAAGTTGTTCAATGCATTGAGGTAACAAAGAGGCTGCAATGCTTTGGGACGCTCCTATATTGACTTGCAGTTGTGGCTGGCCTGCTTTGACTTCCTGACATGTCGATTCCAAGAGAACGAAAATGTCTGGGGCCTTTCGGGCTAAGATGACTCCTTGCTCTGTGAATTGGCAGGAATTTTTACCGTGCACGACGAGCGGCACGCCCAAGGAAGCTTCAAGTCGGCGAATCCCCTGGCTCACCGCAGAGGGAGTCACATGTTCGCGCCGTGCAGCGGCGGCAAAGTTCTTCTCGGAGTAGACGGATACGAAATAACGCAAATCAACAAGGCTGATGACCATAAGTAGTCTTTCTTCATATGACACTTAAAAAGAATAAGTTTTCCTTAATGTAAAAAAGTGCAATATGCTAGACGTGCTTAAAAGTTGCCTTAGATTTCGTTTTCGTGATTTGGAGAAAAGAGACATGCCGCATTCCACTTTTAATGAATCCACTTTTAGAGAGAAAGCACTGTCCTTCACGCGTCTCTTGCTGATGGAACTCGAAGAATTTGGGCTCAGTCAGGAGTTTACGGAGATCGATCATCTTTGCTTCCGGTGTCACACGATGGAAGTGTACGAGGCGACCAAATCCCAACTCAGTACACTCGGAATCCTCATCTCTGAGGCATACGTGAATGGCCGACCCATTGCATGCTACAAACTCTTCACTCCACTACCAGTGAGCGAGAGTCTTCAAATTTCGGTTATCGAAGTGCCTGCTCCCAAAGAGGGGCACGATTACGAAAATGGATTTGAACATCTGGAGGTTGTTACCCGTGGGAATCTTTCTGAGTTACTTTCGCGCCACGAGCAAGTTCCATTTAATCTCTCAAATCTTCACTCAAACACAAATCCTGAGGCACTTTTAAGCGTCAAATCTGGAACTGTTAAATTTCACGAAGTCTCATTAGAACAGATTATTGAGCAGGAACAAGCAAAATTGAAAATGTGCGATCGTTCACATTTAGTCTTCTTGGATATTGACGATACGCTTTTCAGCTCCAAGAAAGCTTTCGTGAATGCTTTTTATCGTGCACTCGAATTACACACGGGTAAGCCCTGGGACTTACCGGATGTCGAGGCGCGCATGCGGCCCACTTTTCCAGATTATTGTGCGGAGTTTGGAATCACAGCACTCGATGACATCAAACGATTTTTAAAACAATTCCAACAGGCATGGGATGAGCAAGAACAAGAGGTACCAGCCGCGCTGGGCATCACAAGCCTCCTTTCTTGTTTAGTTCATGAAGGTTTTGAAATTCACGCCTGGACCGCACGCGATAAAGTAACAACAGCAAGCATGTTACGTAAAGCTCATCTCCTTCAATTTTTTACTGGCATTCACGCATTTGATGGAGAAACGCGGGGAAAGCCCCAACCCGATGCTCAAATAAAAGATCTTGTTGCCCAAGCAAAGACTGCAATACTTTTAGGCGATAGCTCGGCAGACTTTGAAGGAGCAGGAGAGCTTGGAATTCCTTTTCTGCAGGCTGCCTGGATTCATCATGCCCCCATTGGAGCCCCCTCAAATGTCCTTTGCTATGCGCCGCTTGAGGCATTAACACGCATTATTTCAAATCGTAACGAGGTCACAAAGTGAACTTGAAAAATAAACTCAGTGAAGCGATGCAACTCCGCAAAGACGAAAAGGCAGAAGAGGCCATAGCCATCTTAAAAACGTTGTTACTTTCTCAACCTGATGACCCCGACATCAACGCTCAATTGGCTTATACCTATGATTCGATCGGGCAAGAGTCGAATGCAATCCCTTTCTATGAGAAGGCGATTGACAATAATCTCGTTGAAGATCGCTGTGGAGCCATGCTCGGCTTGGGAAGTTCGTACCGTTGCCTTGGAGAATACGAAAAATCGCTGAAAGTTTTTGATGTAGCGATCCTTGAATTCCCAAAAGAACGTTCACTTAAAGTGTTTCGCGCATTGACCATTTACAATCTTGGTAAATCCGAAGAATCCGTTTGCGAGTTGTTACTTCAACTCCTTGACACAACAGCAGATGCCTCAATAAAATCATATGACCAAGCACTGCGATTTTATTCAAAGAGGCTTAACGAAACATGGACATGATGCCTCTTCTCAGTACACTTGAAGTCCTCGAAAAAAGCTCAAGAACTCTTGAAATGAGTCCACAGCAGGTTGAAGAATGTGTGGAACAATTGGGTAAATTGACTCTCGAATTCCTCAGCAATGCCACCACTGCGCCAGCTTTCACAGAAAGGCTTTCTGTTTCAGAAGCAAATGCATTAGACCTGGGCAAGACCGACACTCCCGCAGACATTTTAAAGGCATTTTATGATCAAATTCTAAGCTCAGGAATCAATTCTTCCAGTGGTAAATTCATGGGATATATCCCTGGGGGAGGACTTCTTTCAGCCGCTTTTGCTGATTTTTTAGCTGCCATGACAAACCGATTTGTGGGACTTTATCAACCTTCACCCGGTGCGACACAGATCGAAAACGATGTCGTTGCATGGCTTGTCGAAAAATTTGAGATGCCCACAGGTTCATGGGGGACACTCACAAGCGGAGGCTCTGCGGCGACGTTGATTGCGCTGACAGCAGCAAGATCTCAGCTCGCTCGCTCCGATTGGATGCGCGCAAAAATATATGTCACCTCGCAAACGCATATGGCTGCTGCTCGTGCACTAAATATCATTGGTTTTGATAAATCCAATATTCACGAAATCTCTACTGATTCACAACTTCGAATGTCCATAGAACATCTCGAAAAAGCCATCATCTCAGACCGCGCCGCTGGATTTGTTCCCTGGTTGGTTTGCTCCACTGCGGGTTCGACAAACACCGGAGCCGTTGACGACCTTGAAAAACTTTCAAACCTCTGCAAGCAACCCCAAAACAATCTCTGGCTTCACATTGACGCCGCCTATGGTGGTTTCTTTTACCTTTGCAATGAAAAGAAAACTATCCTCAAAGGCATTTCTACCGCAGATTCTCTTGTTTTAGATCCGCACAAAGGCATGTTTATGCCTTATGGTTGCGGTGCTGTGCTTGTCAAAGATGCAAAAATTCTCAAAAAAGCTTTTTCAGCAGAGGCCGATTATCTTGCTGATGACAGCAGTGACATTCACACTTCACCTGCCGACTATTCTTTTGAACTGACACGACACTTTAGAGCGCCACGCATCTGGATCAGCCTCAAGATGTTTGGAGTTGAACCATTTAAAGATGCACTTTCTGAAAAGCTCCTCTTGGCAAATTATTTGCACGATGAACTTCAAAATATTTCTGAACTCGATGTCCCTTGGAAACCACAACTTTCCATTG
The DNA here is from genome assembly GCA_044237915.1 of Silvanigrellaceae bacterium. Taxonomy (GTDB): domain Bacteria; phylum Bdellovibrionota_B; class Oligoflexia; order Silvanigrellales; family Silvanigrellaceae; genus JBIIEI01. The sequence goes on along the minus strand of JBIIEI010000030.1, from coordinate 40,357 downwards.
TGGCTTTTCGTATCAAAGGCGACGATTCAGAAAATTCCACAAAAGAACTTTTGGCTTTTTTGGTCAGTCGTGGAAATGCTCACGTCAGCTCAACTTTAATTTTCGGAAAAATATATTTAAGGGCCTGCATCTTGAGTTTTAGAACGCACTTAGAGGAGGTAAAGATTCTCGTGGAGGAAATTAAAGCCTACTTCGGATCGAAGTAATTATGAAGAAAGCGCAGAAAAATTGCACATAAGTCTGTTATAAAACAAGCTTATCAAACACCTCTCGGCGGTAAGCCTGAGTGTGATAAACAAGCCGAACCAAGGGACCCCAACGTTCTTCCAGTTCTACTGCCATTATTGAAAATCCAGCTCTGAGATGTGGGATAAGGACGGCGGCATTATTAGGTTTGTGCTGACTCGTCACCCGTTCGTAGCCGAGGCTCGTAAGGTAGTCGAGGTATTTGGGTAAAAACGCCGTGTAATATCCGCGACTTCGATATTCAGGAAAGAATCCCAAATTGCGTATGTAGAACGTACCCATGTCTTGACATTCGCCTGTAAACCATCCGATTGGGGTGTCGCCGTCCGTAAAAAGAAGAGACTCAGAATGGAGCTGCGCGTGATGCTCCAAGATTCCTGCAACCATCCGCTTTCGCTCCGCAGGAATTTCGACTCGCGGGGAGAAACTCTCAGGAAAAACACGCTTGAAATTCTCATCCATAAACTTGCGTACGATACTCCGCTCCACAACGCAGGCTTTAATTCCGTGTGGAAGGTCCATAGGAAAGCGATCGCTGCGCTCTTTTAATATCCGCTCTTCAAATTCTTGTCGTGCGGATTTCACTTGTTCATTTTGCATTCAGGCCTCTCATAAATAAGGAAAATTCGCTTGAATATATTCCTTAGAGTTATTGATGGCCTGCATGACTTCGGCAGCTCCAGTCCCAATCAGTTTCATCTTTCCAGGGTATGTTACGATATCGCCTGCGGCATAAATTCCAGGAACCGAAGTTTGCCGGTTGTGATCGACAACGATGGCATTGTTTTCGAGTTCAATGCCCCAGTCTTTAACGCCTTGGAGGTTAAAGATAAGCCCCACCGCAATAATGACTGCATCAGCTTCTACCTTGGTAACAGTGCCGAGTTTGGTGTCACGCAGGAGGGCATGGGTGAGGGTGTTGTGACCTTCGAGTCCAACCAACTCATGAAAGGTGCGGATTTCGCAGTTTGACGAGTAGAGTTTTTTGGTGGTTTCTTCGTGGGCATTAAAGCGATCGGAACGGTGTGTGAGAACAACATCTTTGCATTCATCGACGATGGTGAGTGCCAAATCGAGGGCGCTGTCCCCACCTCCGATAACAACGACACGTTTTCCGCGAAATTCTTCAAGCCGATGCACACCGTAGTGAACACCTTTGCCTTCAAATTCAACTAAATTTTCGATATCGAGGCGGCGCGGAATGTGTGCACCCATGCCCAGACAAAGAACGACGGTTTTGGAGTGATGAATATTTCCGTTCCGACTTTCCAGACGCATGATGTTGTTGCGGTTCTTGGATATCCTGACAATCTCTTCATTGAGGCTGACGGGAATTCCGTAAGGGTCGATCTGACAAATAAGATTTTCAAACAGCGCTCTGCCACGGATGGCGGGAATCCCTGGAATATCATAGACCCACTTTTCGGGGTAAATGGCGGTTAACTGGCCTCCTAATTCGTGCCGTCTGTCGACGAGCCGAACTCTCATGTCGCGGAGTCCCGCATAGTACGCACCAAAGAGGCCAACAGGCCCTCCTCCGACCAAAATGGTATCGTAACAATCGTGCAGAACGTTCATTCCAGGCTTCTCCTCAAATTCATTCAACTGCCCTTCATCGGAGCAAATTTGCGCCTGTTTAGGCATGGGGAATTCTGGGCTTGTACCCAAGTTCTTCGAGTCTTTCAATAAGCTCGTACTGATGTTCAGATCCCCGGGTTTCCAAGGCAAGTTCCACATCAACTTCACCAACTGTCACTTGGGTATAAGTTCTGTCGTGGTAAACTTCCAAAATATTGGCGTCGCTGCCTGCAACTTCTTCCAGAAGTCTTCGGAGTTCTCCGGGCCTGTCTCCCACTTTGACGAGAATCTTAAGCGTGCGTCCTGTCACGTTGAGCCCACGCGCAATGACTCTCATCATAAGTTGGGGGTCGATGTTCCCTCCACTCACGCAGGCAATGACCGTTTTTCCAGCATAGTGTTGTGGATTCTTCAAAAGTGCAGCCACTGCAGCAGCCCCTGCTCCTTCGGAAACAACGTGTTCCCTTTCCAAAAGGCCCAGGCAAGCCGCAACCAAATTATCATCTGAAACGAGTTTGATGCTGTGAACAAAACTTTTAATGTAACTGTAATTCAAATTTCCAATCAGCCTGACCGAGATGCCATCGGCGATGCTGACACTTCCTGTTTTCGTAACAGGCTCCCGCGTGCTTTCGCGCAAACTGCGGTGCGCAGAATCAAAAAACTCCTGCTCGACGCCTGTGACTTTTCCATGTTGTGTGAAAAGTTTCATGACCATTCCAGCGCCTGAGGCAAGGCCACCACCACCAATACTGCAAATAAATTCGTCGACACCTTTGCTGGGTTTGCCGCTGATGGCTTGATATTGTTCAAGGCTTTCCATCACACAGGTTCCTTGCCCTGCAATAACATCGAAGTCATTAAAGGCATGTAAAAACTGTGCTTGTTCTTTTTCGGCAAATTGTAATGCGGCATCAAAGGCTTCTTCAACGACATCGCCCACCAAATAAATGTTACCGCCCAACCGCACGGTAGCGTCACGTTTGACGAGGGGAGTTCGTTTCGGTAAAAAGATATGAGATTCACATCCCATCGCACGGGCAGCAAAGGCAACACCTTGTGCATGATTTCCAGCAGATGCTGCGCAGAACTTAACAGGTTTTTTGAGTTGAGGATTTTTGGCAAACCGTTGTGCGATGGCATTTAATGCGCCGCGTACTTTGAATGATCCGTTGGGATTTAAGCATTCCAACTTCAGCCAAACGTCGCCTCCAGTCAGATCGCTTAACCAAGTCGAGCGTCGCAGTGGACTTTCTGTCAGGTATCCACGAACAATTTCACGCGCAGAAGTCAATGCGCTTCGTATGGCTGTGCTGTCGTCAGGAGACGGCCCAACAGCTTCGCTTAGTATTCTCTCCAATTCAGGCGACATGGTTGACGTTCCTCTACAAATGTCATTGAATTTCTAAGAGTCCTTCCACATCAGTGCATCAAGGATGAGCCACCCTATGAGATTATCCGACTTCTGTACAGTTTTCCCGGACAACCCTGAAGACTGGCCACCTGCGAAGCTCTCCAGTGCACTGCCTTTTCCATTGCGTGCAAAGGTAAAAGCTCGGTTTGGAAGTATCCTCGCGGCTTCCGATATGGCGCGCCTCAAAGCGGCTTCGCGTCTCGGCGTTGCGTTACGTCCCTTCGAACCGGGAGACGGACTTTCCACACTGTCTCGCTCTCATCTGCTGCGCACCGGAGAAGTTTTGACACGGGTCGATTTTGCGCCAGGCCGTCAAAAGGCAGGCGTTATTTTTCATGGCTACGAAGACATGCGTTTCCGTTCCAGTATTCAACAGCCCAACAAAGGTCAAATTGCACTGGGAGTAAGCGCATTTTTGGAAGCTGCCCATGGAAGCTTGTCGCACGAATTTCAGATGCTCTGCTTTAAGTCTCAGGAGCTCGGAAAAAATATAAAAGAGCTGAAAAAAACGATCCGAGGTTGGAATTTTTGTTACATTATCACGGACCTCTTTTTCGATAAAGTCGGATTGGAAGCTTCGGGAACACAACTCATGAATGCACTGACCGAAATAGGTGTGTCTAAGCCGCTTGTGTTTCTGGCGAGAGATCCCGAGGAATGGCCTCAGGCATCTGTGCCTCTTTCACAGCAAAGATTGTTAAAACCCTTTGCTGTGGGCGAAGAAGATCCATTTTTTTACAGCGGGAAGGAATACGTCGAAAACCTTCGACTTCAGTTTAAGCTTTTTAATGAGTCCCTCAAAACCATCGGGGGAGAAGCACACATTGTGACACAAAGCACAACGGCACATGAAATTGTCGAGCTTCTTCTTCTCAATCTCACAAGGAAACTCAGGCAGTGAACCAGCTCTTGCTGATTTCTTCCCTCGTCACACTTGTTACCTTGGGAATTTTATTTTTTGATCGCAATGTTCCATTGGAATCAAAAATTCCTTCTTTCTTCTTGGGCGCCAAGGTGAGCAGGGCTCCCAATCGCATCACGTTGAGTAAGCCACCATGGTTGCTTTGGCTCCTCGCAATACTAGCCACCTTGGGTTTTGCATTTGTGTATCGGGGACCCGATTTAACCTCTGAATTGGAAATGAAGGGAAAAGCGGCGCTCATCTGGGTCGATGGAACTTATTCGGCCCAACTCGCACGCAAAGAAAATTCTGTGGCTGTCGCCAAAATTGCCCAAGACATTATTGCCATGGGCGTTGAAGTCTATGGCCTCGAAGTCAGCACGGTGCTTGAAAAAAACAGGGTCGTTCCAAAATATAAAATTGTGGGACTTCCCTTACGAGGCGATGTGGAAACCTTTCTCGAAAGAGAAAGCAACACACCGGTTCAACCTTTTTTACGCCCGATTGATGGCCCGAGACTCGCAGCAGAGGTGAATACCAATCACAAGTTTTCCGATGGAAGTGGAGCTTTTATTGCCATTTCTGATGGGCAACGGCAGACTCTCGAAAATCTACCCGGACTGAAAGGATTGTTTTCCTCTGCGCGGCTGATTGCAAGCCCTGTTTCGTCGGTGCTTTCGGGCTCGCGCTTGGAAATCCTTCCTCTGGAATTGCTTAAACTCTGGAAAGCAGACCTTGGCGAAACCCAGTCCTTTCAACTCATCGACGATAAAAAAACATTGGTTCCCGACCAAGCACGCCCTCACCTTTTGCAAGACACAATCACTTTGAAAAATGGTGCTCAGCAAAAATTTATCGTTTCCCGTGATGAAGCAGCGCAAAGGCTTCCTCTGTTAACGGGTTGTGCAAATCAAGTTCCTGGCCCTCTTGATCTGGATCCCTTTTCAGACATCCGAACGCTCGCCCAATTCTTCAAGGCTCCTTTTCGCTTGGAATTTTGTACGGAGTCTAATGGAATTTCCGAACAGTCTGCAAGCGTCAATCCTTGGAAATACCGAAGCTCTACGGTGTGGGTTGTCCCTGCCGATGATGAAGTGTTAAATACCCTCGAGAACCGCAGTGAATTTTGGATTCCGGCGGGTTTTCACGAAAAATCTGATGTTCTTGTGTATGTGGCGAACGCAAAACAGATGGCAGCAGAGGGAAAACTGTCCTTGGTTCCTGTGCAGCTCGACAGCGAGGGATATCCTGTTCCCTTATACTTAATGCCCACGCCGCCAGAAGGCGAATTGAGCTTTAAAGAAGGTAACAAGAGTAAAACAGCAACTTTTGTTCCCTTTTTTACGGCGGCAGATAAAACGGTCTTGGCCTATCAAGCAGGAAAGCTTCCCATCTTTTACTTGCGCACAACCGCCTCGATGCCCAACGGAGAGCTGGGTCGAGCAAGTCAGTGGACCAATTTTTGGCTTGAATCTGGAAACCAAACAAATACCGATTCCCAAGCCATTCAAAGAATCACCGCGATGGCAACGCCTTCAAACGCAGAAGGCGAGAACGAAACAAAACTCGATTTGGCAGATTTTGTAAAACGCCTTGATGCTGAAACTTTAAATTACAAAGATGTTCCGACAGAAAATCTCATTTTATCGCCAGGACTTTACAGTAACGTCACAGGAACAAAACTCACCTTGGTTGAAGTCCCAACGGGCGAACGAAGCCGCGACTTCCTTTCGCCTGCGGAATTCGACACGCTTTTTTCAGCTTCAGAGAAAGGTTTTTCCAAAGGCGTCAATCAAGCTGCGCGGTCGACTCCCTTTCAGTATGCAGGACTGGGGCTCGCACTGTTGTCACTTTATTTTCTTTGGTTTCGTAAGGGCAACCTTCGCCGAATCAACACCTTGCTCATTCTTTTTTATGTTTTACCACACCCTGCGCAAGCCCAAGACCTCGATTCCCTCCTCGACAAGTTTCGTAAAATGCGGCCCCGTGGTGGATTCAACATCGAACAACTGAGCGGCCCCATTGCCGTCCCCTATCGAATCGCTTGGTGCGACCTTGAGCCCCGTGCGATCATTGAAGAACGTTACAAAGAGCTGCGCGAAACACTTGCAAACAGAGGAACCATCGACCTTCCCGAAAAAATTGTCATGGGTGGATGTCAACCTGGCAAAGCTGAAATTTGGTGGACAGATTCGCCCTCTGCACTTTCTCCTAAGGCAATTGCAGAACATGTGAGCGGCGGGGGGATTTTTATTTTAGAAGGGACTTCTGCCCAAGAAATGCCGCCGTCCGTTGCAAAGCTCGCCGATCCTTCCGTTGGTCTTGTGCTTGAGTCTCCTACAAAAAGGGGAACCCTGTACCGGAGTTTTTACTTGCTTAGAACCTTTGATGGCTGTGTAAATGATGGCACACTTCTGCTGACTTTACGCAAAAAAGTAAATGCGCACTCCCCAGTTGGAATCATCACAAGTGCACGATTTTTAGCGAAGGGCAACGACTGTTTCGTTGCTGACGAAGATTACAGGCTGCGCAGTTTTGTCAACATGATGTATTCTTTTCTTTCGACAGATTACAAGGAAGACCAGCTTCATTTGCCGGAAATCCTCACTCGGGTAAGAAATTTGGGACTCGAACCATGAAAACTTCAATCGTTTGGATCCTCCGCTTTTTGATCGTTGTTTTCGTTTTGCTCCCTCTCTTGATTCCGACGGTGGAGAGAGAAAAAGCAGCCGATAACAAAGATCCTGTTACGATATTTGTGTCCCAAGAGCACTCCAATTCACCGCAGTTTGAGCGGCGCTTGCGGCGCAATGTCGAGTCTCAGTTCGAGAATCAGGCCACCCTGGAATGGCGCTGGTTTGGAAATGCGCGCAATCATCCGGCTCAAGATTTTGAAGAACTTCTCGCATTAGTGAACGAAGAAAAGGGAACCGTCGTTGTGGTTTCCCACCCTCGTCTGTGGGGCCCTGCCGCTCGAAAGTTTAATGCCGCTCTCAAGGCTACGCGCGCATTTCAGGAAAAAAGGCTTATCATCTTACCTTGGGATGTCATCTCCAAAATGGAAAATGACAAAAATAACCCTGGTAAGTTCCTTGTTCTTTCTGAACTCTTTCTGCCAAAAATGAGTTTTATTGGAGAAGAAAGCATTGCGACTGTGGAAGTTTCGGGCAAAGCCGATCCCAACGAAGAAATTTCAGGTGAAATTATCCTTCGGACAAGCGAGTCAGTTTTGACTTCAAAGCCTATTAATTTAAAGGCCGACGACAAAGGGATGGTCAATCAAATAGTGGACCTGCCTGTGACTTTTATTAAGGCCACAACGCAGGTTGTAACCGCAACAATCACGGCACCCCATGTGGTTGCACCGCTCGACAACGCAAGCACCACAGTGACCATTGCCCATGGCAAAACCACTATTCTCCACGTCGCTGTGGGTCCCGACTGGAGTCTCAGAAACTTTCGTCAGCGCCTGAAATTTTGGCCTAACCTCGATCTGCTCAGTTACTATATTTTGCGCGAGGCCGCAGACGACACTTCCATTCCTGCATCCGAACTTTCACTCATCGAATTTCCCGTTGAAAAACTGTTTGGAAGCGAATTACCCAATTTTCATGGCATCGTGGTCCAGAATTTTCCTTTCGACAATTATCTAAACACCCGTGATGCCGAAAATTTAGTCAACTATGTTAAGAATGGCGGACGCCTCGCACTTCAATATGGCCCGCTGTCGTTTCAATCGCGGGACGCCAACATTCGCTCTCTGTTTCCTTGCAAAAACAATCCTGAACTCGACACTTCCAAAATTTATGCTTGGGAAGAAGCTGAAAAAGCATTTTCAGGAAATCAAGATCTCTCTTCGGCAGTAAAACACATTTCTTCGAATGCCACTGCAATAGGCTGCAATCCAAAAGATGAAGCCATTATTTTAGCACGCACGAAAGAAGGGAAACATCCCGTGTTACTTGCCATGCCTTTGGAGCGTGGCCTTTCTATTTCATTGCTTGCAGGCGACTGGCACACCTTTTTTGCCAAGCAAGAAATTCAGTCTGAGGCGGAAAAAGCGAGTCGTATTCTGTCCTCTTCCGCTGTGGAATCCCTGTTTCACTGGGTTGTCGAATTCCTGCAAAGGCGGCAAGATGGCGGCATGCGCCCTCCCGATTTTCTGGGCCCGCGCATCTATGCCAACGACCTTTTGTTACCTTTGAAAACCCGAGGCCTGATGCAGCTCGATGCACCGGTGGGTCTTTATTCGGGAACGGAAAAGATTGCAGATGGAAGTCTTTTTGCGCTTGAACATCTGAATATGGAAGTCGCACAGCTTTCGAAGCCTCCACGCATCAGTGACGTCCAAGGGACAGATATCAGTGGAAATTCCGTTCATTCGACTCCCGTGCCTTTGCACCTTCAATTCGAATCTGCTGCCTATGCTGTCTTTAAAGGACGCCCCACAACTTGGCCTGTCTTTTCGGGCTCTACACGGGAACGAGAACATCTTCCAAACCCTGCAGTTTTCGCAGGAGTCACGGCTCTCGGTCAGCACAAAAATGTGAATGCAAGTGCTGCCTCATTTCACACGGCCGAACGTGTTCCGCTCCTGACAGCTTGGCCCTTTCTACTTGCCCTTGCACTGGCTTTACTCGCCCTCGAACAGTTTCTGACCCACATCTTGTGGAAAAATGAATTCGAACAAGCGGAAATTATCACACCTGTCGAGAATCCAACTGCCTCACTACAGTAACGCCCTTCCTTCGCCGATACATTTGAGGAAGACTTGTTGAAAGTCGGGAGTGCAAAGGGCGATTTTATGGAAGCGCGAGACAAGAAAAACGAGATGTTCTCAAACTCCCATTCTGAGGGTCCTGCCGAACCACGGGCAACGAGATTTGAAAGTCATGCACTTGTTGATGTCCGCCTTCAGGCCTGGAACCCTTTTTCGGTTGAAAGCGCAGTGCTGCTCGACCTCTCCAATCAAGGTTACAAGATGGAGTTTGTAAACCCCATCAAAAATATCCGACCCGGCACTACGCTTTATATGTTTATTCCCCTTGCGCCCTTTGGAATACTCGCTCCCACGCGTCTCAAACTCAAAATCATTGTGAAGTGGTTTGATGCCCGTGAATATCGCGCTGGAGGGGTCTTTATCGCACCGACCAGTGAGCAAATTCACATCCTCGATAAAGTGCTGCATTTTCTGACTCAAAAAAGAGCAAGTTAAAAACTAGAGCGTAACAGCATGCCCGGTCCACCGCACTGCAAGGGTGGTGACATCGTCTGGGGGACGAATTCCATTCCAAGTTCTTTGCGCCACTTCGTGAATACGCGTTTGCACCACCTGAATATCCCGGTGTGCAACGATCTGCTTCACCCTTTTGAGACTCAGAGTTTCTCCTTGGGGCCCCTCACTTTCGATGAGGCCGTCGGTATAAAGAAACAGGTGATCTCCGGGTTCAAGTTCGAATGAAAGCACCTTAAAATTTGGTTCGCCACTTCCCAAGCTGCTGCCACTGTTGAGCACTGCTTGAACAGCCCCCGTTCGCTGATGATACCAAAGGGGCCAGGGGTGCCCTGCACTTAAATGACTCACTTTTCCTGTGGGAAGATGAATAGAAATAAAGCACATTGTCATTGATTTTGTTGAACCGTTGCCCGTCTCTCGAATGATCTGATTCAGAACATGGGCCATTTCCAATAGACTCGATTCGGGGTCGAGTTTTGCCTCTTGAAGTGCAAGACATTTTTGAATTGCATAGGTGGCACCACACGCAACTCCCGTGACCAATGCCGAAGAAACTCCGTGCCCAATAACATCTCCGAGTGCAATCAAAAGGGTATCGGACTTGGTATTATGGTAACAGCCATACCAGTCGCCACCTGTTTTATCGGCCGAGCAGTAGAGCGGTATGATCTCAACACCGGGAAAATTGAGATTTCTGGGAAGCAGGCCTTCTTGAACGGCTTTTGCAGCGTTCATTTCGGATTCCAACCGCGTCTTTTCCTCAGTCTCAGTAATATAGGAAATGTTTTCAAGAGAAATGGCAAGCGACGAGGTTAAGGTTTCCAGAAAAGTCTGGACTTCAGGCGTGAGGTCAACTTCATCGATGCCGCTAAATTCGATAAGAGCGATCAGCTTACCCTGTTTAACTACGGAAATACGCAGCAAATCATTTTTCAGAGTAATACCCGGCTTTTTAATGGCCTCCAAGATATCGGGGTGTGAGGCCGCATTGTAGATGCGAACATCGTTGATGCGCGTCAAAAAATGTTCACTCAAAATTGCAGACACTTCGCTTGGTTTTAAATCAAACTTTAATTGACTGTAGATGAATTCCTCGCTGCGCGTCTCGCTTTTTTGAACGGGTTCGTTCTGAAAGAAAAGGGTACACCCATAATCACTTTGCTTTAAGGCGTTCTTATAAATGGCTTGGACGGCGTGCAAAAGAACGGAACAAGATTCGTGACACCCCGCCATTTTTTTCGTGCATTCGAGGAGAGTTTCGGTTCGTGCTTTGGCTTCACTCAATTCACGCCCATATCCAAGCAAGCGCGCATGGGTGGTAATTCTTGCCACCAGTTCTTTTTTTGAAAAAGGTTTTGTAACGTAGTCGTTTGCACCTGAAACAAAGCCCTCTAAAATATCCGACGATTGATTTTTTGCGGTGAGAAAAATAATGGGAAGTTCGTGGATAGAATAGATTTCACGCAACTGGGCACACAGTGCAAACCCCGTCATGCGCGGCATCATCACATCAAGTAACATGATGTCGGGCACTCCGCTTGCGGCAATAAATTCGAGGGCCTCAATTCCACTCTCCACTGTCACAAGATCCCATTTCTCATGGGAGAGCAAATTTTCGATGACTTGGAGATTGATAGGCTCGTCATCGACAGCGAGGAGAGTCAATCGTTTCCTTTTTTCTTGACCTTCATAAATGCCTGGTTCGTAATATTTCTCTAAGATCATCTGCCCAAAATTTTCCAACCTTTCAACTTCCATCATTCGATGTTCGGGACGGGCTTTTTCTTGAAGGGTGATAGTTGGCACTGTGATTTCTTGGGAAATTGGCAAAGTAAACACAAACGTGGAACCCTCTCCCACACGTGACGAAACACGAACAACACCACTATGCAATTCAATCAACTGTTTTGTAATTGTTAACCCAATCCCTGTTCCGCCGTATAAGCGCCCAGTGGAACCATCTCCTTGCTCGAAGGGCTTGAAGATGTCAGAAAGTTTTTCTTGAGGAATTCCAATCCCTGTATCTGAAACAGAGATTTCCAAAAGCCCCAAGATTTCTCGCGCTGACACTTCAATGGTCCCAGATTCTGTGAATTTAATAGAATTTCCGATGAGGTTAAAAAGAATCTGCTGCACTCGATTTTCGTCCGCATCCACTAACGAAACAGTGGTTGGAATGGAATTAACAAGTGTGACATCTTTTTTACCCAGCAATGGCTGAGAAAGTGCAAGCACAACATCTACAATTTCACGAATGCTGGTGGGCTTGAGCTGCAATTCAATACTGCGGTGCCTGAGCTTCGAAAAGTCGAGAATGTCGTTCACGAGATTTGCAAGACGGCGGCCACTCAGGACAATCCAGTTCAGATTGTTGTATTGCTTGACAGAGAGTGGACCCGACGAACCTTCAAGCATGGATTCGGCAATCCCTAGAATTCCATTCAGGGGCGTTCGCAGTTCGTGAGAGGTGTTGGCCAGAAACTCATCTTTGAGGTTTTCGACCCGCTGGAGAGACTTCACCATTTGTTCAAGGTTTTGCGACAGAAATCCAATCTCATCGTTTCTGCCATGAAACCACTTCAGTTCCGAAAATTTATGTTCCGCAATATAGCGAGAGTTTTCGGCAAGCTGAAGGATGGGCTGAGAAATATTATTGCCGAGGGCTCGACCTACGAGGAGAACAACAGCACCCAATGGGAGAATGACCAAAAAAAGAATTTTTGCCGACGTTTTTTGAGTGCGTTCGCGTTCGGAAAAATCAACTCCAAAAACCAGTTTTCCCACAATCTCAGAATTTCGGCCGACGACAGGGACGCTTCCCACATAATAGTTCCCAAACTCTGCAGTCTCTCCTAGTTCAGTGGACTGCATTTCAGCCGGATTCCAAAGGGAATTCAGTTTTTCGCTTCCTGGGGCAACGGATTGGAGTTCTGTTTCTTTAAAAAGCAATGCCTCATGGAATCGTTTATCAAGCTCGAAAGGCTTTGTTACTACTACAAAACCAAGAATACTATTTCGATATTTGACAGGCACAACTGCAACAATAAAGATCTTATCAGCGATGACCCGGAAATAGGTTTCTAACTGAAGCTCGTGGTTAGCCTTATAGTATTGAACTTCGCCTGCAAAAGAAGAATCGGACTTGCTCGAAACAATGGGATTTCCTTCTCTATCAACAACAATGACATCTGCAAGTTTTTCATCAAGCTCAATTGATCTCAGATATTCATGGGCTTGAAATTTTACGCGGTAAAAGAGCGGAACAACAAATTGAACATCGGTCGCGATACGGATGCTTCTTTCGCGAAAGGCTTCCATATAGAGTTCAACGGTTTTTTCCAATGATTTTGAACGTTCTAAGAGCGAGTGATTTGCTTCTTTTCTGAGCTGAATAGCCGTGAGCCACAAATTGTTCACCAACAGGACGATAACCAAAGAGATGGGCAGCAAAATGATAGAGAGCAGGATTCTCAGTTTTATTGATTTTAATAAGGAAGCCAACGACGCACCTCAAATAATAGAAAAGGCAACCGTTCAAAGATAACAAGGCCGAGGCAAACCCGCTCTCTCTTTTAGTCAGAAATGTGTCTGGCAGGACTCAAATCATTCAGAATTCTGCCGACGACACATCTCATGTTAGATTCGTATCATCAAAATGACCATACAAAGGAGCAGAACTTGTCAATCCGAAGAATTCTTATCCAGTCCATGGCTGTCGCGGGTGTGATGTTTCCTGCTGTCACAGGAAAAGCAGTCACTCCGAAGAAAAAAGTTTTTATCGTGCACAGCTACGATGCAAACCATATCTGCGGAAAACCCCAGCACGAGGGCATCGTTCAAGAATTTAAGACACGCAATGTGGATGTCGAATATCAGTTTCATTATATGGATACGCGGGTGACGAACACCACTCCAGAAGCGAAAAAGAAGACTGCAGACTCAGCTCTTGCAGCTATCAATACTTTTAAACCCGACTTTGTCTTTACTCTCGACGATGACGCATTTAAATATGTGGGTTTGTCCCTTGCAGATAAGCCACTCAAGGTCATTTTCTCGGGCTTGAACGGACAGCCTTCCGACTATCACAAACAGACTCCCTTTTTAGATGAAAAAGGAATACCGAACAAAAATATCACGGGAGTTTATGAGTTCCTGCATGCCGCAACTTCCTTTCGTACAATGAATTCCGTTCTTCCTTCAATGAAAAAGATTGTTGCGGTCATCGACCGCACCATTACGGGTGATGCAACGCTCAAACAGCTCGAAATTGAACTCGCCAATGAAAAACTTCCCTTCAAATTGGAAATTATCAGAGTTGCAACCATGGCCGAATATCGTGATGCCATTAAAAAAATAAATGCCGATAAGGAAGTGGGAGCCGTCTATAATTGCGCACTCAGCCTTCTCAACGATGACGGAAAAAACGTAACAACAGCTGTTACTTTTAAATATTACCTCGAAAATTCAAAAATTCCGGCTATTGCTGTGAATTATGATTTTGCACGTATTGGTTTGTTTGGAGGCGCAGCAGTTAACTTTACAACCATGGGCCAGCAAGCGGCACGCATGGCACTTAAAATCATCGATGGAAAGAGCGTCAGTTCACTGCCAATCGAAAATGACGAGAAGTACATGCTCGTTTTCAATCGCGCGACCGCAAACCACATCAATGTTAAAATTCCAAAAGACATCGAAATGGTTGCGGATATCGTCTATGATTCCATTCCGCTTCTTGAAAAGAAGAAGTGATAAAGGAATTCCACTCGATTTGCCTCTGCTTGCAACTCGTCCATTGAAAGGTTAGCACTCACGGAATGGCCGTATGAGGCCATGTAAAATTGCTAATCACTTTCTTCAAATCGAGGAAATCAAATGGGATCCCTCCAAGTTTTTTGTATGACTCGAGGCTTCGATGTCGGCAGCACGAAAGCACTTCACTCTGGAACGATTCCCCTTTTCGAATGGAATCACTGGAGGGTCGAAAAACACTCTTCCCATCTCGAAAACTCGGCAATAAAAAATGCTGAAATTTTGAAGCAGGCCCGCGATAAATTTCCTAAGTTGGGCGCCGTTGTCTGTACGCCTCAAGAAATTTCCATTGCTGCTCCGTATTCTGATTATCTGTACATCCCCGGTGAATTTTCGCGCCAAGCCGATGTCCTCGACGCCGCCAAAGTAACAGGCAAGGTCATTTTGCTCGAAAGGGGTCCGTTTCTCACCCCTCCAGACACCCTCCTTGCACTCGAAAAACTCTCCCCCGCACCAACCATCGTCGTCGATGGCGGGTACTTCTTTGGTTATTCCTCTCGAATTCTCGATCCCCGCTCGCTGTGGCTCTTCAAGCAACAGAAAGGTGTGGAAACTGGAATTCAACTGAGCGATCTCCTAGCGCCCCAAGGCCCCCATTCCTCGTGGTCGCCCTCATGGACGTCCGAAAAACACTTTGCAATGCCACTGCTTCTCGCGGCTAGAGCCCTGGGAATCTCCAGTCTCGTCTACCGAGACTTCGAATCAGGTGCACTTACCGAGGCCGACGTTTTGAAGCTGATGAATGAAACAGAGGATAAATAAAATGTTTAGAAACCGGTGGAATGGTGAAATCGGAAAAGAAGTCGCGCTGCAAAAAAAGAAACTCACGATCATTGCAGGACCTTGCATGTTAGAAACGCTCGAACTTGGCTTAAAAGTGGGTACTTTTTTGCAAGAACAGTGCTTAAAAAATAATGTCAATTACGTTTTTAAGGCAAGCTACGACAAGGCAAATCGCACCAGTAAAGGCGCTGTTCGCGGGCCTGGCCTCGAGCAAGGACTTCAGTGGCTCGAAAAAATTACACAGACATTAGGCGCGCCCATACTCACCGATGTCCACACCCCCGAGCAAGCCATTGAAGCAGGAAAAATTGTAGATATCGTGCAAATCCCTGCATTTCTTTGTGAACAGCGCGAATTACTGTTTGCCGCCGCTCAAACAGGAAAAACCATACAAATCAAAAAAGGACAGCACACTTCCTTTGAGCAAACACTTATTGCAGGCGAATATCTTGAGGAAATTGGAAATCCCAAGGTCATTTTGTGTGAAAGGGGAAGTGCATTTGGCTACAACAATCTCGTAGTCGATTATCGTAACATGATGGAATGGCGCGCCCAAGGGTTTGCAACGGTCTTTGATGCCACTCACTCTGCACAGCTTCCTGGAGGAGGCAAAGGATTTTCGGGTGGACTCAGGCATGTCGTACCGGGTTTGGCTTGCGCTGCCGTAGCGATGGGAGTCGATGGGATTTTCATGGAAGTGCACGAAGACCCGAGTAAAGCTCTTTCCGATGCTGCAACGCAGTTGACGTTTGAAACAGCGGCATCACTTATTCGCAGGCTTGCTCATCTACACAAAGCATCCATTGAAGCACTTTAAAATGAAACGCATTCTCGTTTGAGCTCAGAACATCCTGCCTGAATATCTTTAAATGCAATATTAAAATTTACCGTTCCCAAATCAAAGGTTCCTTCGCCTTGCAGAATTTTTGGAAGCAGAGTCAGCTTTGCATTGAGAAAGACTTTGGCATTTGCTTCAATGGTTCCCGTCCAACCTTTAATATTATTGCATTCCTTCGTGGCAGTGCAGAGAACTCCACGATTCCATGAAACAAACATGACGTTTTGCCGCTCAGGAATGTCGATGAGGCCAGCATTGCACAAAAGGAGCATGTGCCCTTCTTGAGTGGTTTCAGGGTCACGCATGTTCACGACAACATGATTGCATTCCGCAAAAGAAAGAGAAGGAAGCAAAGTGTAGATTGCTGCGACAATACAAACAGAGTCTCTCATTATTTTCAACATGAAGATCCTCGCCATTAAAATCACAATTTATGAACGAAACAATAATTTGCGCATGAAAATAAAGTTGTAAATCAGGCCATCAAAGATTGAATTAGAAAATGAATAAACATTCTAATAAAAGAAAAGTCAACTTTATCTCTTAGAATTTACATTGATGTCATTTTTGCAAAGAAGGACTGTTACTTAGCCTTTTTCAACGCCCATTGCCTCGTCTCGACCGATCGCACTGCGCAGCTGGAACTTGGGCGGATTCCTTCGATACTCTTGAAAGGCTCCTTGTTCACTGCTATTGACTTTAAAGACTCCGGCGCAACAGTGACGTCTTTTTAAATTTCGATTGGTTTCCCCATGGCCTGCAAGAACATCATCCACACTGACGGTCCCTGGAATTTTTGCCACTATCTCCAAGTTCAAGTCTTGCTTAGAAGCTTCGTGATGGTGTAAATCAATGGGCACATCTTCGTGTATTGCCTTGCGCACCTTATCACGCAGAGAATTCATTTTTTTAGTGACAGGAAAGGTTGAAGTTGGCTTGACAGCTTCAAGTAACTCGAGCGCGTCATTCAGTTTCAGCGATTTTACATAGGCAAGCGCCAGATTGTACAAAACTTTAAAATGAATTTCTTCCTGCTTTGCAGGTATGGCCCGCAGAGTCCGCTTGTAGAGCTCAATGCCTTCGTCCATTTGGTCGGAATGTATCAGCGCCACAGCAGCGTTATTTAAATCAGCAGCCAGACTGGTGAGTGAATCTAAGTCATTGAGAATTTCTTTAGCCTTTTCGCTGTCGCCCTTGTGGATGAGCATCTTTCCTTCGTGTTCCTTTATGACATCACTCGCCTTATCGATTGTTTTTGCTTCTTCAAGCGTCTTGCTGGCCCCTGCAAAATCTCCCAAATCCACCTGCACGCTTGCAAGTTCACATAGCCTTTCAATGTTACGCGGTGAAAGTGAGTGAGCTTTTTTAAAGCACTTAAATGCGCCGTTAGAGTCTCCCAGCTTGGCTAAAATGCGGCCTAAAAGGTGGAAGGCCTTGGGTTGATCTGCGTGAGCGTGAATGGCCTCCATCGTTTGAGCTTTTGCCAAATCAAATTTCTTTTCGTAGAAACTGAAAAGAGCTCCGACATATTTAATAGTCCCATCGGAAGCATTCCCATCAAATTCAAGGTGCTGTCGCAAGTCGGCAGCTTCGACAACCTTTCCTTCCATCAGGAGGCGATGAATCTTAAATTCAACCATTCTTTGGGCTGTAGGACTTTGATCCTGCGTCATCGTCATGATGAGGGTCTTGATAAAGTTGGCTTCCTCGACCGGTTTCGGAATGATATTCGCCACCCCCATTTCATTGAGAAGAGGAATATCTTGTTTCGTTGTTAAGGAACTCATCACGATGATCGGTATGGACGTAAACTTGTGCTGCCTCACTCTTTGTAACAATCCTGCGCCTGATACTTTGGGCAACTTCCATTCTTGGAGAATGAGATCTGGAGGTGAATTCGACTTTATCCATTCCATTGCTTCATCTCCATCAAGCTTAGACACGAGTGTGGCATGTCCAAGTCGAGAAAGAATATCGCCCACCGCTTTATGAACGGTTTCGTCGGGATCAACGAGCAAGCACGATTTAATTCCAATGTTCGGGAGCGCAACTTCTCCTGGGGGCAAGTGCGCCTTACCTAACGCTTCTGCGCCGGGGCAGCCCAAAGCAATCGCTTGTCCTAAGGAATGTTTGGCCTGCTCAGTTTCACCAGCCAGAAACTGGGCTTCGGCGAGGCTTAAGAGAGCTTGCAAAACCTCAGGGTGGAGCCGATAGAGTTCCGAGCGGAGATCTAAATAAGAGCGAAACATGCTCTTCTCACGCAAGTCCTTTAGTAAATAATCGGATGATATTTTCAGCAATTCATCATGCGCAGAAAGCCGATCGAGCAAGGGAATAAATTCGGCCTTTAAAAAATCTTTGGAATAATGCTTTTTATGAACTGATAGAAGCCCAAGCTCAAATGCAAGGGGAACATAGACACCATCTTCGTCTCCAGGTAGTCCGCTGACGATGGTATCTCGAAATTTATCGTGCCTGGAAAAGATATCGAGCAAATGGTATAGATTCACCACATCATTCATAAAAATGGGTGATATCACCCAATCAACTTCTTCGACCTCCATAAATCCAAGTGCTGATTTCAGCGAGTCCATTGTTTCTAAGGAAGAAAAGCCACACCCTTTCAAAACGTCCGCCATCATACCCCGCGCTGGAGCAGAGGGCTCAACGATTAGAATTTTGGCAGTCCGGTTCTTGATTCGCGTCTGAATTGTCATAACGCCCTCAAAGCGCAAGTAAGTCGAAACGAAAACCATGCTTTGCCACGAGGCATTGTCTGATTTTCGATTTGTGATGAGTTTAACAATAACGCAACATGCTGGCACCGCAAAGGAACGCTTGGGTGGAGAAGTGGCAGCTAAAAAACATGGATGGCCGAAATTAGAAATAAGGTGACACACACATGATTGCGTTGACGGTAAAAGTGGGAATCGGGTAGCTAAATGAAGCTACCTAATGTGAAGAACACCTTAATTCAAGGACTCTACCATGAGAAATTTATTCTTTTCCGTATTTGCACTTTTTATGGCCGCACCTGCACTGGCAGATGACACAACTTGTCGCGCCGAGCTCGTCAACGCAAGGGGCGCCGTTCTCATGTCGTTCTATGCAAATGATTTCAATTTCGATGACGCATGTTACGATGCGCTTCAACAATGTCAAAATGAGCTTGAGTGGCGCAATAGCCAAGGTCGTAACAGAAAAGCATCTTGTCGGCTCGTTGATGGGCTTTCCCCAATACCCGGTCCTCGCCCTTTTCCTCCAAATCCCAGTTCGGAATATGCAGAAGTAGCTTGCAGCAGCAGAAATTTTAATTACACAACATGCAATGTGGGCTCGAATATCTCATCCGTAAATCTTCTCGCGCAGCATTCCAATGCAGACTGCATCTACGGTGAAACTTATGGATTTACAGGAGATAAAATTTGGGTCAATAACGGCTGTCGAGGACTCTTCGGCGTGTGGAAAACTCAGTACTAAGCAAGCACTTTAAAGCAGCATTACTTCTTACCAAGCTCCAAGGGGGACAACAATTCCTTTGGGAATTTAGGTTTAAATTCCACAAAGACCCCTGAAGTTGCGTCTTTGAATTTAGTGCGCTGAGCTTCCGTTAAGGTTACAACCTTAACGTCCTTCATTTTTGAGAGCTTGTCGACAATGAGACTTGAATCTTCTTCATTGCCCTTGCGCTGACGAATTCTTTCTTCCCAAACAATTTTCTTAAGCTTCTCTTTTTGAGTTGCATTCAAACCATTCCAAAAGTGCGTGCTTACGAGTGCATAAAAGACACTATAAATATGATTTGACATCGTGATGTACTTGTTAACATCATAAAGTTTGCTTGTGTAAAAAACTTGAATTGGAACTTCAAAAACCTGAACGCTGCGCGACCTTGTGAGTTCCATCACATCGGGCCAAGGAGCGGGCTTGGGCAATCCCCCCATGGCAGAAACAAATCTCATGTAGGCATTCGATTGCATCACTCTAAAGTGTTTGCCCTTAATTTGCTCAGGTGACAGTATCTGCTCATCGGGGCTGTACATTTGCCGCCAGCCATTTTCATAGATGGCCAGGAGGTGAAGTCCACTCTTCTCAAAGTCTTTGTTCATGGCATCCATGACACTCGCATGATCGGCAACAGTCGTCGCATGCTCTGTGTTATTAAATAGAAAAGGCATGGTGAAAAAAGAACAAAGCGTGGAAACATTAGCGCACGGCCCGTCTGAAAGGAACATCATCTGGATGTCGTCCTTTTTGAGAGCCTGCATCCCGCTGATTTCCCCAGCGACGGTGGTTCCAGGAAGGGTCGTGATGGCATGAATGGCTTTTGCAGAAAAACCCGCCTGATTAAGGCTTTCCACAATGCGATCAGTAGACCTGCCCAGTGCAGTTTCCTTGGCAACAACGTGAGCAATGGTAAGTGAAGGCTTCTTTTGTGTTGCCAAACCAACCTTAGAAAAACAAGTCAAGGCGACCAAAAAACCTGCAAGAAAGCTGCTGACATTCATATGTTACCCCACAATCACAAAAAATGAATCTGTGTGGGCATTGTAGCATGCGTGCGCAAGAGTGGTGTCAGAATTTTTCCCATCGTGGAGAAGGATTTTTTCCTGTGTGGAGTTTGACCTTCGCTTCCGCGGGAGACATGAGGAGCCTTCCTTCAATTTGTTTCGCTTTGACTGTCAAAAAAACAATGGGATAATTTCCGAGCATGATTGCAGAACCTTAATGCTCAGGATTTATTAGTTACGTTAAATTGAGTGCGAACTTAAAAAGACGACATGATCGAGGGAAAATATGAGCAAAATAAAGTGCATTTTTCTAGTGGGAACCTTACTCTTTTTTGTACTCTTCATCTCAGCAATAAAACACATCGCTGCAATTAATCTTGTTTCATCCAGTGCAGGTCTGACCGTTGCTGGTGGACTGTGTCTTTCGGCTGTGGTGCTTGGCTGGAAAAGAGTTGTTTCTGTCATACAAGGGAAAAACAAAGGCGATGTAAAATTAGTCGTTTTTTCACAAATAGGAATTATGATTTGCAGTACTGCATTGGGATTTATTGCTGCAATGCTAAATTTTAATACCGATGCTTTTGCTCCTGCATCTGCAACCGCTGCATTGCCCCTCCTTTATTGCAGCACTGTTTGCACATACTTATGGCTAGCAAATACAGAAATTTCTGCGAAATAAAAAAGCGCCACTTTCAAAGGATTTCTATTCGACTTCCTATTTTAATTGCGCGGCTCAGTTTTTAATGGTTCGATTCTCATGTGCTCGTCGTAAACGTCTACCTGAAGCAAGATGCATAAATTCCGTCTGCACTCTCACCATTTCTAAGAAAACTTCCAATAAATTATCGTGGGCATCTGCTGGAACCGTTGGAAAATATCCGCTCACATTAAACTTAGTAATAAGAGCATGAATAGCCTCAAGCGTAGAAAGACAATTGGGATGAGGTTGTTTCTTAAATCCAAATGCAGATTCTTTTTGGGGGGTAAAACAAATATGCGGCAGCGAACGTAACTTGGGATTTGCCGTGAGTAAGGAACGTGCGCACGCCCACGTTCCATCTATGACAAAAATAACGGGCACACGCTCACCCTGTGAATCTATGGCTTTGAGGGGTTCAGTGCTTTCTGTGAGATCAAGTGCATTTTCGCCCGGAAAGAGCACAACTGGCATCAGGGAATCGTCGTTTAAAAAACGCAGCACTCGCGGATCTTCTTCAAAGTTAAAGCCTTCAATGAGGTAGGAATTCGAGATGCACAGGTGCGTTAAACGGCCCGTCCCGGTGCCACTGCGTGATTTTCGTTCTCGTGGATGAATTAAAATCACGAAAATAGGCCCTGCATTAAAGGGCCGGTTCATGTGACAAAGGCATGAAGATTGTGCCTTCAGGCACTTGAGGCATTGAGATCGCGTGTCCACGTCGGGTTCCTTCGTTGGTCAGGAATGGAAATCAAAGCATGGTGCTTGAAGCAGCTCCGAGAGCTAAAATGAATCAAATATGAGGTCTACGCTCATTTTGCAACATTTCGTGAGTCTTGAAGTGGGTTCTATTTAAAGCAAATCATGCTTACCTAAACCTCCCGAAAGGCGGCCTGCGGAAACTGACCAAAGCAGACCTTTTAGCAGAATTTAAATAAAATGGATCCCAAGACAATGCCTTGACACCTCGCCTTGGGTGTCAGAAAGATACTTCAAGGTTTCAGGACAGAACCTTAATCATTTGTTTACATATGGAAGGAGTATCCCATGAAACTCAGAAATGTACTTTCGCTTGCAGCACTTTGTGTTTTTACGGCGTGCCAGTCCTCAAATGCACAACCCGCAAGCAAACAAAAGCCCGATGAGGCCACATCAGCAGAAGCCCGTACGCGCACTGGGTGGGATAAAGTTAAAGATGGCACCGTTGAAACTGCAACGGGTATCAAGGACAATGTAAAAGCATCAGCTTGCCCTGTGGTTGGAAATGAAATGACGCGCATGTTTTATACACAGAACCACAAAGAATATGAGCGGATGTTGCAGGGCGAAAAAATCTTTGGACGTGATAAGCGAGAGTGCTTCTTAAGCGTCGAAAATGCCCTTGAAAAAGGTTACAAAGCTGCAAGGTAACGTAACACGCGAAAGTGAATGTTGATGTCTTTGACACTTCCTTTTCTCAGTCTCTCCCTCCAGATGCCGAAGAATACGAGAGTATGCTTTCTGGAGGGCACATGCTTTGAAACAAATCTCGCCTTATATCATGCTTATTGCTGTAACAGGATTCTTTGGATGTAAATCAAAAGTGGGCTCTAAAGTGAAGGGCCACTACGAAAACTCTGCATCGCAAGAGACCGAAAAAAGCGCCCTTCAACAAAAAATTATCCCAGAATTTGCGCCCTCTCAAGGGGTCATCATCGCTGAAGACATTTTAAAACTCGACACCGCAAATTTTGTGAAAGATCTTTTGAGCAAAGGAAAAGTTTGGCTCCTCGTACGACCCAAAAGTCAGGAAACCGCTCAGACTATAGGTGCAAAGCTCGGACTTCCCGCAGGCAGCCCTTTACTTTCTCAGCTCATTTTGTTCAGCGGCCCACACCCCGAACCCGAGAATGACATCACATGGGCAAGGGATTGGGCACCCCTGTTCGCCAAGGGAACAAATAATGCGCTCAAAATGATGGACTTTAATTACTATAAAAAGCGACCCTATTCCGACTCCTCTGCTCAACTCTTAGAACCTGCCCTCAAGCTCCAAAGAATAAGCATTCCCCTGTACCTCGAAGGAGGTAATTTGATGGTGGATGAAAAATATCACTGTGCGATGTCGCGCAGTGGAGTCCAAAAAAATCAACCCGATGCAAAGGCAGCTGCTATAAAAGACATGCGTGGATATCAAGACGAATTTTACGACGAAAAGGGAATTGAAAATTTTCTCATCAGGCAAATGGGCTGCGAAAAAGTTCATTTTCTCCCCACGATGCCGCACGAAGCCACGGGCCACCTCGACATGTGGGCAAAATTCATGGGGAATAATATCGTATTTGTTTCGCAGATTCCAATGCAGGGGCTCGCAGCACTGAATGCAAAAGAACAAAAGGCTGCCACAGAAATTGCAACATTTCTCGATCAAGGTGCCGCAGAATTTGCGAAAAATGGCTATAATGTTCAGCGCATTCCAATGCCTCTTCCATCCTTTAAGGTCCCACTAGATCCTGAAATGTATGGACTTGGAGATGCTTTTTTACTGCGAACATATACAAATTCTCTTCTTTACAACGGCACTGCCTATGTGCCTCAATATACAACTCCTGCAAAAGACCAAGACCACATGTTTAGTTACAAAGACGGTCCCGCCCTCGAAGCTCAATACACCACCCAGGTCGCAAAATTGTATGAAGCATCAGGGTATAAAGTGGTTTGGGTTCCTTCAGACAAACTCATAGTGCAATATGGAGCCGTTCACTGCTCCACCATGCAAGTCCCGCTCTTGCAGTAACAAAAGCGACTCTTAGGCCGCTACTGGTTCCAAGTATGTTTCCATACCTTCTTCACTCAGGTCTATTGCTACTTTAATGCGGGTCCCTTTTCCAGCAATGCTGGATATTTCAATTTTGCCATTGACCCCTGCCACGGCGTTTCGAAAAGCCGACATCCCCACGCCACGCCCGGAAATTTCCGTGATGGTTTCCGCAGTTGAAACACTGTCTAAAAAGATCAGTTCCATTTTTTCGGAGTCAGACATTTTATCGATATCGAATTTTGTAACCTTACCTTTGCTCTGTGCGGCATTTGCAATTTTATTTATATTTAATCCACGCCCATCATCAACAATTTCAAATTCCACGGCGCCAGCAATGCTTCGAAAAGTCAAACTCAGGGTCCCTACAGGCTCTTTTCCAGCCCTTTCGTGAGGCGCTTCAATGCCATGATCGAGTGAATTTCGAATGAGGTGAATGACATTCGAAAGCACAGGGCGCCACATCTCGGGCTCCAAGGGCAACCCTCCGCCATGCACTTCGCATCTCACCTGTTTTCCAAGCCTTTTCGCCATCTGTTCTGCAAACTCTTGGATAGGTCCCATGAGTTCGTGGGCGGGTCTATGCTTCACGGTGCGGGTCCAGTTCAACACTTGAGCAGCAAGTTCAGACAGAGTCTTGGTTTCACGCGAGACCTGCTCCAAGAGCTGAAGTCTGGAGTATCCCACTTCAATGGAGCGTTCATTTTCGCTGTCATAGTCAAGGTCCAGAACGGAACGGTGTGCAGCAAGAAAATCTCGAAAACACTCTTCAATGTTATCAAAGTCCTGTTGCGTCCAACTCGTTCTTTCTTCCAAGAAATGGATGAGTTCAGCCGCAGAAGTGATTTCGAATGCAGCACTGTTCCCTTTCAAAGTATGTAACACAGCCTTCACGCGGGGCTTGTTGTCACTGATTGCATACTCACGGCCGCGTGCAACGAGGTCCCTGGATTCCGTCAAAAAGGAGGTAAATGCGGACTTTTGTCGAAGTATATTGAGCACAGTCTGATTTTGCGATGCTGTATTTTCCGCACGAATTAAATTCGTAATGTCTGTGACTGTAAAAAGCACGGCTGTAATGGTGCCATTTTCGTCGCGCACCGTTCGCCCCGAGAGTTCCACCGACTTTTCTTTGAGGTCAAAGCGTTTTTGAATTTGATCGAGACTCACTTCGTCGGGTAAAACATCACTAAAAATTTGCCTGTAGAGTAAATCAAAATTTGCTTCTTCTCGCTCAGATAAATTGAGCAATTCTACAAGGGATTTTCCCTTTAATGAACTCTCGCTGACTCCAAATAATTCGTTGCATGAGCGAGAATTTCCATCCAGCGCAATGCCATTTTCGTCACACATGAACAAACCCGACGAAACATTGTTCAAAATAGTTTTTATAGAGTTCGTTTTTACTTCCACAAGTTTTTCGAGCTCGTGGGTGTGTTTTTCGAGCTCTTTGTCACGAGCTGCAATGGCAGAAGTCATGATATTAAAAGAGTCCGCCAGGGTGCCAATTTCATCTTGCCTGTTCAAATCAACACGAACGTTAAAGTCTCCTTCCGAGAGCTTCTTGGTTTTTCCTGTCAATTCCTTAAGGGGCAATGCAACTCTTTTTCGAATCACAAAATAGAGGACTGCAAGCTCGCTTACTAGGGAAACAAGGCCGAGCCCCAATATAAACTTGGCGGCGGTGAGCGCCTGAGAATTAATGATAGATTTTGGGTACTCTATCACAAAGTACCAATCAGGCCCCTCAAGAAAATACGTCGCAAGAAACGAATTCCCTTTTTTAAAATCAACAATTGAAGACTTCGTTCCCGTTTTCAACACGGAGTTGTATATTTCTCCCAGATTCGATTCCTGTGCTTTGGAAATATTAAAATTGCCATTTTCTTTGAGAATTTTGTCTGTAAAATCTCCGTGTGCAATCAATCTTCCATCTTTTCTGAAAATGATATTCTTGGTACCCGGCAAAACCTTTTTAATGGCACCTTCCAAAATTTCTTTTAATAGGACATCGTGCCCAATATTTCCGACCCACTCGTTTTTCACATACATGGGAGTTTCAACAGAGACCATCCAATCTTTTGCCGTCACATCGTAATACATCCCTGTCCAAACCGTTTTCTTTTCTGGGTTGTTCTTGGGATCTGCGACCCAGAGATATTCTTCTTTGCGCATATCCAAATCTGCCGGAGCGTCTGCGCCCCAATTTATTCCCGGCCAAAAGAGAATCATGGAATTTTGAGCAGTTACAAAATAAGTATCAATAAATTGTTTTTCATAGGCTTGCCCATAACGCTCCATAAAATCCCGCATGACAAGGATGCGGTGCTTTTGGAGATCCGTCAAAGGAACATGTTTTCCGTGATAAAAACTTGGATACTTATTCGTATTGAATTTAGGCTCGCGATCTCGCCATGTTCCATCAGATTTCTGAATAAATAGCTTGTCGAATTCCTTGCCGACTTCTTTAGGGATAGGAGTTTGAATTTCAGATAATAATCGTGCGTGCATCGTTTCGTGATTAATTTTCGCGAGGTTAAACAAACCTTGCTCGCGAATTCCACGCTCACTCAAATAGCTTTTAAGCTGCTCTACCGATTGGTCGGTAATCGTATTTTTCATGTGAATGTAAGCCGCACCTGTCACAAGTGTGATCACAAGCGAGATACGAATGGCCATGCTCAACATGGTTTGGGTCGCAATAGACTTTCTTAATTCTGAGGTCACCGGTTTCATAATTCCCTCAAGTCCAGCGGAAGAATATTTTGATTGTTTATGATTTCGGTTAAGGCCGATAAATGTTGAGCAGAACTTTACCTTTACGACTTTGTTTCGCATTTAGCTGCGGTAGCTGGCATTCACTGAGATGTATTCATGAGTGAGATCGCTTGTCCAAACTCTCGCTGATCCAGGACCTTGCCCTAACTGGAGGCTCAAATGCACTTCAGGCTTCGAAAGTATGTCGAGCGCACTTTCCTCTGAAAAATCTTCGGGCATCCCATTTTTGAGAAGACAAAGGTCTCCCATCAAAAGC
Source organism: Silvanigrellaceae bacterium (assembly GCA_044237915.1). Taxonomy (GTDB): domain Bacteria; phylum Bdellovibrionota_B; class Oligoflexia; order Silvanigrellales; family Silvanigrellaceae; genus JBIIEI01. The sequence continues at coordinate 13,513 of JBIIEI010000030.1, read as the reverse complement.
GTCGCCTCAGTGATTTCGAATGCAATTCCACTTCGGCCTGCAGCTGCGAGCACTCTTCCCCAGTTCGCATCGCGCCCGTACATGGCCGTTTTGAACAACACCGATGTGGCGATGGTCTTTGCAACTTTCATTGCATCGTTGTGCGTGTCTAACCCTTGCACATCCAAGATGATAAATTTTGTGGCACCCTCAGCATCCATAATGATCTGTTGAGCAAGGTTACAACAGGCCTCTCGCAAAGCAGATTCAAATTCGTCCATGTTGGGTGCAAATCCAGCAGCACCATTGGCAAAAATCGCAACGGTGTCGTTCGTACTGGTGTCCCCATCTATTGTAATAGCATTGAAGCTTTCTGGGGTGATTTTTTTTAGAAGATTCTGCAAATCATCAGATGAAACCAAAGCATCTGTAAGGATAACTCCAAGCATCGTTGCCATATTGGGATGGATCATTCCTGCGCCTTTGGCCATCCCTGAAATAAGGTAACTTTCACCGGTACTTTCGTTAAAGACCCTTTTTTGAAAATATTTTGGTTTGGTATCGGTTGTCATGATACCCAGAATGGCCTCGCCCGCACCCTTCCTCGAAAGGTTAGGAACAGCATCTGAAATGCCAATTGTTACTTTATCCATGGGCAGCTTCTGGCCAATGACGCCTGTGGACATCACCAGAATTTGTTCTTTTTCGCACCCCACAAGCGTGGCAACACACTCTGTCATGCGCAAGGCATCCTGCCGTCCTTGTTCTCCTGTGACGGCATTGGCATTTCCGCTGTTGATCACGAGTCCACGCATTTTTCCTGAGCATGCAGAAAGGTGTTGTTTTGATACCAAAACGGGTGCTGCTTGAACACTATTTTGAGTAAAGACAGCAGCAGCTTGGGCAAGGACGTCACTTGTGAGAATGACTAAATCGCGGTCGCCATTTTTCTTAATTCCACATCGTTGTGTTGCCGACTTAAATCCGAGCGGGAGTTCCCAGGTGGGAATTATTTCTGTGTCTGCGTCCAATAGATTCATTTTAATCTCTCCCTAAGTTCAATGCGACTGCAATTTCTTGGCAACCCTTTTGAAACCGACATTGAAGGCAATCGGTCTGAATTTTTTGTGGAAATAATTCCCTTTCTACCACTCTAAATGCCATTTTTTCAAAAAAACGCGGCTCGAGCGTGAGTGCAAAGAGGGTGCTTTTTCCGCTGCGAAAAGCTTGTAAAGCCAACATTTGAACGAGCTGTGCTCCAATGCCCATTCCCACACAATCCGATCTGACTGCGAGAGATCGCACTTCGGCACTGTGACCATGCCAGCAGCGCAACGCGCCACAGCCTACGATTTCATCATCTTCATTTTCTGCAACAAAAAAATTTTCAAGATCTTCTGCAAGAGAAGCCCGATCCCTCGAAAGCATGACTCCCTTCATTGAATAGAATCTGATGAGCTTTGAAATGGCCTCAATGTCATTTTGATTTGCCCTTCGAATTCTGCAAAATTTTGAGTGCTGAGAGAGGTGTTTTTGAGGATGGAACTCCGCACTATTTTTTGAGACGTTACTTAACATTTGCATAACACTCTCCATGCGCATTGTTCTTTTTCAATGAGATATTCAAGTCCTTTGCGCACGGCTTGAAGAAATTCTTCAACCTGAACCAAAGTTAATATCAAGGGAGGAAGAAGCCTCAGTGTGTGAGAGCCTGCAGACACTAAAATAACTCCTTCACGCGCCAGTGCAGAAATCATTTCCTCGGCTGAAAAAAGAGTATCCATTCCAAGCATCAGACCTTTTCCACGAATGGCATTGATGTGGAGTGGAAATTCCGACTGAAGATCTTTTAATCCTTGCACAAGTGCGTCTGAAATTTCACGAACGCTTGCTAAAAAACTGGGCTCCAGGAGGTGTTTTAAAAGCGCAACGCCCGCAGCACAGGCGACTGGATTTCCACCAAAGGTACTTCCATGGTCGCCAGGATCCATGCCTTGGGAAACACGCTCTGTGGTGAGTGTCGCACCACAAGGAAGGCCGCCTCCCAAAGGTTTTGCAAGGGTCATGATGTCTGGAGTCACAGAGGGATAAAATCCTTCATGAGCCCACAGAGTCCCTGTTCTTCCCAACCCGCACTGCACTTCATCAAAAATAAGCAGCGTGTGATGTTGGTCGCAAAGTTTACGCAGTTCATAAATAAAACTGTTCTCTGCAGGAATGATTCCCCCTTCACCTTGAATGGGTTCAACAATAACCGCACAAAAATCTTCGTTTAACAGACGTTTTACAGACTCAATATCGTTAAAATCGGCAAAGGAAACATCCTCGATGAGCGGAGCAAAGGGTTTTCGATACTGCTCTTTTTCCGTAACAGAAAGTGCACCCATCGTTCGGCCATGGAATCCATTTCGAAAGGCAAGAAACCGCGTTTTGTGAGGGAAGGAATTCTTTTGTGCCCATTTTCTTGCGAACTTAAGTGCTGCTTCGTTTGCTTCTGTTCCCGAGTTGCAGAAAAAGACCTTATCTGCAAAGGAATGACTCACAAGAAGCTCTGCAAGCTCAAGCATCGGTGAAGTTAAATAGAGATTTGATGCATGTACAATCTTGTTCACTTGCGCAACAATCGCTTTTTGAATCTGGGGGTGGCTGTGCCCAAGAGCATTCACCGCGATTCCCGACGTAAAGTCCAAATATGACTTTCCGCAGGTATCAAAAACAGTGCAGCCCTCTCCACGTTCGATCACAAATGTTGATCTGCGATAGAGGCCCGTCAGCAATTTCGAATCCAAGGCATGAAGCGTTGAGACCTCCATATCAGAAGTCCTTTCTAAATTTAATGAAGAATTTGTTTAAATGTTGCGAATTACGTGGGGCGACGGTTCACAAGGGACGTCCCCCGACATTCAAAACGGGGTCCCCGAATCACAACTTCCGGCACTCCAGCTTCGAGTGCAAATAAAGCGGAATTCACTTTTGGTATCATGCCTCCTGCAAGCACACCTTGCTCAATAAAATTTTGAGCGGACTCGCAATTAAGCTCAGAAATCAGCTGTTGGTGCTTATCTAAAACTCCTGCCACGCTCGTAATGAATGAAAGCTTGCTTGTTCCAAGGGCAAGCGCGATGTGCATTGCGGCATGATCGGCATTGACATTGAGAGCACGCCCTTCAGTGTCAAATGCAACGGGCGAAATCACGGGTACAAATCCAGCGCTCAATAAAGAAACAAGAACTCCAGCGCAGACCTCTACAACCTGACCCACAAAGCTTTGTTCTTCTCCACTTTCCAAGGCTTGTGCCCGCAATAAATTTCCATCAGCACCAGACAGACCAACGGTTTTCAGGCCTTCTTTATTTAAGGCGCGAACGATGCTTTTATTGATGCTGCCACACAGCACCATCTCCACCAAGGGCATGGATTTCGCATTGGTAACACGCAATCCTTCCTTAAATTGAGGCTCGATGCCCATGGATTTTTGCAAGGCACTGATCGCACCTCCACCGCCATGCACAATAACAAATTGCTCTGTGCTCGATTTTGCCATGGCAGCAAAGTGCTGCAAAAATTCTTCATTTTCAGATTCAATTCCGCCCCATTTCATGACGTGGAAATTTCTGCTCATTGAAGCCCCTCCGTTTCGGACAGCCCAAACATGAGGTTCATGTTTTGAATGGCCTGGCCTGCAGATCCCTTGTAAAGATTGTCGATGGCACTGCAAATGATTGCCATATTTTCAACGTGAGAAACCGAAATGACACAAAGATTGGTCCCAATAGCATGGCGCATGGAGGCCACGCGACCTTCAGGTAAAATTCTGACAAAAGCAGACGCTTTGTAAAATTCGATTAAGCAGCTCCGCACATGCTGAGCATCAACACCTTCGTTTAAAGGAACATAAATTGTCGAAAGCAGGCCTTGCCTTACAGGAACAAGGTGGGGTGTAAAAACAAAGGGAACAGGCATCGAACTGCTGCTGTACAGATTCAAGTTATCTTGAATCTCTGCAATATGCCTATGACTTCTGCCGACGGCATAGGGTGTTACGTTTTCTGCGGCTTCCACGTACAAGAGCGGTGTGGAAGCCTTACGACCTGCGCCACTGACGCCGCTCTTTGAATCGATGACAAGGCTTCCCTTTCCTACCAAATTTCCTTTGAGCAGGGGTGCCAGAGGTAACAAAATACTTGTTGGGTAACACCCCGGATTTGCCACACACCTTGAACCCTTGATTGCATCCGCGTGCAACTCGGGAATTCCATAGATAAACTCATTTAAGAGTTGAGGTGCAACATGAGGCATTTGATGCCATTTTTGAAAAACTTCGGAATCTGAGATTCGAAAGGTGTCACCTAAATCGATGACCTTTGCGCCCGCGAGCAAAAATTTATTTGCAAGTTCCACAATATGTCCCGCATTTTCTCCATGTGGCAAGCAAAAAAAGGCGAGGTCAATTTCATTGAAGTTTACAGAATCCAGCGCCACAATTGGCAAATCAAGCACCGTGGGAAAGACTTCGGAAAGGGATTTTCCGACGCTTTCTTTCCCCACGGCAGCTTTGATTTCAGCTTGCGGATGCTTGCTCAGCAAACGTAAAAGCTCGAAACCGGAATATCCAGTGGCTCCTACAATCGCAATTCTTATTTTAGAACTCTTCCCCTTCATGAGCAGTCATCTCCTGCACAAACGCCTGCCATGGTCGCCAGCATCAAAGCTTTAATGGTGTGCATGCGGTTTTCGGCTTGATCGAAGACCCGCGACTGGGAAGATTCGAACACTTCCTCTGTAACTTCTTGACCTTTGTTTGCGGGAAGACAATGCAAAAAAATACTTTCGTTGCGCCCGGTCGCTCCCATGGATTTGGCATTTACCTGGAATTCTTTTAGCAATTTTACCCTTTGCGCAATGTCAGGATGGCCTTCTTCACCCATGGAAACCCAAACGTCGGTGTAAACAGCATGAGCGCCTTGCAAAGCAGCACCCAGATCTTGTGTTACTTTGAGTGTTGCGCCCGTACTTTTTGCCACTTGCGCGCACGTGTCCATCCACGTTTGCAGTGGAGCAAGGGAACTTGGGCACGCAAGGACAAGATGAATTCCGCTGAGAGCCGCGCCCATCATCAACGAATGGGCAACGTTGTTTCGTGCGTCACCCATATAAACCAATTTAAGTCCAGCAAGGCTGCCAAACTCCTCTTGCAGCGTCATCAAGTCAGCCAAAATCTGGGTCGGATGATGATCATCCGTAAGTCCATTCCAAATGGGAACACCGGAATGCTTTGCAAGGTCTTCAACCGTTTGATGCAAAAATCCTCGAAACTGAATTCCGTCAAAGAAACGCCCCAAAACCCTTGCCGTGTCGGCTACGGATTCTTTTGCACCTAAGTGAATTTCCTGTGGCCCCATGCATTCGGCATGGGCACCTTCGTCTATTGCAGCCACCAGAAACGCACAACGGGTGCGCGTGCTGTGCTTCTCAAAAATGAGTGCAATATTCTTGTTCTTGAGACGCTTTGGAAAGTATCCCGTTTTCTTTTCCCATTTCACTTGATGTGCGAGCTTTAAAATCTCTTGCAACGCCTGACTGTTCCACTCGGAAAGCGTGAGCAAAGAAGTGCCTTTAAATGTCATGTCAAATTTCCTTTCGAAGAGGGCACCGGAAGATCTTTCCACTGAAATGGAAGCGGACGCACATCGTAAAATGCACTGGAGTTGTCGGAATGTTGTGCCTTGCGCAGAGCTTCAAAGGCGATGGCAAATGAAAGAAGCGCAGAATTAGACGTCACAACAGGAATTTTTTTCTGAATTGCGAGATCAGCAAGTCCTAAGAAATCCTTTGTTTCTTTTTCACTTTCTCCGGAATTGAGGCCACCATCAATGTTTACAACTAAACAATAATTGCCCTTTTGCAGACTCGCGCGGTGTTGCTCACACGCGTGCTCACCAAAGGTCACAACCTTGGGAAGCAACCCCATCGCTTTTTCAAAAATAGAATGCCCTTCGCTCCCGTTGAGCAGCAGCACGGGTTTAAAGGGATCTAAATGCAATCCAGCAGCAAGGTAAGCCTTTGCAAGTGCAACAGGGTATGTTTTTGCCCATCCCATCACCTCACCCAAAGAACGCATTTCAGGACCTGGATAGGGCATGCATCCTGGAAACTTGTGATAAGGAAACACAGGTACTTTTACGGAATATGACTCATTAATCTCGCTAAAACTCTGCGTCGGCAAAGAAAAATCACTCAATAAACGCCCGAGGCAAAGTTCAGCCGTGAGACATGCCAGCGGCAATCCTGTGGCCTTTGCAACAAAAGGCACCGTTCGAGAACTGCGCGGGTTCACTTCCAAGACGTGGATTTTTTGTGCACCTTGCACTTTAGCAATCGCAAATTGCACATTCATAATTCCCACCACCCCAAGTTCGAGTGCCAAGTTTCCTGCAATGCTTTTCATTTTTTCAAGCAGGTCGATTTCAACTTGAAAGGGTGGAGTCACACAAACGCTGTCACCGGAATGGATCCCAGCTTCTTCAATATGCTGCAGGATGGCAGGCACATAAAACTCTTTGCCATCGCACAAGACGTCGACATCAAATTCCTGCGCATTCTCAAGGTAACAGTCGATCAAAACGGGATGATCTGGGGAAATGAGAGTTGCTGCTTGCATGTATTTTTCAAGATTCTGCAGGGAGTTTACGATCTTCATCCCCTGCCCTCCAATAACATAAGAGGGCCTGATGAGCACAGGAAAACCAAGCTCCGTGGCAGCAGCTTGCGCCTCGTTCAGAGTTGTCGCCATCTTGTATTTTGGAACAATAATTCCTAATTTGTCGGCAATGGCTCCAAAACTTTCTCTGTTTTCACAAAGTTCAGTGGTTTTAAAATCGCTACCTAAAATCTTATAACCGGCTTTTTCGATGGAGCGTGCTAATTTTAATGGAGTTTGTCCACCAAACTGAATGAGAACGCCCGTGGGCTTTTCTTCGTGAAGAATGTCGAGGACATCTTCAATCGTTAAAGGCTCCATATAAAGTTTATCAGAAACCAAATAGTCGGTACTGACAGTTTCCGGATTGCAGTTGATGAGGATGGCTTCAAATCCCATCTTTTGTGCCGCTTTTACTGCATGAACACAGGCATAATCGAATTCAATGCCTTGACCAATTCTGTTGGGTCCGCTGCCTAAAATAACGACTTTTTTGCGGTTGCTGATTCTGTTGTCGTTTTCGTGTTCCCACGTTTTAAAATAATAGGGCGTTTGAGCTTCAAATTCCCCAGCGCAGGTATCGACCATTTTATAGGTGGGTCGAATTCCAAATTTCACCAGTGCATTTTCAATGGTTCGAAAGGGGAGCCCTGTAAAACTGGAAATTTGTGTGCGCGAGAAGCCTTTTTCCATGGCTTCCTTGAGCAAGTCCTTGGAAAAATTCCCCTCCTTTAGAACCGTTTCAACACGCACCAAATCTTGGAGTTCATTTAAAAACCACTTGCCGACTTTTGTTTTTTCATGCAGCTCAGCAACCGAAAATCCAAGTTCCAATGCGGTCTTGAGTGCTGCAAAAAGAAGGGGCGTCGGCGTTTCAAGGGTTTTTTCGACGAGTGTTACGATCTCTTCGCGCGTCAGTCGATTGGTATTTAAAGCAGGCCAGCCTTCAAAACCAAGTTCCATAGAACGCCATGCTTTTTGAAAGGCATCTTGAAAGGTCCGTCCAAAGGCAAGGACCTCTCCCACAGACTTCATTTGAATGCCCAACGTTTGATCGACAGTGGGGAATTTATCGAAATTCCACCGAGGGATTTTAACTGCGACATAGTCGATGGCAGGCTCAAATGCCGCTGGTGAGCATTGAGTCATTTCATTTTTTAATTGATCGAGTGTATATCCCAACGCAAGTTTGGCAGAAATGCGTGCAATGGGATATCCCGTAGCCTTGGATACAAGTGCAGAACTGCGTGACACACGCGGGTTCATTTCAATCACAACGATTTCGCCGGTACTGGGATGAACTGCAAATTGAATATTTGCTCCCCCTGTTTCCATACCAATCGCTTCAAACACTTCACGCGCAATGTTACGTAAATTTTGATACTCACGATCTGTGAGCGTCATGCAGGGCGCAATTGTGATGGAGTCACCGGTGTGAACTCCCATGGGATTGATATTTTCAATTCCACACACCACTACAAAATTTCCAACCCTATCGCGCATGACTTCGAGTTCGTACTCTTTCCAACCCACGATAGATTCTTCCACTGCAATTTCGCCGCCATTGTTAGCTTGCAGAGCCACAGAAATGGTTTCTTCCAATTGGGCAGGTGAATAAGCAATACCTCCACCCGTTCCTCCCAACGTAAAAGAGGCACGGATGATGAGAGGAAAGCGGAGTTCTTGGGAAAGCTTTTTTGCCTCATCTAAAGTTGTGACCATTCCGCCTTTTACAACTTGATATCCAAGTCCCACAACAAGTTCTTTAAAAAGTCGTCTATCTTCTGCAACTTCAACTGTGCGTGGCTTTACACCGAGCATGGCAACATTGTGCTTTTCTAGAATACCTTTTGCATGCAATTCCATAAAGAGATTGAGCGCAACCTGCCCACCCATGGTTGGCAAGATGGCATCGGGTGATTCTTTTTCGATGATGTTGATGAGGGCATCACAGGTCAGGGGCTCGATATAAACTTTGTCGGCAGACTCGGGGTCGGTCATGATCGTCGCAGGGTTGGAATTGACGAGCACCACCACTTTACCTTCATCCTGCAGTGCGCGACAGGCTTGTGTGCCCGAATAATCAAATTCACACCCTTGTCCAATTTGAATGGGCCCAGAACCAATCACGAGAATTTTTTGGATGACATTTACGCTAGACATGGCTTTTTTGTCTCCATTAAATTTGCAAAAGTGTGAAACAGGTGCTGACTATCGCGCGGTCCTGGGTTGGATTCCGGATGAAACTGCACTGAAAGAATGGGCAACGTTTTGTGTGCCATTCCAGCAACGGAACCATCATTGAGATGCCTGTGAGTGATGTGAAAATGCGTCTGAACGCTTTCTTCAACAACGACATAGTTGTGGTTTTGTGAAGTGACTTGCACCGGGCAAGCCTTCCCCACTGTCGGAAATAAATCCATGACAGGGTGATTCACAGCATGATGTCCAAACTTTAATTTTGCAGTTTGCCCTCCTGTCGCTAATGCGATGAGCTGATGCCCCAAGCAGATCCCAAAGGTTGGGTAACGCTGCAACAAAATATTAAGCTCTTTCGCAACAGGGGTTTGTGCCGAAAGAAAGCAGGGATCGCCAGGCCCATTCGACAAAAATAGCCCATCGGGATTTAATTCCTGAATGGCTGCCGCAGGAGTATCCCATGGAACCACATGACAACCCATTCCAAATGCAGACAGCGATTCGAGGATTCCTTTTTTAACACCAAAATCATAAACAACGACTTTGAATTTCGCGTCTTTCTTTCCAAAAAAATAGGCCTCCTTTGTGGAAGCCTCAGCGACGTAATTCCTGAAATCATTGGCGACATGTGCCAAAAGTTTCTTTTGAAGGGAATCAGGATCGTCGTCCTTGGCAGAAATAACTCCACGCAATGCACCTTTTTCGCGCAATAGCTTGGTCAAAAAGCGCGTATCTAATCCGTAGAGGGCCATGCGACCTTGGGATTTCAGATATTCATCCAAGGACAGCCGGGTACGCTGATTGTCGTGATGAATTGAGATTTGCTTGCAGATGAGGCCATGGGCATACATCTTTCCCGACTCCAAATCGTCTTGCGTAATGCCCGTGTTGCCAATATGCCCTGCCGTAAAAAGAACAATCTGGCCCGCATAAGAAGGATCAGAAAGGACTTCCTCATATCCTGCATGGCACGTATTAAAGACAAACTCCCCAAAATCTTCTGTCTGTGCACCCAAAGCTTTGGCGGTTACAAAAGTACCGTCCTCAAGCAGCAAACACGCCCTCATCAGAAATCCCCTGTCGTAAATGATATCGGTTTTATTTAGCCCTTAATCTCGTCACGCAACTCGCAAATGGACTGAATTTTTCTTGTGGAAAATCAGGCCACAGCTTGATGACGCAGTCGGGAAATGGAACCTTGTTCAACAAGGACTCATGGATTGAATTGGCAACTTTGTGGTGTGCTTCCCGCAACGGAATTCCCTTTGTGACGAGCCACTCCATGACATCAGTTGCAAGTAACAAAGGATCTTGTGCTGCATTTTGCATTGCCACAACGTTGAGCGTAACCCCTTGTAAAAGCAAAGGGAGCGCTTCCAATGCACATTCCATGAGATCTGCCACAGCAAAAAGCTGCGATTTGTCCTCTTGAAGGTCTTTCATGTACCCCATAGGAAGCCCTTTGAGAAGCATCATGAGTGAAACATAGTGACCCATTGCCACAGAAGCTTGGGCACGCAAAAGTTCACAGATATCGGGGTTGCGTTTTTGCGGCATCATGCTCGAACCCGTAGTGACACGCGGCGACAAACTCACAAATGCAAACTCCGAACTCGACCAATTGATAAGATCTTCCATGAGACGCGAGACATCCAGTAGCCAGTGCACACTGGATCCACAAAATGTCAGGAGATGCTGTCTGCTGGAAAGCGTTGCAAGGGAATTTTCCGACGAACGTGCAAATCCTAGCCTTTCAGCTTCCCATTGTGGTTGAGTGGCAAGCGTTGTGCCGTTGCTTGCTCCTGCTCCCATGGGACATTCTTGGGACAGAGATTTTCCGAGTTCAATAAACCCCTGCTTTGCTTTTTCCCACAACAGCTTATGAGCCTGCCAATATTGCTTGACAAACATTGGCTGTGCGCGCCTCAGATGTGTGTAAGAGGGCATAAAGGTTTCGCCTGCCTCTTGTTCCTTTAATGCCATAGCGTCAATGGCATGATCCAGACCTTGCACCACTCGATGTGTTAAATCTCTGAGATAAAGCGTGACATCAAGTAGAATCTGTTCGTTACGTGAACGCGCGATGTGCACATTCGACCCTTCAGGTCCCACCCGTTCAATCAGCTCGCGCTCAACAAAACCATGCACATCTTCATCTTGAAGTTGAGGAGTTGTTTTTCCGCACAAGATATCCGTTTCGAGTTCTTCCAGACCTTTTAAGAGACGCTTGGAAAGATTCTCAGAGATGAGTTCACTTTTTTCCAACATTTCAACATGAGCTTTCGACCCTTGAATGTCGTAGGGCCACAGGCGAAAATCAAAAGTGATGCTTCTGTTCATCGCGTGGAGTGGAGCATGCAGTCCTTCATTCAATTGACTTTTCCACAATGCACTCACTTTGAACCCCCGGCCTGATACTGGAAAGGTAACGCATTCCATTTCAGTTGATGCAGGTGAACAAGAGCCTGACTCACACTGGGATCCCAGGCTTGCATATTTCCAAATCCACCGAGCGAAGGCACAAAGTGATTGGGAAAAGCTTGCCTTGAACACACGATGAGTTGCGCACCTTTAACCATCAGCGTCACTTCGCCTGATGTGCCTTGAAACAAAGAAGTCATGCTCGCATCGATGGCCTTCACAAGCGGATGATGGGCAAGTCCTTCATAAAGAAGTTTCCCATAAAGAACTGCATTGTCTTCAATCCATGCCAAGGTCGGTCCCGGAAAGAAACACGATGTGAGGGCGTCCCGAGCTGCATAAAGTAACGACCCTGCAGGTGTGTGATAAATGCCACGGGATTTTAATCCATTTGTTCTCGTTTCAACGAGGTCGAGCCAGCCAAATCCTGAATTTTCAAGGCTCGCATTCAGCTGCAGTATGATTTCTTGCAACGACATCTCTTTGCCATTGAGTGCTGTAGGCAGCCCATTTTTCCAGTCCAAAGTGACTTTAACCTCTGCGGCCTGAGACATTCTCGACAGCAATTCTAAGGGAATGGGGTTTGAAAGCTCTTCCAAACTCCCTCCTTCAAACGATGTATGCCAAAGATTGGCATCGATGGAATAATCGAACTGTGACATTTCAAAGACCACGCCCGACTCCTGCAAAAATGCGAGAGCTTCGTCACGGCCCCCCAATTGCCATTCGCGCCAAGGCGAAATGATTTTAAGAGCAGGATTCTGTGAAAAAATGCGGGTTTCAAATCTTAAATAGTCGTTTCCTTTGCCGGTCGCACCATGACAGATGTACTGCGCTTTGTATTTCGCAGCCGCTTTGACCATGGCATCAGCAATAAAGGGACGCGACACTGCCGTTCCAAGAAGATATTTTTTTTCATAGGTCGCACCCACACGCAACATGGGCGCAATGCCATGTTCACAGAGTTCCTTTTGGACATCCACGCGTTCGACAATATCGGCTCCCAGACGGCGGGCACGGATTTCGAGTGCATCCAGGTTTTCGTCCTGTCCCACATCGACAAGTACTGCAATAATTTTGCTCGCGGCTCGCACTTTCTTGAGCCAAACGATTGCTGCACTTGTATCCAAACCACCCGAATATGCCAATACGACGTCCATTTTTGAAAATCCTCACCTCTGAAAGTTTGCTTAAACCGGCACTCGCATATTTTTGATTATAAACGCATAAAATGCGAGGTCGTGCTGATATGGCAGAAGTGAACGGAGGTTGCAAGAGTAGATTGCATATTTTTCGATAAAAAAAGTTAATATGCGGATTAGCTAAAATGCACCCGTCGAAAGGAGACCCCATGTCGCTAGACGAAGTTATTCTGAGAATCATCGAAAGCGGACACATCCCCGATCAGCAGTCGCTTTCCGACAGGCTTGTGCAAGAGGGATGCCCCGTCACGCAATCGACCCTTTCCCGGCATTTAAGAAAGCTCGGCATTCGCAAACAGAATGGCCGCTATGTGCGTATGCAAGAGCCTGACTTCAACAATAAATTTGTATTGGGCATCGTCGCAGCTCCCCCCAACCTTTTAGTGATCCGCACGTTTCCAGGGCATGCCCACGCTCTGGGCTACAGGCTGGACAGCGGGAGCTGGGATGGCATTGCAGGCACCGTGGCAGGCGACGACACCCTTTTTCTCGCAGTGACGGCGCCTGACCGGCTTGTTCCCTTAAAACTGGAGCTGGAGAAATTCTTTGGGATTGCCGAAGATTAACGTAACAAACAAGCCTGTATTTAACTTCCCATAAGTTTTTTTGATTACTTGTTTTAATCGAAGAGTAATTTGAAAATTCAAAACTCATCTCAATAGGTCACTTGGAACGAGAAGGTTGAGTTACGATGCAGGAAAGACAAGTTTTATATTGCTCGTACCCAACAATGAATACGCATTTACTGTGATGGCGATGGGTTTCGTTTTTGCTCTCTGGTGCATTCTGCTGAGGATTTATCAAAAAAGGCTCTTACGGAATTCAAGTCATATTTTGGATATTTAAAACGCTCCTCTTTGGAAAAGGCATGCATTCCTACAGCCAAGCTCACTTTCCACAATCGGATTATCAGGGTTGGTTCATTCGAACTAAATTATTCAACAAGACTCTCAAGTATTATTTGTCAATTTCCGATAAGGAATGAACCCTTCTCGTTTGTCAATTTCCAATA
>JBIIEI010000183.1:0-3695 GCA_044237915.1 Silvanigrellaceae bacterium | reverse complement strand
CTTTAAGTCATTCAGTAAAACCTCTGAGAAAGCCATAAGCTTGTTTCCTCCCTTCTGAAGGAAACACTACAGCGGCAAGGCTTTTCAGTTTACGCATGGAGTCAGGAAGGGGTGGTCCAGAGCGATTTTTTGAGGCCCCACTTCCCTTGTCTGAATTGCCGAACTTGGATGCTGTTGTTCTTTCGCACGATCATTATGATCACATGGACGAAGAAACTCTTGTAACGCTAAAAAACAAAGCCAAACTCTTTTTAACGCCCTTGGGCGTTGGGTTACGCATGGTTAAATGGGGCATTCCTCATGAAAAAATCCGCGAGTTTGACTGGTGGGAAAAAACGTCCGTTGGAGACGTCGAGCTTGTTTTCACACCTGCAAGGCACTTTTCGGGAAGAGGATTGTTTGATAGAAACAGCACTCTTTGGGGCGGCTGGGCATTTGTCGGCAAAAAGCAGCGCCTGTATTTCAGCGGCGATACGGGATATTTTCCGGGATTTAAAGAAATTGGCGCAAGGCTGGGGCCCTTTGACATGACATTTATTGAGTCCGGAGCATACGACAACGCTTGGCCCGACGTTCATCTGGGGCCTGAACAAGCGGTAAAGGCACATCTTGATGTGCGAGGAAAAATAATGGTCCCCGTTCATTGGGGGACATTTAATTTAGCGAAACATGCATGGACTGAGCCCGTCGAGCGCATTTTGGTAGAGTCTGAACAAAAAGGCGTTACACTTTCTATTCCCAGACCTGGCGAAAGTTTGGAACCAAATGAGGCGCCCAAAAAAGAGCGTTGGTGGCCTCAACTCCCGACAAAAACCGCAAAAGAAGACCCCATTGTGTCGACACATCTTTCAGAAGAATGAAGCGTGTTCGCGTGATTCTCTCTTTATTTTTTCGAGCTTATACTGTAAGAACGAAAACCAGGGATGATTTCACTTGAGGGAAACACAATGAACAGTTTAAATTTATTCCGATTTGGCATTGCAGGATTCGCACTCATCATGACAACTGTGAATGCGAGTGCTGCCAGTCCTCGCTTGCGGGCGCATGAAAAAGAACTCCTTTCCCTCATCGATTCCAGGTGCGGTGATACGTGGTGCGGAGGCGACTTTAAGTTTCGTTTTCAGAATTTACGTTACAATTCCGCTCAAAAAAATATTTTAGTTGATTTTCAGATGGCATTGGAAATTGGTCATGCGCTTGCTGAGCCCATTGAGCTAAAAGGTGAGATTTCGACAGCATTTGTGCTCGGAGCCCAATATCCTGTGCAATGCCTTATTCCAAGCGAGCACTCTCCTCAGGCAATCATGAAGGGGACCCTTGAAGTGCAAAGCGCTTTTTTTGACAAGATGAATGAATGCATCAGCTCGTTGGAAGTGCGGCTTCGCAAACCCATCATTTGAGGAATCTTATGATCACCGGCGTCCAAGATATTTACTACAACGTGCAAGACATGGGTCGCGCAGTTCAGTTTTATACTCAAATTCTAGGAATGAAATTAATCGATTCTGACGAGTGGTGGTCTTCACTGGAATGCAATGGAGTCAGAATTGGTTTACATGCAACAGGTGGAGACCCTGTTCCTTTAATTCCGAGAGATAGTCATGGTTCACTCGCGGGGGCGACCCTCACATTACGCTCAAATGATATCGAGAGCGAGCATGAAAAACTTAAAGGTTTAAATATTAATATTTTAGGATTTCATAAGGAACATTGGGGTGCGATAATCGTATTTGAGGATACGGAAGGAAATGTTCTAAAAATAATGCAACCCCCGTCACCTTAATGTTTCAACAAATGACCGCTATTTTTTGAGCAGGTGAAGATGTTCGCCTTAGAAACTCATTCCTCCGACGGCGTAGAAGTTGGAATAAAGGGAATTGAGGTAGGAGTCGTTCCGATGCAGTCATACATATCAAAATCTATTTCTGCGTTAATATAAGACAGAAAATGCTCGCTCTGCCTCTTTGTTCCACAGAACAGCACCGCAGTCTTGGCAGACTGGGGCATAAAAATGAAAGGTGCGACCGGCAAGTGCCTTCTCTTGAGCCGCGTGGGGGTGAACTCGTTGGTGTTCGCGGTCACTCATGGCAATTTCCTTCTGATATTGAAAACTTTCGCGCCACTAAGGCTGGGATCGGAAAGCCGATTGTGCGTCTCACTGTGCTGTGTCATCAAGCACTAACCAAGACAATGGATGCTCGTCTTCCAATTCTGGGCCCTTTAATGAGAAAACGAGGCTACCAAGTTCCGATCAAATCTGAACATCATTTTTATGGGGTGTATGCCCAATAAGGTCTAAAAAATGCAAGCAAAAAGTTTTTCTGCCAAAGAGATGAAGTCTAATTTTTCGGAGATTTTCAGCAAAGCGATAATCGAAGTCTATGGGCCCGCTGGATTTGTCATTGAAGATATTTTTGAAGAAAAGGAAGGAACCGAATACGGACCCCATCGCTTTCGACTTGATGACAAGCACGTGGTGTTTCGAGTTGCGAAGACGACACCCACCAAGATCGGGCAGTTTGTAACACTCTGGAAAAGACCAAAACCTGATGATCTACCCTCAGCAATAGGTAACAAACCGGCACCACTTCATTGCGATGATGGGATCGATTTCGTCATTATTTATGTGCACAACGAGACGCATCGGGGGCAATTTATTTTCAATAAAGAGATCTTAGTCGAGAAGGGCATCATGGCGACCGGTAGCACCAGGGGGAAAACGGCCTTTCGCATTTATCCACCGTGGAGCGAACCTGTGGCTGTTGATGCGATTAAATCGCAGAAATGGCAAATTCACTACTTTGTTGGAATTAATGAGAGCAATGACCATATGAATTTGGAAAAGCTGCGCATCCTTTTCCAAAGGCATCGGTAATACTTTTCGACTTTCGTAAAGTACGTGAATATGGATATGTTGTTATTGTGGCGCCTCATAGCACCTTCGGCGAAAGCTGCGAAAGAGCCCTCCAGAAGCCAACGGGATTTTGATCGAAGAAGCCTCTTTGTTGACAGAATAGTCAGCCGCAGTATAGGCAGTGCAAACGACACTTATGTTGAGGGGCACTCATGAAATTGAATTCCGTTTCGTATTTCGCGGCGACACTTTTCTGTCTGGGAAATTTGATGGCAACGCAATCGGCCAATGCCGAAGATTATGTGACCAAAAGATTGAGTTGTGCCTGGAAAGCGGACACTCAGAAAATGGGAGGGCCCGTTCAAGAGATTCCGATGACCCTCACCCACGAGCAGAGTTGGGTTTATCATCCGAGTTCCGGAGTGAAAGCGCATCACGGACTGAGCTCAGACTGGAAATTGAATGGAACGGAAGTCTCACGAACATCGAATGAAGATCTCTTTCGTGTGCTTTTGGATTTTAGAACCAGGTTCGACATGGAGTATTTCGGCAGAGGGTTTCCCATAGATGGAGTGCACATTGAGATGTCCATCTCATATATAAATTTGCTCACTCTCGCGAAAGCGTTTGGTGGGCACTACGGATACAGAGACCTGCCAAGCGCTCGGGTCAAGAAGGGCGGTCGCTACGACTCGGGAGGGTACGTGGTGGCCCGAGGAGTCCCTGAACGCAATTGACACTTTTTCATTTACTCGTATCATATCTCTTTGTAATCACAAGATTTATAGTGAAGGACGCAGATTCGCTGTTTACCGATGGGGAATACCCGAACCTGCCCCCA
>JBIIEI010000029.1:0-48307 GCA_044237915.1 Silvanigrellaceae bacterium | reverse complement strand
CCCGCTCTTAAATATTGCGTCAGGGCGAGGCGCGCGAGGCGAGAGTCGACGCAATGGACGCATTGGTCCATGAGGAGACCGAGTCCGATGCGCAACGAAGCCATGGCGCAATATTTAAAGCGGGCCACAACATAAAAATCGTTGCACAAGCCACGGGGCTCAGCCCGGAGGCCATCCGCGCCTGGGAGACCCGCTATCAGGCAGTCACACCCGAGAGAGCTGAAACCGGCCGTCGTTTGTACTCACAGAGCGAGCTCGAACGCTTGCGTCTGTTGGCGAAGTTGGTACAGGCAGGCCACCGCATCGGAAACATTGCAAGGCTGGCTGACGAAGATTTAAAGGCGCTTTTTTCGGATTTTGGGGTGGAACTTCCCCTTCCATCATCAGGTCCCCATTCTGCTCCTTTAAATGTTCCTGAGTTTCCCCTTGATGCCGATGAAGGCCCCGAGCTTTCTCGTGCTTATGCGCTTGTCTTGGAAGCGCTTCGAGATTTTCAGTGGGAAGACCTCAGCAACCATCTTTTTTATGCGCGTACTGCTTTTGCGCTCCCTGTTTTTGTCTTGAAAATTATTGCGCCGATGTTTCAGGAGGTGGGTCTTCTGGTCGCACGGGGTGAGATGAGTGTTGCTCAAGAGCATACACTCTCTGCCACGGTGCGGAATCACCTTGGAACCATTTTGGAAAACCTAAAGATGCGTCCTTCGAATGGCCACAGAATTGTGTTTGCCACGCAAGAAGGGGATCTTCATGAATTTGGAATTTTGCTTGCTGCAATTCTCGCGCTTTTGCACGGACATAAGGTTCATTATTTGGGGCCCAATGTTCCGGCCCCTGATCTTGTGTTGAGTGTTCGGCGATTTAACGCTGATATTGTTGTCTTGGGAACGAGCCCCGCAACAAAACATCTCAATCGAATATCATTGGCCATCTATGTGCAAGATGTTTTGAATCAATTGTTGCCAAGTGTTTCCATTTGGATGGGCGGTGAGGGAGTCGCTGCGCTCTCTTCTGTCCACTTTTCACATGACGTTCGCTTCGTGCCATCTCTAGGGGATTTTCAAGATTGGGTCTCGGGACTCAGAAAGTGAAACGGATTTTATCTGTTTTAATTTTTGCTCGTCTTTTTCGGAGGCATCATGAAACGAAATTTTTATTCTCTCTTCGCCCGCTGTTCCTTTGCTTTGGCCTTTATTCCCATGCTTTCGACCAATTCCTTTCGAGCGCTTGCTGTTGAAAAAGATGGTGATGTTACGTGGCTTCCAAAGCTTCCTGAAACGATTAAAGTCTTAGATATTGGGCGTTACCAAGGGGTTTGGTATGAAATTGCTTCGACAAAGCCTTCATTCCAAAAAGACTGTGTCTGTGTTACGGCAACCTACACTCCGCTCGGAGATGGTAGCGTGGGGGTGGACAACAGCTGCCGCATAAAATCTCCGACGGGAGAACTCAAAATTGCTCGCGGAACAGCAATAATTCCCGATCTCAATGAACCCGGAAAGCTCAAGGTTACATTTTCTGAGCAAAATGCTGTTGCACGTTTTTTTGGTGGGCTTTTCCGCACCAACTATTGGATTGTCGATCTCGGTGCTGATTATAATTATGCCGTTATTTCGAGCCCATTCAAAAAGCCCATCTGGATTCTCTCACGTACACCACAGCTTCCCGAAGAAGAATACAAACGTATTCTTGCGAATCTTGATTCAAAGGGATTTGCGGTCGAAGATATTGTTCCTACTCTGCAAGAAGGGTGCGGTGAATCCATTTGAGAGTAGATGCAGCACATAAAGAGCTTGCTTTTTCGCAATAGGCATTTGGTATCAAAAAAAAGCTTGCTTGTGTCCATTTGCTGCTTTTTCAGGAGTAGGATTTTCTTCCTTAAAGTTACAAAAACATCCTGAGTCCTAATTGGGCAAAGACGTCAGGATCTTTTAGAAAAAATCGATTTCCATAGGAACGAATATACTGTAGTCTTTCTCGTGTGGCTTCAGTTCTGTTTTTCTTATGAGTCTGCAGCGATTTAATCATTCCTAACCGAGGCCAAATTCTGCTGAAAAAGCGCGTTGATTGAGGAGCAAAATAATAATCGCAAGTATGAAATTTAAGTGGTTTCGTTTTTTGACGATTTTTAAATAGAGATCATTCGACATGCAGTCTGTGTTCCTTTTTGATGCCAAAAGGTCTTGAATACTGGAAAAAGAGGATTTTTCCACAGCTATCGTAACACAGGTCATGTGCATGGCAATGGACATCTTCTCACAAGGCGAGCGCATTTATCCAGTTTTTTACGGCATCGATTTCGCTTTGTGGAAGCTTTCCGGCGGGTGGCATTCTCCCCGATTCGATGATCCTTACCAGGGGCGAATTTGCGGCATTTTTAGGAACGACGTAGCCAGCACTGATGAGCTTTGCTTTGTCTCCCAAGCCATTGACGCCACTGCTGCCTGGTGCTGCGCCATGGCAGCTCACACACTTTGCATTCATGACATTCAGTGCAGCAGTTTCAAGATTGATGGCGGGGACAGGACTGGGGGGCAAAGGTGTGACAGGCGTGCTGCTCGGAACAGGTACAGGGGCGGGCGGAGCACCAACGGTTGGAATCGACTCTGCAACGACATCTTCTTGAACTGTGGTGGATTGAGCACGGGTGTCTTTGGGATTGCTGACCGTTGCCGGTGCTTCTTGTTTTACTTTTCCTTTTGCGCCTGAATATGCTTTGCGTTTTGTCGCCTTTTCATCTGCGCCATCACCGCAAGCGCCTACCATGAATGTCATCAAGAAAATTGCACATGTTTTGCGGATGAATGCAGAATTCATGGTTGCTCCTTGCGGGCATTTTTTGTAATGAAAAACTCATCAGATTGAGTATTTTTCATCCAAATGTGTTTATAATTTGGATTTGTTCTTATATTATTTATCGGAATTTTCCGCAAAGAAGTGAGAAGAACAATATTTTTATAGAATTTCAGGCACTTCGGATTGTATGAAATTCGTATCGTGTTTATTTATTCTGGAGTAGGCGAGGCATATATTATCTTACTTCTTTAATACCAATGCTCAGTCTAAGCATCTTCTTCCGAAAACCGAGAAAATTTCGCCTTGCGGATTTTTTCAGAAATCAGCTTTTTCTTTTTTTCGAGTGTGATAAGCGGAGTTAATTTTGCCGCAAATTTATCGAGGGCGGTCTGGGCAAGTCTATCTAAGGTTTCAAGCGGGCATTTCACTTCGGTTTCATGGCTGATGGTGAGCGATCGAATTTCTTCGAGGTTGAGCATGGTCATGCGGTGTGCGCTCACTCCAGCTTGCTCAAGCGTTGCATCCTCGATGTGGCACGTTGCAACAAGCTGCAAGAGGGCCTTCATGTTTGAGTTCCCTGCTTCATTTTCCATTTCGAGGCAATACACCGCAAAAGTCCAAGTGTCTTTGGCTTTGTCGATGCGTGTTTCCTTGTGGAGAAGCCAGGGAAATTGAGTTTCGGGCATTCCCCGCAAGGGATCGGCCCGGCCTTGATTCTCAAAATCAACGTAACGACTATTGCGCCAGAAGTTCATCGGATTCACCCCACCTTGCGAGCATTTTACGCAAACCTTCTCGACTGATTCCAAGCTCTTCAGCAATTCTAGTTTTGTTTCCTTGGTGTTTAACAAGCAGTGATTTTACAAGAATGCGCTCAGTTGTATTGATGATGTCCGAAAGGCTTTTTCCTTGCACATGGAGCTTTAAAATACCGTTCCCAAGCTCATTGCCCTCCTGATCAAGAGTGGAATCAGCAAGCGTAGGATGGGCCTCGGCGGGGTTGCTCCCCCCGGTTCGCAAAAAAGTCTGATAGTCTGTGATGCTTTTTTGATACTCTTCTTTTTGCAGTCCAAGAGTCAGATGCGAAGCTTCGATTAAAGAATGTTGTGCGCCCGACACGACATAAAGTCGTTCGACTTCGTTTTGGAGCTGGCGGACATTTCCGGGCCACTCCAGTCTTGAAAGCAATGCGAGAGTTTCGGATGCAAATGTTTTTACGGTATGCGTGCGATACTTTTTATTGAGGGCCGCAAGAAAATGATTTGCAAGTGTGGGAACATCTGTGGTTCGTTCACGCAACGGTGCAACATTGATTTGCAGCACATGCAGGCGGTAGTAAAGATCCTCGCGAAATGTTTTGTGACTCACCATATGTGTTAAATCGCGGTGTGTCGCACAAATAATGCGTGTGTCAACCTTGATAGGGGTGTGTCCGCCTACGCGAGTGACTTCTTTTTCTTGCAGAGCACGTAAAAGCTTTGCTTGCATGGAAAGCGACATTTCTGCCACTTCATCCAAAAACAAAGTCCCGCCATGAGCTGCTTCGATTTTTCCAGAACGCCTCGTAACACCCGTTGCAACGCCGCCTTCAATGCCGAACAGTTCGGATTCCTGCAAAGACTCTGGAAGAGCTGCGCAGTTGATGGCCACAAAGGGCTTGTTACGTCTTGGAGAAAGTCCGTGTAAGCACTGAGCCACAAGTTCTTTTCCTGTTCCGCTTTCGCCGGTAATGAGCACATTGCTGTCGAACGGGGCGGCGGCCCAAATCATCTGTTTGAGTTTTTCCATGGGAGGGCTTGAGCCCACCATGCGTGCCAGGGCATTGGTTTCATCAAAAAATCCTTTGACGCGCGCCACTTCATCTTCAAGATTTGCCTTGGTCTCAAGCAAAGATTTAATTTGAGAGTATTGCTTGAGGCGCAAAGCTGCAAAGGTGAGAATATTATTCAATGTGCGTTCGTCGAATTTCTCAAAACATTCTTTGTTCTTTGGATTCAGAACTTCGATGGCGCCCCATATTTCTCTTCTGTTACCCAAGCTCGCAGAAATGATGGGGGCACAAAGGATGGCTTTTGTTTTATAGCCTGTGGCGTTGTCGACCTCTCGAAAAAAACGGGCGTCTAAATAGGCATTTTGGATGTTGAGGAGCAGTCCTTTCGAAACAACCTCTCCTACAATTCCCTGATCGAGGCGCATGGTAAACGACGACGGTTTGTCGACACCCGTCATGGCCCATCCTCTGAGGATACGGGCGTCGCGGTCTACGAGAAAGATGCTGCCACGATCGGCTCGGGTACGTTTGATGCATTCTTCGAGGAGAAGCGCTAAAAATTCTTCGAGCGACTTGTCCTCGAAAAGAAATTGGCTCACCTTGAGACATGATTTTAAATCATCTTCAAGGGCTGCAACGCTTTGAAGCGATCCAAGCGACTTGTCCATTCTATGCCTCAACGTCGACATGTGATGTCTGTTTTGAAGAGCACCTTATCATGTGAGCGGATGGCTTCCCATCTAAAGTGAAAAGAAGCGTCCTTGACATTAAAAAATCTTGACACGCAGTCCATGTGTTATATGAAGCCCCGTTGACCTCGAACGTTCGTTTTCCCCATTGGGGTTCCTCAAGTTTCGGAAAGGGATTTGCCAAGATGAGCATGCAGACCATTCAAGATGCGCGCCAATCTTATAATGTTGAAGGCTGGGGTTCTGGATATTTCGGCATTTCGAGCCGTGGTACCGCAGAAGTCTATCCCTTTGGAACAGAAGAAACCAGTCTCGACCTGTACGAGATTGTTGAAACTGCGGTGCAGAAAAAAATTCGCACGCCGCTCATTCTTCGGTTTCCACAGATTCTAGAAGCCCAATTGGGAAAGCTGCACAAAGCATTTGAGAATGCCATCGAAGAAAGCAAATACGATGGCCGCGTTCAATGCGTTTTTCCCTTTAAGGTGAATCAGCGCAAGGAATTTATCGACTCTCTCGTAAAGGGTGGTTACAAGTACAAGTATGGCTTAGAAGCGGGAACCAAACCTGAGCTTTTTGCCGCACTTTCATACGATCTTCATCCTGAAGCTTTAATCGTTTGCAATGGTTTCAAAGATTCTCATTTTATTGAACTTGCCTTTATTGCAAAGCGAATGGGAAAAAACATCGTTCTTGTTATCGAAGGAACAGATGAACTCCGATATATTATCGAATATTCTAAAAAGGTAGGTTACTGCGTAGACATCGGTTTGCGCGCAAAACTCTACGCAAAAGGTTCGGGACGCTGGGAAAAATCTTCCGGTGCTGAAAGTAAGTTTGGTCTCAGTACCGTTGAAATGACAGAATCTCTTCATCTCATCGAAGAAGCGGGTCTTAAAGAGCATTTGGTCATGGTTCACTACCATATCGGCTCTCAGATCACCGAAATCAAGCGCGTTAAAAATGCGATGAAAGAAGCCGGTCGGGTTTATTCCAAGATTTTAAAGAGTGGTTTTAACCTCAAGTATCTTAATATTGGCGGTGGAATTGGCGTCGATTACGACGGAAGCAAAACCAGCTTTTATGCCAGTGCAAACTATACGCTGCAAGAATTTGCCAACGACGTTGTTTATATTATTCAAGAGATCTGTCAGTCCGAGAATTGTAAGCCGCCCATTATTGTGAGCGAAAGCGGTCGTGCCGTGGCTGCGTACCATGCCGTTCTTGTTACTGATGTTCGCGAAGTCGAAAAAACGGGCGGAGACATCGACGAAATTCAAATCCTTCCCACCGATCATAAACTTCTTGCTGCGCTGATGAATGTCTACATTGGCATCAGTAGTAAGAATTATGTCGAATACTATCATGATGGAATTGAATATCGCGAAGAGCTTTTTACGCTTTTCAATCTGGGCTATTTGGAACTGGAAGAGCGCGCAAAAGCTGAAATTATCTTTAACGAGATCTGTACAAAATCTCTGCACTACCACGCGCTTTCGGGAACTCAACTCGAAGAGTTCGAGGAACTTGCAAAGAGTCAGATCAGTAAGTACCTCGCAAATTTCTCGATTTTCCAGTCGATTCCCGATTCCTGGAGTATCGAACAGCTTTTTCCTGTGATGCCTCTTTCAAGATTGAACGAACGCCCCTCACGCATGGGTGTCATCATGGACATCACCTGCGACAGCGATGGATGCCTCGACCGATTTGTGGACAAACGGGATGTCAAAACAGCTCTTGAGCTTCATATTCCGCATCCTACGGAACCCTATTTTATCGGTTTCTTCCTGGTGGGAGCTTATCAAGAAGCCCTTGGCAACAATCACAACCTCTTTGGCGCGGTGAACGAGCTTATCGTAACAGCGGCTCCCTCGGGTGAAATTGAACGCATCGAAGAAGTCCAAGGCGAAAACATTGATGAAATCCTGCGCGTGATGAACTACACCGAAGGCGCCATCATGCAAGGGTATGAACAACAACTAAAACGCCTCCTGTGCTCCCATGCCATCTCGGAAGAAGAGTACAAAGAATTGCTCGATCGTTTGGAACGTTACTTTGGCGAGTATCCCTACCTCTTGTCTAAATCTAAGATCGACATTATCGGCTAAACACCGCACAAGATTCATTTTAAATCCCACAATTTCTGCGCAACTCAATGGACTTGTTCCGTTGATTGCGCTTTTCTTTTTTCGTACCTCTGACACAAAATCTTAACGTTACGCACACACGAGAAGCTTTTCAATTGCGAATTCCTTCTTTAGGTTGCCCTCAGTAAATCCACAGGAGGTGAATTATGAAGAGAAGTTATTCTGTTTTGTTCGTTGTTTCGTTACTTTTTTTTGTTTCGTGCGGGAAAAGCGATAAAAATGATTTAAAAGAAGTAGATAATCATTCATTAGATGATTCAGACATCCTCGCTCGTAATATGAAAAATGTGGATGCAAAACAAGTTAGGAGGGATGTTATCGCCCCTTATATTAACAACTTTTGTTTGCCTTATACATTAGTTGATCAGGTTGAACTTGGAAATGCTATCAAGGTTTTTGGGGTTGTTTCTGCCCAGCTTGCTGCAAAGGGGCTCACTGCTGCAGCTGGAAAAATAAGTCTTTTTTATGGAGCTTACGATAGTTTATGTAACGTTGGACAACTCTTTTTGGCAGCCCTCGATGCTGATATTGCGTGGGCAAATGCTCATAATATTTCACTTGCAATGCAAGACAAAACAGCTGAACTTTGTATGAGATTGCAAAGTATTCCGCGTGAACGAAGAAGCGTTGGAATGCCAAATTGGTGTGCAGATACTCCTGTGAGTGCGCCTATTCCTGGAATTGTTCCCTGTGTTTGGAACAAGGTTCGCAGTGATGCACCATCCACAGGAGCTGGAATTTATGAAGACCAATGGCTGTCTGAACATCTTCAACCTGGTGGAGCTGTTGGAGCAGGCATTTCTGTTGAAAGAGAATTGACAGTTTATGCTGGAAATATTCTTGTCGTGCGCGTCACTGTGCACGACGGTGCTTTAGCAGGTCGCACGGGATGGATGCTGGCAGGCTCGCTTACAAAAGATGAAGATAAATGCCGGTAAAAAACTCATGTTTCGTTATCCAATCATCCATTGATTCCAATTATAATTGTTTTCGAGATCGGGCGGGAACTGCTGAACTCGCGATGAAATTCCAAAATGATGCATCATGTGTGTGATGGGATATTCCTGAGCAACACTCTGAAGTGGCACGCCCTCGGCAAGATGCAGCAAGTTCTGTTCGTCATAAAATAAATAAGTGCATTCCCGGAACTCTGCGAAAGAATGCCCAAAGGGGCGATTGTCCAGAGGGCGTTCGTCAAAAACCCAAACCGTTTGATCGTAGAGGATATCTCCACGTTCATGAGTGGACATAAATGCAACAAGTCCTTGTGCCTCAACAGCAGCGCGCTTAAGAAGAACCAGCATTTCGACGGTGGGATTGGGCTGCAACGACACTCGATACTCTTGTAGTAAGTAAGTAGGACTGCAGCTCAGCTCTCGTTTTGCGGCAATGAGATTTTGCTTTGTTTCCAGAGGATTTCCGCCCTCCAAAATCGAATCCCTTGTGATGATAGAAGTCTCAAGGCCCGGCAAGACAAAGATCCCGCCCGCAGGCGTTGGAAATTGCGCATTCCCTTTCAAATGAAACATATTCTTTTGAAAAAGAGGGTGGATGCGAAGCGCACTCAAAAGGCGTTCTGAGGGTTCTGCAAAGATGTTTGCCCTGATAGTCATTGTCGTGTCCTGTCCTCTTTTCCGAAATGAATTCCGAAACTGTGCCTGATAGCGCAGAGATCATTGCACGTTTCGGCAGTGATATTTCATCACATCGGTACGGAAAAAAATTTCTGGAGATTTTTAATTTCCCCAAAAGGACGAGCGACACGTAAGGAGGCAAAACTATTCAGGGCAGTGACAGTCAATTTCTTTCTCGCACGAAAGAATTTCAGTTCGCAAAGAAGTCCCAACCAGCTGGATCGCCTTGCTGTTGATTGCCTCCTTGCTGAGTGGGGTCAACGGGTTTCATTGAAAAGTCAAAATCTTTGAAATTCTCAGAAGCGGGCATCGCATGAATTGGCAATGAAGAAGCGGTTTGTCCCGAAACGTCAAGCTGCTGAAGCTTTGTGAGCGCCTGTAAAAAATTGAGATCCTGCGCGGGACTCCCTTTAAATCGCTGTGCGGGCTTACCCGCCGAATTTGAACGCACTTGGCTTTCGACGCTGATGTCGAGTGCGCGGAGATTTGTGAGTCTTCCAAGCAACGATAGGTCGGTGAGCGGAATGGCTTCAAGGCTTAAGACTTGAAGAGCTGCAAAGTTTTCAATCCCGTTTAAGGAATGCAAGGGGTTTGTGCCCAATGTGAGTGATTTTAAAGTGTAGTTTTGTGCCATGGAAGGAAGGGTTTGTAACGAGTTGTCACTCGCATCGAGCTGAACCAGGCTTGGAATTGTCAAAACGCTTTCAAGGTTTTGAATAAAATTGTCAGAAACATTGAGCTTTTCAAGTTTTGTGAGCCCACGGAGGCTTGAAACGTCTGTGATGCGATTTCCTTTAAGGCTCAATTCTTTTAATTGGGGCAGATAGGAAAGTGGCCTGATATCTTCAAGGTCTTTGCCTTCAAGGCGAAGGCGTTTAATATTCAAGAGAACTCTTTGAGCCACAACAGGATCATTTGTTTTTGCAATCGCCAAGAGGAGGTCAATTGTCTTTTTAGAAGCGGGAGGGAGCATCTCGGGTTTTTGCAAGGTTTCGATCAAAGTCCCTGGCAGAGGCGCAAGGTTGGGAGCAACTTGGCCGTTCAAGGGTTTTGTTTCAAGCGTGTCTGTTTCAGACATTGGATATTTCTGAACGGGGGCTGATTGATTGGATTTCTTAGCCTTTCCGCTGCATGCCAGAAACAAGATTTGCGACGAAAGCAAAAGGACGGTGGTCATTTTTTTCATTTGAAGCTCCGGTTCACGAGAGTCGAAATCGCTTTGCCTGACGCGGCAAGAGATTCTTTGGGGGCTAACAGACCGAAGCAGCGTGTTCAAGTAAAAAATTGAGATTTAGACAAAAAAGGATGGTTTTTTCTACAAAATATGAGCTTTTAAGTTTCTAGATGGAGTTTTCGCTTATTTTGGCAAGCGCTTCGGCACGCATGATTTTAGAACGCTCTTGACGCCTTTGGAGGGCCCGCTCGTTGTTTTCTTTTGAGATGCGTGCCCGTTTTTCTCGCTTGAGTGCTTGTTTTTCGTGGCAATGAGGGCACTGGATGTTCGCCACATACAAAGGACTCAATTTGTCGTCAGGAGTGAGGGTAGACCAGCACGCATGGCACACATCGAAGGGTGTTTTAGAGAGTTCTTGGTCGACTGCAACTCGATTGTCGAAAACAAAAAGGTCGCCCTTATAGTGGTTGTCACCTTCTACTTTTGCAGTTTCTTCGAAGTATTTGAGCACACCACCCTGAAGTTGGTAAACCTCTTCAAAGCCCTCGCGGCGCATGAAGGCAGTGGCTTTTTCGCAACGAATTCCGCCCGTACAAAACGTCACAACCTTTTTTTTGCGTTGGTCGAGAAAGTTTTCTTTTACCCAGGCCGGAAACTCGCCAAAGGTTTTCAAAGGAGGCGTAATGGCACCTTGGAATGTCCCAAGTTCGTATTCGTAAACGTTTCGGGTATCGAGCAACACCACGTCTTCGCCACTTTCAAGCCATTTTTTGAGTTCCAGAGGTTCGACGTATTTTCCGGTTTCACGGGCAGGATCGAGGTCTGAAACGCCCATGTGAATAATTTCTTTTTTAACTTTAACATTCATGCGTCTAAAGGGAATGTCGCTGCTAAAACTCTTCTTAAATTCGAGGTCGCTAAATTCGGGAGTGGCATGCATGAACGACATAAAGGCTTCGATGTCAGACTCTAGCCCAACGAGACATGAATTAATTCCCTCGGTTGCAAGAAGGATTGTGCCACGCAATTGCAAGCTGTCACACAGTTCTTTCAGCTGAATTTTCCAACTTTCAGGATTTTTGAGCGAAACGAACTTGTAAAAGGCAATGTTGACGAATCGTGCTTGTTGCATAGTGGAAAGAAACTCCCAGGAGAATTTAAACTTAAGGGTTGGCAAGAACTTCGACATGGAGTTTAGGCAAAAGGTCTTTGTCTTTACGTTCCCAGGCTTCGAACACGCGGCGAGCTTCGCGGTTTACCAAAGCTTTTGTACGAAAATACTCAGAAAATTCTGGAAATTCTTTCAGCGCGAACAAGGCTTGGATGTCTTCTGCCTTAATAATGAGCTGGCTTTGTGCACGGGCCATAATGAGACTGTTGCGAACCCATTGAACACTTACGGCACTTGACTGAAATGGCATTGAAAATCCTCCTCAAGGATAAATGAATCCGAGCTTCTTAACCTGAGGAGGGAGTAAGGGCAATACTTTCATGAGGGGCACGCTTTAAATATTTGGCCATGGCTTCGGTGCGCATCGGATTTTGCGTTTCTCACGCGCCAAAGCATCCCAGCTCCAGAGTTTAACTCATGGAGAGGGCTTACACCCCAGACCCGCTTCAAAGCTTTGACCAGCTGTACAAGAACAAGCGCCTTTGGAATACACAGGTCGGAAGTGAGTCCCAGCCACAGTATCTGTGGTTCCCGCATCACCGAAGCATTTGCATCCTGTGGTACGCACAGCGGGAACACTGACAAATCCTGGCGAAGGTGTTTGGCCATCAGCAGTCAGATAAACATCAGAAGACATGGCAGCACAGGCAAACCCAGGGCTTCCTGCAGCGGTTGTGCTAAGGGCTTCTCCAGTGCATTCGGAATTACAAGCGCTCACTCCAATTCTAAATTGAATGGGGTAACTGACGGCTGCAGCGTCATCTCTTGTGCCCAAATCAAAGTTAATTTTTGCACTACTGTCTCCTTTAGCATCGATCAAAAGCCGTCTTGAGGCATCCAGGAGATCATCACCCGGTTGAACATAGAATGCCGAGTAAAATACGCGATCTCCAAAGGCTGCGATTGTAACCTCTTTGAAATTTACAGTAATATCAGAGTTTCCAGGCATCGGTGTTCCACACAGTCCTTGCGCATGAAAGTAACGATACGTGGAATTTCCACTTGCGAGTTGATCATCTGTGAGTGTTGCTTGAGTAATTGCAGCAGGATTCGAGAAATTGTAACTGATGCCTAAGTTAATGCTGTCTCCAATCAATCCAGGTATCGTTGTTCCTGCCGCATTAGAAATCGCAGAAGTGTAATATTTCAAGTTGCTGGCAAAACCAAACAAACCTTTCTTATTCAAGAAATAGGCGAGCACTTCTGGAGAAGGAGTCGAACTTGCGGTGTCATTTGAAATTAAACTTCTGAGCATGCTGTAAGGTGATGCTCCCAAATAAATGGGAATGAGGAAGTTTTTCCAAATGTAGGTGAGGTTGTCCCATTTGCCATTGGGGGCAATATAGGCATCTCCTGCCACGGGTTCGTCGGCATCGTGTGTTCCGTTATCATTTGCATCCACAAAGGGGGTTGGCAAATCGATAAACCATTCCTTTGTTCCATCAAAAATCCCGTCGTTTCCTGCATCGTAGGTGAGAACGTCAATGCCGGTGTCATAAATTCCGTTTTGATTTTTATCCCAAAATCCGTCGCCGCCGCCATCATAGCGGCCATTGTGATTGGCATCATAAAAGAACTCTTGCCCTTTAGTATAGACAACAACCTTGCTTCGCCAGTTTTTCGAGAGATCGGCATATTTGACTTCGGTTGCAGCGACACCAGTGGCCGGAAAATCCAGCGGATTACACATTGGCGAGTATTGTGAAGTGGAGCTATAGCCCATATATTGTTTTGGTCGGCGCGCTCCAATATTCAAGCTTTCGATAGAAAATTCCATTTTTCCAGATTCATCTGGAACACCATTTTCCTTCACTTCAATTTTTCCGACCTCTGTCATGATATCGACAGGGTAGGTGCGCACAATGTTTCCATTGAGACGGGTCGCAAGGCGAACATGAAAAGGATGTTTTTCTTCACCATTCTGATTGAAATAGGAACGTGCAATGGTTGCATTTTTTGCGTCATAGGTGAGTGAAAGTCCACCCCAGCTTGCGATGCCTCCTTTGACGGTAATCACAGGGGATTTTGCAAGGCTTTTTCGTTCAAACTCATCTGTATAACTTGCGGTAACAAGAGTTGTTCCGGTAGAAACCCCGGCACACATCGGGACTCTAAATATTCCCTGCGCATTGCTGGTGGCTTCATAGTAGGCATATTTTCGACCGGTTTCAGTATTGGTCCGTTCGAGACCTGTCTGCTCCTTCGTTGCGAGTTTGAGGCCTGCTGGAAAATCTTCTTGAGTGCGAAACTCAACTTTTTCGCCACCCAGTGATGCGCCCAATTTTTTAAGTTCAAATTCCAAAACCGTGCAGTCATCACCTGAATCGTAAAGATTGAGGGTCAGGGCATCATCAATCTTAGCTCCTTCTTTTGGTTTGAACGCAAAAGAAAAAGTCGGCTTGTTGATGACTTTAATTTCAGCAGAGTTGGCAGATGACTTTCCAACCGTGGCTGTTACGCGAACATTGGTAACTTGCTCACCACTGCAAAATTTGGTTGTTACGTTACCGCTTGCATCTGATTTTGCTTTTAAGGGCGATACCCCACCGGTTTTTTCCGCCTCAGAGGGTGGAGCTTTGACTTCTTCGGCAAGCTTTATGTCCGGATCTATAACCGCAGATGTGAAGGTCGTTTCAACATCCGCGCCGACGGTTCCGTCTGCTTTTTTCAAGTTAAAGCGAACGCTCGAGCAAACGGGGTCTCCGCCTTCGGCCGTTTTGCTTGTGTAGATGCTTGTCACACTGGGGGCTTCTACGGAAATGGTATAGGTCTCTTCTCCCGGAGTCGTTGTCGCCGGAGTCGCCGTGGGGGTGGGGGCAGCTCCCGTTGTAGCGCCTCCGGATGCGACGCCCTTAGCTTTACCCGCATCGCCTTCGGCACAGGAAGTCAATGCTGCGATCGACAAGGTTACACTGCAACTCATTGCTACTAACCTGAAAATCGACATACGTTTGCCTAAAAACGTCATTTTTACAACCTCTTTCCCGCTGTGACTTTGGGCAAAACAGGAACTTGCCTGCTTACACAAAAGGTCTGATGCACTCTAAATCGGCTCAAGTTTCGGAACCTTTAGAAAAATGCAAAGAACAGTTTGTGAGGTCGGGCACATCCGGAAAAAGGCCTCGAATAGGAAACGGAAATTGTTTCCTTAATCACTTCTGACATTCGTGCTGAAAGTGCAGGTTCTGAGTCAAGGATCCGCCTCTATAGTGAAACAGGCTCAGTTTTGTTCAGAGGAGACGGTGGTTGGCTAGTAAGTACACAGGTCCACAAAAGGCAGCCATTCTTCTGCTCGCATTTGGCGAGGAGATCGCTTCGGAAATCTTCAAGCAGATGACTGAATTTGAAATAAAGCGCATCGGAAGCGCCATGAGCCGATTAGGGCGCATCGATAGCGATATTATTGATGAAATTATGGAGGAGTTTTATATCCTCCTCCAACAAAATAAAAAATATTACTTGGGTGGAAATGATTTCACCAAGAAGATTATTTCTGGCGCCTTTAAGGACGATCAAGCTTCTCAGATTATTGAAGAGTTGGCCCTAGAAAGTTCTGCAACGCTTGAATCCCTCGAACTCATTGATCCAAAAACACTCGCTAACTTCTTGCGCACTGAGCACCCTCAAACAATTGCACTGATCCTTGCGCACCTTGACCCCAAGAAATTTGGCGAGACATTAAAAATGCTTCCAGATTCACTTCACACGGAAGTCATTTTACGTATTGCCAATCTGGAAAGCGTTTCGCCAGACATAATCGACGAAATCGACGATGTTTTGAGAAATGAAATTCAGCGCATGGGTAATGTTTCATCGCAACGTATTGGAGGTATGGAGTCCATTGTTGAAATGCTCAACTTGATGGACAAAGCAACGGAAGAAAACATTCTTGATAGGCTTGAAGAGCGTGACCCCGATCTAGCTGAAGAAATTCGCAAGCAAATGTTTGTCTTTGACGACCTCATTAAAATTGATGATCGTGGCATTCAGGCGATATTGCGCGAAGTGAAACCCGATGTTCTTAAACTGGCATTAAAGACTTCGAGTGAGTCCGTCAAAGATCTTATCTTCAAAAATATGTCCCAGCGAGGTGCAGAAAATATGCGCGAAGAAATGCAAAATGCGGCTCCTGCGAAGTTAACAGACGTCGAAGGTGCTCAGTTTGAAATTGTCCAAATTGCACGTCGATTGAACGACGAAGGCAAGATCGTGATCTCGACAAATGGTGAAAATGCTCTGGTTTAAGTTTGGAGGCAAGAATTCTGCGTGACATCATCATCATCATCAGGAAGATTGATTAAAAAGAAAGATAAAAAAAGCTTCGAAAATGTAGAATGCGAAGCTTATCCATGGCTTCAATTTAGCGACAAAAATGTGGTTTTTCCGGACAATTCACGAAAAAGTGTTTTACTCACCTCAAATCATGACCCTGTACAGATGGGAAATTCTGTGAGGGAAGCTCATGAATTTAATAAGCAGTTGGGTGCAAAATCAGAGCCGCTTTACCCCATTGATTTAACACATGATTACTACGCAAATCAAGAAGAACTAATTATTAGACGTCGTAAAAGACTTCTCGATGAAGATGACTCGGATGTCTATGATATTGGTGATCTGACACTGCTCGAACAGGTGAGTGAAAATCATTCATCATGGAAAAAAGGCAAAGGGAAAATCCCTGTGCCCTCGGAGCAAAAGCAAGAAGAAGTTATCCAAAAATCGGGCCGCCTTTCCGAGGAAACAAAAGAACCTGAGAAAAAATCTCCTCCTCCCGAAAAGCCTCGTCCTGCCGAAAAGGTCGTTTTTGTGAATGAACCCCCCGCGCCCGTGTTGCAGGAACAGAATTCTCTTCTGAGCGACGAAGAAATTGAAGAGATTAAAAACAAGGCTTGGGATGAATCTTATACCGCAGGGTATTTAGAAGGGCACACCGAAGGCAAGTCTGCAGGGCTTCAGGAGGGACATGATGAAGGCGTTCAAAGTGGTTTCGCCAGTGCGTTTCAGCAGGGTCATTCTGAGGGCGAAGAACGCGGACTTGCTGTTATGGAAACTCAAGCACAATTGCAAGGCGAATTGTTACGAAAAATATTGAGCGAAATTTCAAATGCCAAACACGAACTTTTTGATGCAGGTAAAGAGATCTTTGTAGAGATCATCAAGATTTGCTCGGAAAAAATCCTGCGGCATGAAATAGCGATTCGAGATGAATCTCTTTTTGCGATATTTAATTCGATAGTCAAGGATTATCCGGGTAACGATCGAATAGATATTGAAGTTAATCCTGCCGATGGTGCGCGTATTCAAAAGGCATTTTCTAAGCAGGAAAACATTTTTTTAAAGATCAATTCTCAGCTTTCAGAAGGCGAATTTAAGGTTCATGCTGGAAATGAGGTGTCGTCGTTTGACCTTACCAAGGCCGTCGATAAATGCGTCTCCGATCTCTTAAAAGATGTCTTTTCTCAACCACAACAGTCATCCAAAAAGGAAGCGAGCTGATGTTTTCGCCAAATGCACTCAGAAAGCTCCGTGAGGAACGGGCAAGGGCGATCCATTCTCCCCTGCAAGTTGAAAAATTTGGAAAAGTTGTGGAAGTCGTTGGGACCGTTATCGAAGCACAACTCCAAGGCGTGCCTTTAGGTGCGCTTGTTAAAATTCACAACGACAATACGGGAACAGATATTGAAGGCGAAGTCGTTGGATTTCGCAAAGATCGCTGCCTTATTGTTCCTTTTTCAGAACCCATCGGTGTCTATGCCAGTGCTCTTGTTCAGTGTATCGAGCGTGAGCCCAAGATCTGGGTCGGGCCCCATCTGCTGGGCCGCGTTGTGGATGGATATGGCCGTCCCATCGACGGAAAAGGGGGATTTGAGCAAGGCACGGGCGTCGCCTGGAATATTTCGCGCGAGCCCTTGAACCCCCTCACAAGAAGGCGCATCCGAAAGCCACTCGATCTGGGAGTGCGCGTGCTAAATTCTGTACTATCCTGTGGCGAGGGGCAACGGATCGGGATTATGGCAGGTTCGGGTGTTGGGAAAAGCGTGTTACTCGGCATGATTGCTCGATATACGGAAGCAGACATCAACGTCATTGCCCTGGTCGGAGAACGAGGGCGAGAAGTTCGAGAATTTTTAGAAGAGAATCTTGGTGACGACGGCCTTGCGCGCAGCATCGTTGTGGTTTCGACGGGCGATCAATCGGCCATGTCGCGCGTGCGGGCTGCAAACGTTGCAACTGCAATTGGCGAGTATTTTCGAGACGAAGGTTTGAAAGTTTTATTAATGATGGATTCTTTAACGCGCGTGGCCATGGCTCAACGTGAAATTGGCCTTGCCGTCGGAGAGCCTCCCACTGCAAAAGGTTACACGCCTTCGGTTTTTTCCATGTTACCTCGTTTGCTAGAACGCGCAGGAAATTCGCAAAGCGAAGGTTCGCTGACTGGAATATATACCGTGCTCGTTGATGGTGACGATTTTAATGACCCCATTTGCGATGCAGCACGAAGCATTCTTGACGGCCATATCAATCTTTCGAGGCAGCTTGCTTCAAGAAATCATTTTCCTGCGGTTGAAGTTTTAACAAGTGCAAGTCGAGTGATGGTGGATATTGTGGATAAAAACCATCAGGAGGCTTCGTATCGACTGCGAGAATTGATGGCAATCTACGAAAAAAATGAAGATCTCATTGCGATTGGTGCTTATATTCCAGGCTCAAACCCTAAAATAGATCTGGCTATTCAAATGCACGCCCGCATTGAGAAATACTTGCGTCAAGGGCGAGACGATCGGTCGAGTTTTGATGAGTCTAAAAGAGAGCTTTTGGAGCTGGTGGGACTTTCTGCAGCGAATTGAGTTTTGCAGTGAAGAACGAACCGAAGAGGTAGACGATGAAGCCGTTTCAATTCTCGTTACAGCGTGTGCTTGAAATGCGCGAAGAGGCTTTGAAGGCAGCCGAGCAGAAGCTCGAGCTGTCACGAGCCGTTCATGAACAACTCAAGTCGCTCTTGATGAAGGAGAGGGATTGCTACTTTGAGGAGCGCGAGATGATGAACGCCGAAATCCGTTCGGGAAAATTCGAAAATACTAAAATTTACGAGCGTTCTCTGGCGTCTCGCAAAAGCAAAATGATGCAGCTTCTTGAAGCCGCAAAAGTCGCCGAAGAAGACGTCAGATTTGCAGAACATCTTTATTCTCAAGAAAAAAGGAATGTCAAAAGTGTCGAAAACATTAAAGATAAACAGTTGAAAAAATATAAGGAAGATTCTGATAAGCAGGAAAGAAAAGCACTCGATGAAATTTCTTTAACCAGGTATTGGCGTCGTGAGCACATGGAGAAATAAACGAGTATGTCTGAAAAAATGCGCGTCATCGTATTGCTCAAAGCACTGATCGGTTTGTGTGTGTGCTTGCTCCTTTTCTTTCATAGAAATGCTTCGGGTGAAAGAGAACTCGTGGACGAAAAAAATGAAATTGCAATGGCGGGCAAAAGCGAATCGAGTTCTGAAAAAGAGTCCACACCCGAAATTCCAAACCGGGACCTGTCTTTATCCGAAGCGCGAGAGATTCGAGAAAAGCTCCAATTTCTAAAACAGGATGTGGAAGTCAAGATCGCAAAACTTGCGGCTGGCAAAGCGGCCTTCGATCGATCCAGGCTTGAAGTCGAAAACAAGCTTAAAAAAGTAGAGGAAGAAAGAAAGCTTTTGGAAGAGACCTTGCAGAAAGAAAAAGAATCGAAGAAAGAGAGATTGGGTGAAGCGCTCGCCTTTGTGGGAAAAATGGAACCTCGCAAAGCGGCTCCCATGGTTGAATCCATGGACAGAGACCTTGTTTTGTTGCTCCTTCGCAAGCTACCAGGCAGGCAAGTGACGAGAATTCTTGAGTCCGTTTCCCCAAAAAAGGCTGCTGAACTGATGGAATATTATACGCGCATTCGCAGTGGACGTGAGTATGAACTCATGCGTTCGCTTGGGATGTGTGAACCACCGAGCAAGGAAAACGATGAAGAACCAATATCCCGAAAAGAAATACCGGAAACTGGGGAGCAACCCAAGCCAGGACCCTAAGCCTATCGCCTATCCCAAAAGCGGTCCACGTGTGAGTTACTTGCTCACCGATCAACGTATTTTCAGGTACTTTATAACAACTTCCAGAGGTTGCGAAGCTGCGCTCTGTGAAGAAATCGAAGAAATCATCGCCGATCTGGAATTGCAAGATGCCAGTGAACCCCGAGAGGGCTCTGCTGGAGTGGCGCTTGAAGCCGATCTATCGGCGGGAATTGCGATCAATCTTGCGTCCGCATGCGCCAGCCGAGTTCTTCTTATTGTGGCAGAAGGGTTTGTAAACACGCTTGAAGATGTTTATGCGCTGTCTGCTCAGGTCGATTGGCCTGAGTTCTTTAAACTCGAAAGTACCTTTGCCATCACAACCAATGTGACAGGTGAGATCTTTCAAAACAACATGATTGTGGGTTTAAAGGTCAAAGATGGGTTGGCTGATAAGTTTCGCAGTGTTCTTGGCGAACGTCCTAATGTGAGTTCCGACAATCCCGACATCCGCATTGTGGTGCGCGTGGTTGATACCATCCTGACCATTTCATTGGATATGAGTGGTGAAGCCATGGGCAAACGCGGATACCGTACCGATGCGGGAGAAGCGCCTTTGCGCGAAAATTTGGCAGCGTCGCTCTTGCGCATGTCAGGTTTTCACAAAGTGGCCCGTGCGTTGCAATACGATTGTGAGCCCGAGTTTTTCGAAAGGGCTTCTGAAGACGTTTCCCCGGTTGTGAGTGAAAATAGACGCATTCCAACGCGTCTCCCGTTGTCACCTTGTTTACTTGATCCGATGTGCGGATCGGGAACGTTTCTGATTGAAGCGGCAATCATGTTGCTGGGCCGTGCGCCAGGCATGAATAAAGCCCGTTTTGGATTCGAAAGTCTGTTTCCTGATTTTGAAGAAGAACGGCAAGAGCTTACTGAGAAGATCAAGCAGGATTTAAAAGCCCGGGAAATTGAACCTGAGGAGTGTTTGAGCCGTCTTAAAATCTACCTCGAAAAAAGTGGCATCGACGCAAGTTCAGCGCCCTCGATTTTGGTGGGTTCAGACAGTGATGGAAGCCTTATCGAAATTGCACGCGCAAACGCTGTCAGAGCGGGTGTAGAAAGTTTAGTTACTTTTACGACTTTATCTGCTGAATTGGCAAGGCCCCATGCCAGTGTTGGACAGGTCGTTACTAACCCGCCCTATGGTGAACGCCTCGGCGATCTCGACTCCATTAAAATTCTGTATACTAGCTTAGGTAACACCTGGAAGCATCAATTTCCGGGTTGGACGGCTTGGCTGATTTCGGGAAATGATACCGCATTAAAAACGGTGGGCCTCAGACCTACGAGGCGCATCGCCGTTTACAACGGAAATATTGCGTGCCGATTTTGTCAATTCGTCATGTACAAATAAATTTCGCGCATGGAGTCAAGCCATACGCTCAGTGTGGCCAGACGGACTCTCTTCACCAAAAGTTGCTTCGGGGGCTGCTTCGTAGCCTCGAATGCGACGCCATTGCTTTTGCGCACTTGTCGCTAATTTGAAAGCCATGGTAGCGCAACCTGATGCGGGTTTCTGAGACTTCTTAGCGCGACTTGATTTTGCACGCAGAGATCCAAAAATGGACTCTATGGAATTCGTGCTTCGAATATGGTACCAGTGGTCTTTCGGAAAATCAAAAAATGTCAGTAGAAAGTCTTTGTTTATCTTGATTTCTTCTTTGTATTTTGGAAAATTTTCTGCAGCGAGCGCAAGCAATTGATCGTATTTTTGTAACGCGCTTTCTCGATTTTCAGCTTTCGAAATGGCATCCAGGGTTTCTCGAACCTTTTTTTGTGAAGTTCGGGGAGTGTTATCCAGTATATTTTCTAATTGATGCAGCCAGCAGTACTGAATTTGAGTCTCTGGAAATACATTTTTTAACGCTTCCCAGGCACCCAAATCGGAATCGCCAATGGCGAGTTTAGGGCCTTTTTCGAGCCCTCGGTCTTTGAGCTGTTGGAAGACTTCGGTCCATCGCAAAACGCTGTCTTTTTGCCCTTCTTCAATCAAAACCAGATCTTTTGATCCATCGTAAGCAGTGGCAATAATGATGTAAACACTTTGTCTATTCCCATTTGAAGGGACATTAAAGTATATCCCATCCATCCAAAAATACAGGTACTCTTTTCCATGCAGCGACTGGGTCTTCCATTCCTGATATTCCTCGTCCCACTGCTTTTTAAGGCGAACCATCGAAGATTGGGAAAGTCCTCTCATTGGTTGGCCAAGGATGGTATTCACGGTGCTTTCATTAAGTGCAGAGTAAGCGCCTTTTAAATAGAGCCAAGGTACCAATTCTGAAACGTCTTTTGTGTTGCGCAAGAATGCAGGCAATTGCGACGGAAACGTATGCGCTTTTGATGTAGATGGCTGGTTGTATACTGTTGTATTTTCAAGAAAAGAACTTGGGTATTGCTTTAAAATGTCATTTGAACTCATATTTATTTTCAACTCGCTTCGACTGGTCATGCCTTGATTTTGTATATCTACGTTTCAATGGAATACAATTTTTGTATACGACAAATACAATTGCATGTGTGTTACATATCGAGCATTTGTTATCTTATTTTATTCATGAATGCACACATTTTTTTCAAAAATTAATCCAAGATTTCCATAAAATGACGTTTACTATTTTTACTTTTAGCTTACATTTCGAGGCGTTGAATGAAATGTCGTATACATTCTCTGATATTTGATATACAAAATTTAGGGTGTCAATAATTTGGTTTACTCAGGTGCTGAATGCTTTGAGCGGGGCTGTCTTGTTCTCATTTTCCTGACACATTGCATCTGATCTGCCATGGTATGCTGGCAGGGGTATGAATTTTCAGGAACTTGCAATGAAGACTTCCGCTCTTTGGCAAGTTAACAAAAGGAGGGAGGAGTTCATGAGTCGCCGCATCTTCAGTCTTAGAACTCTTTTCTGGGGCCCCGTGATCCTGATGAGCCAAACGAGTTGCTACACCGTGAAGCAAGGATTCGAACAGGCCCGTCTGATTTTAAAGCGCAAACCCATTGTGAAGGTTCTTGAAGAAAATAAAGAAACACCCGACCGAATTGAAAAAATGCGCTTGACGTCTCGGGTTCTTGAGTTTGCAAAAGAAGAGCTTGGACTGACTCCTGGAAAATCATATCAGGACTACATTGCACTGGATGGTCCTTCGGTCACCTATGTTGTTCAAGCGGCATCAAGGCGCTCCTTAACCTTCAAAACATGGTGGTTTCCCCTTGTGGGAAGTCAGCCGTACCTTGGCTTTTTCTCAAGGCCCGATGCCGTCGAATTTCAAAAGAAAATGAAGGAAGAAGGTTACGATACAAAGTTGGGGGGAGTCCAAGCTTTTTCGCTTTTGGGTTACTTTCCAGATCCTCTCTATTCATCGATGTTAGATGGCAATACTCTTCCCGAACTCATTGAAGTGATTATTCACGAATGTGTACACCGGACTCTTTATATCCCTAATTTTTCTTCCTTCAATGAAAACCTTGCAGACTTTATTGCAAAGCGAGCCACTGAAAGGTTCCTTGAATTAAACCAAGAAATTGGCAGCAGTCGTGAATCATATCATGAGAAATTTAAGAAAAATATGATAGCGCAAGGTCTATTTAAAGAGTTTCTCATTCGCACCAAAAAAGAGCTCGAGGAATTTTATAAAGTAACAGAGGGTTCCGAGCAGCTTAAAGATGAAAAACATTTCTTAGAAGTTCGGGAACTTGAATTTGAAAAGATTGCAAAATCATATAAATTGCATATGAAAGGGGCGGAAATCGGTACCGACTACGAGTATGCTTTTCAGTCTGGGCGAATGAACAATGCCGTCATTCTTGGCTATTCGTTGTATGAAGCTAAACAGGAACCCTTCGAAGTGGCACTTAAAAATGCTGGAGGGAGTTTAAAAACTCTCCTCACTCATTTTGCTCGATGCTTTGAAGGAAAAATTAAAGACGAAGATGAGCTTTGGAGAAGGACACGTGAATGCAAATAAAGCTTCAAGGATTTTAAGATCTGAGCAAGGTGACACATCGCACGAATCAAGAAGATTTATTCCTTGGTGGAAACGAACATACCTCGTCAACAGGGAATTCCAGCTCAGGTTTGCTTTGAGCGGTGTGGTGATCGGCTTGACAAGCAGTATCGTGACGCTTGGAATGTTACTTTGGGCATTTTGGGCCTTCAATATCTGGCAGGGTCAACGATTTCCATTGCCCGTCATGGTTGTTATTTTTTCGACTTTGTTTCTGAATGCGGGAAGCATTTATGTCGCAACAGTGCTTGCAACCCAGAAAATTGTGGGTCCCTTGTTTAATTTGATTCGGCAGTTTCATAAGCTCTCGCGTGCGGATTTTGAAGCTTTTGCAAAATTTCGCGAGGCCGACGAAATCCACTATGTTGCACGCCGTTTTAATGAAATGGTGCTCAAGCTGGGGGCACGCGATGAACTCTTGTTTCGAAAAGTTCAAGAGGCACTGACGGCCCTGGAAAACCATGATATGGAAAGTGCAAGGGAACCTTTGCAAGCGTTGATTGAGCTTAAGTCGAGGGAAATAGAATTTAATCGGGATGCTATTACCAGCCCTGTTTCTGCAATCTCGAACCCTCCGACGAAAGAATAGCCGCTTGCTCGCACAAGATATTGCGGGGAATTTATGGTGTTTCAGTCTCTTCCAAATGAGTTCAGAAAAAAAATTGTCGAAAAAGCGTTCGGAAAAAGAGTCGCCTTGCCCGAAGGCGAAGACATGCGAATTCAAGAAGCAGCAACCATTCTTGAACGTGAATTTTCTGTCAAAGTTCGACTTGGAACAGCTGAGTTCGCAGAAAGAAACAGGTCGACGACATTAGAGCTGATGCTGAAAAAGGCAGAACTTCGTGGGAAAAAATTAACGGAACAGCAAAGCAGTCTTGCTTCCGATTCATTTTATGAAGCAGGTGCTGCATTAGAGCGTGGGGAAGTGGATGCCGTTGTAGGGGGTGCCGTTCAGTCAACCGCCCACGTCATTCGCGCTGCGCTGGCAACGGTAGGTTTAAAAGCTCAAGTCCGAACGATCACCAGCGGATTTCTTTTTGCATTAAAACAACCGACACTCGGTGGTCAGCAGGCCCTTCTCTATGCGGATTGTGCTGTTCTCCCGAGTCCTACTTCTGAACAATTGGTCGATATTGCACTGCTTGCAAGTGAAAGTTTCTCGAAGTGGACAGGTCTTGATCCGCACGTCTCATTTCTGAGCTTTTCAACCGCCGGAAGTGCTGAACATGAAGATGTTCTAAAAATGAGAAACGCTGCAATCAAATTTAGAGAGTTGTATCCAAATATTCTTTCTGAAGGTGAAATTCAATTTGATGCCGCTGTGGTTCCAGACATTGCTGTCCGAAAAAACTCGGAAACCAAGCTGCAGGGCAAGGCGAATGTCTTCATCTTTCCCGACCTGAATGCTGGAAATATCTGTTACAAGATGACTCAGCGCCTCGCGGGTGCAGAGGCTTGGGGGCCAATCTTATTCGGTACTGCCAAACCCTTCTCTGATCTCTCAAGAGGTGCATCTGCTCTCGATATTGTGCACAACGTTATGCTCACACTCGCACTTTAACCCATTTTGGCCTAAGTTTTCTTGGGGCGATTCTCTGCTTGCGCAGAAGTTCGAGGATGTGTAAATCGTCAAAGGAGAAAAGCCTACTCTTTGCCGCAGGCCGACATCTTTAGAAGGAGTCCAACATGTGGATCAAAGCCCTATCACTTTTGACTGTGGGATTTATCGTAACTCTGCCCAAAGTTTCGTTGGGTGTTACTGCCATGACGGTGAGAGATGAGAGTGAATATTATTGCGACTATCCGCGTTGGACATTGTCCGTTTCGGTTGAAGTGAGCCCACGTTGCTCAGAAATCAATCTGGAGTCTCAGGGATTTCGAATTAAGCTCAAAGAGGGCCGTCCTGGAACACAACTCATCTTCCCAACTCCAGAGTCGGGGAAGATGCTTTTTGAGGTCGCAGAAGGTGACGAAAAAAAGGCAGAAGGAAAAGTATTGATAGCCAAGTGCTTGCCTGATCAAAGTAAATTTACTCTGAAAATGAATAAGTTTTGCAAGCCCCAGTGAGCTTAAATGAGTCTTATTTGCAACTTTGTAGCACTCCCAAAATGCGGTCGAGCTCTGCATTTAATTTTTGAGAGCCTTCCACTTCAATAACGCTGTTGGAAATTTCCGAAGGTAACTTCAAAAGTTCTTTCCAGTAACTTTCGAAATTCGGGTATCCATCATTTTCATTGGGGCGATGTCCCCACTGCAATGTGGGTGAATTCCATCCGTCAGAGAGAGTTGATTTGGCCGGGGCATTCTGAGTCTCTGAGTTTTTCCCGGGTTCATACAACGAAAACAGAATGACAGGAGTGGTGCCCAACATGGCTCTTGCCGCACGCACAAGGCTGGGGCGTTGGTCAGTCGGCAAGCCGTCTGTAATAAAGAGTACGACATCGGGCCTAGGATCTTGGGGATTTCTTCCGGCCTTCAGCAGGTCGTGCGCTCCTTTGAATGCAACTTCATAGGGGGTTGCGCCTGCCGGTTTATGCGTGAATTTCAGCATATTCCAAAGATTATTTTGAAAGGTGTCGTCGGGAACAAGAGATAAACTGCTTGTCATTTTTTCAGGAAAAATGGTGCCTGCACCGCTATGAAG
The DNA here is from genome assembly GCA_044237915.1 of Silvanigrellaceae bacterium. Classification (GTDB taxonomy): domain Bacteria; phylum Bdellovibrionota_B; class Oligoflexia; order Silvanigrellales; family Silvanigrellaceae; genus JBIIEI01. The sequence continues at coordinate 22,181 of JBIIEI010000029.1, read as the reverse complement.
TTTATACTTGTCATACTCTTCTCCAGACCTTGGAAACGAAACAATTCCGACTTCACTTCCTCGAAACGCGGGATCTTTGCTTGAGACTTGCTTATCCAGATTTGTAACCTTAAGGATCGTCCTAAAGATCGCATTTTGTCGTTCCGTAAAGCCATCTGCATCTCCTCTTGGAGAATTGGGCTTTATGGGGTCGGTTCCACACCAACCACCTTCTCCTGTTTGAACAACTCCGGGAGTGCAATTGTTGGATAAGGTGTTGTCTACGACAATGGCAATTCGAAGTGCGCGGTATTCTTCACTGCAGACCTGTGGAGACGTGGGTAAGCCCTCTGAACCAGGAATTTTTCCCTGAGATAAGCCACCGTTTACATTTTCCGAACCCGGTCCATTTTTTGATCCCTCTGCGGTCATATTTTCGGAACCGTCATCGGCTCTCTGTAATTTCTCTTTGCCCGCAGAATTTTTTAATGCACCATTATTTTTAGAATTGGCATCCTGCTTGGGGTCTTTTTGAGGGGTCGCACCTTTAAAGTTTGAAGCAGAGCAGGCTGCAGCGAGTGCAAAAAGAGGTAGTAAAGCCTGAAAGTGACCTGTTCTAAATATTTGTCTCATGTCGTTGCATCTCCATTATTCCATAAATCGACTCAATGTAAGTCTTATCGGAGTTCTCTCTGATTTTCTCAAGAAGAATATAAATATTTTCTGAACGGGGCATCATTTTAAGCACTTTAGAGAATGAATACATTGAACCTCAATTTTTTTTTCGTCTTTTAATTTTGAGTTGTTACCCTTCTCAATAAGAGTGAGTTCAATTCGTTGTTCATTTAAAAATAAACCCCATTTTATCAAAAGTTAAAATAAGTATTCATGAAAAATTTAACACCTTCCGATAAGAGTTTGCGGTAAAAATTAAAAGCACAAGGAATTTAGAATGATTAGAAAAATCAACAATTTTAGCTCTTTTTTAGGCCGACTCCCCCTTGGAAAGTCTGCTTCCGTAACAACCTTGTTGTTCACTGCCTTAATAGGTTGTTCTGTCGCTGCAAATGCACCCGAATACCCCACCCGGGCGCGGGCTTTAAAAGATCCAAACAGCATCAATTTTTCTGATGCAAGCCCCGCTCAGATGCGAAAACTTGCAAAGCAGGGCAAATTTGATATTGCGCAAGAAGTTTCACTTGCTGTGAATTTAGCGGGAGAAAATGCAGATAATAACCCCAAAGAACCAGGTAATTTTACTCCTGAAGTCCAAGAAAAAAAGGTGACTGTCGCCGTACCCGCGCGTGAAAACTTGCCCGGCCACATTCCCAATTCATCTCCCAATGGCGAATTGCTTCCCCCAGGTTCGAAAGTGCCAGGAGGAGGGGGTACAGCCTCTGGCTCTACGATGCCGGGTGGGGGAACGGCCCCAGGATCGACCATGCCAGGCGGGGGAACGAACCCAGGTCACGTAACACCCCCTGTTCAAGGAAATGCTAAGCCCGGTGGTGAAATGCTCCCTCCCAATCAAGGGTCTCAACAACCTGGTGTTCAGAACCCTGGTGTTCAGAACCCTGGTGTTCAGAACCCTGGTGTTCAGCCCCATCAGCCAACGGGCCCTATCACATGTCAATCGTTAAATCTGTATATCACCAAGAAAAAGGATCACGCTGTTATTGAAGGCAAGGCCAAGGGAACATTGCATAGAAGCCATGATAAACACAACGAGCGCCTTGTTGCGCACGTGCAGCTCCCCAATGCTTCCAAATTGCAAGTGCGTTATTATTTTGGAAATGCGATCGATGCGATATCCTTAACTTTAAGTAGCGAAGACCTAAAGCGTTACACAGATAGTTTGACAAGTGTTCAATCTATAAAGAGAGGCGGGAGTTCTGATTCTGACTCACAGAATGAGAATGGAGGTCGCGGAAACCGAGAAATGAGCGAGCAGATACGAAAAGAAAATGCTGAAGCAAAGGAATATGGTATGCGGGCTCGAGAAGCGATGAAGAATGCTCCAGACTTCATCGACTTTGATCATCCCGTTGCGAATCTTCCGAAATCGACCATTGATGGTGTTGAAGGATATTATCTCGACAATAATTTACTTTATCCTCCGCAACGAGCAAAATTTGTTGATGGTCGCCCCGAAAAAATTGAAATTCGCGGGCTCGATGCCAATGGACAAGCGCAAGGAGAAAAGTGTGAATGGAAGTTGAAATGGAAGTCGCCCATCGTATTTGACTTGCATGGAATGGGCCAGCCTGAAACACTTTCGGTCTTTGAATCGGATGTAAAATTTGATGTTGCGGGCGATGGTGTTCCTGTGCCCACAGGTTGGATAACTCCACAATATGGATTTCTTGCTTTAGATTTAAATAACAATGGAATTATAGATGGCGGCGAAGAACTTTTTGGAGAAGGCACAAGGCTTCCCAATGGAAAGCGTGCAAACCATGGCTATGAAGCTCTCGCGCAGTTTGATGTTTTACGTAAAGGTTTTCTGGATAAAAATTCACCCATTTTTTCAAAGTTAAAGATGTGGGTGGATAAAAACAGCGATGGTATTTCGACCGCAGATGAAATTTCGTCTTTGAGTCGATATGGCATCACAAAAATTTCTGTGAATTATTCTGAAATACCGCGTAAAAACTGGAAAGATCGTGCAGGAAATTTGGTCAAGTTTGAGAGCAAATTCTTTGGGCCTTCGCACTGTGGCGAAAAAGGTTGCGGAACCTATGATGTGTTCTTTGCAACCATGCCTGTCGCAGCAATGAAGTGACAAGGCGGGAGACAATGGGTTCGAGTGTGATATCTTTTATGCCGAAAAGTGGCGCATTTTTCGATGTTAAAGTGCTGTATGCTCCTTAAATAAGCAGTAATAGATATGTCTGGGATTCATAATTATTTCTAGAATTTATTCTTCCTTTAAAGACTATTTAATAAAATATTGCTTTTCGCATTTTTCGATTATCGCGCGTTTTGCCTTCTAAATGCCCACGTTTCAACGGGGAGCTCAAAAATCGTCGTTTTGAAAACTGTACATAAAAGACTGAATTGTTGGCCCGTTGGCTGAATGTTGCCAGTGGGAGAAATTCGTGTAGTTTACAAACTTGTCACGAAGTGAAAATTTTTAAGTCTAACAGGAGGTGGGCATGCGTTCTGTTTTTGAATATGTTGGCGAAATGGGACATGAACAGGTGGTATTCTGTCATGATCCTGCCTCAGGTCTTAAAGCAGTGATCGGAATTCATGATACGACACTCGGGCCAGCCCTCGGTGGAACACGCCTTTGGAGCTATGCCACTGAAGAAGAAGCCGTGCGAGACGTCCTTCGCTTAAGTCGAGGGATGACATACAAAGCGGCTTGCGCAGGACTCACTCTTGGTGGGGGCAAGGCCGTCATCATTGCAGATCCCAAGCAAAAGAGCGAAGCCATGTTTCGTGCATTTGGACGTTTCGTAAATTCTTTGGGTGGTCGCTATATTACCGCTGAAGATGTGAATACGTGCGTTACTGATATGGACAATGTTAGATTAGAAACTCGTCATGTTACAGGTGTCTCCAAAGCTTTTGGCGGAAGTGGAGATCCCAGCCCTGTCACAGCACTTGGCGTTTTTTGCGGATTGAAGGCAGCGGTAGAATTTCGACTGGGGCGCAAAGATCTCAAGGGACTTCGGGTTGCAGTGCAAGGCGTTGGCAACGTTGGTCGTTACCTCTGCCAATATCTGCATGAGCATGGAGCCAAGCTCTTTGTTTCAGATATTTCCGAAGAACGCTTGAAGCACGTCGAAACTTTGTACGGTGCAACCATCGTTGGGCAGAATGATATTTTCGGACTTGATGTTGATGTCTTTGCTCCCTGCGCATTGGGTGGAATTCTCAATAGCAAAACGCTTCCCCTTATGAAGGCTCCCATCATTGCGGGTGGCGCAAACAATCAGCTCGAAGACGAAAAGGTCCATGGCGCAATTTTGAAAGATCGCAAAATTGTCTATTGTCCCGACTACGTCATCAACGCCGGTGGTCTTATCAATGTTTACAATGAACTCATTGGCTACGATCGCGAAAAAGCTCTCTCTGAAGCACAAAATATCTACAAAACCATCGGTGTCATTCTCAACGAAGCAGAAAAGGAAGGCATTTCGACTTACGAGGCTTCAAATCGTTTTGCAGAGCGTCGCATTCGCTCTGTAAAAGAAATGAAAGTGTTGCAAACGCGCGACAGTTCTCCAGTTGGTCTTTTGGTGCAACGTTGAAATTCAAACGCAACGAGATGACAGTTGCTGAGTATCTTCCTTGTAAAGTCTGGCTCATGAAAACTGAGCCCGACGTTTTTTCTTTTGATGATTTATTGGCAAGGCCGGGTAAACGGGAACGCTGGGATGGAGTGCGCAATTATCAAGCTCGAAACTTGATGAGAGACCACATGAAAATCGGTGACACCGTCCTTTTTTACCATTCCAACGCAGAACCTCCTGGCATTGCGGGATTGGCCGAAGTTGTGAGCGAGTCTGAACCCGATCTTTCTGCTCTCGATGCGAAATCTCTCTATTTCGATCCGAAGGCCACACCACAAGATCCCCGCTGGTGTCTCGTTCAAATTGGAAATCCTCAGCCAATCAAGCGCTTTATACCCTTGGAAGAACTTAAAGAAATCTCTGCTTTGTCAAGTATGTTACTCTTGCGCAAGGGGCAGCGACTTTCTATTCTGCCCGTTTCCGACGAAGAATTTTCTATTTTGAAACAGTTATTTTAACATTTTGCGACTTGCAATGGTTGTGATTTGAACTCCGCATTAATGACGAGGAAAGATATGCAAAACGTATATATTGTGTCTGCAAAGCGAACTCCTGTTGGTCGTTTTAATGGAGTTCTCAAATCGCTTCCAGCAACTCGGCTTGGTGCAGTGGCCGTGAAAGCGGCTGTGAGTGCCTCTGGAATTCCCCTTGAAGCCATCAATGAAATCATCATGGGTGAAGTACTTACTGCGGGCGTTGGTCAGGCGCCTGCGCGTCAGACGGCAATTTATGCTGGACTTCCCATCGGAGTTGAAGCTCTCACGATTGGAAAAGTGTGTGGCGCTGGCTTAAAAAGTGTCATGCTCGCTGCGCAGGCCATTCGAGCCGGAGACGCCGAAGTCATTGTTGCGGGTGGTCAAGAAAGCATGACAAATGCGCCCCACCTTCTCAAAGATATTCGCGACGGTTATCGCATTGGAAACAGAGAAATTCAGGACAGTATGATGCTGGATGGCCTCTGGGATCCCTACAGCAATATGGCCATGGGCTCATGTGCTGAATTGTGTGCAAAAGAGTATCAATTCACCCGTGCAGAACAAGATGCCTATGCAGCAGAAAGTTACCGTCGTGCGCTTGCTGCAATATCTGAAGGCCGATTTAAAAATGAAATCGCTCCCGTTGAAATCATGGTCGGCAAAGCCATGCAAATGATTGAATCAGACGAAGAGCCCGGTGCGTCTGACCTTTCTAAGATGGGCTCTTTGCGTCCTGCCTTTGATAAAGAGGGAACCATCACGGCCGCCAATGCTTCTAAAATTAACGATGGTGCAGCGGCGCTTTTGGTCGTCTCAGAGGCTGCGCTCAAAAAGTATGGCTTGAAACCCATGGCTCGCATTGTTTCGCAAGCAAGTTTTGCTCATGAACCCAAGTGGTTTACAACAGCCCCTGCGCACGCCGTTAAGAAGGCCCTCGAGAAGGCTTCCTTGAAAATCTCTGATATCGATCTTTTTGAAATCAACGAGGCTTTTGCGCTCGTGGCACTGGCAGCCATGAAGGACTTGAATATCGGCCATGAAAAAGTGAACATCAATGGTGGGGCAGTCGCGCTGGGACATCCCATCGGTGCAAGTGGAGCACGAATCCTGACGACCCTTTTGCATTCTCTTAAATTGCAGGGCAAAAGAAGAGGGGTCGCTACCCTTTGTATTGGTGGTGGTGAAGGCAGTGCGCTCGTTATCGATCGCGAAGGCTGCCCAGGTTGAAGAATTAATTACTGAGGTGTGATTGACTAGACGAGAGAATCCGAACTCAAAGTTCAAAAAGAAGGACGTCGAACGTCATGGCCGACCAAATAAAGAACCCGACAACGTAAAGCACTCTGTGCAGGGTTCTGATGGAAAATCAGACACGTTCAAAAAGAGTTTTCGAAAAGGAAACGACTCCCGGCGAGATTCGCCTCAAGGCGGATTTCGCGATAAAAGATTTGGTGCGGGGAATCGCTACGACGAAGCGCCCGTTCAAGTGAACTTTGAATCGATTCTCGAAGCGCGCCTCGGTGAGGCAAAAATAAAGAGTCTCGTTGAACAGTCTCGAAAAGCCCTGGAAGAAATGTTGCGGCCCGTTTCGAAAATTCCAGTGGAAGGTGCTAAGGCCACTCCTCAAGATCTGTTACGAACTTTACCCGAAAATGCAAAAGGTTCGGTGAAAGTCCCGGTTGAATCTCGGGGCCCTGCTGAGTCCCCCGCTCAAGAGCTTGCAGAGCCTTTGTTACCTCAAGATGCTCCAAAGCCACGCGGGCTTTTTGCAAAGATGAGCAACTGGGTTGAAGAATCCTTTGGCAAAGGCAATGTGGATCATCAGGGCGCGCAATCTGATGCAAGGAATGAGCTTAGTGCAAAGGATGGGCTTAGTGCAAAAAGTGAACTCAGAAGCGACAGAGGATTTCGTTCCGGCGCAAAGCAGCAGGCTTCGCGAAGTCTGGAAGGGGCCAGTGGCAAAGAAATTCCCTCTCTTGCCAGTCTCATTCCTACGAAACAAAAAACTTTTCAGAAAGTAGTCGTTGCGGAAGTCTTAGAGCCAGACGCTGAAGTGCGCTACAGTTCCAGTGGTTCGAAGCTCGATCCTTGGCAAGCAAAAGCACTCGACTACTTGATGGCCGGCGACAACCTCATTGTAGACGCTCCGACATCAGCAGGAAAAACCCGCGTCATTGAAGCTCTTCTTGAAGAAAAAATGAAGATCGGTGTGCGGCTTGTGTACACAAGTCCGGTGAAAAGTTTGAGTAACGATAAGTACCGCGAGTTTTGCGAAAAGTACGGCAAAGATCGAGTAGGTATCAATACGGGCGACTTCAAAGAAAACTTAGGCGCACCCTTTATTCTTGCAACCCTCGAAACTTACCGTAACAGTTTGCTGGGTGTCGAACCCAATATGCAAAGCATGGTGATTGTCTATGACGAATATCATTTTTTGCAGGATGAAAGCCGAGGCAGTGCCTGGGAAGAATCTATTATTCTGACACCACCGGAATCGCAGCTTGTGCTTCTGAGCGCCAGCGTTCCCAATGCCGATGATTTTGCAGCCTGGATTAAAAAGATCAAAGGCCGTCCGTGCCAAGTGATCCGCGTCGAAAAAAGGCCTGTTCCCTTAGTCGATCTTGTTTACACAAAATATGGTTGGATTTTGGGCTCTGAGCTCAACCTTTTTCCGCAAGACATTTTAGAATTGCGAAAAATGTCGAAACTGTCGTCTCAGAATCGCAGACGTACAAGTGCCGCTAAACGTTTTCAAGAACTGCTCGAACCTGTGCGTGCCGCTCTGACTGCGAATTTAGGGCCAGTTGTTATTTACGCAGGGCGTCGTGGCGACGTCGAAGGAATAGCACAAGCCATTTCACGTGGACTGAAAGGTGGAGAAGATCCCCATTTTAACCATGAAAAGCTGCGCACACGCATCGAGAATTTACCGGGTTGGGATTACGTTCCCACCGAACTTCAGCGGCTCATCAAGAAACACGGAATCGCATATCACCACAGTGGAATGATCCCTCCGGGTCGGGTTGCTATTGAGTCGCTCTTAAAAGAAGGCTTGTTGCGCGTGTGCACAGGCACCATGGGAATCAGTTTGGGAGTGAATTTCGCGGTCCGAAGTGCTTTGGTTGCCGACGAAACAAGGCCCAGCGAAAATGGAGAAGTTCGCTATTCCAATACGGAAGTCATGCAAATGCTTGGCCGTGCAGGAAGACGAGGACATGACAAACAAGGCTTTTCGCTGTGGATGGACTTAGGCCGTTTTGCAATTCAAAAACCCTTGAGTCGCGAACCATGCCGGAGTTCTCTGAAATTTGATCCGACAACAGTGCTTGGTATTCTTGGGCAGCATGAAAGCTTTTCGTACCTTTCGGATTTTTACGTGCGCTCATTTTTCATGCAGCAGCGCGATCCCAAAGAAGTCATGCTCGAAGATCATGATGTTGTAACAGCGATTCTTTACAAAGAAGGATTTGGCGACAGCATCGGATGCAAGAATATTTCCGATACCTACACGCGCTTTCATCAGGGGAAACAGCGAACGACTGTAGAATGTCAAACGTGTTTAGCGAGGCCTGGATGTCACAAGCTCGTTGCTCAGGCACGTAAAAGCGTTCTTTATAAAATTGTTCGTCATTTGCAAACCGTTGGCGCACTCAAAGGACCTCAGCCCACTCCGTTGGGTCAGCTCGCACGGCATTTTCCACAAGCGGGTGGCCTAATCATCGCAAGTTGGTTGGCATCTGGCCAAATGCACTCAGGTAATTTTCAGCACTATGTTCAAGCAATGGCTGTATTTTGCTCGGCACATTTTAAAGAAATTCCAGACATGCATGTTGATTTGGAATTTTTGCGGGGGCTGCGCCTTCCAAAACTCATTGAGCAGTTTTATCCAGAAGGTCTGTTTCCAGATCTTTACGATGAGGTTTCCTCAAGAGGCGATACCACACGCAGCGCCTCGTTTCGAGAATTTAATTATGGAGCTGCATCAATTGTGCGTTGTTGGTTGGGCGGAACGATGTCGTGGGAAGATCTCGTGAGCGATCACACCTCGAAGTTCTTTTCTGCCGGCGACTGCATGATGGTTCTGTTCCGTTTTTCAACGTTTTTGCAAAGCTGTTCACGTCTCACGGATTTTGATCCGCAACTGGCGCGTCAGGCAAAGTCGATGTTGAAAATACTTTTGCGGGAACCATTGGATGCTCGCAATCGAATGCTTGCAGAAGAAACCGATGAGTTTGAGGCCATTCCTGCACCGGAAGAGCTTCCTCCAGGAACCGACCCCCTCATTTCCGAAGTTTCAGCAGAAGATTCCTCGATTGAAGAGGATGAAGCTGAAGAACCGTAAATATGGGCAGAGTTTTTCAAGCGGGTCTTGGATGTGGGGAATAATATTGAAATGCCGACGTGGGCACGTTCTTTATTATTTCCCACTCCAGTTTTCTTCAACTGTTAGCTGGTAAGCACTGCGAAACTGTTTCAATGTTGAGAACGTTCCGCTGGGTTCGTCTCCTTGCGCTATGATCTGTTGTGCAACCGAACTTAGAATTTCAGGACTTGTTCCTCTGCCATAGCCAAGATCTCTTTCAAGCTGGGGGCTGAGAATTCCCACGGCGCTGCAGACATCTTCTTGATTGCGAATGCTTTCATTGATGCGTGCAAAGCGAAGTGACCATTCTACAGCACTTTCATCAAAGTCGTCGCCGGATTCATCAAAGTCATTCAGGCTTGTCCAAAGAGTTTCCACAGTTTCTGCGCGGGCTCTGGAGCCCATTTCATTCCAAAATTGCGGGCTGTGACGATTCAGAGCATCCCAAAGTGCTTCAGAATGCGGAGCTGTTCTGAGGTCTCGAACCAGGGCGTTCAAATTGAAGTCAGAGGCAGCTGCGGCTGTACAGGTTTTAAACTCATCTTGCCCAAGGGCCTGAGAATTCAAGAAAAACAAAGAGCAGAGTGTAGACATTAAAGTTAATTTTTGCATGGTTTATTCCCTAAAATTTAAAGCATTTTCAATTAAAAACGAATCATTCGGCAGCAATGGCCTTCCAAGCTCAGATGACTTTGGGATTTATACTGAGTGAAGAAAAAGTTTCAACAACTTATTTTCTGAATTTTTATTTTATCAAGATCGAACGCCTCTGATGGCGAGTTTTCTTCGAGAAGATCATCAAGGGTTACAGCGCTTAAGCCTTTTTCACGAATTTCCTGGAGGAGGTCTGCTAAAAATTCAAGTGAGACGGGAGGAACAGGAGAGTCGCCTAAACTGTCGTGGAGCATCAAAATGGCCCCCGATGTGACTTCTCCTTTCGCGCGTTGAAACATTTTTTTCGGGCAGCGCCAACTGACTCCGTCACCTGCTCGGTACGTCCAAGCGCAGACCTTGAGCCCCGCACGGCGAGCGGCGGAGGCGATGCGGGGTGAAATCACACCAAAAGGGGGTCTGAACCAACGGGGTGTGCGGCCACTGAGTTCTTGAATAATCTTTTGAGTTTTTTCGAGGTCATTTATGACGGTGTGCGGAAAGCGAAAAGCTCCCATGTGTTCGTGGGCATAGGAGTGATTTTCGAGTTGGTGTCCTTGCCTCGCAATTTCCATCACAACTTCGGGATATTTTTCCGCCCGCGAGCCAATGACGAAGAACGTCGCTTTTGCATCATGTCGTTTTAGAATTTCGAGGATGCGCAAGGTATGGAGCGGATGAGGTCCATCGTCAAATGTGATGCTCATCCGATTCGTATGAGTAGAGCCGCTGACTAAACTGCGTTCAAAGATTCCGAGGGCAGGCATGCTCACAGCTAAAGTTACAAAAAAAATAAGTAACATGACGACAATCGTGGGTAACAGGAAAGGAACTTGGAAATTTAAAACAATTCCAATCAAAAGAAAGATGCTTTTTACAGAGAGGAGTATTAATAAAATCTTGCCCAGGGAGTGAAAATGCGAAGAGTATTTTCCCTGACTGGAATGCTGAGGCAGCGGCAAAATGCATTCCCTTTCTCTGTTCTGATTTGAGTGTGTGCACTTTTAGACTATCAGCCTGAGAGCCCGAGAAGCAAACTACTTTGCTTGCCAGTTCCGAACCTGGTAGTGGCCCGTAAATCTTTTTTCAAACTGCTCAAGATGATGTGGGGTTGGTGAAATAAGGTGTCTTTTTTCGCAGCGGTCGAGCATAGGAATGTCTGCCGGGTGATCGGAATAACCATGGCGCCACAGGAGATCATGACCGAGTCGCTCATGAATGCGGTGGAGTTTCTCAATTTCGTAACAGTTCTTCGATCTAAAAATAATGCCGCCTGCAAAAAAACCAAGCTTGGAACCAATAATCACAAAGGGCACAGAAACTTTTGCGGCGACCATTTTACGCACCCAAAATTGCCCCGAAGCACTGACAAAACAAATTCCATAACCTTGCTTTCTCAGTTCAGCGATTTCATCGTTCACTTCTTGGAACCAAATTTTGTCGATCCAAGAATCAACCACTTTGTCCAAAAACTGGATCGCTTCTTTTCGAGATTTGAATACAGTGAGAGACCAAAGCGTGCATGATTTTGCGTATTTTTTATCTAACCTCAAGAGCACCGTAACGAAAAAGACCGGCAAAAAAAGCGCAAGCAGAAGCACGCGCCAGGGTTGCAAGCGGAGCCCTTCTTTCAAGATCAATCGAAAGGAATCTTTTGAAATCACCGTGCCGTCAACATCAAAAAAGGCATATTCCTGCAATTTCAAATCTGCTCCTGCGCTGATGTTGTTCTGTTCCCAGAGGTGGCTATGATAGTGGGTCGACCTTCGAGATCGTTTAGTGAGAGTTTTGGATCAGTCACAAAGGAGCAATGGCTTGGAAATGAATGCGTCAGAAGACAGATTTGGCCTTTTTGCAGTGGCAGATGCCACTTCCTACGGTCTAACATATGTTGTTCCTTCTGGCTTGAACCTCAAATTCGGTCAAGCGGCTCTTGTTCCAGTGGGCAAGCGCAAATGTGTCGGAATTTTTCTTGAGTTCTGTGAAAAACCTTCGTTTCTTTGCAAACAGGTTGAAGGGATTTTACCTTATTCCATTCCCTTTTCTCCGCAAGCTATAGCGCTCGCAAAATGGGTTGCGCAATATTACCTTGCTTCTCTGGGCAGAACAATTCGGCTCTTTGCCCCAGGTTTTTTCTGGGATTTCAAAAAGAATGAAGCAAGGCTTAAAAGATTTCAAGATTATTTTTCTTTGAACGAAGCCGGTGACTGGATTGCAACACATGCGCTTCCCGTCAAGCTCAAAGGAGAGTTTGCGGTTGAGCCCTCTGAAGGTGTGGTGGAACTCAGCGAGGAGCAGTCTCAGTGTTTGGAACTCATTTTTACTTCTGAGCAAGCTGTTACCCTCTTGCATGGAATTACTGGAGCAGGAAAAACAGAAGTTTACCTGCAAGCAGCAGAAAGAGTGCTAAAACAAGGGCAACGTGTCTTGGTTTTGGTGCCCGAAATTGCCCTCACTCCACAGATGAGCGCTCGCTTTCGAAAAGTTTTTTGCGAAAAGCTCGCAATATTACATTCCGGACTTACTCCGGTAGAATATGAACGAGAATGGTTTCGGGTACACCGAAATCAGGCTGAGGTCGTGCTGGGCGTTCGATCTGCGGTCTTCGCTCCCGTTCAAAATTTGGGACTTATCATTGTCGATGAAGAACATGATTCCAGTTATAAATGTGACGAATTTCCTTGCTACCAAGCACGTGACGTTGCTGTAAAAAGAGCCATTCTTGAAAAGTGCCGTTGCATTTTGGGGTCTGCCACGCCTTCCATGGAATCATTTTCAAATGCCAGTACCGCAAAGTATGCCTATGCAACTTTGAAAAAAAGGCAGGTCGGATCGATTCCTACTGTTGAAGTTGTTGATGCAAAATCTTACCTTCCTGCGGCAAGGCAGAAGGCAAAAGATGGGCAAAATAAAGCTATGAAAACGAGTTTACTTAAATTCGATGGCTGCCTTCTCGCCCGCCCTGTGATTGAAGCGCTTGAAAAAACACGTCAACGTCAAGAGCAGGCCATGGTGATCCTGAATCGGCGCGGCTACGCCAATTATTGCCTGTGCGCACAGTGCGGAAATGCCCTCATGTGCCCGAATTGCTCTGTCACAACAACGCTTCACAAACGCGGTGAAATGGAGCTTTGCCATTACTGTGGATTTACGCGAAAAACTCTCACAACGTGCCCACAATGCAGTTGCACCACACTGGTTCAAATGGGAGCCGGAACTCAAAATGTTGAAGATGAACTTGCGCTGGAATTGCCGCAGCTCAAAGTTGCCAGGCTCGATCGCGATATGTTTACAAGTCAAAGTCGAGTGACTGGAATTTTAGAAAGTTTTCGCAGTGGCGAAACAGATTGTCTTGTGGGAACGCAACTTCTTTCTAAAGGGCATGATTTTCCAAAAGTAAGTTTAGTGGTAGTGCTTCATGTTGAAGACGGTCTTTTTCTCCCTGATTTTCGCGCAGGCGAGCGCACTTTTCAGCTTTTAACTCAGGCAGCCGGACGTGCAGGAAGAGGGGAAGGCAGAGAAGGCCGCGTCCTCTTGCAGTCCTTAGCCCCTGGCCACAGTGTCGTGACCCTTGCCATTCAAGGAGAAATCGAAAAATTTTTGAGAAACGAACTCGACCTCCGTGCGCTGGGATGGCATCCTCCTTTTTCGCGGCAAATTCTTTTTGAGTTTCATGGGAAATCCCCTGAAGAAGCGATGAGCTTTGGGAATGGCGTTCGGGAGGAGCTTGTCGAGCACTGGAAAAACATCGGAATCTCCCCCCATGAAGTGCGGATCAGTGGGCCTTATCCTGCTACCCTGGAAAAGCTGAAAGGGGTTTATCGTTATCATATGTGCGTCGCTTCGGAGAAGCGCCTGCTCCCTATGCAGCTCATTCCTTCTTCACTTCTAGACAACCCCAGGTTGTTCCAGAAGATGAGGGTGGATGTTGATCCCTATTCATTCCTTTAGGTGTGCGGAGAGGGTTTTTTAGATCATGTCAGTCTTTTCGCTTTGCCTTGAAAGAGACCATTGGAAAAACCAATTAAAACTTTATAGGTTTGAAATTCAGGATGAAGCACGAAAAATTTCTTCGATTCAGTCGAAAAATTCAATTCAAGAGGGAAATCCTTCCCTTGAAGGGATTTCTCTGCAAGAAATTGCCGACGAGTATGGAAGAAGTGTCCTCCTCATTCAGGAGCGTGTTGCTCAAGAATCTTTTGAATTTTACAGCTCGCGGATGAAAAAATTTTCTCAAATCCTCAAACCGAAGCTACGTCTCAACAAATCAACAGCACGAAGCCAAGGCGAAAGAACCAGCGTTCCTCTCATTTTTAGTGCATTTGAATGCATGCCTCGCATGGGGCAACTCAGGCGAGCGGAAGAGTGGGGATTGGGTGTCATCTGTCATTCAGTCAAGGAAATCGAAAAATCCATTCGAGCAGGCATGCAACCCGAGTCGCTCATCGCAGCCTTTCCTTTGTCAGGATCCGACGAACTTAAATACCTTGCAAAATATCGAGGTTTGGCACTCGAAATCGGCTCCCTCGAGGAACTTCATTTGCTCACGGTTTGGGGAATCCGTTCCGAAACCTCCCTCGAAAATTTTAGAATTTTACTGCGACTTTCTTTTTCAAATAGCGGCGAACAGTTTTCTTTTTTAAATGAAGATGAATTGAGAGTTGCCTTCGAAAGGCTGAGGCACGGACAACACTCACCACGGATCGGAATTTCCGTGCTCTGGAATTCTCACTCGGAACTTGATCTAGGCAAAATAAAACACGCCTTGCATATTGTGAGATCCATTGCAGAGGAGGCTCTCAGTGCAGGGGTGGCGATGGAAAATGTTGTCATTGGAAACCGCTCCACTTCCGAATTTGGAGCGTTTTTATGGCCCGATTCAAAGGATTCTCAGTGGGAAAGTGTTTTAAACACCTGTGAAGTTGAATTTGCAGGTGCACCCTATGGGGTATCCCTGGCCGTGGGTGATGCCATTTGGGATAATGCTTCCCATGGCCTTTATAAGGCAAGTTGTGCCCAGTTGAACGAGGTCAGGAGCTTTTATTTTTCCGATCCGCTTTTGTTTAAGAGTGTTCATCAGGATGCGGCATTTGATATTCTTCCCCTGGCATTTCCGCAAAAAGAGCAGATTTTAAATGAACGAGTTGAGTTTTGGGGAATGCGCTGCGAACAGGTGCGAGAAAGAGTGCTGTTGGCATCTAAAAACTGTGCATCAGGGGCGTCGTTGGGAGAGTGGTTTTTATTCCCTCGACTGGGACTTCCCTATGTGAAATCACAATCCAATGCAAATCGCTGGTTTGTTGGAGCCCCCGAAATACTTGTTACTTTAGAAGGCGACCTTGAAATTTTGCGCGTTGCAGAAAGAACCGAGGATTTTATGCGAGGAGAAACCTAATATTCCTCTGCGCTCGCAGTTGTTTATTTCTTTTTCTTCATGGTGAATGAGTAAGAAGTCACACACTCCGCAGCATCTACCGTCAATTTTCTCATCACTTGATTTCTGTTACGTTGATATTCTATAAATTTCGCTTCAAACTGATTATCTGCTTTCGTGATGATTTCCATGCGGCATTCTTGTTGATATTCCGCTACGGCACTTCCATTTCCTTCACGGCGTAAACTGTGAAGCGTTGTCAGAACACCACTGTTGTCTTGTACAAATCCTTGCACAGACTTGCCTTCATAAATACAACGGTCGATGGTGATTTGTCCCTTGTTGGTGTTGGTCAGCTGAAATGCCACACCGGTAATAGGGTCACTCGAATCCATGGGATTACGGCCACAACCGTCTTGTAATTCACGCACATCTTCGATGTAGTAGGTGCCGTTTTCGAGGGAATGTGTTTCCTTAGATGCCCCTTCTTTTGTGGGGGGAGCTTTTCCTTCTTCATCTCTTCCACAGGCAAAGGCTAGAAAGCTTGCAAGCGTTAAAACGCTGAGGGTCGAAAGTGCATTCATAAAGGACTCCTTCAAAAAATATTTTGTTTATTTAAGCCTGAAACCGGCTAAATTTACTTCGAGCCACTGCCGCCTGTGAGTTGCTGTTTAAGCGAAGTCTCGGAGGCAGATAAAGGCGTCGCTGCAGGCTGAGCGGGTTGTGCAGCTTGCGGAGCTTCGGGGCTCTTCTTTACGGCTGCAGCAGGCTGTCTTGCAGGAGCGGGCTGACTTTTTTGAGGCTCACTCCGACTTGCAATGCGTTGGTTGAGGGTTTCCGATCGCACCTGCAACTCAACAAGTTTCATCCGGATAGATTCCATTTCGTGTTTGAGAGTCTGATTTTCTTTTTTAAGAACTTCATTTTCGGCAATAATTAATTTTGATTTTTCAACTTCAAGCTTTACCATTTGAAGCTCTTGATTGAGAAGTGCGACTTTTTCGTTGGAACCGGGGGTGCAAGAGATGAATCCCAAAGTTAAAGCTGAAACGAGGGCTGCGCGAAGAAAAGTTGGTTTCATGGTGAAATGCTCCTGTGGCTTTGAAATATTACGCAGTCTGTAAAAACGGAAATCGCTTTTGTCGTTGCGCTCAAACTTCCAAAAGAGTCTATGCAAACGGTGTGCCAAGTATTTAAATTAATAATTTTAGTGAGATAGAATTAAGGCTTTTGGGGTGAGGGCACATTCCTGCCCTCTGTGGCAGGCAAGGCATGCCGAAATTGGCATGTTGTGTGGGCTACTTCAAGAAATCGCCGGTAGCTTCGTTTTCGGCCCCTGCCGCTTTCTAATTGAAACTGACTACAAAAAGTGCCGACAGAGTCACAAGGAGAAAAAACTCCAGCAAAACGACTCCCCAGTTTTTATCGCGCGCAATCTCTTGGCTCATGATGGCGCCTGGCATCCAAATCATGTCGAATATCCAGCGGAGAACGGGAACGAGGATAAGCCCCAGTCCAGCTTGAATGAAAAAATTGATGAGATCGTGTTTCCAGTCGGTGAAATTACCACTTGTTGCGTTAAAGAGGATGATTCCCGAGGCAATGAGTGTTCCCGCATAACTCAGGCCCGCTGCAGCATTGCCCTGTGCCATAGATTCGAAAAACCCATAGCCACAGGTTTTTCGGTGAATCCATCCCACAAGGCTTAAAGCAAGTTGTCCTAGAATGAAAAAGACGAGGACGGCTAAAATGCCTCCACCATCGCCATTGAGCGAGCCCGCCAAAGTCAGGCCGCTTCCGACCAGTGCCCCTGCTTTCGCAATTGCAACGCCCACGTTTCTGTCTTCGTAAATTTCCTTTTTTCCCCCGATGCCGGGGTGAAGTAACATGGAATGTGCGCGATCACAAAAAACCACTAAGGCAAGGGCCAAAAATCCGTACAGAAAAATGGTTTGAACGTCGAGAAGCAGCTGCCCGCTTCGAAAAGATGCCACTGAAGACAGTGAAGCGGCAAACGACACGGTAAATCCTCCAAAGGCGATAGAAGCTGCGGGATTGTCCTGTGTGGTGAGGGCTTCAGAGAGGTCGACTCGATAAAGAAACGCGTAAATAAGGCGTGCAAATAGAAGCAGGAGAAGAACAACTGCCAGCACAGCAAATCCATGGACGTAAGGTGAATTCCATTCTTCCATTGTTTATTTCTCTCCGTTGATGCTGCTAAGATTCGCGACGAGAGGGGAGGCCTCGGGAACAAAGACTTCAAGTTTTTCGGGCAGCACTTCAAAAAAAGCAGGTGTTGCGGTTGTAAATTCTCCGTCGGTGCTGACAGACTTCGGGACCTGAGTTGTGACTTGAAGGGTTTTGGTGCGCAGCGTTGTCACTTTATGAAACGATAAATATTTACCACTCCGCAGTGCTGGAAAAAGGCGCAGGATTTGCCACCATTTTTCCGTTTCTAAGCAAACAACATCGAGCATGCCATCGTTGAGTGAAGCATTTTCGGAGATTGTCATGCCGCCACCGTAATAGCGACCATTGCCGACGATGATTTGCACCACCCGAGCATGGAATCGCCCGCCATCGTGAATGAACTCAGCGGAAAATCGCCGGGCTTTCCAGATTGCAATAATGGCAACGAAAAGATAGGCAAAAACTCCAAAAAAGCGTTTTCTTTTTTTGTCGAGAAGCCTTGTGACATCAGTACTCATGCCAAGGCTTGCTGCATTCAAATAATATTTACCGTTGACGCGACCCACATCGACTTTTTTCGTGTTTCCTTTTTCGATAAGGTCACACGCATCTTCGAGTTTTGTAGGAATTCCAACGGTACGTGCGAAGTCGTTTGCAGTTCCGAGCGGCAAAATTGCAACGGGACGGTTCGTTTGAACCAAAGCGTCGAGCCCGGCGTTGAGACTGCCGTCTCCGCCTCCGAGAATGACAAAGTCGACAGCTGCGGCATGGGTGAGGATGATTTGGGAAATGCTTTCTTCGGGGGAAGGGCGGCAAACGATGATTTCAAAATTTCTGTTTTGAAGGAGAGAGATCGCTTTTTCAGCAAGATTTTCACCTTGATTCGAATGGCGATTTATAACTAATAATGCCCTTTTTGTAACCATATTACATCACCACTGTTTTAGAACGCGAGCTGAGTCCACAGCTTAAAGCTGTATTTTCTTTCGGGACGCTGCCCGATGTAATATCCAGCTTCTTTTGTGTAAGTGGCAGCTTCGAGTTTTGCAACAAATAAATCAAGTAAAATTCCCGCACTGGGATACCCTGATTGCATGCCCAAATTGAGTTGAAAAGTGGGGTCCTGGCGAAATGCAAGCTTGTAACCATACTGGGCAGCACTCTGCCAACGAAACAGAAAAGCGGAACCCCCCGATGCAATATTTGCCAAATCTTGCAACTCAGTAGCAACAGAAATCTTGTGATTTCCTTTTTCAAGCGCTGTTCCGCTGCCACCCAAATTTAAACGCATGGGGTAAACAGGGGGATTTGCTGTGCCGTCCGTTGTCAGCGGAGGTGCCCCTGCAAAATCTCGGATCACGAATGTAAAACGCATGAGAGGATGAGGTCGATATCCCACGCCCATATCTAAAGGTATATAAAATCCAGAACCGTAAGTTCCAAATTTCACACTTTCATCGGTGGTTGTTGTTGTGGTTGTAGTGTCTTTGCTGAATTCGCTGGCGATGCTGTCCATCCCAACGGCGCCGTTGGCATAAAGCCGGTAGCCGGGCCGCACATTCATGCCTGCATCCCACTGGGTGCCAAAAACTCTTGCATACCCTATTCCAAGTCCGCCATAAATATCGCCCACAGCTTTGGTTTCTGGCCAGTCGGGAATACGTGCTTCTCCATCGAAAGTCACACTCGCATACGGAATGAGTGACACTCCACCCATTTTTAAAGAAAGGAGATTAACATTCAACCCACCTGCTAATCTTCTTCCAAAAACCTTCCGAAATTGATTGATAACTTTGATCGCAGATTCGGTGTCGCTGCCGCCCGAACTACTCTTGTTACTTAAATCTTGAACTTCACCGGCGGTGTCGATGAGGTCTTTTGTGTAGTTAACGCTCAAGCCTAAGAACTGAAGAATAAAGCTGCGCTGATTGAGAGCAATTTTACTGGGGTCGGTAAAAAAATGGTCGACGAAGTTAGCAGAGAGCGTTCCAATTCCCCCGGAAGCCGAAATGGCAGTGGAATTCCATTCGTTGTCGGTGGAATGTGATCTGAAGGATTCAGCGGATGCGGCATCCGACAGGAAAGAGATCGGCAATGCGAGAAGTTTCCAGTGCGATTTCATCCCATCTCCCTGGTGCAGGCTTTTTTTTGGCGACAATTAAGGTTGCCCTAACGACTTCAATTAGCTTACTGTAGGTGAAAACAGATGGAAACCCTCAGTGTTTGACAGCCACATGGGTAAACCCAGGAGGTCAGTGTCTCATGCAATTCCGAAAAGGTCTAATCCCGTTGATAGCCGTATGTCTCGGAGTCACAGCTTGCAGCACGAGCATCTTTTCTCCCTTTTCTGAAAATACCTCGAGGGAGGCAAAAACCGAAGATGCCATGGTTGCACTGGATTCTGGGAATTACGACAAGGCTTCTGAAATTCTAAGTTCTCTCTGGTCGGATGAGAAAACGAATAAAGTGGCGCATCTTTACGCGCTTTCTCTCGCAGGTAATGCAAAGTTTCCTCTTTTTGATCTTATTCAAAAAGCACTTTCCCTCTCGACTTCCACCACGAAACTCAAGGGCGATGATTCCCTGCAAACAAAGCCCACTGCAGCGCAGGGGCAACCTTATTTAGCGCAAGCATCAAGTAAACAAGATTCCATTCTGAATCAACTTTCTACTGTGCTCCAAGAGGGTGGAGTGATCGAAGATGCAAGAATGGACACTCTAAAAAAAGCCGTTGTTGATATTCTTTCGCAAGCCCCCAATCCAAGTGATAAAGCGCTTTATTTTCAACGCTGTTTAACGGGTGGAATTTTTGCTTCCGCGCGCCTCACACAGATGACAGCGGCTGTAACAGCTATTCAAGATCTCATGCAGTCACTTCCCACGAAATTAAAAACTGCGGGCACAACCTGTAACGCAACGACCGACGAAGTTGACGTCGTCGAAAAAGAAATTGAAGCACTTTTTACGTCGGCAAGTAACATTGTGAACACAATGGATGAAGTGTTGGCAGTGGCCGGTGATTGTTTAAAGTCAATTTCCAACGAATCAAGTGCAACAAATGGAATTCAAAAATCGCTGGCAAAACTCAAAACCAATGGGGATAAAGGTTGCGTCATTCCCGACACCCGAATATTAGGGAACGCAACTTTGCCAACATGTCTTGATAGTACGTTTTCAGATACCGCTGCCGTTTCGGGTGACGGAAAAATATCGGGATGTGAGTTTTTTCTGAACTGTGCAGGCGGCTCCTGTTTTTAGGATCTCCAACCTCTTGAAATAATATTAAAACAACGATTTTCTATTAAGAAACTCATAAAGTTTACGAAGGTATAGCAGAACTGATTGCCGAACGATAAAGTGGGGCGCAGGTATGTCGCGTAACAGAGTTTCTTCATTATGGATTGTTGTTTTGTTAGGTCTTTTCACCACTTTGAATGCATGTGGACCCTCAGAGTCTGCATCGCGGGAAGGGATGACCAAGGTCAAAATCGAGGTCGTTGGTAAAAATACCAAAGGCGATCGCTTTGGTCTGAGTGGAAACGAGCCTCTTTTTATAGGCTTGGGTGTGCGTGGGGAAGGGATGGAGAAGTTTGCATTGCAACTCACATCCGGCGAGAACACGCTCGAAATTCCCACGGGCCTGAAGCGCGAGTTTCGCGCGGCTCTGATTACTTATAAATCCGATGCCACAAAACCAGTTCTTTATTATTCAACTGCGTCCACAATATTGGACATCGGCGCAGGTGATGATGAGGTTTCCCTAGTCTTTTCACCCTATGCCGAAGTGCCACTCTTTAACGTCTATGGACTAGTCTACGAATCGGCAACGGTTCCCGCCGTTGGTGCAGAAATATCTGTCGTCGAACCTTTTTCAGGCGCACTTGTCACTGTGCCTGGTGGAGCACAGCTCGCGAAAACAGGTGCTGATGGTGCTTTTTCGTTTGCCTATTTCTATCGAATTCCCGGTTTTGAAAACGAATTGACGCTGCAAGTAAAGTATAAAGATCGCATAAAAGACCTTTTGTTTCCTCTTCCAAAAGGGGAGGCATTGCTTGGAACGACTTTGCCGTACATGAATCTTGCCTCCCAAGATGCCGTCATTCCAAGGTTTGAAAACGTCGCCGACTTTGACCTCGATGGTGTTTCCAACGAAACCGAAATCGCGGCAGGAACAAATCCCTTCAGTGCACTTTCCGGTGCCAAAGGTGACAAGGGCGATAAAGGAGACAAGGGAGACAAGGGAGACAAGGGAGACAAGGGAGACAAGGGAGACAAGGGAGACAAGGGAGACAAGGGCGATCCTGGAATACAAGGAATCGCGGGCGCTCAAGGCGCGACAGGAGCGCAAGGAATTCAAGGAGCAACGGGTGCCACAGGAGCCCAAGGAATTCAGGGAGCAACGGGAGCAACTGGAGCCCAAGGAATTCAGGGAGCAACGGGAGCCACAGGAGCAACGGGAGCAACGGGTGCAACAGGTGCAACAGGTGCAACAGGTGCAACGGGAGCTGCAGGAGCAAACGGAACAAATGGTACGAACGGAACTAATGGAACTAATGGCGTAGACGGTGTTTCCTTAGGATTTGCGACGAGTGCCGAGGCTCCAGGCGCAAATTGTCCGAAAGGTGGAATAAAGTACCAGAGCTATAAAGATTTTAACGGTGATAACATCAAAAATGCCATTGGTGGCACAGATGTCTTTGTTGGCGCACCCTTTTATTCATGCAGTCAATTAGGAGTGCGACCAGCATGATCATGAACTAATGGGGAATCCCATCACGGCCCCGGAAGGAGGGAATGTGTAGGCAACAAAGCAAGGGTGTCCGAAGAAACTTCTGAATGAAGTGGAG
>JBIIEI010000028.1:0-49103 GCA_044237915.1 Silvanigrellaceae bacterium | reverse complement strand
CCTCGATTTATTATGAAATTATCAAAAACCTCTGTCAAGACAACGTAACGGATCTTCAGCCGCTCAACGAGCTGTCAGCTATGCTGCAAATCTTACCCAGACTCCATTTCCCGCTGAACCAGTACATGCACCATGCTCGGAGATGGAAAGGGCATTTGATAATTCAGGTATAATCTCATTATCAGAGAAGTCACGTGAAGCCAGAATCTCAAAAAATCCAAGCTGTACGCAAGCTGCAAAAGCGTTTTGAATAGCTGTTCCATTTATAACAAGTCTAAGTTTGTCAGATAGTGAAAAATATTCACTCATGTATAAAATTCTCATTATAATGAACACGCAGACTGTGAATAGCCTGCGTGCTTCAGGATGCGAAAGACCCACATTATGTAATTTTCAACAAAAACGCGGGTCAACTTCACCTGTTAATATTGACCTACTGCACCAAGAACTTCGAGCAATTCTGCAGGCAATTTGACAATTTTAGTGGGTTTAGCTTTCATAATAGAAACTCCTTTAGAAGTTAACATCCCCGAGATTGGGGAATTTTTCTGATATCAGAAACCAAGATGCCAAGCCATACATTTCTCGTGGACATTTGAGTCTGAAAAGCTGCATAGGATTGACTGAAATGATGGCATGGCAACTATTTCAAGACTTTTGGCAGGTAGAATGGTGATCTCTTTGACAAGAAAATACAAATTTTTGTTTGAAAGTAGCCCTTACCCTCATTAAATGCCGATTATTCAAGAGCTACTCATAGTATATGGCATCTCAATCTTTTGTTTTTTCATGTCAATTTACTACAGAGAAGCTGAGTAAAGGGCTTTCGATCTTGTTTCAATTGGCGGAGATAGGACAAGTAGGATCCGCCAGTTCTTTAGAAACCAAAATAAAGGAGATTGCTCCATTTTCAGTGAAATTCAAGGAAACTTCAAATGACCGCTACTCTTTTTCCCACCATCCCCATGCTTGCCTTCGATTCTGCTTAAGTCCTCCAGCGAGCCTCCGATACAGTACGTGACGACATTTTTGACTGTCCGGTCAATTTTTAGATCGACAGCCTGAAAAGCCGTGCTTACATTGAGAGTGCCTAGCTTTCATGCGGAGGTTTGCCGTGAGTCATCGTTCGAATTCAGCAGAAGCTCCAAATCTTTGGACAACAGATATCCAGCCCGCCGACTTTTTCCGGCAAAAAGTATTACAGGCACAAGAGCGACAAAACCTAAAACTCACTGAAAATGTAGAGTTTTATCTTGTTAATTTGCTCTGCGATTTTATGAGGTTGAATGACAACCAAACTCAATCGGACTGCCTAGCTCTTATCTTAAAACAAGCGCTTGAAAGTTCGCCCAGCGAACAGATTGCCATCTACAAGCGGCTTGGCGACACCGCCCTGTACTTCTCCGGATTTTTCCAGGAGTACTTTAACCGCAAGACATTTGACGTGAAATACTACGTGATGATGGGCGAATCTGCATACGGCCAGCTTGCAACGCTCATGCGCCGCAAGTCGACCTATGAAGCCACGATGTCGACCATTTTTTCAGAAATGAGCAAGAGTTTTCCCCAAGCCGTCGATGTGCTGATGGACGTTTCGGAACACACCCAACAGAAGAGCCAGGCTTCAGCAAGAAGCACATTGAGCATCTATGATGCGTGGCTGAGTACCGCAAGCCAAAAACTCGAAAAAGAGCTGCACAACCGTGGGATAAATCCCGTTAAAGTCGCTAAAAAAACCGTGCAATAGGGGCAATTCGTATGGGAATTGTTGCCACCCTTTGCCAAAGTAGCCACCATATTTTATCGCAATATTATAAATTTACCGACACTCCCCCCTTCGCTGCATTTATGCTACCCGATTCAGAATCGCTGGGAGTGGGCGGGCAAGTGTTGCTGGAAGAGCAGCCTGAGGCGGGCGAAGTGTTTCTGGGCCTGCAATTTGGCAGCATTCTAGTGAGCGAAATGCAACGTTTGGAACGAGAAAAAGCCCTTTTGCCGTGCCATCATCTTGCGGTGATAGCCGAAGAAACGAGCCACCTTCAACTCTTTATCGACACCGCGCAAAGAGATTCGAGTGTTACAACCCTAGAACTGGAAATGTTGGGTGAAATTGACAGATTTCTCGTGTTGATGCACTGGGATGCATTTTCACAGGTGTTGCCCCTCAATCGTAAATGGCGGAACTTTCATGATCTGTGCAACACGCTTTTTGAAGGGGAAAGATTTCGGAGCGATACTGCGGAGATATATAAAGATGCAGAAACACTTGCATTTTCGCATCTGAGAAATGCGTTTGCGCGCCACTGGGATCAGTCACTCGTCGATTTTCAGTTGGTGAATAGAGAAGCCCAGCAATATTTATGGAAGTTGCGCGAAGACGTTTTGAAATTCGAAATGCAGAAAGCGATTTAGCGACGAATAGCCTTGGGATCGAGCGCATCACGCAAGCCATCACCAATGGAATTCACACAGATAACCACCACAAAAATCATGACCCCAGGTAAAATAGCGAGCAAGGGTGCAGCTGAAACCAATTCGAGGGCATTTTGAAGCATGTTTCCCCATGAAGGCATGGGAGGCTGAATGCCGAGCCCCAGAAAGCTCAAGGCCGTTTCTTGGAGAAGTGCAGCCCCGGTGTTCAAGGTGACTCCAACGAGCAAAGGCCCCATGACGTTAGGCGCAATGTGCCGAAACATAATCTGAAAGTCGCTGGTTCCGATGGTGCGGGCTGAAAGCACATATTCGTTTTCTTTGAGACTCAGAACGGCACCGCGCACAAGGCGTGCAATACCCAACCACGAAAACGCACCCAAGATGATGACCATCTTTAACATGCTTTCGCTTTCGCCGGTGACCAAGCCACCGACCACTGGGAATCGTTTAAAATCAACGGCCGCAAGAACGATCATGAGGGGAAGTGTAGGAAGTGCAAGCAAGCCATCGACGATACGCATGATGCCGGTATCTACAAATCCGCCGTAGAAACCTGCGAGCGAACCCACAAAGAGGCCAATGACCGCAGCGCACAACCCCACCAAAAAAGCCACTGAAAGGCTAACACGTGCGCCGTACACAAGCCTTGCCAACACATCACGACCGAGTTCATCGGTTCCAAGAAGGTGAGTCACTGCAAAGGCCTGTTTAAAACTCACTAGGGCTTTAACTTCGCGGCTGCCAATGGCCTTGACGGCTTCGGCTTCTTCGGGATTTGAGAGCTTGTCTGAAAGCATAAAGGGAATTTCGGCATCGGCTTCGTCAGCTGGAACCAAGTTTGCAGCCTTTGCTTGTGCGGCAAGGGCACTGACAAAAGCGGGGTCTTTGGCGATCAACTTTTCGAGTGCGGCTTCTTGCTTGTCTGCCGGGGATTCGACCCGCGACATGGGTGGTAAATAGCGGCTCATAATATTTTGATCTTCAGGTGACACACCCAAGACTGCAGTAATAATGGGGGCCGATATAGCCATCAGCACGAGCAAACTTAAAGTAATAAGGCATGCCACAGCAAGCTTGTGTTTAAGGAATTGCTCGATCATGAGTTCAAGCATCGTTTTTGCACGATCTTGCTGGTTCTGCTTCGTCTCTTTTTTAAGTAATGCTGGATCTACTGCTGGCAAAACGACTTCTCCCATTCCCTGTCACCTCAGCTAAAAAACGTTACTTCATGAATCGGTGCAGCGACTATTTGTACGAAATACGAGGATCAATAAAGGCATAGCTGATGTCGGCAATGAGATTCATAAACAAAACGAGACCGACACTGATTGTGAACGACACCATGGCAACGTTAAAATCGTTGGACATGACGGAATCAAGCACCAATTTACCCACACCTTGATAAGCAAAAACCTGCTCGGAAATGATGGCGCCATCGAAGATTGTTGCGAGCTGCAAAGCGAGCATCGTCACCAAAGGAATAAGCGCATTGCGAAATCCGTGCACCATAATCACCCGCTTGCGCGACAACCCTTTCGCACGGGCCGTGCGGATGTAGTCTTGCCGCAAAACATCGAGCATCGAGCCTCTAGTGAATCGCAAATAGAGCGCGACCTGAGACACCGTAAAGACGCCAATGGGAAGCAAAAGATATTTTGCACGATCGGCAATGTAGGCGAAGCCTTGGAGATCTGTACCGATGGAATATGTTCCACCCGCTGGGAGCAATCCGAGTCCGACGGCAAAGATCATGATGAACATGATGCCAATCCAGAAGGGCGGCAAAGACTGACCCATAAATGCGATAAGATTTAAGGAATAATCAAACTTGGTGCCATTGCGCAATGCAGCAATAATGCCCGCCGGAACTGCGATGAGCAAAGAAAGAATCAGAGCTGAAAACGAAAGGTAAAACGTGTTGAGAAGCCTTTCGCCCATAATTTCCATCACTGGCACGCGGTAGGTGCGCGAATATCCAAAATTTCCTTGGACGAATTCACCAAGCCAGTTGAAGTAACGGGTATAGACGGGAAGGTCGAGCCCATAGAGCTTTTTCAAACGCTCGACATCTTCGGGGCGAATTTTTGGATTCGACATTGCCATCAGCTCAACCGGATCACCGGGCATTAATGTCATCAACCAGTAACATAGAAATGAGAGCAACAACGTTGCTAAGAGCGCCTGAAGAAATCGTCGAATAATATAGTTCGTCATTGGAGACCCGACCCTGTTTCCGACTAAGCCACAAAACGCCGGGAAGTTGGACTACCTCCTGCGGCGCTTTTGTCATCAATTTTATAATTCCTACTCACATCGTGGCCTCAAGGCCACTCTGAAAAGGAAAAAACTTTCACGAACGTTAAAAAGTTACTTCAAATTCCACTTTTCAACCGCAACGCCTTCCATGAACTGGTGAGCGGGAACCTTGAAATTTGCAATATTCGCAGGAACCGTAACAATATTTACACGGTAGTAAAGAGGAATCACGGGAGCGTCGTTGGTATACTCACGGATGAGCTCTGCAGCAAGCACTTTACGTTTTTCAGGATCAAATTCCGAATCCATGGCTTCCAAGGCTTTGTCGACCTTGGGATTGATCCAAGACATCTGGTTTTGGCCTGCCCAAGAGTTTTGTGCCGTAGGAATGCTTGAGCTGTGAAAGGTCGAACGTGGATTATTTTCGGGAGTCGACGACCAAGCATACATTGCGAGGGCTTCGTATTTACGTTGACGAGTGGTTTCGCCAAAGAACACGCGGGGTGGTTCGTTCTTGATGCTCACTTCAATGCCAACGGCCTTGAGCTGATCTTTGATGAACACCTGTACATTTTCACGAACCTTGTTCCCTGCGGTGGTCATGAACTGCAAGGTAAATCTTTTTCCGTCTTTTTGGCGGATGCCATCTGCTCCTACAGCAAAGCCAGCCTCATCGAGCAGTTTACGCGCTTTACGCTGTGAAAATTCATACTTGGATACGTACTTCGCATCGTTCGTATACCAAGCATCGATGGGATTGATAAAGTGATGCGCAACCTTTTGCTTGCCTTGAAACAGAGCCTTGACCATAGATTCGCGGTCGATGGCATGAATAATGGCCTTGCGAACTTTGGCATCTTTCAACATCGGGTTTTCGAGGTTGAAGTCGATGTGCTCATAAACAACGCCATCTTGATAGACGACATTCACAGGCAACTTTTCAGCTTTTGTCTTTTTTTCAAACTCAAGCGCTTGGTCGAGAGTGAGCCCTTGCTGATTTGTCATGTCGATTTCGCCGGAAAGGATATTGGCTTCCAAGGTTCCGGTGTTCGGGATGAGCTTTACAAGCAAACGCTTGACTTTAGGTTTTTCTGCGCCCCACCATTTTTCATTGGGAATGAGTTCAACGTGACTGCCCAATTTAATTTCTTTAACGCGGTAAGGCCCGTTGTAAAGACCTGGGTTTGTAGGATCGGTGGTGTACTTGCTGTTTTGATCGTAGCCTTGGCTTTTAGAACCATATTGCTTATAAACGGGCTCTTCGAGGTGCTTTGGGATCGCATGAAAGAGCTGTTGAAAATAATCCCAGCGGGTCTTTTTATAAACGAGCGTAAACTTTTTAGGGTTTGCAGGGTCAATTTCAACGCGCTCAACGCCATCATAGATGTCGCGATCGGCAACCGACACATTTTCATTGCGCGCCACTTCCCAAGAAAACTTGTAGTCTTCGCCTGTGAGTGGTTTGCCGTCGCCCCAAACGACTTCTTTTTTCACGGTGTATGTCACCGCAGTTTTTTCTTGTCCGTTTTCGGTGATCTTTTTAACGCCGCCGTTTTCCAAGGTGGGAACAGACTCCATGGTCTGCATCATCCACTTGTTATTTTCGTCCATTAAAGAACGAGAACGATCCATCATGGAGATCATGTATGTGGTTGCAGACATGCTGGAAATGAGAGGATTAAAGTTCTCAAATTCTTGGTTCGTGCCGATTCTGAGTTCCTCATTCGTAGCCTTGCGAGGAGCAGCACTCGCTACAAATGAAAGACCAGAAGCCGCAAGGAGAACGGTCGCCATCATAGGCCGGAAAGAAAAACTCATAATAACCTCACAGGACGTTTAGGAATTACGGGGCGCTTACATCACATTTGATGCAAAATCTGAATTCATAAATTGGCTGTACAATAAACTACCACTGGTGTTTTCACAAGGTCGTCACAGGAAAACTTTGGTCACTTGTACAACCAACACGAAACTTGATGCTCGGAAGTGCTTTGTTCACTTGACTTCAACTCGGGAGTTGTAGTCTTACATTGCGGCATGGCATGCGCACATCGTGGATGAAACGCACAGCCCGAAGGGGGCTTAATGGGACTTGGAACATCACCCCTCAATGCCTTTATACTGTGTTTTTTACCCACTCCCACACGAGGAACTGCATTCATAAGTGCACGAGTATAGGGGTGCAACGGGCTCTTAAAAAGCTCATCGCGTGGGGCAATTTCAACGATTTTACCCAAGTACATGACCGCGACTGTGTTGCACATGTGCTCAACCACACCCAAGTCGTGTGAAATGAACAGGTATGTGAGGCCCAATTCATCTTGCAAGTCTTTCATCAAATTTAAGACTTGTGCTTGAATTGAAACATCAAGCGCACTCACAGGTTCGTCGGCAATGACCAAATCGGGCTTAATAGCTATGGCACGCGCAATACTGATGCGCTGACGCTGCCCTCCCGAAAACTCATGGGGATACCGGTTCGTATAAGTCGGATTTAAACCCACACGTCCCATCAAATCGCGCACCCGAGTTTCCATTTCTTCTTTCGGAACACCGTGCACTTGCAGGGGCTCTGAAATGATTTGCCCCACCGTGTGCCTGGGATTGAGAGACGCATATGGATCTTGAAATATCATCTGCATATTTTTTCGTAAAGTACGTAATTCACCGCCTTGAACATTGGCCATATCTCGACCTTTGAAGTCGATTTGGCCGGCGGTTGGATCGTAAAGACGAATGATGGTTCTTCCTAGTGTGGATTTACCACACCCACTTTCGCCCACGAGACCTAGGGTTTCGCCACGTTTTATCTTAAAAGACACACCGTCGACTGCGCGCACATCACCTGTGTGACGCAGAAAAAAGCCCGAACGGATGGGGAAAAATTTCTTTACATTTTTGACTTCGAGAATCACATTTGTGCTCATGGATTCACCATATTAAAGCATGCAACGGAATGACCTTGTCCGACTTCTGTAAGCGGAGGCATCGCCTGCTTACACTGATCTGTCACTCGGGAACATCGATTTTGAAAAGGACACCCTGTTGGAATCTGCAGCAAGGAAGGGACGCTGCCCGGAATGGCACTGAGCCGATTTATGCGCTGGCCTATTTTTGGAATCGATTCCAACAGCGCCACGGTATAAGGATGCTGTGGACGCGAAAATAAAGTATCGGCACTTGCCACTTCACACACACGGCCCGCATACATCACAACCACTTCATCGGCGATTTCAGAAATCACTCCCAAATCGTGCGTGATGAATTGCACTGCCATATTCAGTTTTTGCTGTAATTCTTCAATAAGTTCAAGGATTTGCGCCTGAATTGTAACGTCGAGCGCCGTTGTGGGTTCGTCTGCAATCAAAAATTCCGGGTCGCACGAGAGTGCCATGGCAATCATCGCACGTTGGCGCATCCCCCCTGACAATTGATGCGGGTAACACTTATAGCGATCGCCAGGTGCAGGAATTCCCACGAGATCGAGCATTTCAATGGAACGCTCTCGGGCCTGTGCCTTGGAAACGGGCTTGTGTCTGAGGATCTGCTCGTCAATTTGATATCCGATGGTGAGCACCGGATTGAGGGCTGTCATGGGCTCTTGAAAAATCATGGCGATTCGATTGCCTCGAAAATCTTCCATTTCCTTCTCAGAACACTCAAGAAGATTGCGCCCCTTGAACATGATGCGCCCCCCGGTCACTTTACCGGGGTGTTCAATGAGTCGCATGATTGACATCGATGTGACAGACTTTCCGCAACCGCTTTCACCCACAATGCCGAGAGTTTTTCCTTTACTTACCTGGTAAGAAATGCCATTAACGGCCTTGATTTGGCCCGCTTTTGTAAAAAAGGAAGTCTCGAGATTCTCGACTGATAATACGACGTCGCTCAAAACAATCTCTCTTCCGGATTTAAGGTTGCAAACGAATGAGGCGCTCAGTTTTTGATTTGTGCCTCAAAATCGCTCACGTACCATTTTTTGGCCCGGAGTTCAAGATGATTATTCAGCTGGCTTCAGCAAAAAGCACTCGCGGCTTCTTCTTCGACAATTTCTCTTTCATCGAAGGTTTTGCGCTTTTTAAGCCATCCAAACCACTCTAAGCTCTGTTCAACCAACCAATAATGGCTCGCAATCGCTGTGGCTGGAATGTTGGCACTACAAAACTCCTTTGCCTCCTCTTCTGTCGCACCCGGGTTATTTTGAACCCAACTGCGGAAAGCGTTCTTAAATAAATTTTTGTCGAACATGAGGCGCTCCTTCACTTTGCGGATCATTCCTTGAAACTCACATGCGCGGTTCATCCGGGTTTTCCGCAATGCCCACTCGAGTGGTCTTTTTGAGGATCGGCAGGAAGTGCCCATGCTTGAGAGATATTTCTCCAAAGGGTAAAAATGCAATTCCACATTTTAGAACAACACCTGCAACTACCGACTTTAAGGGGAACCCATGGCTGTAAAAAAAGTATTGACGCGCAATGACCACCTTTTTGAACTCAATAGAGCAGAAGAGTTAAATATTCCAAAAGAATTAAAGGAATTTCTGGAAAAGACCGAATTTCCTTGGCTCGCATTAGGGAAACCTCTGACTGCTTTTGTACAAACCCTGGTGGACGCCGTCCCTGTACAGCAAAGACGCTTGGGAAAAATAAGTCCACATGCATGCCTGGAAGGTGATGACATCGTCGTCTGTGAGGGCGCAATCATCGAACCAGGTGCCTATGTGCTCGGACCAACCTACATCGCACCGGGCGCCATCATCAGACACGGTGCCTACGTGCGTGGTTCGGTTTTGGTTTGTTCGCAAGCTGTTGTGGGCCACACCACAGAAGTCAAAGGTTCTGTGCTGCTTCCCAAGGCGAAGGCAGCCCATTTTGCATACGTGGGTGATTCTTTGCTTGGCTACGATACCAATCTGGGCGCGGGCACAAAACTTGCCAACTTGCGCCTCGATCATGGCATCGTGAAGGTTAGAGTTGAGGAAGAGAAGATCACAACGAGCCTGAAAAAGTTTGGTGCAATATTTGGAAATCGAGCGCAATCAGGCTGCAATGCCGTCACAAATCCTGGAACAATATTGTTACCCGATGCTATTGTGTTACCCAATTCCACTTCGCTTGGAATTGTCGTGTGCAAAAAATAAGGCCGATCTAGGCTGCTGGTTTCAACGCAATGGCCTGCAAATCAAGACGCGCGAGTCGCATCTCCCAAATTTCGTGTGGAATCGGATCCCACTCCGTTGATCCCTTAAATTTCAATTTAAAATCTTGAGCGCTCAGGATATCAAAGAGAATAGTATAGACACCTCCTGCCGATCTGTTTGCTTCAAACTCAAAAATTCGGCTGTCTAAAGCTGAACCATTTTGATGGTTTTCTACCCATCTCATCGATTGCATGCGCTCACGCACATCAATGTATTGCATTGCAACCTTGTTGCCCGCCTCAAGTGTTGCAACGATAAAGACATTTGCAATCAGCTGCCCAGAATCGCACGTCCTCGCCTCAAGGCGAAACCCATAACAGATGTTGGGAATGATCTCTTCGCCTTTGAAATTACAAAAAAGCTCGGTTCCGTCGGTTGTCGTTCCACGGCCTGAAAAGCTTCCTAGAATGGGCGCAAATGCTTTGATCATGGGTTTCTCCTTGCCCATCAATGGGCCAATCACAAGTGACAGAGGCTCAACTTCTCATTTTTTCAGTGACTCTATGTAGCATCGGTTCCTGAAATTCATTTCTAAACGGCTCCCTTAAAGAAAAAAAAGACAAGTTAGAGCGCTTTTACAAGTTTCTTTATTGTGAGGTTAATCAGGGGTGGAATTTCCTGACTTCGACGTAAAAATCGATCGGGGATCCCACTTTGCATCTCGATATAAGGCGTGGGATCTCCTCCCAATTGCCCTACAATTTCCGCTGCCGACTGAAGGAGCGGTGGATGATAGGGAATTTTGGTTATCGCCTCTTTGAGCTTGTTGATGGCCGAAACTGGTTTATTCTGCAATTTGAGCAGATAGGCTTCTTCCATATACACAAAACCAAATTCCTTAGGAGTCGCAGCCAAAACCCGCATGCGCTGAAGGGGAACTGAAAAATCTCTCTTCAGCTCGCGCAAGAGCTTGACTTGCAAGTACCAGAAGTGAAAATCATCCAACAAAGCAGGTTCTTTTTTTACAGCAAGTTGCAGGAGCTGATAGGATTTTTTCATTTCATCTTGATTCCCTATCAGCATCGAGAAATAGGCTTGTGTCATAGTCCATTCAAATTCAAAATCCGCACCAAATCTCTTGGGCCGTTCTGCCAACATTTGCGCAACAGTGCCTGTGTCTCCGTCTTGAAGCGCTAACCTTGCGGCAATAATTTCGCGAATTTCCCCGTAAACAGCCTTTCCACGCAACACCGTAGCAAAGGACATCACCGTTGCAGCAGGTTCAATATACGAGCGATTGAGCATCGAGAAAACCGCAGCCATCAGACTGGTATCAAGCTCTCTTTTGATGCGACCCAGATTGATCAAGAGGGGTGGCATTTCGTATTCGACGGCAAGATGATGAAAGAAATTGCTCAAAAAAGCCTCTTCTAAAGAAGGATCTGCGGCGGACTCAGACTTGGGCTGAAACGCGGCACTGTATTCCTTCGCCTTGGTTCCAAAAACGAAACGCACAAACTTGATTCTTTCTGCAGGCTGCATCGACCACACAGCACGCACCAGCCACGTATTTCGCTGTCTCAACCATTCCATATTCATTGTTACCTCTTTAAGGTAACAATCGAGTAAAGCGATCACATTGGCAGACTTGGGGGAGGAAACCGCCTCAAGCGAAATTCTGAGAAGATTGATTTCCGTGCGGTAAGATGCCAATTCCTCGGCACCCTCTTCGATTTTTTTCAATTGCTCTCGGGCTGTTTGATAGTCTCCATTGGAAATCAAAGCCCGGATGTAGTGCAGACATCCCGATGAAAATGTGGTCATTTTCTTGGGGCACGCTTTTTCGAGGGTCACTTTTGCTTTTGGCAATGAACTCATCAAAAGGTAAAATCGACCTTCCATTTCCTTCGCTACGAATTGTTCGGTATCGGCCAGCGGTTGAGGCAAAGGCAATTTGAATTTCGCCACCGCCAAATTGGCTTCTCCTTTAGCTATCGCACTCTCGATCTCGGTCCAATAGGCTCCATTCGGCGAGTTGACGGCCATCGCCCCTCCCGCACTCTCGGCTTTTTTGCCCGGAGCACCTTTTTTTTCAGTCCCTGAGCCGTCGGGTTTGCCCTTTGAGGAATCTCCGGGTTTTGCGTTTAGTCCGCCGGCAGGCTTTTCGCCTGCGGAATTGTTTTGTGCAGTTTGAATCGCTTCCGAGTTCTCTTTGTCATCACCGGAAAAGAGGTAGTAACCCACGCTTGCAACCACTGCCACTGTGGCGATGGCTGTCGCAATGGATTTCGCTTTTTTCGACTTCATTTTTGAGGCGGCAGGGACACCTTTAAACTTCGAAAGAACGTTCTGCCATCTTGATTTAGCAGCCTCTTGTGAGTCGACTTCGCTCTTCGATTCAGGCGGTTGCTCTGCCATCGAAAGTCCTGCGGATTCGGAGCCCAAAGGCTGCGGTGCAGGTTGTTTTTCATTCCCAGAAGATGGGGGTGCCAACTTCGGATCTTGCATCTCAGGCGAAGGCGGAGGCCGAGACATTTCTTGCATTGTGATGGGAGGAGGCATCGAGCTCCCCGTCTGCAATCCCTTGAGGACCTCACTGATTGATGCCGAATCTGCAAGGGAAAGGGACTGTAATGAATCAAGATTCAGGTCCGGTACGTCTGAGCCCGGGTAGCCATTAAATCTGTCGAGATCCGACGTCCCTAAACTTGCACTTTCAAGATTTTCGAGGTCTTGCCGGTTTTCGACAAGTTGCGTGTGGCCCCGGTCTTCATCGTACTCCACTGAAATTGCAGGGTAGTCTTCTTCTGCTTGCGCGAGATTTTGAGCAAGGGAAGGCGGCGTCACCGCCACCGTCGCATTGCCGTACCCCCCCAAAGAAAGCTCTTCTCCTAACGCAATTTCAGCGCGTGGAAACGGAGTGGGTAACTCACCCAGTGCAGGTGCTGAGTTTTGCAAGGATGCTTCGAGAGTCACCTCAGGAGCGTCTCCATAAAGCTGGGCATTCCAATCGGCTGCTGCCGGAGTGTCGAGTTTAAGCTCGACAGATGGCATGTCGACATTGGTCATGGCCATCTCAGATTCGAGCTGCTGAAAGGGCTTTGTGACGTCTGAAGATTGCAAATCTAGTGAATCAGCATTCGAAAAACTGTCAAAGCTGGAAATTGCAATTCCCCCGGAGGGAATCTCGGCCGCAGGCTGTGTCCTAGATGAATGCGGGGACGGAAGGTCCTCACGGGGCTCATCCAAGGAAAGTGAAAGCTCGATGGCATTGTTGTTCCATTGCGCAAGGGTATCCGCCGAAGGCATCTGCATTTCGGGCTCTGGAACCTTTGCTGCAATTGGAGCTTTTGAGGGGAGTGGAGCTTGTGCTTGAGGAGGAGTTTCAAGTCGAATTTCTGAGGTTTTTTCGAGGGTAAACCCCAAATCAAATCCGCCTTCTTCAGGCACTTCTTCTTGTAAATCCTCTTTTTGGACAGGCGACGCGGCCTCAGCTGCTTTCGCAGAACTGAGCTTTGGCTTATGGGGTTCAGGAGCCGCAGGGGGCGACGTTTCCTCTTCGTCCGCAGATCCAAAGGAAAGCTCGCCTTCTGCCTGACTTGAACTCAACTTTTTGGCTCTCAACTTGTCGAAAAACATGCCTTAAAACCTGCATAATCTGTTGAGAAAACTGAACCGGAACTCCGGTCTTTGAGTTGTCGGCAAAAGATGCAGGCTTGTTTACTAAAAAAGTGAGTGTGGAGAAGAAAAACTATTTAACCAATGTAAATTCTTGACGAATACGTGAGACCTCAGAAAGAAGGGTTCCCGAGGCAATGGCTTCTCGGAGTTCCTTGGTGAGATCATAAATAAATTGCAAATTATGAATCGTTAAGAGGCGATAAACCACCAATTCTTGCGCCACAAAGAGGTGGCGCAGATAGGCGCGTGAATATGTTTTGCAGGTGTAACATCCACAGCGGTTATCCAAAGGCTGGGCGTCGAAACGAAAAGCGGCGTTCTTAATTTGAAGCTTTGCAGCAGGTGCAGCCGAGGTGCGGACAAACACGCTTCCGTTCCGAGCATTGCGCGTAGGCATGACGCAGTCGAACATATCGATCCCCAGAAGCACGGCATCAATGATGTCATCGGGAGCACCCACTCCCATCAGGTAACGGGGTTTATCAACGGGCATAAAGGGAATTGTTGCTGCAAGCACCCTGCGCATTTCGGCCTTGGGTTCGCCCACAGAGAGCCCACCGATGGCGTAGCCTTCAAACCCGATTTCCTGCAAACTCTTGGCGCTGCGGGCCCTGAGATCTCCAAACATTCCACCCTGCACGATTCCAAATTGTGCCCGATCAGCCTTCACTCCGCCCTTGCGAGCCCGTCCTGCCCAACGCATGGAGCGCTCCATGCTCGACTTTGCCTGTTCGTGAGTGGCAGGAAAAGGAGTGCATTCATCGAGCACCATCTGAATGTCGGCGTCGATGGTATTCTGAATTTCGACGGTCTTTTCGGGTGTGAGCAGCACCTTTGAACCGTTGATATGATTTGCAAAGGTCACACCTTCTTCGGTCATCTTGCGGATCTTGGCGAGGCTCATGACTTGAAAGCCCCCGCTGTCTGTCAGAATCGCTCCGGGCCAGCGCATAAATTGATGCAAGCCCGAAAACTGTTCTAAAACTTCAAGGCCGGGCCGCAGATTTAAATGATAAGTATTCCCTAAAATCAGGCGGTAACCGATGTTGTGGACATCATCCGCAGTCAGTGCTTTCACACTTCCAACCGTACCTACGGGCATAAAGACGGGAGTTTCGACCCGAATTTCACCAAACTGCATAAAGCCATGCCGGGGCCCGACTTTTTCGAGCAACATGCGGTCGGATTCGGAACAGGCTCCCGCTGCAAGCGTGTTCGAAAACTCATTGGTCACATCAGAAAGTTTGAAATCTGGGGTGTCGTACTGAGGATTATCGAAGGACGCCGCAATGTTTTGCAGCGAAAGGGAAGAGGTCAATTCAAACTCAATTTTCTTGCGAACTGGAAACATGGGTACGTGTTACCTCAAAACGAAAAGGCAAGAATCGCCATAGCTGAGAAATCGATATTTTTGTTGAACTGCGTGCTGATATAACTCTTTCCAAAATCCATATCCCAGCAGGCTCGCGACGAGCATCACCAGTGTGCTGCCGGGTTGATGAAAATTGGTGATGAGGGCATCACCCACCAAAGGAAACAACCGTTCGGAAGGAACGCGCGGGTACAGAAAAAGTTGTGTGGTGTGCCATTTTTCGGATTGCTGCAAGAGATTTTCTCGCATATCCGGATGATTTTTTAAAAAGAGTTTCACTTCTTCTTGGGAACTTTGTGCCGCAAAAAACTTTCGAAAAAAACTTTCAACTGTACGAAGCGACGTTGTTCCCACAAAGACAATGGGCCAATTATTTTCGAGATGAGTGAGAATTTTTGCGCAGGTTTCGGGGTTTAAACAGTAGGTTTCTTCATGCATGACGTGCTCTGCCACAAGCTCTGTTTGCACGGGTTGAAAGGTGCCTAAACCCACATGCAAGGTAACAGACGAAAATTCAATAAAGTTTTTTTGGCATTCTTCAATGATTTCTGCCGTAAAATGAAGACCCGCAGTGGGTGCTGCACTGCTTCCAACGCGTTGAGAGTAAACAGTTTGATAACGTTCTTTATCAAATTCTGCATGGGAACCCACTTTTTCAGGATCGCGTTCAATATAGGGCGGCAAAGGCATTTCGCCAAATTCACTTAAAATGTCGTCTATTTTTTTATTTTCGACAGGAGATACTTTTGTAGGAGATAAATTCGTGACACAAAAAAGAGCTTCCCCCGTACGATCTGAAAAAAGAATTTCGCCGATCTTCATTTTTTTCAGTGGACGTAACAGACAAGGAATATCGTGTTGTTTTCCCGATTCCAAGAGAAACACTTCTCCCCTGCCCCCCGTTTGGCGCCGGATGCGCACGCGGGCAGGATAGACACGGGAATCGTTTGCAACCAAAAGGAGCTTGCGCGAAGAACTCAATTGATAAGTTTCGACGAGATTTTTCACAATTTCTTTAAAAGAAGAATCCTTGACCTGGCGAGAACGTGCATCTGCAAAAATCAAACGACTTTCGTCACGCTGCGACAAGGGGGTTTGCGCAATCAGTTCTGCAGGCAATTCATAAGAAAAATCCTTCAAAGTAAGCTCTGAAGGAAGGCTTGATTCTCCAAATAACTGGACCAAAGGCTGTTTCCTTATTCAAGGGAAGGAACTATTCGTTCAAGGTTACAATCCGCTTGAGGTGTGAGCCGATGCGCGTCACCATCTCGTAGTTGATCGTTTGCGCCCACGCCGCCAGAGTGTCGGCAGAGATCGATTCGGAGCCATCCGTGCCCAAAAGTGTGGCAATGAGGGGAGAATCATCGGTAGCAGCACGCGAAACATTGACGACGATGTGGTTCATCATGATGCGGCCAAGCACAGGGCACCGGTGTCCATTGATGAGGACGTGGGCGCGAGACGACATCAATCGAGGGTAGCCATCAAAATAGCCCACCGGAAACACGGCAACGCGGGTGTCTTCCTCACAGCGGTAAGTGCAGCCATAGCCCACATAGCTTCCTGCAGCAAGTCGTTTCACCATCTGGCTTTGGCAACGCCAACTGAGCACGGGCTTGAGCGCAGGAAGGGCATCTCCAAACACCACTTTGCTGCTGATGCGCGTTTCGATAGACGACCACAAT
Organism: Silvanigrellaceae bacterium; assembly: GCA_044237915.1. Classification (GTDB taxonomy): domain Bacteria; phylum Bdellovibrionota_B; class Oligoflexia; order Silvanigrellales; family Silvanigrellaceae; genus JBIIEI01. The sequence continues at coordinate 32,533 of JBIIEI010000028.1, read as the reverse complement.
CCGTACAGGGAGATTCCCACGCGCACTGCTTCAAGGCGTGCCGGAGGCAACACAAAAGCCGCCGCACTGGCAGAAATGTGCCGTACCAGTTGCAGGTCGCTCCCGAGCAGCGTTCGAAGATGGGCTTCGCCCTCGTGGAACTTTTCGACCTGCTGCAATGCATAGGACTGCTCTGTGACATCTTCGGTATTTGCAAAATGCGAAAGAACTCCGACAACTTGAAAAATATCAGAAAATTCTTTTAAAAAACCAAGCTGCTTCAAGACTTCAGTGGGAAGAATGCCTTCCCTGCCGAGCCCTGTATCGATATGCACATGCACTTTAAGTGGGGCCACCATCCCCCGAGTGCGCAGTGCCTGGCCCACGAGGCCCCAGTCTGGATCCGCAAGCGTCGCTTCGATGTCTTGATTCGCCATCAAAACGGCTTCATCCACTCCGATGGAACCCAGAACCAGAACTTTTTTGCAGCGTTTGCAATTTTGACGCTCAAATGCACGGATAGAAAAAGCATCTTGGGGAGTAATGACATAAAGGCAGTCGACAAGATCATGAACAACGCTCAAGACTTCTAAAAATCCATGCCCATAAGCATTGCCTTTGAGCACCACTCCGATTTCAAAATTGCCTTTTTTTTCCGACACTTGTCTGAAAAGTGAGATGTTGTGCTTCAAATGAAGGGCATTGATTTCGAGCCACGAGGCATTCGCTGGAAAAACGGCAGAAACTTGGGAAATTGGGGAGCAAAGTGTGTTTTCCACGAGCCTTCCTTCAGCTTCAATCTCGAGAGCCTTCTAGGCAGCATAAAAATTCATGCCGCCGTCTCGATGTTACTTTGACAAGGAAAAAATTACCAAATCCCACCTTACAGTTTTTTCGAATGCTCCGATATGTCGTCGACGTGAGAGCCTATTGATGGAATGACATTGGGGTCGTCTACGTGTCTATGGAAAATGTGAAAGTTATAGCTCAAATTTCTCGCCGCTTTGATAGCCGCGTTGACCGCGTTGCTGGACAACAGCGCGCAAATTCTCTGGTGGCAAAATTCGCGCCAAAGAATTTGCAATTACGCAGAAAACTTTTGCAATTGAATAAAGATCCTCAATGTCGACAAAGTCGAATGAGAGTCCTTGATTCTTTTGAAGCGCTTAAGAAAAGTAATTTCTTTGAATTTTGTGACGTCTTTTCGGCAAATGTTCAATCGGAGCAGCTTAAACTTTTTTCGCGCTGGATCGATGGGCGCACCGTTGCCGATCAGTCAACCCATGAATCACGCCTCCTGCCGGACGAACCCGAGCGACTCAAAGACAAATTGCATCTTTGGGTGCGATTTTTTGAGAAATTATCGCAATGGCATGCTTTGGGAATCTGTCACGGAAATTTGAAGCCTGGAAACTTGCTTGTCTGTGAAAATTTGCCCGAGGAACTTGTTAATTTAATGTCTTCAGAGTTTTTTACTCCCTTTGATTCGGTTCCACAGACTTCACTGCTCGATGGCGGATATCATCACCTGCTTGAATCGTCGCGATCGGATAATCCTGATCCCTTTTTGGCAGACACCGATGCCACCCATTGGGAAAGAACATTCTGGCTTGCGCCCGAAGCTTGCGGCCTTGTGGAAGGAGCCTACACTCCAAGCTCAGACGTGTTTTCGATGGCCGCCATTATGGCTAAAGACTTTGGTTTTACGGCATCAAAACCTTTGAGCATCTGCCGATTGTCCCCGGAATTGCAAGAGCGCAGCGAGAAAACCAAAGCACAAAACATCTTGCACTATGTTTGGCCGGCCCTTTACCCGTATGAACAACGAGTGCTTTATTGGAACGATGATTGGTTTGAATGGAGCGGTCGCACGACTCCCTTTGAAGGGGTTGTCAAACGTTTAAAACAGCTCCTCACGCGCTGCTTAGAGCCTTCGCCCGAAAAGAGGCTTCATAATGCACGTGAAATTGCCTTTGAACTTAAAATTCTCGCCAACCGCGTTATCGTAACAGAGCGCAGCGAAGAATCTTCACATTTACAGGTTCGTACGAACCAAAAGCGCGACCCCGTTTATAAAGATCCTAAAGCGCCGTGGAAAGTGCTGCAAAACCACTTCGATATACCGCCCGAAGTTTATACCTTTTTGCAAAGCGACATTCAAGCGACACAAAAGCCACGGCTTTGGTGTATTGCAAAAAATCGGAATTCAACGACGCACCATATTCTGCGTCGAACGGCACTTGCCTTGCACTGCATCGACATGCCTACCATGTACTTGCGCGTGCGGCACACCGATAAAGAATTTCCATTTGCAACTCTCGATCGCCTTGTGAGCCGCCTCCTTCTCGAAATACAAAAGCGCAATCCGCAAGCCATGGTGGACATTGAGCGTGGATTTGCACAACTCAGTCAACAAGGTGGACTTGTTTTTCAGGTTCTGCCTTCGCTGCATCCCCTCATTCAGGGATTTCCGAATTCGATGTCGAAGCTCGGCGATCTGGCTATTCATGCGCGCCATGAAGCTCTCCATTTTAATCTGGATCGCATTCTGCCCAAGCTCATTTCAGCATCCCTGCTTGAAGTGATTGTCTTGGATGACTTTCACCGCGCTGATTCGTCGTCGATGGGAATGCTGCTGCGCATGATTAGCGCTGAAAATATCACAGTGCGCTGGATTATGGGAACGCGCTCTGAAGAAACTCGCGAAAACAATTTATACAACACCGCCATTTTGAAACAAATTGAAAAAGACCAGACAGGACTTGACGTTTTTCATGCTGAACGTGGAATGGTCTGGGCAACGAAATTGAATCAACTCAAAGCAGAGCATGCACGTACGCTGTCTTCTTTTTGCACGTTACCTTATCCGATGCGCCCGCAACTTCTTGAATCCTTTGTCTTGAAAAGTCAAGACATCGAAGGGCTCTATTCACCCAAAGTTCATGATGGAAAAAGCTCGGAACCACGTCCCTTTGAAGATGGCATTGGGATGAAAGAAGCCCCCGCCCCTGGAGAAAAGAGTGGGCCCACAGAATCCAACGAAGCTCTCGGGCTCGTTGCCGAAACTTTACGCTTCGCCATTACGCTCGGAATCTGCGGCGAAGACAGAGACCCTGTTTCAGGGCGTCTCATCGACATTCATTGGTCGTCTGAGCGCATTGGCATGGCACTTTCGCATCTTTTAAGCAGGCAGCTCAAGGCAAAGCTTTCATTTTCATTGGCTCAACACGTTTCTATTAAAGAGGTCGATACCAACTGCTTTAGCCATGTTGTTCGGTTAGCAGAACTTTTTAGAAATTCAGATCTGGCGATGTCGGGACATGCGGCTTTTGGTTCGTTAATGCGTGCTGCAGAGTTTGTGTCTGATCTTGACTCGGTTCAATATCTCACACAAAAATTCCAAATGCTTGAAGAAAGACTAGAGCGCCAGCGTTCTCCTGATTGCGATAATTTAATTCCTCGCATTCGCGAAGAGGTTGGAGATTTGTCGCGCACCTTGGGCAACCTCGAGCTTTCTGCAAAATATTATGAAGCCGTCAGTTGGAACCTCGTCAATCCAAAAAGGCGCTCGATCCTTGCGCTGAAATCTTTTTTCCCTTCTCAGCTGTCTGCGCGTGAAGATCGAACCAAATGGTTCTTCCGTGTCATTTCAGATTCCGAACGATCGGGGCTCATTCCCCTGACAAAAGACGTTCATCAGCTCGATCCCAATCTTTTGCTCAGCTTGGAACTCCGAAAACTCAGCTCTCTGCTCAAGAGTGACAATGAATTGCAAGGGCGCACTGCCGAAAGCCAACCGTTGGTAAAACTTGTTTCAATGACACTCTCGGGACAGACCGAAGACGGTGAAGGCAGACTGACCTACAACCCTCGAAGTCGAGCGATTCGGGAGTCTATTTTTGCGCAGTTTTTACGGGCCGCCATTGGATGGATCGACAACTCCATTGTGTTTCCTTATATCATTCGCGCTCTGCACTTTGCAGTTGAACAGCACGACGGCCCGACGGTTAGCCATACCCTCTTTACGCTGTTACTTTGTGGCGAGCGAACAATTCGTCCCGAAATGAGAGCACAGATTTTCGATTTTATTTCCGACGTGGCAGCACGCACGGGTAACGAAACGGCACTTGCCGAAGCCATCCTGTTTCGGGCATGGACTTCTTATTTTTATGATGGGAATTTAAGCGAATGCAAACGCGCCCTCGAAAGCTTAAGAGCGGGAACCACGGATTTACCCGAAAGCATCAAACTTTGCAGTAACAAACTTTTTCTCATGCTTGAATTTGAAAGCCATGCCGTTGAAAAATCAAGATTAATTGCAAGCCATCCTGCAAAAATTCAAAAGAAATTCCGTGAGCTTGGCTTGGCGGAATGGGATATTGGATTCGTTGTTTATGGCCTGCATCATCCCCATCGCGTGAAATTAAAACATCAGTCGGATGAATCTTTAGTTTCGTCTTTGCTTTCTGATCAGATAGACCAAATTCTTTTGTTTTCGTGGCTCACGATCGAAGGCGCTCAACTTCAAGCGCAGAACTCGGTTGTGACGGAAGCAAAAAAAGCACGGTGTCGGGAATGGTTTGCAGATGAACGCCGGCACCAAGAATACTTGCCGGAATCGGTCGCTAGGCTTTGGCTTGATCGTGTGGGCCGCAGCAGTGTCAAGCACAATATGAGCGATTTTTCAAGCCCATTGCAAGATGAATGGGATATTTTAACCCATGCCTATCTTGAACGTGACTATTTAAATGAGTACGAAAAGGGCTCAGGAAACCCCGCGTTCAAAACAAAAGTCAAACAAAAAGAATACACAGCAGATCGCTCCAAGGGCCAAAACTTCCTGCGGGCCTTCACTCTGGGTCGCGCAAAAAATCACAAAAAAGAGGTTAAGCTTGCCCCTCTGCACCATCCCAACTGGGCCGATGATGTTGCCATTACAGCAAATTTTCGCTTTGAACTGGCAGCAACTCCAGACCCCGAAAAAACAAATATTTTGGCACAGACCGCCGCACAAGCTGGTTATCAGTGGCTTGCGCATCGCCTGTGTAAAAAGACGGGAACCGAGCTTACCAAGCTCTTGCGCTCGACGGATTCAAAATCCAGTGATGCGCAATCGTTTTCTACAGACGTGCGCTCGGCAGCACAGATGGCCTCGCACTCACAATACGACCATGCCGTGGCTCTCAACTATGTCCTTGAATTTGTGCACAACCTCCAAAGAAATGCCCTCGATCAGACAGCGTCTGAGGCCATTGATGTTGAAGCACTCGCAGAATGTTTAAACCATTCCGTTCCTGTTCAAACCAATCTGACAGAGGCCGCCATTGCAGAAGCACTGAAGGCGGCTATTCGAAGGATGGGAATGAAAAAGAGTCTTGCTGTGGTGCGATCTGATGATATGGAGAATGAAGAAAGGAAGGCAGTGTAAGATGATCTTCACCAAAACAGCAACCTCCGTTTTCCCCATGGGGTCCTCCGAATTTCTCAGGATTATTGTCCTGGTATTTGGACTTCTCTTTGTTGGCAAACTTTGGGCCCAAAATGCAAAAGAAACTTTACACCTCTTGGGTGCGATTGCAGGTGGCCGTGGAGGAGGTGTCGCACTGATTAAAAATCGACAGAGTGGAGAAATCAAAGCCTTTCGCATTGGAGAAAATGCCTTTGGCTTCGGAACTGTCTTAAGTGTCAGTCGAGAAATTCTGATTATTCGCCAAGGAAAATCTTTGATCACCATCACATCGAAATTCGCAGGAGCCAATACACTTTCAGGTGGATTTGCAACCAAGGGCAAAGTTGTTTCGACCGAAGACAAACATGCCGAAGACGGATTTCAGCGCGTGACCAAAGGCAATGACATCAAGGTTGAAGTCGATGGACGCTACCGCGACAAAATGGTGACCCAAGAACTTCCAAAAATTTTGATGGAGGCCGCTTCGGAACCTGTCATGAAGGATGGTGAGATTATAGGGTTCAAACTTTTCCAGATCGAACAGGGTTCCATGTTTTCGAAGCTCGGAATTAAGGATGGTGACACCATTAAAGAGATTAACGGAGTTCCCCTCAATAACGTTGCAAAAACCATTCAGTTTTTGAACGGCCTGAAACAAGAACCCAACGTCAAGATCGACATCGTGCGCGATGGAGTTCCCGTCCAAATGGAAATGAACGTCAAATAGCTGCCCGAGGGTTCGCTTTTTCGCATTGACAACCCGATCGAGTTTGTTTATCAGCAGGTATCTCATTTGCCGTCTAACGGGAGTGGTACAACTTGTTGCACTCTCCGTATAAACGTTTCAGTCAAAGAAGTTTTGAGGTCTAACCCATGGCAGTACCAAAGAAAAAGACATCCAAGTCGAAGCGCAACATGCGCCGTTCGCACCATGCACTCACAGCGCTTAACTTTTCGAAGTGCTCGAACTGCAGCGCTCCCCGTCTTCCTCACTCGGTTTGCGAAAGCTGTGGGTTTTACAAAGGCCGTTTTGTGCCTGCCCGCTTCTTGAAGTCAGACCTTTTGAAGTCCGTTCGCTTCTAAGAGCTTCGCAAGTCGCTCTCTAAGCAAGTTCTTTGAAGAAAAAAAAAGAGCTCGGGGTTTCTCCGGGCTCTTTTTTTTTCTGTTACAATCCCGTTACATAGGATCCATTCAAACCTGCTTACGAAGATTTGACACCTATTTCCTGTTTCATCGCGGGGTTTTCATGAGCCGAGTTATAAAAACTCAACGGATACTTGCGCATCCTCTCACCATTGACCCCTGCTCCACAGGCTTAACATTCCCTGTAACTCAAGGTAGATCTCCTCCTTGAGTTACAGAGAGAAAACAACAGGACACTAAAACAGAGGAAATCAAAGTTCAAAGCGTTAGGTTTCTATTTAGAGATAATGATATTTAAGCAGGTTAGTAACGAACAGTTACTTGCCATTCACGATTTGGGAGCGGCAATGGCTAACAGTAACAGTCACCCCTTTTCTGCACAGTTTCAGATTCCTCAATGCCTCACTGCGCTGTCGGGGCACCGCGTCCCTGAACTTTCGTTTGGCGGCGTTCGAATCCCCACGGGAACAATTTATCTCGATTATGCCGCAAGCACTCCCCTGCACTTGGGAGTCTTTGAGGCCATGAAACCTTGGATGCTTTCCTATTTTGGAAACCCTGCGGCACGCATTCACCCCATGGGTGACTTGGCCGAGCACGGGCTCTCCCAAGCACGCGCCGCCTTGGCGGAACTGCTTGGACTCTCTTTTGAAGAAGTGATTTTCACAGCCTCAGCGACCGAAAGTAACAATATGGTGCTTCGAGGTTTAGTCGAAAATCCACTGCGCAAAGGACGCTTCAAAATCCTTTACTCTGCCACGGAACATTCAAGCATCGTTTCAACCGCGCAGGCACTTGAACAGAGCTTCGGACAAGCGTTAGGCATTCAAGCCGTTGAGCTCCCCGTTGATTCCGAGGGGCAAATCGATCTGGATGCTGCAAAACAGCTTATCGATGAAAAAACCCTGTGCGTGTGCGTCATGGACGTCAATAACGAAACAGGGATTTACCAACTGAATTTGCCTGAGGTCATTCGCATCGCCCACGAAAAAGGCGCACTTGTCCATGTGGATGCCGTCCAAGGTTTTGCACGCGGAAAATTTCATGCAAGCAATCTGGATTTTGACACTGCGGTGATCTCTTCAGCAAAAATCTATGGGCCCAAAGGGGCTGCAGCTCTTTTAATGCGCAGACGCAAACCCCGCATTCGCCTCGAACCTCAATTGACGGGAGGCGGCCACGAAGCCGGACTGCGCTCTTCGACTCCAAATCTTCCAGCCATCGTAGGCTTTGTCACTGCGGCACGCTTGCAAGTTGAAGAACGAGAGGCACGAAACAGCCATATTTTAAACCTGGAAGAAACCTTTCGAAAAGAACTCTTGCGCCTCATTGATGCGCGCATCTACGGCTCCACCGCAACGCGTGCACCGGGAATTTTGATGGTGTGTATTCCAGGAGCCAATGCGATGAAGCTTATCGAGCAGGCTAAAATCATCTGCGTGAGCGTTGGAAGTGCCTGCAAAACACTGCAGGCAACGGCAAGTCATGTCCTTGTGGGCATGGGCGTGGAACTCGACGATGCCCTTGCAAGCTTTCGCGTTTCCTTGGGATTGCCCAATACCACCGAAGATGCGCAACGGGCTGCACGCGTTCTTGCAGAAACCGCATACGAATTACGTCGATCATCAGCAACTCTTTTGGGATAAAATAGAATGGATTGCGAAATACTTATTGTGGGTGGTGGGATTCACGGCGTAGGGCTTTTGCACGACCTGACCGCAAGGCACGTCAAGGGCGTTCATCTCGTTGAGCAGCACGCTTTGGCATCGGGAACTTCGAGCCGAAGCACCAAGCTTGCCCATGGGGGCTTGCGTTACCTTGAACACTTTGAACAGTGGGCTCTTGTGCGGGAAGCGATTCAAGAGCGCACGCTTTTGTTACGACTTTTGCAAGGTATTGTAAGACCTCTTCCCATTGTGATCCCCAATTTCAAAAGTGATCCAAGGCCCGCTTGGATGGTTCGTATGGGGCTTTTTTTATACGACATGCTGGGCGGAGACACAGGTCTGCCCTCGGCGCGAAGCCTCACTCTCGAACAGATGTATCAAGCTGCACCTTACCTGAGTAAAGAACGCATCGATAAAGATATGCTCAAGGGATTTCTGTATTACGATGCACAAATGCTCGATGATGTGATTGTGAGAATTGCGGCGGAAGCTTCAAAAAGACTGGGCGGAACCTATGCGGAAAATACCACTGCCGAAAAAATCGAACCCCTTTCGAAAGGTGGTTACCGTGTGACCTTAAATCAAGCGGGAAGGCGTTCTGAAGTCACCACCAAGGTGATTGTCAATGCAGCCGGAGCTTGGTGTAACTCAAACTTGTTACGTTGGGGCATTGTGCCTAATGTGCCTTGCCTGTTAAACATCGGCTCGCATCTCGTTTTTAAGCCCGAGGCCGTTGCTGGGGGAACGCCCGAAAAATCAGCCGCGACATTGTTGCAAAACGATGATGGCCGCGTTGCATTTTTTATCCCCTGGAACAACCGCTGGCTGTTTGGAACAACGGAGTCCATCCTGGAAGGCGATCCGGGCAAAGTCTTTGCGCCCCAAGCCGATAAAGATTATCTGATGCAAGCCGCAGCCCGGAATTTAGACCTCGTCGATGCCGAAAAAAATGTGGATGAATTTTTCTGCGGCGTGCGCACCATGCCCGTCAAGCAAAAACACCAAAAGGCTCCCCATCAATCGGTACAGGCATCCTGGATCGAAAAACCCTTTGAATCTCCTTTCTATATGAAGAGCATTGATTCAAATATTTCAGCGCTTTCCCGTGAAACCGTTATCGACGAAGCGCTGCCCAACTTGATTTCAATCTATGGCGGCAAGTACACCACTTACAGATCTCAGTGCGAAAAGCTGGGGAACAGAATTTGCGCACGCTTGGGCGTGGGCGGAACTCCGGGTACCCAGGTTGCTGAAAACTGGTTTTTGCCGGAAATTCTTAAAGAAATGCCCGAAATTTTTGATACATCGGCCCCCCTACGCCAGTGGCGCGAAGCCTGAGGAGGCATCATGACTCCCGATAGCAAACGTTCCGAAGCTCTTAAAGGAACGTTTTTTGCCCTCGGAGCCTATTTAACGTGGGGCTTTTTTCCCTTTTATTGGAAGATTTTTAAAGAAATTCCCCCGCTAGAACTTGTGGCTCAGCGCACCGTATGGACGATGATTTTCTATTTTTTAATTGTTGTCTTTCAGGGGCGCATGCAGGAACTGCACAAGGTTTTGACTTCACGCAAGGCACTTGGAATCTATTTATTATCGTCTTTACTCATTGCTTCAAACTGGCTCATCTATATTTATGCTATCAATAGCAATCAAATCATTCAAACGAGCCTTGGATATTATATCAACCCCCTGTTAAGTTTTGTGCTTGGCGTCGTTTTTTTAAAGGAACGCCTGCGTATGTTTCAGTGGGTCTCCGTTTTGCTTGCCGCTGCGGGCGTGGCCGTCATGACCTTTCGCTTTGGACAGGTTCCCTGGATCGCTTTGGCCGTGGCCTTTAGTTTTGGATTTTATGGCGTGGCACGCAAAAAAGCTCCTGCTGATTCCTTACTTGGATCCAATGTCGAAACCCTGTTTCTTTTTGCGCCTTCGTTACTTTATCTTTTTTATTTGCAAGTCACGGGTACCAGCGGATTTATAGGCAAACCTGCTTCGACTTGGTGGGCCATCACCATCAGCGGCTTCGCCACAGGAACTCCCTTATTGTTTTTTTCGGCCGCTGCCAAAAGGCTCACCCTCACAACACTGGGGTTTTGTCAGTTCCTTGCCCCCACCATCCAACTCTTTCTTGCTGTTTACTTATACGGGGAAGAGTTTACCCAAACCCACGCCATGGCTTTTTCACTCATTTGGCTTGCAGTCCTTCTCTTTTGCAGCGATGCCTGGGCGCATCATCTTAAACTTAAAAAGGTGCGCTTAAGCCTTTTGTGCGCTTTTTTTTTGCTTTTACATCCTGCGCAACCATGGGTGGCACCAAGCAAATTGTTTCAGTTGATTCTGAAAAACGGGGCGTAAAAGTATTTGCCGATGCAGAGGGCAAGCGCCTTGTGGGAACCACTCCGTTTTTTTGGAGAAAACCACGCAAAGCCACCCTGCGCCTTTTTCTTGAAAATGGGACCAAAACCCCGATTTTGATGTGAAGGGATTTAGAGCTTTCACGCTTTCTATTGCCACCTATTTTCCACAGCTGCGCGAGCATTTTGCATCGAATTGGTTTGGCTCGCTGAAATAGCAGAGTCGGGTCCTCTTTCGAAGACCCGCGGTCTTCAAATCTTAGTTACCCCCTGGGGCGAAACCTTGTGAATTGCAGAATGTTACATTCATAATTCGGTAGGAATTAAAAATGAACGGCAAGGTCCAACTTTTTCCTTGTCCTAAAACCATTTTTGGCGTACTCCAAAAAAGTGAATGGGATTTCCGCACTGTTGTAGAGCCCCATTCCTACACACTTAGGAGCTTTTCTCATGAAAAATTTCGGCAAATTGCTCTCCCTTGGCCTCTTGATTGTTGCCAGCGCTTGCGGCCAACAACAAAATACCTCCGACAACGTTTCTGAAACTCAAGCAGTCACTGCCGCCACCCACACCGTATGCGCAAGCGACGTCAATGTTCGAAATGCGGGACTCGGCACCATTCTCTTTACAGCAAAATTAAACGAGAAAGTTGCCGTAACGGGCGCAACTGCAAACGGCATGGGACACACCTTTAAAGAAGTTAAAATGGTTGAGCGTGGCGACAGCAGAGGCTGGATTGCGCAGCAATTCCTTTGCGCCGCAGGCACAAGCGGTGGAACAAGTGGAGCGGCTAAAATCGTAGTTAACCTTACGACAAATCGCCTAAAGTTCTTCAAAGGTGGGACATTGGTTCGTGAATGGAATGTGGCATCTGCACGCCCAGGCAAAACCACACCCACTGGAAATTTCCGCGTTACTATTAAAGATCCCTGCCCTCCTTATTTTGGAGCTGCCGGTGACAAGAATGTTGGAAACTGCAACCCCAACAAGCCGATTTCTGCAAGCAACCCTATCAATAAAGACAATCCATTGGGCGCATATGCACTCTGGTTTAATGACAGCCGCAATTCACTTCCTGCAACGATGTTTGGTCTTCATGGTACCAACCAACCTGCACTTATTGCTGAAGGCACAACTGCGTCACAACGCTATTTAAGCGCGGGCTGTGTGCGTAACCATAACGACAACATCTTATGGCTTTCTACACAGGTTACAGTTGGCACACCTATTGAAATCATTAGGTAACACGTACCCTCAGGGCGCAAGCCTTTTTTGCGTCCAAAGTGCTTCTGGAGCAAGGCTTTCTCGTTCATATACGATGCGATCGTGAAGCCTTGAAGGTCGCCCCTGCCAAAATTCAAGCAGGCGTGGCTTGAGCCTCAGACCTCCCCATTGCGGGGGTCTGGGGATTTCTTTTTCCTGATATTGCGCACTCAAGGCCGCCATTTTTTCTTCGAGTTCTTGGCGCGACTTCAGCACACAGCTCTGTTGTGAAGCCAAAGCTCCAAGCTGACTCGCCCGTGGCCTCGAAGCAAAGTAAACATCGGAATCTGCATCATTGCCCAGTTCAACGTCGCCTTCAATGCGTACTTGACGTTCGAGTTCAGCCCAATAAAACAACAGACAGGCATGGGGATTAGCTTTAAGCTCCACACCTTTGCGACTTAAATAATTCGAATAAAAAACAAATCCGTTTTCGTCGAACCCTTTCAGCAAAACGATGCGCGCCGTGGGACGTCCGTGCGCATCGACCGTTGCCAAACTCATGGCATTGGCATCCTTCACCTGAACGGCCAAAGCTTCATCAAACCATATGCGAAACTGTGCCAAGGGATCGCTTAAGACATCGTTTTCGGAAAGGGAGCGCGTCGCATATTCGCGGCGAAGGTCAAAGAGGCGAGTGTCCATGTGAGACCCCATTAAATAAAGCTTGAGTAAAACACCGCCGAGTTTGGCTCCAACAAGAGCAAGCCGTGCTCACCCGACAAGAGAGCTTTTTGGTAATGAATGAGCGAGAAACCGCCCCACTCTGTACTCGAAGTGCTCAATGCAAACGACATATCAGCTTTTGTTGGAGGTTGCAGGAGTCTGCGTTTTTCTTCGGTGAAGTTCACAAAAAGCACAGCAGAGCCTTCCCCATTGTCGTAACACATTGTAAAAAGATCGCTGCGTTCCCTTGCTGTGATGTCGAGAAAATCCTGCGACAGCACCCCACCCGCAATGAGCTTTTTGCGCAGTTGCAAGAGGAGCTGATGAAGATTCCAAATCAAATGGTGTGTGCCGATGTGTTTGAGCGCATGGTTTAGTTTTGAATGGAGAAAGGCTTCTTCGTTCTGGTTCGAGAAGGGCAGAAAAGCCGCGCGCTCTCCATATTCGTCACCCATAAAAAGCAAAGGAGTTTGAGCGCTCAACAGGGTGAGTGCCGATGCGACTTTGAGCTTTTCAGCATCGATGCGGACGCTTTGCCGATCGCCCTGTGGACGGTTTCTCAAACTGCTGTGATTTTCGGTGAACACAATAAATTGCTCATCCTTGGCACTTTGGGGAGGCCTGCCCCAAGAACGCCGGTGAGACGCAGAATATTGCCCCTGATAGGCGTAGCCTTCTTTGAGGCAACAAAGTAACAGCGCAGGGTCTTTGTAGTCCTCTAAACCCGCTTCACATTTTCCGGTGAGGAGCGTTTGCATACAGCGTTGAAAATCGACACTGCCTTGCGCCCCAAATCCCCATCCCCCTGATTCCTTGCGCCAGACAAGACGAGGATCATTGTTTTCTCCTCCGGCAAAGAGGTATATTTTTCGTTCTTGAAAGTAGGATTCTTCTTCGAGGGCCCCCGCTAGTTCTTCGAGAAACGGCAAAACACTGCTGTCGTAAATAGAATGATCAAATGAAATTCTTAAGCCATCAAGGTGAAAATTTCGGCAAAAGTAAAGGGCATTTTGCAGAAAGAAATGTCTGACTGCATCGCTCTCGTTGTCGCAAAAATTTAGATTCTTTCCAGAGGAAGTTTGATTCTGAGTGGATAAGTAAGGTCCAAATTTTGGGAGCACACACCCTTGCGTTCCCAGATGACTGTAAACAACATCAAGAGTCACAGCCAGCCCCCGCTTGTGACACTCATTAACCAGCTTTTTAAGCCCCAAGGGGCCCCCATAAGAATCCTGGACAGCATAAGGAAACACGCCCTCAAATCCCCAGCTGTGAGTTCCCTCAAACTGCGCCACCGGCATGAGCTGAAGCGCCGTGATACCCAATTCAACAAGCTCATCGAGGTGTGGCAAAATCGCTTCAAATGTACCTTCAGCCGTGTAAGTTCCCACATGAATTTCTGAGAAAATAAAGTCGCGCAGAGGGAGATTTTTCCAGTGCGCATCTTCCCACGCAAAGTTTTCCCCCTGAATCTCTGAGGGACCTGAAATTCCTTCCGGCTGAAAGACGGAAGCCGGATCGGGTATAAGTTCGTGCCCATCGAGCCTGAGAAAATAGGTGTCCCCCGCACGGAACTTCGCCGAGCGTCCTAAAAAATAGCCACTCTCGATCGGCGTGAGTGGAAACGAAACTCCCGTCCCACTCAGGTTTAAGGCCTCCACTTTTTGCGCATGGGGAGCCCAAACGAGGAATTCACATCCGTCAGAACGTAACAATGCACCCGGCCGTCTGGTTGGCTTCATCTAAAAATCACTCCGAATGAATTGTAAAAGCCTTTGAAAAACGACTCAAGTCACCTGATAATGTCGCACTATTCTCCAGGCGATATCGCACCCATGCCGCCTCGAAAATGCTCCCGGAAAGAGAGTTCCTGGAAAGGGGTATTCACTTCCTTTTCCCTTTGCATGCCCTTCAGGTAACAAAGGGTAACGCAACAGGGGGGCCAATAAAACCAAGTCGCCGTTGCGAATGTAGGAGTGATTTCCCCGGCGGTCTGCATTCAAAAGTTCAAAAAGAGTTTCAAGAATCCCGCCATGAGTGCACCAGACATGAACTTCGACATTCTCTATTCGAAAATGAGAAACTGCAGAGGAAAAGGGATTGCGTTCAACAGCCTGCTTCCAATTTTCCGCACCATACTCGGGAAGAGAATGAATTTTGGGCTCATTTTTAAGGAGGATGTCGTTTAACAAAGGCAGAACTCTGCTTGCCACCATGTTTTTAGATTCACTGCCCTTCCCCGGAAAACGGGCCTCGTCGGGTTCCCTGTCAAACTCATCAAGATACTCTTGAAACACTCCCGATCTCAGCTCTTCGTGTTCTTTAAGAGTCATCCCTGCCAGTTCACCATTGTGGTATTCGCGAAGGTTCGGATCGGTTACAAAATTGAGATCGAGGTCGCTTTGTTTGCGAACGACGCTGGATAAAATTTCGGCGGTTTCGACGGCACGCAACAGATCAGATGTGAGGATGTTTCCAAGCACCGCACCGTATTCGATGAGCGGCCCCACCACATTCCCCAGCAAGGCCCCCGAGCGCGCAGCCTGCATTTGACCTGTTTCGTTGAGTGAAACGGGCAAGTGACCCTGAAAGCGTTTTTGTAAATTAAAATCGGTTTGACCGTGGCGAACAACGATAAGTAGAGGGAATTTTTTTGACTGATCCAGCACCTAAACATACTCCAGCAAGTTTTGTCTCCGCAAAGAGAACCGCTGTGTTACTTTACCTTAAAATCCGTAATCTCAAGCGGATTCTCGGAAAGATAAAGAAATCGTAATTGCGAAGCATTACGAAGCGGCCAAGCACTTTCGATTTTATTTCTGCGAACATCCAGTCGAATGAGTTTCGAGAGTGCCGCGAGCGGAGTCAAGTCCCGCACTTTGTTTGCGAGAAGGGAAACTGACTCTAATTCCACAAGTGCGCCCAGGGGGCTGACATCTCTGATTCCATTTTGATCGAGGACGAGAGTACGCGCATTCTTAAAGAGCGCAAGCGGGGTCAGATCGACAATGCCTTTGGAGGGAAGCTCAAAGGTGGTGCGCTCTTGCAAAGCCTTCTCTGCCGCTTCGCAGGTCCCAGCTGCCGAAAGCACAACAAGCGCATCGATAAGCGGCTTTGCTTCGCCTACAGAGCCTCCCGGCGCACACCATTCCTTCCAAGTACGTTGCTTTAAAACCTCAGGCCTGGGCAAAGCAGGATCATCTTCTGTGACTTTCGAAAAATCGCGACATGCAAAAAGGATGTTCCCTTTGTCATCGCCCCCTTGCAGGGGAAGGACGGCGAGTTTCACGCCACTGTCTTTGCAGTTTGCTCCTTTAACCTCTTCTGCAAGCAAAAGACGGTTTAACTGCACACCTCCATTTCCCACATTCTGCGGAGTGCCATTTTCACGCCCATCGCCTGAGCCTTTGGGTATTTGATTGGCATTGGGAGGCCGCTTGTCTTTTTCTTCACCTTGCGTCGAAGATTTTTTTGACCCCGGAATCGCGCCCGATTCGACCTGACATCCGCAAACCCATCCCCACATGCAAAGGGCACTCAGAATTTGACGCTTTTCCACCTTAAACTCCCCGCTTGGACGCACTTTCCGCAACCGTGGAGGTATCGACATGTCAGGCCCACATTGAAGTGAAAATACTGCCGGTGGATTTCTGGAGTTGACGACCGATGAAGAGGCACAGCAAGAAGCGAAACCTGTGCGGTGTCGGCTTTTGGAAAGAATAATTATGAAATCAGTGATATTTATTGCATCCAGTTTTTTTCTTTTCATTTCATGTCAAAAGCGCATCTCTTCTGACAATTGCGCCCAGACGTCGAGCCTTGTTCCCACCGAAAAAGGGGGACGAACTCTCTTGGAAAAAGGAGAAAAGAGCTACGGCGGATTTTTAGAAATCAAAGGCACCAAAGCGAGTGCCGCCGAAACTTCGACCATGTCGAATCAACCTCAAGACTCAAAGTCGTGCACGGTTTTTTTTGAGTTTGAAGAAAAAAAAGCGGACGCTCTTAAATTGCGCATCTGGACCGCTCGTCACTGCATCAAACCTCCCTTTACCGACACCTTTCTGGCGCACGTTTTTGCAAATCAAGGTTACGTTACAGTTCCCATCGAACTGGAAGTTTACACGCGTTTTAATCTCGCCAAAAAAGAAGCCGTTGGTAAAATAGATCAGCCAGTGCGAGAACACGTTTTTGGGAGTTTTTCGCCCATTTCATACAAGTATGGTTTTGGCCGTGGCAAAGACGCATTTGACGAAACCATTGCCTTTGGCAGACCGCTTTGCAGCACCAACCGACCTACGGAAGCAGGCTTAAGGCATTGGCAAAAGGTTTGTTCGATTTTTGAAGACATCTCTGTTTATGATGCCAGTATTTCGCTGCAAGGAATTAATGAAACAGATAAACGCCTGCTCGTCGAAGTTGCAGACCGTTACTTTGAGGAAAAGAAAAAATTTGAGCAAAATATCGGTGAAAATATCAAAACCATTCTGACAAAATGGAAAGAAGTTCACCTCGAATTAACAAGCGCAGAGCGCGAAGTTTTGCTTGCACGACTCCTCGAAAAATTAGCCCAATGCCCCAGCAACAGCCCCGTTCCAAACTTCTGCGAAAGCCGCGAAGAAATTCAAAAAATCATCATCAAATACGGACTTCCTGCAGGAAAAAATATCTTGACAGAAATGCAGGCCTCGACTGCAGAGTCTGCGTCTCCCAGCATCTTTACACGCAATAAAGAAAAAGTTTTTGACGACCTCATGGCCAAAAGAGTGGAAATTTGGGAATCCCTCATGAAAGCCTTTGGCACCGAAAAAAATCTTCAACTCTATATCCACAGCAACTATGATCTGACCAAAGTCAACCTTGCCAGCAAACCCGGTGAGCCTAAAAGAGCCGACCTTCAATACCTTTCCATGCCTTTTTCTGCAATCGCAGGTGGCAACACTTTAAATCTGTTTGTGCGCGATTATGGCATTATTTATTTTGCGTCTCTTATCGATCTCGATGTCTTTTTTGAACCTGGAGACAGTGGCTCACTTATCAGCGTCAACGGATTTTTACCCGTTTCGCCCCTCACCAGCACCAACGACAAAGACACATCGGGCGGTGCCGTTTTAAGACCCCTTCCCAAACCCATCGAAGAATCCAAGGATTCTACTAAGCAACAGACCGGCCCCGGAACAAAACCTGCCCCAGGCGCTCCAAAGCAGGCTGAAGATCAGAAGGGCCGTGGGCGTGTGGCTCAGAATGAAGATTGTAAATAATGGGAAATATTTTTGTGTAGAGATACTTTTCAAAACGGCAACTTTTTATTGCGTTATTATTGCGATATCTAGAGATTAACCGCGACCTGATGTGCAATTAATGGGATATTTTTTACCACCTCTAATCGCGTTGCCAGTGATCCGTAACATATATTGATCGTCGACAAATTGCTTGTCAAGCTCTACAATAGCAATAGTTCCTTTTCCATCATTTTTGTTCACATACGAAATATTAAATTTGTTTGGCCCAAATTCCTTTGCCATACAATCTTTTCCATTAAAGACACATCCAAGGTCAATTTGAAGTCTATTGGTCATCGATCGATAGTCAAAGTCCATGATTGAAATCGTCAATCCCAGGTTCGGAACTGTACAATCATTAAAATACCTCAAGGATGGATTTGCTTTCACTTCTGACCCGCTTTGATTGACTGAAGAATCACATCCTAAAAATAAGACAGTGGAAGCCAATCCTAATAAAAAACTTGAGAATTTCATGACGTTGTCCAATCTAAGAAAATGAAAATATAGATACGAAACGCATAAAACTGAGGCTTAAGCGTTTGTGTATCGGTAGGTACATATGACTATAAATACTGTCAATTGGTAAAATTTATGAATTTTTAACTAAAAGTGCGACTTCTTTTGTTAACTTAAAGCTCTCATCTCATTCAGGGCAAAAGTTTTTAAACGAACAGAATATTTATTCATCACGCCAGCGACACATTGCAGGGGCCTGAGGCCCTTCCCCTAAGCCCAGCATGAATTCCGAAGATTCTTGAAGACTACAGGCAGGCTCTGGCTCAAAATTCGCCCCAGGCGCACCCCAACAGGCTGAATTCACTGAGCCTAGTGTTACCATATTACACTTATAGGTAGACCTGTTCGATTTGCCCTTTAAGATTTCTATTTCCACCGATCCATAATACTTGCCTCAACTTTTTGACGCAGCTGCTTTTCGATGTCTTTAAATTCTAGAGCTCTCTTTTCTGCTTCGGGTTGCGAACGCCACTTTTGAATAATTCTCTTGCGCAATTCTGGGTAATGCTCATCTCTGTTCATCGTTGGTGAAAAATTGTCATTATGATTTAAATACCCAAGCTTTTTGAGCACGAGTTGAGACTCTTGGAATTTTGTTAGAAGTTGCTTCGTTGTACCATTAATAATACTCGAAATGAGAGCAAGACAGTCGGGCGTTGTCTCACAAAGCTTACGAAATTCTACGCTTAATATTGGATCTACAGCCATTTCCGCCATTGCGTTTTCAAGGGATGGAATTTTGGCGCGAAGCTCTGTATGAATTGCCGCGATGACCCCTTCGTCAGTGAGCCTTTTTTCATCCTTTTCCAAAATCATTCGACGCTCATACTCCAAAGACTGGAAAAACGAAAACTGATTAGAATATTCGGATATTATTTCTTCAAGACTTAGATTATTCCCTTGAGAAATTGGTTTGTTTTGATAAAAAAATCTCCCTTTATTACGCAGATCAAGCGCTTTTATTTCATCCATTATGAAAAGCTCCTCATCTCGTGCGACCATTGCATATTGTGATATATATTTTATCGGATTGGCACTCCATTTATAGACAATTCCCGAGAACCGACTCTTCGTATATTCGAAGCCATACTTTGGATCTTCACTGGAGACATAGTCAGATTTTGCATAGGGAGTTTGAGCGAAGCGGTGCAATAATCAGAAAATCACCATAAGTTCTCGCTGAAACGGGATCACCACTCCAATAAAGTCCGTACCCTGCAATGGCATCCACAGACATGTCACCTGGACTTTTCATCTTCTCATTTCCTGAGCGAGCTCTTTCAAGTTTGCGTGCAATGTAAGCAGCAGGTTTGCGAAAGGCCTCCTCGTCGTCTGTGTAGTGAAAAGCCACACTTTTATGCATGGGAGAGCGTACAAAGGGAAGCCTGGGCATAAAGACATCATTGCAATGGCGACTTTCGGATGCCCGTACTCCTGATTGCCCCGCAGGCTGCTTCTTTTGGCAAGAGTTCAACAGTGCAAATAGCAAAAACAAAAGGACAACGAGCGGTTGATAACGTAACATCTCCCAACCCTTCTTGAAAAAGTTCGATTATCAACATCATGCACGAACAGCAAAGGATCTGTCACTTCTTAAAAGTGAATAGACTGCAAGATCAGCCCAACTCCCATTTGAGTAAAATGAGCCTCTTTGGACTCCTTCAAAAATAAAACCACATTTTTCAGCGACGCGCCTCGAAGCAAGATTATCAACATGGACAGTAATTTGCATTCTTTGAAGAGGTCGTGTCTCCCAAAAGTATTTTATAAGCTCCATCAAAGCCGCTGTTGCAATCCCTTTTCCCCAAAACTCTTTCGAATATAAAAAGTAATGCAATGAGATGATTTGCGGCTGGATGAGCTTAAATCCCACCTGCCCCCATGGCTGGTTTTCTAAATTTGAAATCATCAACCAGCCATAGCTATCACACCAAAATCCTGTGTCTCCATATTCTTTCCTAAATGTCGGCTCACCGTACAGATATCGGTTGTTGAAATCCCCTTGAATTCCGACTTCGTTCATCTTCTCAAAAACAAAGCCAAGCTCTGCATCTCTGATCGTTCTTAAAGTGAATTATCCGCTACAAGCATGTCTTTCCTCTTGGTTCACAATGAACACCTGCATTTACAGATATCACTTTGCTTTGAGCTCATTCTCTTCCGGGGCCTACAGCTGGTTGAACGATCTCGCAAGTGAAATCGAAAAGACATTTTTGGGAGGAGAGGGCTGGTTATTCCACTTTTAGACAAATATAAAGTTGAATTGCGTCTCGGAAAATTGATGGATCATGGCAAGTAATTTTTTATTTTAAGTCTTCTTGAGAGACTTTCCCATGTCTGAGGCAGATACTGATGCCCATGCCTCCTCCCAATCATAGGGATCATTCGAGATTTCAACTTCAGCAAGTTTTCAGAGTGCTTCTTGCACTTCAGCTTCTATTCTCGATAAAAAATCCTTTCTCACAAGGAAAGAGCGTCAGTCATCATCTTCAGGATCATCACCAAAAAGCACTGGCATGGACAGTTCGACTGCATCAAATGGCGGAATCCGAACCTTTCCATCCTCGCGAGAAAGGCACATCCGCTGAACATATCCTTTGTTGGAATATTCGTAGACAAAGAGAATCTCGTCTTCCAAATCAAGTCGCCAGTACCACTGAACTGCGTTTTCGTGGAGAAGCCTTGGAACTTGAATTGAGTCTTTTTTGCGGGTCGAAAGTGAAACTTCACACACCCAATCAGGCAGAACTGTCACGGGAAATCCTGTGGGCTTTTGTGAAACGCGCTCCCGCCGCCAACCCGCCAGATCGGGACAGAGTGCTTTTCCCTCCGCAAACCTGATGAGCGTGCTCGTGAGTATCCACCACCCCCCAGTGCCAGATGGACGCTTCGGTCTGTTGAATTCCAGATAAAGTCTCGACACAAGAGCATCTATCGATCTCTCATGCTCAGCCGAGGGCAGAGCCCTTTGCTCAATGAGCTCGCCAATCAAATCCGCTCGCACCTCTTCCGGAAGTGCAAGGAGATCGTCAATCGTATCGAGTTTCTTTGCGGTATTTTCCATGACAGCCCTTCAAATGGCACGTTCATTAAGTCAGATTGCCTGCGCTTCGATGATTTGGATGAGACAAAACGTCATTTCGAGAGTTTATCGATCAAATCCGCGTTTTCAAGCATAAAGGGATCCATGCCTTCTGAACCTTCAGGTCGTACCGGGCGCAACGCCACTTCTGGATTTTTAAGACCGCACTGTATGGATTGATTCACCAGGAGAGTAAAATGCGCATCATGACTCTTTAAATATCGCTTACTAATGCAAGGTAATCTTCGTAACTAGAGCCATAGGCTTCTTTGAAGTCTGCCTTCCAATCTTCGGTTTGTTGGTAGGCCTTCCAGAATTCTTTAGCAGCCGCATTGGTATCGGCAGTCTTTTTTGAGGTCCACCACGAAAGGCTTAGAATATCCTTAAGCGGAGTTCCGCCATAATGAAGCCCAGGCATTTTAGACTCAGACAATGCAGTATCGGAATACACAAGGTAACAAGATTTTTTCTTAGTTTCCTTTATTGTCTTCTGAAAATTCTTTACAAGCGCATACGTAATAAGAGATTCGGGGAAGCTCGTCTTTTTAATGGACGTATGATAAGTACTGTCTTTTTCTGTTACGATAGTAACTTGGTCTTTTTTGAGTTGGTCAATTGTCAATTTACTTGCGGGAAAGTTACAAATAAGCGAATAAACAGCCGGCAAATAAGGTACTGCTTCCGCGAGCTTGTCACGCCATTCATTTTTGCCCAAAACGTCTGCCACCATATCAACCGTATCTAAATATGGAGGGTGATAGGATTTTCCTTGGTGAACTTTTGCATCCGCATCTTGCCAAATGGTTTCGATGTTTGGAGCGATCACCAACTCAACCTTAAGCTCCGTTCCCAATTTTGTGCCGAGCCACTTTCCAAATTTCTCGCCTATTCTGTGATGAAGCTCCTTTGATTGTTTCGAATCTTTTTTGTAGACAAGACTTCGTTCACGCAATCCTAGTTTAAGGACCTTTGTGGCTTTAATTTCATCCAAACTGCGGGCTTCAGCTGAGAATGAGACTAAGGAAAGGCTCGAAGAAATGACAAGGGCTGAGAGAAAATTTCTAGATCGATTTCTGTTCATCGGATTCCGCCATAGGGTTGTAAATTTTTAAAGAAACAGTCATTCCACGAGAAAAACTGCATTTCACAACAGGATCTTAAGAGACATACAGACCAAGAGACAGGGCCTGCAGAAAATTCTTGACAGTAAGGTGACGAATGAGCATTGAGGCCTCATCTCTTGGCACAATGAGCCGAAGACCTTGCAGGGCCTTGGACAGCCGAAAGCTTTTAGCTGAACTGTTGTTGAGATCTGAAAAGGAGTTCTTCTTGAAAACTCGTTTTGCTTCCATCCTACTTGTGGGAGTTCTCCTGCTCACTTTTCTCCCCTTTCTCTTTGTCGTGGTGCCGCTCATCTTTGAAATGCGCAGCCACATGACCGAAAATACAAATTTTTCAATCAATATTTTAAATACCCTCATGAAAGCGGAAGCAAAAGGCATCAAACTTGCCTTGGAAACCGAAGCAAATGGCCTTGCAAGCGACGGCGCAATTGCGGTTGTCATAGAAAACACCATGTTTAGCCCGTCAGTTGTAGGTAAATTTCGAAAACTCGCAAAACGCAATCCTCTCGTTTTGGGAAATTCTCTAGTCACCGATAGCCTCGATTGCGTTGTTTCGTTTCCAGAGGAAACCTGCAAAAGCGCCTTAAACAAGATCCCAAAAACCTTTGAATCTCTCAGGGAGGGCGTGAAAAATGTGACCGAGGGAATTTCTTACGCCCTCATCGATTTCAAAGGGATTGAAGGCTTTGAAAAAGAAACCAAAGGGGAGTCAGGCAAATTACTCATTCTGGCGACCCGCCAGGGGGGCCGCGATAAGAGTGATAAATCGAAGGCATTTGTACTGACTTACATCGCTATGGATAGCATTTACAAGTTTATTTCAAAACAAATTGAAAATCCCTATACCATATCCTTTGAAAAAAATATTCCAACAGAACAACTCAGCTCACTCATTGTAAAGGCTGACACAGTGAGTTTTGGCGAAACTTAAATGCACTTCCAGATCTCACAGCCGAAAAGCGCAGCACTTAAAAATGTGAACTCTGCCACTGTAAAATCAATCGCTCTCGCACTTTTATTCCTTACGGGAACGGTTGCTATGGGGTCTTATTTTTCAAAATTGCTTTCTAAGGAAATTCTTGCAGCTCAAAAGGTTGCCTTGCAATATCAGCAAGGGGAATACGATCAAAAACAAACGGGCTCAAAGTATGCAGAAATTGACAACCTTTTGAAAACTTTTTACGAGATGGGCAACAAAATCAAAGCGTCTATTGAAGATCTGAAGAGCTATATTCAAAACCTCAAAGCACTCGAAGAAGCCAATCGAGGCGTTTCAATCTCAATTACTCTCGACGATTTACTCAAAAATATCAACACGGGCCTTCATGCGCTGGTAAATGGGAACAGAAAAGAATTCTTTGTCCTTGTCGTGACTGATGAAACATCCGAAAACGTCAACTGCATGAACGAAAAGGGCGAAAAGCTCACGGTTTCCAGAAATGATTTTCTGACTTACCTTGCGTCAGACTTCGTGATCCCACTGAAAAGCACGGGTAAAATATCGAGTATGGGAACGCTTGGATTTGTTAAAATGGGGAATTCACATCATCTCGATCACAACGAAAAAAAGCATGCAAGCTTTAGCATGCTTAAAACTTTTTCATTGGCCATCGAAGGCGCATTAAATAACATTCAGTTTCTAAGACAACATGAGCGAACCTTACGCCTACAGTCAGAGATTGAAACCACAAAAATCGTACAGCAAGCCCTTATTCCTCAAGAACACATCCTCACTGAACTCGGCATTAAGGGCTGCTTTAGTCCGTCGAGCGAGTGTGGCGGAGACTGGTATGGCGTTTATCCACTCAATGATCACAGCATTGTGATGCTTATTTGGGACGTTACAGGACACGGAACGGCTTCAGCCATGGTGACCGCAACGGTGAAGGGATTTTGCGATCAGTTGCTCAATCTGGATGATCCTGCATCTTTAAATCTTGAGAAATTTTTCATGGGACTCAACGATGTCGTTTATCACTCGGGCTCTGGAAAACGCTTGATGACAATGTGTGGAGTGCGCATTAATATGAAAACGGGCGAGGGAATATTTATCAATGCAGGCCACAACCATCCTTTTGTGATGCGCGCCCATGAAAATCCCAGTGAAAAAAGAAAACTCACCCGCCTGATGGCAACTGGAAATCGATTGGGTTACACCAAGGCCGACGTGGGTTTTGGACTTAAAAATTTCACCCTCGAAACAGGCGACATGATTTTTATGTTCACCGATGGCCTTGTTGAAAACTGCAACGACGACGATATTCAGATTGGTGAAAAAGCCCTCGGACGACTTATTCAAGATGCAGAATTTAGCCTCGAAAACATCTCGAACTTGGTTTTGAGGGAATACACCGCGCACATCAAAACCAAGAATCCAGAAGATGATATGACGTTCTTGCTTTTCCAGATGAACAAAAAGACCCTCGAAACAAATGACGCCTTGGCTTAAGGCAGCTCCCTTGGCAATTATTTGCCTCAAAAATGTCCATCGCTGATGGTTTCAAATTTTTTGTAATGACTGGAATCGCAGGCCCATCATAATCACGACTGGAATTTAGCCGTTCCATCCTCACCCTTCGAATAAACCAATTTGCCATCGACGTAAGTTGCGTAAATATTTCTTTCATCACCTAGAATCAAAAGTCCAAAGAGTTTTTCTTCTAATGTTTTCGCTCTCGACTGCCGCAATTTTTGCAGGGGAGTGACTCCAAGGTCTAAGACCATGAAGTCAGCCTCTTTTCCAGTGTCAAAATTACCAATGAGATGATCTAATTGTAGGCAACGCGCATTGCCTAAAGTCGCCATATAAAAGCATTCAATGAAAGTGAGTTTACGCCCCTGGAGCAGTGCCACCTTATAAGCTTCGTGGAGCGTTTTTAACATTGAAAAACTTGTTCCGGCCCCTACATCGGAAGCGATCGAAACATTTATCCCATGACTTTCAGCTTTTGCTAAATTAAAAAGTCCACTCCCTAAAAATAAATTAGAACTTGGGCAAAAAGCGATCGTAGCGCCCGCTTCGCTCAGCAACTTGTATTCACTTTCTTCGAGATAAATGCCATGCCCAAATACGGAACGTGAATTTACAATCTCGTAAAAGTGATAAACATCCAAATAATTTTTTTGCAGCGGAAAGAGCTCTTTGACCCAGGTTATCTCATCTTTGTTTTCTGAAAGGTGAGTCTGCAGATACGTTGTCGGATATTTTTTATGCAGCGCCCCAATCATTTCAAGTTGCTCGTGGCTCGATGTTGGTGCGAAACGCGGTGTTATCGCGTATTTAAATCGACCCGTGTCATGCCATTTATTGATTAGCGCTTCTGAATCATCATAGCTTTGCTGAGGTGTATCGAGAAGATACTCAGGGGCATTTCTATCCATCATGACTTTACCAGCTACCAAGCGCATATTATATTTTTGCGCTTCTTCAAATAAAATATCGATGGAATGAGGATGCACAGTGCCAAAAACCATCGCCGTTGTGCTGCCGTTTCTGAAGAGTTCCTCGATAAAGAATTTGGCCATCACTTTTGCATATTCGGGATCTTTAAATTTGCCCTCTTCCGGAAAAGTATAATTGCGCAGCCAAGTGAGGAGTTGTTCACCGTAAGAACCGATAATCTGAGTCTGGGGGAAGTGTATATGTGTATCAATAAATCCGGGAACAAGCAGTTTTCCACGGTAATCTATGATGGAAATCGTTTTATCAAAACGGGGCCAAAGCGCAGCATAGTCACCGATACGCTCGATCTTGCCTTGGGAAACGATCATCAGACCATCTTCGAAGTACCGATAAGATTCTTCACCAGAGCTGACACCTGCTGGATTTTCCTTAAGATCAAAGATAGAGGCACGAATTGCATATTTTAGGCTGCTCTGTGAAAGCTCTAAAGACATTTTTCACCTTTATACCAATTGAAAAAACAGAACACCTCAAGGTACTCAAAAATCTCATTCCTTGCAGTCTCACGTTTCGAAAACTTGTATTGCCTGTCTACCGCAAGAAAAGCACTTGAGAACGAGTCCCATCAGATGACAGTCCTGCTTGCTTATCCTTGGCGCGAGAAGACCGATAGAGTATAGCGAGCATGAGATTTGTTCCTGTCCACTTACGAGAGGCGGCACCTAACCATGAGAAAACAATATATTCACAGCAGACTGCCGCCACGGGACTGGCTCAACAACGACCTCGTGCTCGACTGCTTTATGGACTACGCCGCAAGCAAAAACCTCGACCTCTACCCCGCCCAGGAAGAGGCTATTTTGGCCCTCTTTGAAAACAAAAACGTGATTTTGAACACCCCTACAGGGTCTGGAAAATCTCTGGTCGCAACCGCGTTGCACCTGAAATCTTTAGCCTGGGGAAGGCGCTCGATTTACACTTGCCCCATCAAAGCCCTGGTAAATGAAAAATTTCTGGCCTTGTGCCGTGATTTTGGCCCTGACAATGTGGGTATGGTAACGGGCGATGCCTCGGTGAATGCAGACGCCCCCATTCTTTGCTGCACCGCTGAAATTCTTTCTAACATGGCCTTACGCGACGGAAATCGCGCCGGGATCGATGACATCATCATGGATGAATTTCATTATTATTCCGACCGCGAGCGGGGAGTGGCCTGGCAAATTCCTCTTCTGACTCTAACGGATTCGCGCTTTCTGTTGATGTCGGCAACGCTTGGAGAAACCACTTTTTTCGAAGAAAAACTATCGGCGCTCACGGGCCTCGAAACTCTCGTTGTCAAATCATCACACCGCCCTGTGCCCCTTGATTTTAACTTCCAAGAAATCCCACTGCGCGAGACCGTGCTTGAACTCATCGAAAAGGGCAGGTTTCCCCTTTATCTGGTGCACTTTACTCAGCTTGAATGCACAGAAGAAGCCCAGAATTTTTTAAGCGTCGACATCTGTTCAAAGGACGAGAAAAAGGCCATTGCGGCGGCCCTCGAAGGCTTCCGTTTTGACAGCCCCTATGGCAAAAATATTCAAAACTTCCTGCGCCATGGCATTGGTCTTCATCATGCCGGATTGTTACCTAAATACCGCATTCTTGTTGAACAACTCGCTCAACAAGGTCTATTAAAAGTCATCTGCGGTACCGATACCTTGGGAGTGGGCGTTAACATTCCTATCCGTACTGTGGTGTTTACTAAACTGTGCAAATTCGACGGCGAAAAACTTACCATTTTAAGCGTGCGCGATTTTCAACAGATCAGTGGACGCGCCGGCCGCAAGGGTTTTGATGACCTCGGCTCGGTGGTTGCCCAAGCCCCCGAACACATCGTCGAAAATTTGCGGATGGAGCAAAAAGCCGTTGGCGACGCCAAAAAAATGAAAAAAATGGTTAAGCGAAAGCCGCCCGAGCGCGGTTTTTTGCCGTGGACCAAAGACACTTTTGTGCGGCTCACCACTTCACAACCCGAACAGCTGACCTCAAGGTTTCAGGTCACACACGGGATGTTACTCAATGTGCTCAGCAGGGAACGCGGAAGCGTTGAAGCCATGCGGGCCCTCATTCGCGATTGCCACGAAACGGCAGTGACAAAAAAGAAGCTTCGAAAAACTTCTTTTCAACTTTTTCGCTCTTTGGTTGAACGAAAAATCATCGAAATCATTCCCAACGAAGAACGCGTGCCCGGAAAATCTCCGCTGCGCGTAAACGTCGATTTGCAAGAAGACTTTTCTTTGAATCAGGCTTCTTCCCTTTACCTTATCGACACCATTAAATTGCTCGATCCTTTAACGCCCGACTATGCCCTCGATGTGCTCACGCTCGTCGAATCTATTCTTGAAAATCCTGATATTATTTTGCGTAAGCAACTTGCCCAACTTAAAAACCAGCGCATGGCCGAAATGAAAATGGACGGTCTCGAATACGAAGAGCGCATGGCAGAACTCGAAAAACTCGAATATCCAAAACCCAATCGGGATTTTATTTACGACACTTTTAATGCCTTCACCGCCAAACACCCTTGGGTGGGTCAAGAAAACATCCGCCCTAAATCTGTTGCCCGCGAAATGTATGAAACCTTTCAAACCTTTGATGAATACATTCGATCCTACGATATTCAACCGGCAGAAGGCGCTCTGTTACGTTACCTTAGCTATGTTTATAAAGCGCTCGCACAGACGGTGCCCGACCTTTCGAAAACCGATGAACTCAAGGCCATTGAAGTGTATTTTGGAACCATTATTCGAGACGTGGATTCGAGTCTCCTCGACGAATGGGAAATGATGCGCAATCCCAAAGCCGCCGCTGCCATGAAAGAAATGGCCAGTGCGCCCACTCTGCTCCAGCCTCCGCACGACATCACCCGCGACCGCAAAACCTTTACAGTCTTTGTGCGCAACGAAGTGTTCCGATTTATGCGCGCTCTTGCACTCCAGGAATTCGCTTCGGCCCTCACCTTTGTGACGCCCCTTCCTGGTGAAGAAAAACACGCCTACAGCGCCAAAGACCTTGAAGAATTGATGGCAACTTATGTTGCAGATCACAGTCGCATCAACATCGATACCCAAGCACGCCACCCCTCGCACACCTCTATTCGTGTGCATGATCAAGGTGTGGCCTGGACAGTTGAACAGGTGCTCACCGATCCCGAAGATCACAATGATTGGGTGATGGAGTTTTTTGTAGACTTAGATCTGTCGAGGGAAAAAGCAAAGCCCGTGATTTCCATCGTGCGCGTGGGGCCAATCGGGACTTAAAATTCAAGGACATTCAATTTGTGCAACAGTCACAAAAGAAGGAAGCGCAGGCGCCCCATAAGAAAGACCATCTGCACCCTTAAATTCGACACTCGCCCATGCCTCGTTTAAAAAATCTTTTAAAATACCGCGCACCTTCACAGACTCACCTACTTTTAATCGGGCTATCACTTTCCCGCTAGTCTCCATATTATCGATAACAATGGCATCTGTACCTAAGGGAATCGGAACGATTTTGCAGATTTTTCCAATCATATCAGGCCTTTGTGCAGTCTTGTCAGGCATTTCGGACTTATCTGCAGAATTGACAAAGGGAAGGGCATTAGGATCATAAACAGAATCAAAACTTTGAGAAGGCTTTTTGGGCTGAAATGCCATTTTTTTCGTTCCCAATTCAAAATGGAGGTGACGCACTTGACTCCGCCCTGAGTTTCCCATGAGCGCAATTTTTTGTCCTTTTTGAACTTTAGCTCCAATTCTGACCTGCAAAGAATCTGGAAGTAAATGCCCATATCGAGTGTAAAAGATGGACTGTTGATCGGCGCTTTTATGGCGTATCACAATATGATTCCCCCAGCCGGAACCACATTCTCGGACCGCAGTATTCGCTCCAAAAAGCCTACTTTGAGGGCAGCCTTTTCGAATATAAACAACCGTTCCTGCAGCTGCAGCAACGACATCCACTTCGCCAACCCCTTGGTCATTGTGGTTTAAATCAACGCCTTCATGCTCGGCAACTTCACCTTCTTTGCCTAGAAAATCGCCCACTTTTGTCGATAACGAGGGTCGAACCCACGGAATTGTCGAAACACCCTGAGGAAGCGCGCCTCCCGCAATTTGACGAGGGGAATATTCTTCATGAGGGGAGGAATACCCTAGATAATCACTGGCCGAATAAGTCGATTCCTCTGATTCGTCTCGTAGACCCTCCGTTACCTTAGCGCATGATGCTAAAAAACCGAGGAGAGCAAGTGCAATGTGGAATTGAGCAAATAATTTCATAAGCCCTCAATAAAAAAACTCGAAATTCAATAATCTGATGAGCAATATTCGACGCATTGACTGGCTTATCGACATTTTCACGCAAAAACTGAATGACACATTTTGAATTCTTGGAATGTTTCGAAATTACAAATGAAAACAGGGACGAGAGGGCGCAGGAAAGTGATGCCTGAGCCAACTCGTGCGGGACGACTCAGTGACTTTTGAGATAAAACATCTTGTCCCTGTAAAATCCGATGCTACAAAGCCTTTCAATAAATTCCACCAGGAACGCAGTGTCGACAACTTCTTTCCTGCACCTCAGCCAATGAGACCTCTCGTCATAGGTAAAGCCCCGAGGATGTGATGAATCTGTGAAAAGACCAGGGATGCCTTTTCCCTTAACCTCCTCGCGAATCAATGCGGAACCAGCCCCTGCAACAGATGAATCGAGCAAGACAAGATCAAATTGCACGCGACCCAAAAGCTCCATCGTTTCGTTCTCGCTTGAGCTTTCCCAGATTCGTATAAGATTTGCAGTGGCATGAGTAAGATGTCGAGCCATGACAAGGCGATCGTCCCCGTTGGAGTTCGCGATGAGAGATCTGAACATGGAGAGACTTGTCCTTTTTGTATAATCTTATGTACATTCGATGCTTCAATAGCCCTCTAAATCCGTCTGCTGCATCGTATCTCAAGGTCAAATTTACCATGAGCATGGACCCAAAGGATTATATACTGTCAACTTTTGCATTCTACTGCAAGATTTTTACAATATTATTCCAAAGGAACAAGAAAACATGTTTGGTGAATGGGGAGATTAGAAATGAGATGGGCTGTCACTGGGAGTCTCTTAAATTTTTTGCTCTTTTTGAACGTCGGTCACGTAAATACAACAAGTAGACTGCAAGATCCTTTATTAACTGCAGAAAATGACCTCCCGAACACAACAGGAGCCCCACTTAATTATACTTCACCCAAGCGATGACCTTGCAAATCAATATTCAGTATTTCTCATTGATATTTTTAATTTATCCATTTGTGCAAAGGAACGGTATGAAGCGCAATTCAGAACTTGCAAGGAGCTTTGCTGATATTCAGCTTTTTCACCACAATTTTCCGCAGCGCAATGAGCCTGTACACGAACATCCCGAGCATCAATTTTTTATTCCCCTGGAGGGCCGTTTTTCAATCGATCTGCCTCAGTCTCATCCCTTCGAGACCTGCCTCATCAACCCAGGTGATCTGTTGTTGATTCCAGCAAATACTTCACATAGCTTTACAAGCCTCGACGTTCAAGCAGGGGAACAGCTTCTTGGACTCATTTCTTCCAAATTTTGGCAGTCACTCTCCCAAGGCAAGCCTCAATTATGCATTGCACGGGCACCGCAACTTTTAAAAGAATTATAGGCATGTACTTCAGGCAATGCTTTAGCGGTAGCCTCAGAAACCAAAAATTTTGCCCCTTGCGATTGCGCAACGGCTGCGCCATTAAATTTATCGGGGTTTGGATGTGTGGCAATGGCATACTTTAGAGTCCATTTTTCATTTTTTGAAAAAGACTCCAGTGCCTTTTGAGTATGGGCAGGCGTAAACTGAGTATCGATAAGTGCCGCTTCATTTCCAGAAATCACGATAAAGCTTTTGGTGTGAAACCCCGAAGCATCAGACTCGTACGAAAGAATTTTTGGTTTGTTTACTTCTGACGAAAAGTCTTTTTTAAGGCTACTGGCATTTGCAGAAGCGCAAGCAACGACTGATATAGAAGACAGAAGAAGACTGGATAATATTTTCATGTGCAGTTCCTTTAATAGCTTATAAAGCATTTGAGTGAAAATTTACGAAGGAAGTTTGCTCTTTAATTCCTTCTTTCCTCACACTAAAAGAGTTGCAAAAAGAATGCGTGGCGAAAACCGACGCGGCACATGCAAAAAGCGACAGAGCCACCCCCTCTTGACAGAAGAAATCTACACACCTAGCCTCGCTTCATGGGCTGCGGCTGGCCGCCCTTTCCCACAAAAGTTCAATCACCTGCCGACAGTGTTCGTCGAAGCCCTTGTGATGACGGGCTCAACTCAACGAGACTACAGGTTGTTATTTCTATTGAGGCCAAGAGTGGGATGCGGCCAAAACGATAGGAGCAGCCATGTCCGGTCACAGCACCCACGACCCTTTTCATTTTTATAAGCGCATTGCTAAAACACCCCTTCCTGACTCCATGTGAAGCAGGAATTTTGGTGCTCTAATTTTAAGCAATTTGTAAAAAAATATATTAAACTGGGGGCGGGGAACTCATTGGGTTTACTGTCTGCGGACAGGTTTCCT
>JBIIEI010000182.1:0-3796 GCA_044237915.1 Silvanigrellaceae bacterium | reverse complement strand
ATACGATTCTAACCACCTCCAAATTCGCACCACTCGTTACCTTTCGTAAGTCTGATCCCAATGTGCCTATTGCCGACGACGATGTATAGCGTCCTCCGTTGTGCAGTTACTGATAACCACTCCTTTTGGACCTTGTGGTGCTGTGGTTGCGAGAATTTTTTTGTAAAGCTTTTCTCCTTCGAGAAGATCGATCCGAATGATCCGCAAGGGAGCTTCATATTGAAGATATGGATTACTAAGGCCACGTCCCAATCCCTTTGCTAAGGCTGCTCGAAACCACCAATTTTCGAGATCGACATAGAGGGAGTCGAGCGCCAAGATTCCTGTAATTTTAGAAAGCACATCTTCCAATTTTTCATTGGCAGTGGCGGCATATTTTTCGAGTAATTTGACTTTGAGTCCATTCACCGCCATGCGAAAAAGCGAAGAACGTTTCTTTTTTGCTTCATTGATAAAGATCCGAAATTTACCCAATTGCTTTTCCCAAGCTTCGATATCTTTGATTGCGAGTTCCAATGAAGATTTGATACCGTCTGCACATTGGGTAGCAGCGCGTTCAAAGCTGCCGCGCACTTGATTGAGTGCAATCTCGACACGGGCCAAGTTCACCATAAAAGTTTCATCAAGGAAGGCCACATCATACAGTTCTCTGGCAAGCTCGTCGTGTTTTGAGTCCAGGAAGTTTATCTTTGCTTGAATGTCTGTGAGATTTGTGGGGACCTCAAGGTTATCGGACACAAATTTATCCACAACTTCGAAATATCTTGTGTGCTGTTTACGTAACTGTTCAAAGTTTTTTTGCAAATGAAAGTCTGATGTGTCATTGGTGAGCCAAATTGCAGAAATCCGTTTGTAGCTTGTGAATCCTTCTGCTGCCAACACATGACAGCGTTTTGTTTCCATGAGTTTTGTGATTTCCGGATCCGGATTTGCAAGGCCCAAGGGAGTCCACCATAAAGGTATCAGAATAGAAACCACAGAAAATATTTTTTTCACGTGTTACCTTCCCAAGAGTTGAAATTGTTGGTCTTTTTGTAAATGCCCTTGGATAGCATTGAGAGAAATGGTCATTCGATTTCTCAGTTCAGCGCGTGTTCTTGCAACGATATCTTCTTGCAAAAGAGAAATTTCTTCAGCGTGGGAGTTCAGCCATTGTTTTGAAGTGCGGTAGGCATTCACATGGTAGCATGCGCCCTCTCTATTCGATTCTGCGCAGCTCGTAGACTCAATATTTGGAATTTGGGACGAGGTTGCAAGACTTTGGCAAAACTCGGGGTGAAATGTTTTTTCGTCAAAGGTTTCCTGATATGTAGAAGAGAAATAGTTTTTTAAGTCTTCTACTATTTCACTGTAATAAGATTCTTTGACGTATTTTGCGATAAAACACCCTAAGGCAGGCTTACCTTGTACCTTCATAAAATCGCCATGGGATGAGATGAGATTATAGCCATACATATCAATATGAGGCTCAATATGTCCTAAATAATCAACAAGCTCATCTGTTGTTTTTCGGATAGCGCAATCCTTATATTCATCCGCTCCGAATTCTTCGCGCTCGCACACATGATAAAACTCAACGTCATGGCTTGGTGCACGGCATTCTTTGTAGACAGCTCCAAATTGAGGTTGTGCACAACGTGCTGGCACGGCATCTTTTATGCAAGTCATCGAATAATATCCCATTACTGTATGCAAAGGCTTCACGTTCGTGGGATCTGAGGGGCCACCAGGGGTACATGCAAAATTGGTCATGCGTCTTCCATCTGAACAAATGAACCCTGAACATGAATAAGTACGTCCTGACAAGTTTTCAGCTTCTTCAGGCTGCGAACCTGGGCAACTCATATCTAGACCTTCGTTGTAGTGCTCCACCTCGCATGCAGGAGAGCGGCGAAGTTGATACTGTGCCCCACACACAGGGTCACTTTTGCTTTTGTAACGTTCAACCCCGCACTCAGCCACCCTGCGGGCATAAGCAGGGGGTGTAAAAAGTAACATAAGTACCTGAAGTAATAATATTTTAATAAGATTCATAGAACCCTCATAAAAATTTCGTGA
Organism: Silvanigrellaceae bacterium; assembly: GCA_044237915.1. Classification (GTDB taxonomy): domain Bacteria; phylum Bdellovibrionota_B; class Oligoflexia; order Silvanigrellales; family Silvanigrellaceae; genus JBIIEI01. The sequence continues at coordinate 1,738 of JBIIEI010000182.1, read as the reverse complement.
GAAAAAATAAACTTTGACTTGTGTCAAGCCTCCTTCTCACGAAGTCCTGTTTTGTGCAACTCAACCTGGGAGACTTTTAGGTTTTAGAAAATCCAGAATCAAGAGACAAAATAATGTTACTGAAATAACGTAATAAAATCTTAGATTTTGTAAAAATATAAAAGTTTATTCTCGAACTGCCGATAGGATTTATACCGACATCACTCTGGGAGGGCTTCATGAAGGATTCTTTTCTTGTCTTCCTTGCTGCAATAGCTCTCATGTTCACCGGATGCGGTAACAAGGCAGATTATGAATCCGAAGAAGCAGGGAATTCTGCAACTGTGGTCAAGGGTTTTTACGCATTCGATGGGACGGGTGAACGTTTACGTGAAGATGGAAGCGTTATTGGAATGCTTTTTAGAGGCTTTGATGGCCCTAAAATATACTTTCCTGGTCAGAATTTATTGTCTACTTTCTCTGAGTCACAAGCAAAAGACGCAACAGCGAGAATCTGCAAGCATGTAAGGGAACATGGAGTTAATAGAATTTATATGTCTGGGTTTAGTCGCGGAGCAATCATTGCAATTGAAGTGGCAAACCGAGTAAAAAATTCGTGCGGCGACGCAGCAAAATTGCAATGGATGGGATTAGTGGATGCTGTTAATTTAAGCCTTTGGAATTTTTCTAGCAAAGTTCCCGATGGGATGGCGACAGTCCATCTTAAGAAAAAGAAACAAAAAATTGAGCCTCACACTAAGGTGATTGAAGCTCAACCTCTTGCTAACTGGACAATGGATGATTTTGATCATGCAGCCATTGGTTATGAAAATAAAGTTATACAGTTTTTGATACAGCATTCTGAAAAAATGGGGGCATCCTACCGCGAATTTGACGAAATTACTAAAGTAAAAAATCGCAGAACACCGATAGAAATTCTATAACACGAGCTTCTTTAGAAGAATTCCATGTTCTTTGCTTCTAAACACATTTCTTCAGTTGCCGCAGTCTTTGATGGTTTTGTTGTCGCTGTTATAACGGCTTTAATACTATCTGAGAATTCTTTTGCTTGTTCTTCGGTCGTTATAACCTCTGTTGCATGTGAGCTGGCAAGAACTCCCATGCGCTTTCCTTTCGCATCTTTTTTATCATTCAACATGATTTTGATACCATGATCCAAGAGGCTTATTTTTCTTGTCGCATCTGGATCTCCAGAGTTTTTTAGAATTTCCTTTTCATTTTCGACAAGTTTTTGTGCGGTTGGAATGTGTAAGAATTTTGGGTAGAGAAGCTTTGATTCTGCTCGCATAAAAACAGGATCTCGCTTACTTGATGATCGATTTGAAATGGCTTCATACCAGCATTGAAAATCGCCTACTTTGGAATCAGATCCGGCAAAAAAGACATAGTGCCTGACGTCTCGTTGAAAAAATCGGAGCCATTTCGTTTTATAATTGCCAATCATACCAGAAGCATCTGCTTCGTTATTTTCTGGAGCTTTAGGCTTGCACTGCGTGGTGAGAAGGAGAGCAGGGAGCAAAACGGTAGAAAGAAAGAAACGACGCATGGACACCTCGAAAAAGAAGAAAATCAAAATTTGCTCTTAGCATCAGGACAGAGACCGTGGAAAGGCAAAAGCATGTCCCGTGCCAGATTTTCTCTCGGATTTTCGGCATCTCTTCGAAAGGCTTGATGCTTATGGATTGGCCAGTGTCAATTTAAAGGGAACTCTTGATTTTTAGTTGAAATTCAACGAAAC
>JBIIEI010000181.1:0-3848 GCA_044237915.1 Silvanigrellaceae bacterium | reverse complement strand
CAGAGGCATTCTTGCCATGGAACTTTGATAAAACCCTCCAAAACCTGATGGCTTCACAAACCCCCGTACTACCCATCTTATAACGCTGGGAATAGCGCGTCCAAATGATTTTTCGGGAGCTCACGGGCTGCCCAATTAGTCTGGAACAATTAGGCCTTTCGGGTCGGTTTTGGACCGAGCGAGCCGCATGTGGCCGCAAACTGATTTTACCCACAAAAAAACCCGCTGGTTAAGCGGGTGTCTTTTTTTACCTGGCGGAGAGAGGGGGGTATGCTCTCGAACTCCCCAAAATCAGCGTAAAATAAGAGAAACTTAACAACACCAATAAGAACTCACTTCATAAGTTTGTCCACCAAGATCCACAGAAATGCATGTATGTCCGGGGCGAGTTGTAGCATTTGTAGCAACTGACTTTGTGCCTATGGCATGGATGAGAGAAGTTCATCAGCCGCTTTAATGCAAGACTTTTTTGACGAGGTGCAATTGTTCACCGCGATCGGAAGACTTTAGGATTATAGAATACTTCTTGGTTTAAAAAGTAATCGTCTACCCTGTTTTTTAGCCAGATGTCCATGGCGCACAAGCAGGCGAGTATCGGCACCACTTTGTGAATGGAACTCGTTTAATAAAATTCAATGGGGAAGCGAGAGATCAAGAACCACACTTTTTAGCCAAGCACCACTTCGTGAAAGGGAGCGAGCTTGAAGTTCTAACTTTTTTGTCAGCTCTTCCTTTGTTGAGTCCTTTTGAGCGGATTTGCGAAGGTCGCCCGGAGCTTTCCATTGAGGGCATTGGTACCAGCCGACAACGTACACTTCATGGCCACGCGTTGCCGCGAGGAGAAGATGAGCATCCTCGGTGGAGATCAACAGTGTACAATAGACTTCGACCTTGACATAATGGAGAGGTTTTTTGGCATCTTTTTTCCGAATCCTTTCTCGGCCGTCAAAAAGTTCATGAGAGCGCTCGACAATTCCCTTCGAAAGAATTGAGGGCTGTTTGACGCCGGAACAGAAAATCTTTATGCGCGAAATTCACTTGGATGGCTTGATTTGGCTCTCTGCTAAAAACGGATTCAGAGCTTCGGGAAGGACGGTCGGCGTGGCGTACGATGTCCGAAGCGCTTGCAATTAGGTTGATGTTTTCCCCTACGTTGCCTATCAATGTCCTACAAAAATCACGCTTCTAAAGCAGAGGAGAACCATGGATCCAAAGTACGTCCTCGATCAAATCGACACCGCTATCAGCGTCGTAACCGAGGCCGCGAATAAATACACCTATAAAGTGTTGTCAAAAGCCTCGACGGATCGTGAAGAAGTGCAGCACGTCACAGGCGCTGTCACGACTGCACTGAGCACGATTCGCCGGACGACGTATGGTGATACAGAATACCTGCGGCAGGCTAACGCGCTCATAGATCGCTACAACAACACCAACAATTACGTACTACAACCCATGTTGGGAGTATTGAAGGCGCTTCGTCGCGACGTTAACGCGGGTTACACACGCACCATCGGCGAAATTGTCTGCGGCGAAGTGTTCTCCGACTTTTTAGACATGGCAGAACACCTTCTCACTCAAAAATACAAGGATCCCGCCGCTGTTCTCGCAGGTGGAGTGTTGGAGGAACACCTTCGCAAGCTTTGCATCAAGCATGGCATTTCAACAACGAAGCCAAACGGCGAGCAGAAGAAGTTGGATGCAATGAACTCGGAACTCGTGGCGGCATCCATTTACAATACGACGCAGCAGAAATCCGTAACAACCTTTGCGGGATTACGTAACGATGCCGCGCATGGAGACTTCAGTAAATACACTGAAGACATGGTGAAGGGGATGATTTTCGGAATCAGAACGTTCATCGCAACAAATGTCGCGTAGACCAAGGGAGTTAATGTGCGTGATACTTTCCTTTGCATACTGGTAATTATTGTCGCGCCAATTTCGATGGCAGCTACGGTTACTCAGCAAAAATTCGCGGCTGCTACAGACATAAAATTCACCGAAACAGAAATTCGCAACAGCGAATGGACGTCGGTAAATTCAGACAATAGATCAAAGTAATGCTCTCATTGCATTGAAAGAGTTCACTAAAGGAGTATGATTTTCGGCGCTTTTTAATCTCTCGGGAAATGGCGTAATAAAAGTTTTTGCTTCAAATAAAGTTTCTAGAGATTTAGTTTTTTCCGAACCTAAAGTCGCTGCTTTTTGAAGTCACTAAAACGAAACGTTAGGAGTATCCATTTTGGCCTCTTCGAGAAGCGGCCTGCGTTAGCACTTTCAACATTTGCGAGCGCGAAAGAGGCTTTGGGAGAAACATGTCGGCGCCCGCGTCAACTGCACGGCGAAGGTCTTCTGGTAGGATCCTGTTGCTATGAATACAAATGAAGGCCTTGTCTCCACTATTCCTCAGACGCCTACAAGCCGAAAAGCCATCTTCGGTGTCACCCATATCGACGTCCAATACAATCAGGTCTGCAAAAGTCCCTCCGGATGGGCAATTCTCATACGTGAGGATTTCGATATAGGTTTCAATTTCAGGGATCGCCTTGAGTAGCGACTTTAGACCTTCGCGATAAGAAAATTCGTCGTCGATAAGAGCAATCTTCAGTTTATTGCGGGCCTGGGGTTTCAGGGCCTCAACGACTTCAAAGACGCTTTTAGGATCATTGACCTCTCCCGACGCACTGTCCCAATCTTTGCTCTTCTGGGAGTCTTTTGCTGACGAGGTTCCAAACCCCCGCACATATTCGGAACTTCGCGTTGGAAGACTTCTCCATTCTTCCTGCTCCGAACTCGCTGGAATGCTAAAATGAAATACGACCATTCCATTAGGATACGAATCATTTTTCATACTCTCGACCCAAATCTTTCCACCATGAGCCAAGATGATTTTTTTGCAAATTGCTAACCCGAGCCCAGTACCACCAGCCTTCCCCTTTGTAAAAAACGACTCGAACAAATGGCCTAAATCTTCTTTTGGAATGTGCGAGCCTGTGTTTTCAATACTCACAACAATGGTATTGCTCTCTTGAAGCTCTTGTGTCCGCAGGCACAATGTGCCTTTTCCGCACATGGCCTGCACTGCGTTTGTGATTATATTCGAAAACACGCGCGCAATTTTCTTGTTTTCAACCAGAGCTTTGTGAATATGGGTCAGATCCTGAACAAGCGTAATCTCAGATTCGAACGACTTGGCAAAAGTCTCTCGAAAAACTCCTTCCAGCAGGCTCCGTACAGAGGTTGGTTTTGCATGAATCTCTGCTTTCGAGCTAAACTCCATGACATCTTGGATGAGTCCATCTGCGCTATTCATCGCGCTCTGGATCTCGGGCAAAAATTCCTGAGTGAGTTCCCGAACATCCTCAAGAGACTCTGCATCAGCAAGAACATCAAACGCCATTTTCAACATTGTGAATGGTTTTCGAATGTCGTGCGCCATCATCTGAGTCATTTGAGCAAGAGCCGCATCCCTTTCAAGACTTTTTGCTCGAAGTGCTTCTGCAGCTAGCTCCCGAACAGGCAAAAACCTAAGAGCCTGGACATCAGACGCTGAACCTACTTCATTGCCCGTGACCAATTTTGCTGCGGCTCTAATTGAAGTAAAAATCGGCGCTAACTGGGACAAAAGAGCAGCAAAAAGGATAGCGAATCCACCGCAGACAACGAGCGCAAGAATTGTTTCCGTTTTTCGAAATCTGGCTGAAGCTGAGCATTCATCCACTGTGAGCTCCCGAGAAATCATTTGTACTTCAAAGGTACTGCCGAGAGATGATGCCCTCAGCTTTTGAGGAGGCGTATTGATGAAAAAAGAGATTTTAGAATTCTCCAAGAGTTTACAGGATTGG
>JBIIEI010000180.1:0-3891 GCA_044237915.1 Silvanigrellaceae bacterium | reverse complement strand
TTGAAAAGTCAGACTTTAAGTCATTCAGTAAAACCTCTGAGAAAGCCATAAGCTTGTTTCCTCCCTTCTGAAGGAAACACTACAGCGGCAAGGCTTTTCAGTTTACGCATGGAGTCAGGAAGGGGTGACTCATGTCTGCAATGGGTCTCAGCCACGAGGAATGGGAACACCCTTCTACACCTGGCTTTGGAGATTACTCCGATAATTATGATGGCCAATACGAATTGGGAAACAAGCGTTCGTGGCTCCCTTTTCTCAAAAATAATTCCTGATTCAGTTCCGTAACTTTAATTCATTTCTTGACTGACGCCCGAACTGAAATTTTGGCGATTAAATTGAGTCTCGGCATGCTGCAGATCATCGAGGGTATCGATATCAATACTGCGCTCTGGGGGCATGAGATACCCGATGGTGTCTTTGGGGAAGAAACTTTTAGTTTCTTTGAGAAGTGAAACCGTTTGAATGTAGATGGCTCCATTTAAGACATACGCAGGACGCAGATCCTGTCTTCTCGGCAGTACGCCTCCGGAGAGGATGGATTCCAAGCGCTCATCTTGCCCCATAAAAAACATCCAGTTTGGATGATCATCTGTTTCTTTCAACGAAACACAGGATTTTTTATTATTTTCCCAACACAGTTCCAAAGCAGCATCGATATCTGCTGAAGTTCGAAAAGGAGACGTGGGTTGCAGAACGACAACCCAATCATAGTCGTGCAGATGTTCAAGCGCATGAAGGATAGGGTCGACTCCGGGTGAATCATCGAGCGCTAGGTGTGCCGGACGAAGAAAAGGAACAGAGGCTCCCCAGTCGGTCGCTACTTTTGCAATCTTAATATTACCCACATCTTTTTAGGACGTCGCATAGTTCCACCCCTCGGCTAAATCACCCAATCGTTTCCATCCACGCCATAACGCAAGTGGGCCAGGCTCACCGTCACCTTTTCTTGCTAGAAAACCACCGAGCTGCGCGATCCATCGGATAGCTTCTCTAACAGTCGGAGGCTTCTGAAGTTGTTTTTCTTTAGGATGCAACTTTTTGTGCAGTACTTTCCATTCGTGTTCTTCAAGCATCATTGTACAAGGTGCATCTGGATACGCTCTAGCAACTAAAGTCAGCCAAAAGATTCTCCAAGCAACGATGCTCATTATAGTAAGGTAACGGATGAGGCGCTTCCCATCAGATAACCTACACTTCTCAACTTGAAGTCCCGATTTCAAAATTTTATGAAAAATTTCAATTCGCCAACGTAAGCAATACCATTCGACTTTCTCTACAGCCTCTTCAAAATTCGTCACAGGAATGTTGGTCAATAACATCCATTGCAGTGGTTCTGTTCCATCAGGCGCAGTGTGCTCTCGAACTTGAACTGCATACATATCGAGGTCATCAAGGTCTTCTGTTCTGTGCCGTAAATGGTTACGTGGCGGGTTCATTTTAAAACGTCCAAAGCGAACTTCTAAAACAGCCTGCCTTTCTGGTGTTTTTTCATGGCGGGGAACTTTTACATTGATTTTACCAATGCAGGGCGATTTCTCAATTGTTTCCCAAAGCTTCTCCTGCTTTCTCACATAGCGAGAAGGCTTATTGACAACGCGATCTTGGTTTCCTCGAACAAGAAATGAAAGATCTTTCTGATTTGCAAGTTCAAAGAGATCATAAATATCAGCCTCTCTATCACAAATCGTCACACTATTTTTCGCATTTTTCTCTAACACTTCATGGCAGGCTAACAACGACTCTAACCACTTATAACTTTCCTTTTCTTCGGTCCTTAAATAAGTGTTGTGCGTTCTTTTTTTTAACTCTCTCACTTCGTCCGAAATCTCTTCTCTGGCAAATATTTTTTGATCAAGAATACCAAGTGGCAACCCTTCTGTGGTCACAGCAAATGCAGTGTGCATCACCAGGCCCATTCTGTAGATGTTCTTTACATTTGTTCCATTTTTACGCGAAAGGATTCCCAGCCCAGTTGTCTTTTTGTGATCTGTGTAGGAAATGAAGCTCGTGTCCTGAATGATAAGAAATCTTTTTTCTGAAAGAGATCGTGCTGCAGTACATTGAGCGTGTGAACGCATTACTTGCTTCGGTTCGACATTCTCATTTTGAAAAAAACGATATGCGGCTTTTGATTCAGCCCAGGAACCACAAGCTTGATTGATCGGAGATTCTGGCGATTCCGACAGGGAATCTGCAATTTTTATGAGTCTAGCATTTAGACGTGCATCTCCAAAATCAACCTGTGCAAACTCATCTTTCGCCCACTGAATGCCAACAGCAGAATCTCTATCCTTTGTCATGCCTACTCCGTGGTGAGGTTGCGCAAAAAGGCGAGTGTTCCCTGAAGACAGCTAAGTGTCAAAGATGTGGGTAATATTAAGCTCACGGACCCAAATGTCCGCTGCGTCGGCTCTCACCTCGCGCGCCTCGCCCTGACGAAATATTTAAGAGCGCGCAGTTTTGATTTTTTAAATACAATGCCGCCGCAAACAATGAATTGTCGCTCAGTTTTAGTTTTTTTGTCCTAGAATTCTGGACTCGTTTAAATTGTAAGTGTCAGCAGTCGAAATGCTGTCAGTGCAAGCACCCCAAACATCAGATGGCACATAACTTTCGATGTACCTCGCACACGAACATAACGTGCGCCATAGTCATCTTTAAGGTTCGAATTCACTCGTTCGGCTTCAGTGCGGCCTTTATAACGCGCTTTTTTCGGAGGATCAAAGTCAATTTTTTCTCCTCGCCTCGGATTGGAATCAATGACTGCAATTTTTCCCATACGTTCTGTCTGTTCTCGAATAATCGAAGAGTCATAGGCTGCATCCATAAGTGTATATAAACTTGTAATTCTCCTTGAAGTCATGTTTTCAAGCGGCAATGCAGCAGCACTATCATGAACAGAAGCCGAAGTGATTATACAAGAAATGGGAATTCCGCCTTCAGCAGTGTCGATATGCAATTTATAGCCTATCCAACCTGTCGAAATTCCCTTTGCATTGGTTTTAAAACCGTGGTCACATGCAATTGGCAAATCGGAAATTTGTTCACCAAAACTCATCGTTAATTGTCGTTCAAGTCTTGTGAAGGTGGGGAGGTCTTTCGCCTCTCCTTTTTTGGGTCGTCCGCGTTTTCGCAAAGTTTTCTTTTTCTGAATCTCTTTTTTTAGAGGTTTTTCTCTGGCCTCTATTGCTGTTGAATCCCGTGAAACATTATGAACGGGAACGCCAACATGTGCAGTTCGTACAAGCGCTTCGTGTGCCTTTTCAGCCAGGCGAGTGTTTGCAAAATTCAGAAACCAGTTTGAAAACGAAGCTTCACATGGAATCTCACTTCGGCGCTCAAATCCGCATATCCTGCGAAGAACTGTATCAACTTTAAGTCTATCAATCAGTGCGCGAGTCGTTGGGATATTGAGAACTGCCTTAGAAATATAGGCCCTTGCCATTGCTGCAGCATCAACGGGGGGTCGACCTCTTTCCAAGGGATAGGGAGCAACATTCACGAAGTCTTCAATCTTAAGAACATCAAGAATGACAATCACTTTCTGATGTTTTTCCGTAGTTGGGCCAAGCTCCTCGGCAAAGCCTGGAAAAAGAGAGGACTGAATCTTTCGCAAATAGGAAGAAACTGTGATATTCATGATGTCAGCCTGTTTTGTATTTACTTATTTCACACTAAATCTATATATCACAGGTCTTATTTTCTCTCTTTTTCTTCAAAAAAATACTCCTCAGGCTGCTCTCAAGAAATCAGACGAGAGCGAGGCTGAGTGTGGCCTGCCGAAATTTAGTAGTTTAAGGCCCGCTTGCTGATCTCATATTTGGCACCCGAATTTTAGCTGATTTTTGGAGAAGTGCTTTCCTGGTGCGACGATTTGTATTTTGCAGGTTG
>JBIIEI010000114.1:0-13877 GCA_044237915.1 Silvanigrellaceae bacterium | reverse complement strand
CCAATCCTGTAAACTCTTGGAGAATTCTAAAATCTCTTTTTTCATCAATACGCCTCCTCAAAAGCTGAGGGCATCATCTCTCGGCAGTACCTTTGAAGTACAAATGATTTCTCGGGAGCTCACGCTCACTTACGTTTTAAGCGTTGGGCGATGACTTGGAGGAGATGGTGTTGGGCATAAGTGCGAAAAGAATTTTAATTGTAGATGATGAAAAAACTCTGGCTGACAGCATCTGTGAGTCCTTCGAAATGCATGGATTCGAGCCTTGCGTCGCATATAGCGCAAGTGAAGCACTAGCCAGACTTGACATATTCGCTCCCCATCTTGTCGTAACAGATGTCAGAATGCCTGGATTATCAGGTGAGCATCTCATCTCTGAGATCATGAAGTCTGCCCAAAAACGTCCTGTTTTGTTTTGCATGAGTGGGAATGTGGATTTGCCGGTGGCAAAAGGCTTCGCACTGGGGGTGGATGCTTATTTTAAAAAGCCATTTTCTGTTGCCGATATGCTTGCAACCGCAACACGTTTTTTGAATTTATCGAGCCCCGAAGAAAACGAAAATCCTGTTACTAAAAATTAAGCCATTCACTTGCAGAAACAAAATGCCCAATTAATGTCGTCTATTAACCTTCTCGACCAATTTTCCACCAGCGGTTGAGGTGCATTCCGAGCGGGTTCATATGCACGTTGCTAACACTTCTGCCATAGACGAATCTAAATTCCGGCTGGCCCAATCCAATTCCGAAACCAGCAGCACGAAAAGTCTGCTCAAGCCTTTCGAAATCTTCTTTTGTTCTTTCCTTAGGGTTTTGATGCAGAAGGGAATTGTATTGAGCATCAAATGCGGGAGAGGAATGTCCAACCAAATTTTCGGAACTCTTCGATACAAAGTAACGATAGAATCCCAGAGGATCGGTTGAATTCGTGTCCAATCCAGAAACATAAATATCTGACGTTTTGTTAGCTTGATCGAGCATCCAGTTTTTCATATCGAGAACTTTTGCAACCGTTTCACAGCCTGACGCTTTGGAAATTTCACTCTCGAGTAATTTCTGAAGGTGATCCTGGACAGGCATGCCTTCGATAATAACAACTTGCAGAACTTCTTTGCAGGCTCTCGGAGTTTCGCGAACCTCAACTTTTTCATTGGAATTCCATACAAAAGAGAACGCAGAAATCATGCCGGTTGGAACCACGGAATGAGTTCTGCGCACAGAATCTTTCCAGTCAGCAGAAGAATAAAGCGTTTCTAAATTGAAATTGCGCAAAAATTCTCGCCTGGACGCACCGTCCGAAAAAATCTTTCGTGACGGATTGAGATTCATAAACCAAGTCCAGTAGAACTCCGTTTTGAGCACTCGGGCATCAGCTTTCACGCTCTCGATTTCTTTGTCGCTGAGCAAATAAAAGGAGAGATCATCCAGTTCACCAGATGCAAATGCCTTTACGGCCTCGTCCTGGCTCAAAAAGTAGACATCAATTTGCTTTTCAATGGCTTTTTTAAAATAGGGATCTGTTACTTTGAGTCGAATACTTTTTTGTCCAATTTCTTCTACTTGATAAGCTCCACTTGAATTTGGAACTTCTGAATGTCCAATTTTATAGAAAGGTCGCTGGTGATTTAAGACGCAATATCGGGGGTGGCTCAATATGTACAGGAAGTTTGGATTCGCAAAATGCAGGTCGACGCGAATGCGATTCTCGGCAAGAATGGCAACACTTTTAACACTTTCATTCCAACTTGCGGCCACAGACTCCGTCGATGAAACACGCTGAAATGTATATGCAACATCTTTTGCAGTCACTGGAGAGCCGTCCGCAAAGACGCGCTGAGGCTTCAAGGTAAATTCATACCGAAGTCCCTTGTCTGAAATTTCCCACCCACTTGAAAGGTCACCTTCGACAGTGATCGCTTCGTCGACGGCGGTGAGTCGACCACAAATTTGTGAAATGAAGGTGATCTCGTTGTACTCATTGATACCAACGGGATCAAAGACTGTCATCTGAGGGCCAAAAAGTGCCGTGCGGAAGGGTCTTTGGACTTCTTTTCTGGATGATGCGGGCTGATTCATCAGCAAGAGAACGATCATGAAGCAAAAAATGGCACAAATCCCAATGTGCCGCCTTATCGCATGTTTTGAATTTCTCTTGCCCATTCCGAGACACCCTCATTTTCCAAAGGAACTAGAATTTTCCAGCCTTTGCTTGGGGGCTGACTCCAATTCTGAGGAAATTTTACTTTCAGAAGGCTTGGGAATACATGAATGTATTAGGTCTGGCTAGACTTCTTTTAAAAGTAACATTATCTTTTATACAAACTATGCAATGATGTTTCTTTTCATTATATATTCAATAGCATATATAAGCCATGCGTACTTGAAGAATCATCCCGAAGAGCGGTCACGGAACTTTGATTTCTGGAACTCGAACAACTGTGCTAGCACGAATGGAACCTCCAGCTTCGGGCAACTCAGCCTTTTCCAATGAATGCGAACGAACGACTTCCAGAGCGAGGGCTGAAGGCTTTTGAGCCTCGAAGTTTTTTTCGTCGAATACAAATTTTCCAGATTTGCCTTCAGCGTCTTTCTCGACTCTTGCGATAAACACTGCTCCAGTGGATGCATGTGCGGTGAGAGTCAAGGCATCATTGCCCAACGAGTCCTCCGAAGTCCACGCGAGACTCAAGCCATTGCCTGCAGTTGCAGAAAATTCTGGCGCAACCTTGACCGTCTTGGGCAGAACCAACTTATTCCGATAGGAATTGCCGTTCAATTTAAGAATGACTTCATATTCCATTGAAAGCGCTTTATTCGCTTCGAGAGACTCCCGAAGTTCATAAATGGCCTTTCCATTGGTATTTTCAAAGGTCTTCCCGTTTGACAATATACTCGATCCATCTTGAAGATGAACTGGGTTTCCAAACACATTTCCGATGGTAAACCTTGCGAAATGATGAAGCGATTGGTCTGATGTATCAAAGGTCAATGAAACAGAACTGTATATCCTTTCCGTTTTAATACTGTCGCTATTTTCAACGGTACAAGCAACAATAGGCAAAGAAATAGCAGAGACCAAAAGTGAAGCAATTCTTTTATGCATGAGATAACCTTTCCTCATAAGGGTATAAATTCATTCAAAGTACAATACTGTCTTTTAACATTCTCGAGTACAATGCAAGTCAGAAAAAGTGACGTTGTCATTTACGAGAACAGTGCCGATTAACGTCGACTGACTTGGCTGCGATTTTTTTCAGCCTTAAGGATCGAGCATGAGGGGCTATTTTGGAGCATTGTCAAAAACTGATCGCGTTGAATCTTTGCCTTCACTCGATATTTTGCGTCAGTATTATAGTCTTCGATTGTCGTCATGGGATCTTTGGAACCGTCCTTCAAAGAAAGACCTCCAAGAATAAAAAGTGCTTTCGAATTGTATTTTACTAGACGGCCCAAATCGAGAGCGCTGAGTTTTTTCAACTCTCCTTGCCGATATTGACTCGACATTAACAGTGCTTTTTCAATCTGTGGGCGATAGAACTTCCTCGAAAGTCTCCAATGGTGATTCCATTGCAACGGGCCATAGTCTGCCAAATTTAGGTTACAAGCACTATGATTTGCCTGGAGCATCGTGTCTCTTTTTTTAGCACGGCTAAGATCACCTTTGACACTTCGTCCGTGAAGAGATTTCACGATAACATTCTTCTGTCCCTTACAGTTCATTTGAATAATCACGCCTTGGCTTGGCAAACCAAAATCGCTTTCTTTTTTCCAAATGGCCAAGAAAAGCGCAACAAACTCTTCAAATTCTTGGTCCCATTTATATGCAAAGAAAGGTGCAAATTCTTTCCAAACGCGCTCGACAGGCAATTCGCGACAGGTACTCAATTTACGTTGAGTCGACGAATAGTTTCCATTGCTTTCTTTGTCGAGATTGCGAAGAGTTTCTAAGTTTGGGGTCAAAACTGGCAAACTCTGCTTTCCGGAATCCGGTCCGCCCGTGGGATCAGATTCATCGGGATCGATTTCGATGCCGCCCGGCAACATTGTAGAAAGTGCAGGAGAAGAAAAAGAATTTTGAGCGGGCGCCAGGGTGCTGATTGAAGACGATGAAACGGCGCCATTTTGACTAACGGTAGTGTTGGACTGGGAAATGCTTGCGCCCCCATTTTTCACTGCCTGTGGGCCTGAGGCCTCATCGACTGAAGTGCATGCACTCAAAAACAAGCCTGCAATCACAATGCAAGTCAAGTCGCGCGAAACCCATTTTTTCGATAAGAATTTTTCTACCACAACATCCTCTTCCACCAAGTCAGTCAAAACCGACTCAGTTTTCTGCAACCGCATCTCTATCAACAACAACAACTTCACGTTCCGATAGACGACATATCGGCACTGTTGAGGCAAAACTTTAGCTTTTAGCACAGAAATTGATAATATCCAATAATTAAGGCATATTAAGAGGAGAGAAAAAAGGTTGGATTTCGAAGGAGATTGATGCCTAAGGTTGAACTTTCTTCACCTGTTCCATGAGTCCGGACTGCTCTTCTTCGGACATGGCTTCCCATTGCTTGCGAATGTTCTCGACCATCCCAGGGCTCATGGACTGCACCATTTCTATAAGTTTATCGCGTTTTTCAGCAGACATATTGCCCAGCATGGACTGAACTGCGCTCATCATATCAGCTTCACTCGGCTGTTCTGCATGCTCAAGTTGTTGAGTAAAAACGACTCGGCTGCCATCCAATTCAGATAGAATTCCCTGACTGCTGAGCAATTCGCGAACACGATTAAAAGAAAAACCTCGACTGTCTGACTCTTCGTACATTTTGTCGATGGGGAAAGAGACGGAATTTTCGGGAAAACCATGCTTCTTCAAATTCTTAATGACTAATTCTGAGAACAATTGAATTGCATCTACCATCACTTTTTCAATCTCCAAAAGTGGTGTTCCGGCAAGCAAACACATGCCACTTTGGAAAAGAAGCATGCATCATTTCAACGGCAATCAATATTCTAGATGCGGTTCATTCGCAACCATTCAAGGTAGAGGCAACAAAATGTTGCGATTCATAGGCATGGAAATCTTCTTTTGCGATTGCAACATCTTCGTAGCGTCTTGAGAGGAGCGTCCAATTAAACACTCCCTGCAAGCATTGCTTCAATATTTTCGCGTAATGAGACTCGTCAGAATTCTCTTCGAAAGAACTGGAAATCTCAATAAATGAGTCTATGAGTTCATTGTGAAGCTGGATTCCCTTCAAAAGCGAACGCGCTTCAAGTTTGCATCTTTCTGATTCACATTGATGTTCTGGAGTGCGAAGTAAGGCCTCATTCACAAAGACAATATTGTGAATATTGTCGTCTTGAGCCTCTTTTCGATAGGAAAACAAATCGTTTGCAATGCAGATGGCCCGTGCGGCATAGTTCTCCATGAGTTGCACATTTTCCTGCAAAAATAACTTTGAAGGAAAAGACTTTTCTAACAAAAAATTAGCACTCAAAAATATAATATAAACCGCTCCTGCATGCACTCTTTTACTGAGATAAGTTTCGAGATTAGGCACACGATCGCAGGTTCTATTTTCTTCTTCCCACATAATCGCATTAAAATACTCGCAAAGTGCATTGCCAAATAGGACAAATGTCTCTGGGGTAAGAAATGCTTGGGTCCGTAAAGATAAATCAATGAGTGCGCTATGAAGGGGAATGTGTGTGTGCACGCGAATGGGACTATTGAAGAGGTCGATGAGTTCTTTAAAAAAAGAAGGTACTTCTCCAAGTGTGTCCAGCTTTCCTGTATCGCAAAAATCATCCAGTACAAAGAGCCATGCAATCCAATCTGAAAGTAAACAAAGCCGCATTGTTTGAGAGTATGAGGCCGAATGGACTGCCAGTCCTGGAGCATCGATGGCTTGAAACTTTACAAGTTCCTCTTCGGAGACGATCTGAAATTGCCGAATCCAGGCATAAGTGTGAGATGCAATGGCTTGCCCGTTGGGATGAGGAGTTGCGGAAAAGGGGTATTTCAGGAGGTCAGAAATCATGCGCATGGAGTCAAAATCCTTTACTTACTCGTCAATTCACGGACTCTAAAATGTCTATTTCAACAATTGAATAGCTTTAAAGTGATTCTAATCACAAGAGGCTGCACCAATCCACCCCAAGGTCAATTGCAGACAACTTATTGACCACAGGGCTGCAAAGTCCCTCTTTTTACTGATCGCCTTTTCTGGCCTTACAGCCAGTAATGAATTTACAACTCTAACGTAAATGCTTGAAAAAAACTGTTCGCACCAAACGAAATACCCGAAAAATGGAACAAAAGTATGCCTGAACTCATGAGGGAAACCTCTGAACCAACCCTACGTCTGGCTGATTTAGTCAAAAATTTCTTCAAGAAATTTTGTTGTTTTTCAGAAAGTATGCTGGTACCTTCCCGGTGAGTCTGTCGTTTCCAAAACCTCCAGGGCATGGTGCCTTTTGTTTTGTACGACCCCGGGCCCCCGAGGATTTCTATGTCCAAGCGCATCTACGTCGGTAACCTTCCTTACGCTGCAACTTCCGAAGAACTTGGAGCCAGCTTTTCTGAATACGGGCAAGTTGTATCTGCTCGTATTGCTATTGATCGTGACACTGGTCGTTCTAAAGGATTTGCATTCATCGAAATGGAAAATGACGATGAAGCGGATAAGGCTATCGAAGCTTTGAACGGCGCTGAATACCTCGGCCGTGGAATCGTTGTAAACGAAGCAAGGCCTCGTGAAGAACGTCCAGGCGGATTCCGCCGCGATCAAGGTGGCGCTCCTGGCGCTGGTGATTCGCGCACCAGAACTTACCAACGTCCTGGATACGGACGTCGTTAATTCAAAAGCCGTCTGCTAAAGGCGGCTTTTGTTTTGCCTACCTGGCTTCGTCAGACACGCCTTATGATAATCGGAGTAAATACCATGGGAAATAGAAGAAATCTTAAGAAAGAAAAGCAACGTCGTAATCAGGCAAATGCTGAAAAGTACAAAAAGGTTGCTGCACCCCGGCAAAAATCTTCGCGTCCTAAAAGCTATCCTACCGATGGCATTGCAAAAGATTCTGATTCCGCTCCACGTCCAAGTTATGCTCAAACTAACTCCTAAGCTTCAGTTGCATCGCGTTTAAGAGGCGTTCTAAGTCCTCTCTTCCGCAATAGCTCATTCTTATTTCCTCTGAATCGACTTTTACCCATGTGCAGAGCGCTTCCCTGAGAAGATCCTGTGCATGCAATTGTTCAGCTAAGGTTGTTGTTTCAGCGTTTGGTGAAGAGAGTCCTTGAAATAACCTCTTCCTGAGCAGCAACCTTCTCTCGCGCTGTGCATTTAAACTTCCTCCGCTTCTCTTTTTTGGATAGTTGTGCGCACGACGCAGTGGTACCGAGTTTCCTCTCGACGTCTGTTTCTCAATTTCGTGTCGAAGATTTTTCCAGCTGTCCTTCTCATAAAAGCGTTGCCTTGAAGCAAAGCCCGCGATCAAGACGCGAATTTTAAAGATCCTAGGGTTATTTAGTACGGTCGACTGTATCTCAAGTGGCCAGCGTGCAAGCCAAGCATACCGGCGCAGTGTTGCACGTTTAAGGCCTGATTCTATCTCGGCCACGCGCCATCCATTCGGAACTTTGGACACCGCTAAAACCCACTCACCCACAGCGAACGGATTGCGGCCCACAGGAAATGAAGAACGTGGACTTTCAAACGGAGTGTTCACAATGCTCTTTCCAATCCATTTGGCTTCTCGTCGAAAATCAGATCCATGTTACATTATCTCTGAGGGTTCACAATTCTTATGAAGGAAATATCCAGTGACGATAAGGAGAAGACGCACTAGAAAAAGAAATCGGAGACTGAGAAAAGCGAGAGAATGGGCACGTTTTCTTTTTGTCGGTCGATATTCGATTTTATGGTACTTTCTGACCTTAATTGCTCAAGTTATTGCAAAACTTTCTGAAAGTAAAAATTTTTTACCTGGCAGTGCTGAAAAGTTTGTTGCAAAAAGCCTGAGCGAAGACGAAAAAAAGACTGCTGAAGCAACGAAAGCACTTATAAAATCGATACCCCGACTCAATCGTGGCTGGATCGAAGCACTTAAAACTGAGCATACAAAATTTCGCAGAGGACGACTGAATGTCGAGCCAGGCAATGATGCTGCACACTCTTCTGACGCTGAGTTCGCATCTATCAAAGCCCTCTGGGACATGGTCCGTGCGCGCCTTTTTATGATTTTTAGGGTCATTCCAAGAAAAGTCATACGGCACCTCATTTTTTCTCTTTATACGGGAGTGGCAATGAGCCTCGCATTTGGTGCATCCATCTCTGCCAAGCTGATCCAGGTCGTTTTTTCACTCACTCCCATGGCAGATAGCGTTGAAGCGACGGTTAACGTCGTTCTGGCGGTCGCCTACACGATCATCTTGACGGGCGGAATCGCATTCGTCATCTCATTGCTGAGAGCCCTCAGGGAACTCTGGAAATGGTTTTCTGTCCTCGTCGACGAAACCCTGAAAGAATTTTGACTTCGAACAAGAAATCAGACTCGATCAGTCGAAACCAAGACAAATGTAGCCACGAAAGCAGTAACCCCACCGAGTACATTCCACAACGATAAAGTGAGCGAAAAAAAAGGAATGGAATAAAGTGCCACAAAAATGGGTCCCAGAACTCGGATTAAGTTTACCGTCGACATTTTGCATGTACGAAGAGCTTCATAGAAAAGAAAGAGTCCAAAGCCAGCGCTGAAAATACTGGCCACAGCAATGTATAGCCCATTTCGAGAACTGATATCCCAAAATGGAGTACGACCCCACTTAACATCATAAAGTAACATCAGAACTAAGGTCACAGTCTTTGACCAGAAAATGACTACTATTGTTTCGATTTCACGAGAAGTTGCCTTTACAATTGCCGTACTTGAAGCAAAAAACAAACACGAGAGAAGTGCCTGAATGATGGCGGGTGTGCTCGAGAAATCAAAGTCCCGGTACGAGAACACAAAGGAACCCGTCAGCATCAGAAAAATTGCAGTCACTTGAATGAGCCGAAATTTTTCTTTGAAAAAAATCAGACTCAAGAGCACAGCAAAAACGGCTTGATTTCGGCTGAGGAGTCCGGACATGATGGGATGGAGTCCCTCCATACTTAAATAAAGAAACAGGCAACCGAGGGCATTCAGGCATCCGATCGCACCGAGTGTCGAAATATTTTTGACCCTTAAGTTCTTGCGGGTCAATGAGGCTACTAAAAAATAAAATAAAATTGAAAAAAGAGCCTCCCAAGTTGCTACATGGTAGGGGCTCACTTCGTTGAGGACCGTTTTTAGTATGGGGTAGGAAGCCGATGACAGCACCACTGAAAAAAGCGCATACCAAATGCCATTTGACAATTTCGAATCTCTTGAAAGACCTTGCATTTATTCCCTACTCTTCCGATTTGGAAATAAAGATTTGGAGCCTGCAAGGAGTGATTCATCAATAAAAGTCATTGAGGATTCCTACTATCTGTGGAACGGGGCAGGGGAGAAGTGCTATTTCTGAATCAGCCCTGCGAATATGCGTTCGTTAGGTTTTAAGAAAAACTGATCTAAAGATACTGGTATTTCCTTACTCGCTCAATGCACAGAACCTGCACAAGGCAGACTCTTTGTCACTGTGATGCCCTGCATATTTTCACTCACGCAAAGGAGATCGTCATGGTTCAGAATCAGACCCCAAAAAATGAAAAAAGCTCTACTCCAGATCGTACTCAGTCCAAGGAAAACCCACAAGACAAAGGCCGTATGACAGTTCAAGAGGCGGGCCGCAAGGGCGGGGAAACAACCGCGCAAACGCACGGCCGTGAGTTTTATCAAGAAATAGGACGAAAAGGAGGAGAAGCCCGCAAGGAAGAACTGGGTTCAGAAGGGTATGCGGAATTGGGACGAAAAGGGGGTGAAGTTGTCAGCCAAAATCGGGAACATATGGCAGAAATTGGACGAAAAGGTGGGGAAAATTCTCATCGTGGCGGAAAACCTCGCGACCGAGAAGAAACCAGTCGCAAGGTTTAAAAGCGCTTAAGATCGGTCTGCGCAGGCAAGAGATTTGAGTCGACTCTTGTCGGAGCCCCCATCCTTGAACGGAATAGATATTTTTCCCACGATGGGCACTTGCCTTATTGTGATGCGGTCGGGCTCAATATCGACCTCTTTCAGTGTAAAACTCGGATCAAAAGGGCCGGGAATATCAACCTTTGCTTCGATTCCAAAAAACGTGAACCTCGAATGGTCCTGTTCATTTTTTCCATAGCTGCGAATTCCAAAATCAGACGAAAGTAACAGATTCATTCCTGGTACACCCTCGACTTCGAACTTACAGTTTAGCCCTTTTTGTTCTCTCAGCGTCACATCAAGAAAGGTTTTGCCCTGGGAATCGAGAGTATTCATCCGCAACAGATGCGGGGCAATTTGCGAGAAAATAAGCTTCGTCTCTGGGGAGTCTGCGAGTTTCTCACCATGACGTGCCAATGTAGAAAAGAACTTTTCTCCCAATGAAAAAGTGTGCTTTGTCTGTTGGCTCCATTCAATAAGTGTCGGCAAATTCTTAATGAGCGCCGAAAGTCGAACATCTCCGAATTTCGTAACATCAAAGCCCAGGTCTTTCATAAAAAAGTCGGTGGGAACATTGGTGACTTTCAAACTTTCATTTTTCCAAGAAAACCCATGAACTGAGTCAAAAGAGACCCCTTTTAAAGACTCTCGAAATATGTTGTCAGACGAAAGAAAATTGAAGCCATTGAGTTCAATATTCGAGTTTTGCCCCACAACAACTTTAGACTGAGACTGGACTTCCCATTGAAGCCCACTTGTTCCATTCCACTTCTGTTGCTCTCCTGCAAGATTTATTCCGAGCGCACTGTTACCTAAAATTTCAATCGTCTGTAAATCTGATTTTTCGATAAGAGATCGCATTTTCTGCGTAAGCTCACTCAATCCCATTTCATCGAACGCACTCATCAGTTTTTCGTCTGTGAGGTCTTTGGAACTCAAATTCAACTTAAGCTCATCCGAGAGCCCAGCGCGTACAATAGTTAAGAGCGCATTCCATTTCTGCTCCTGCATTTCGTTTTTAGGCTCTGACCTTTCTGTGTCACACATGAGCTTCCAGCTTTGGCACCATTCTTGAAAACTTGTGGTCACTTGCTCAGACAGGAGACTTGATTTTCCCTTCGAGGGATCAATTGCAACAGGCGCACCGCATCCTGCAACAAGCAAAAACAAGGCCATAAATTTAGGACAAACACTTTTGAATTGAAGGTTGTCCTGCTTCTTTAAACGTAGATTATGAATCACCTTCAATCTCCTCTAAATGAAATGAGGTTGAACACTCTGACAACGAAGCAGTCCACTACATAGAAAATTTTACGTAACAACTCAAGAGCAACAGCTCGATTGATAGGTGAAGGAAAGTTTTGCACACTTGATGGCACATTTTTCAACATGGGAAGTGACGTCTTTTAAGAAGATGAAATCCAATCCGATGAGTCTGCCGGAGAATGCAAGGCATGAATTGGTGCACTAAAATATTGTTACCTTTAATACTCTGCCTCCTTGGCACCTTTGCAGAGGCGGAGTCAAACTCTGTGCGCTTTAAATTTGGACTGGGTCCAACGCATACAACCATGGAAGTCTCTGGAGACCCCTCCGAGAATATTAAGTTTCCAGAGGGCGTTTATGAAGGAAAACCTCTCGCAGGCACTTTTTCAAATTCCGGCGCAGTCTTGCTCAGATCCATGATTTCCATTCTTCCATTCCCTGCTGATCCCAGGGAATTTAGCATTGGATTGGGGCTCAGTAATTGGGCAACGGGGGCTTTCGGAGATGATTTTCAGAGAGCAAAAGGGGTTCCTTTTTCGTTTTACCTTTGGTCCCTTTCTTTGGAATCAAGCTTGGGAAAGAAAGTAGCAGAGGGTTCTTTTGCTGAAGTTGCTTTGGTATACGACCATGCCCTGAGTGGCAAATCTCATTTTGTTTTTAAAGGACTTGATGTGTATGGCGACAAAAAAGACCAATCCTATGATGATCTTGTTAAATCAGGCCTGAGGCTGACCTTGATGGGACGATACTTTTACGAAGTTTTGCCCACTCTTTCATTAGGTCTCGAAGGGGGTGGTTACTACGGTCAGTTCAAATTCAAGTCTCGCAGTGAGTCGTGTACTTATTCAGGCGCATTACTCCAATGGATTATTCTTGTCGGGCTTTGAGGAAGGACAGTGATTTAGAAATGGCGATTAAGTTTATAAAATTGAAATTACCATCGACACCAAGGACATTAGAGAATTTAAATGTTCATTTCTGTATTCTTGGCCCGCTTGTGAAAGTGGCCTTGTTTACTTTTACAATGAGCCTTTTCTTGGCTTGTGGAAAAGGCAAATCTAGCTCTGAAGCCCAAGGGGATGAGTTTTCAACTTCTAAGGGAGATGTGAGTGGCATTCTTTCAGATTGGTCGAGCAATCTCTTTGTTGGGTATCAGTTTCTCCTCCAGGATCTTGATTCAGGCAGCATCTTTCGAGCCCCCTTGGGCGAGAGTGCCGGTTTTCGAGTGACGGGCGTTCCTCTTGCGAAGCCGTACTTGGCCTTCATGCTCAATGCTGATTTTCGCTTTGGATGGATTCTGCAGTTTGCAAATTCCAGCTCAACAAATTCAAAAGAGCGATTTCAAGCATTTCGATTTCAGTCTTCCGGAAGCTTAGGCTCTCTGGTATTGGATGGGAAATTAATTCGAAGCAGCAACGAAAACAGTCTTGTTCCTATAAAAACTGTTACTTTTCGAGACAGCAATGCAAACGGAATACCGGATGGACTCGAAACGGAGATCAGTTCCGACAACTTCGCAACGACCAAAAATTCAACTGGTGATCTCGATGGGGATAGTTTGCCAGACATCGCTGACGCCGATATCGACAATGATGGACTTCCTAACGTCTTGGATCCCGATGTCGACAACGATGGAATTATGAATGTGTTTGATGCAGATTCCAATCAAGACTCGACGCCCGATCTCGATAAAGGCTGGAAAGAATCTCCCACAGTCTCAATTCCCAAGCTGGGTTTTCGACATATCTATGAGCAGTCGACTTTAAACGGCGAGGGTGAAATTTCAACGACACTGTGGTTTGTCTTTTCCACAGCCGAAAGAAATAATACCGCCGTCGAAATCGTTTCTGGCAATATTTTTACGGACGGCACTTATGTCACAGGAGAACCTTTCGCAGGAAAGCTGTTTGATGACGGAACACATGGGGATGGACTTGCTGGAGACGGAATTTGGTCGGCAAAAGTGAGTTTAATAAAAGGAAAGGTTGTCAGTTCAAATCAAGCATTTTTATTCCGAGTGCGTTCCGAAGCTGGAGAAATTTCCGAATTTTTGCAGCTCTCAGGGGGCAGCCTTTCCGGCGATCTGACACTGAGTTTTAGCCCGGAAGGAAAAGATATCGTAACAAGCTGGACTGGTGAAGCAAACTTTTTGCAAAAAGCAGGTACTTCACTGCAAATTCAAGTGCTCGATTCGGAAAATAAACTCGTGTTTCTCAGCGAACGGCTTTTATCCACGGCCACATCGCTGAAGGTTCCTGCAACTTACTTTACTTCAGGCCAGTCTTATCGAGTGCTTTTGCATGCGCTAGCTTCCTCTCCTCTATCTGGCTTTCCGGGTTCGGCTTGGACATCGCGACCAAGCACTTATAACCACCCTTAATTCGTGTCCATCCGGAATTGATCAACAGGTAGGATAAGGAAAAGTACGCATGGAGGATCGACATTTGCTGTTACGTTTGCAATAACAGTTTTACCAAGAACAATTTTGCAATCGATTTTTCAGCGGAGGA
>JBIIEI010000179.1:0-3901 GCA_044237915.1 Silvanigrellaceae bacterium | reverse complement strand
TTAAGGGCTACAAGGGTATCTTCGACTGATGATGGGCTCGCCATAAAATTCCTCCGATTGATTTTTACCTATCGAAGAATCTCAAACTAAAAATGAACTGTCCCACGTCTCAGATTGTGCAGTTACGGAGCACATTGAAGTGCCCACACCGCTTCACTAAGAAGTGATGACGTCCATTCACTTTTTCACAGTCACAGATATGTTGAGTGCACTATTGATAGTTATTAGCTTGCTCCATGGGAAAGTCTTTTTCCAGTCGAAGAAGCCAACCACCTTTGCCATGTTCCATGTTGACCGATTTCGGACCGCCCCTGGTTCATTTTGAACCACCTGGCGTGAGAAAGATGGCATGAGACTCTCGTGGATCCTTGGAGCAGCCCAATCAAAAAATTGTAAATACAGTTGAAAAACGTGCACGGATAAAGATTGTGCCCAATTCATGCCGACTGCTTTGTCCGCCTGTCGCCGCATGGCACGGCCCTTGCAAACATACGAATGAATCGTTGCAAAACATCATTCAGTCTTGAATGAAGGAAGCGATTCCAAAAATTTATTTCGAGGAGAGTTGCACGTGAAATTGTCCCAACCTTTTGTCGGTGCCGTGTTCACCGTTTTGTTCGCCAGTTGCATCGCAGATGGAAAGCCAGGTGAAGTCGAAATGACCCCGCAAAAAACCGAACCATCATCTGAGCCGGTGCCCCACCCCCAAGGCTCGGTACTTCCGAGCCCGGCAGGAGAAACAAATCAGCCTGTTGCTCCAGCGACGCAAGCTATTAGAACTCTTGACGAAGTCGATTGGAAGAAGTTCCATGCGCATTCAATTGAGTTTTCTTTTCCTGGTGCCAAAAGCCGCATGCACCTCTTAGAGAAGCGCGAAGGAGTTGAATTTGGCCTGAATTACGTCAGTTTTATGCCCACATTCGTAATTTCTCCAGGAGACAAGCCGCGCAGGTTGACGGCCCATCTCTACAACCAAGCGAGCAAAGAAAAGCTGAGTCAAGTCTTTCAGTCACGGGCTGAGGGATCGGGCGGCCAAATTCAGGAAATCATTCGCGCGGCAGACAGTGCTCGCATCCGCTTTGTGACATCGACCATGGTTGAATTCGGGCAGCGTATGACCATTATCGACGGGCTTATCGTCAATGATGAGAATCTCCACGTCCTCTTCAACTTGACCGAACAGAGTGATGAATCCTTTTTGCCCATGTCTTTAACCGGGTCCGACGAGCTGAGCAAGATCATCAAAAAGCTCGTACTCAGCATCAAATAGTATCAACTAAACAAAGAGGAAAAAAGTATGAAAAGCGCAAGCAAAGGCAGTTTGTCATGGGCAATCATCACAATCTCAACGTTGTTGCCGGGAGTGGGTCTGGCCGAGAAAGGGGTGAACGGAACTTACTATACGCGCTGTGATGGGGAATTTGCGGTAGCGCAAGATGGGGCAAGGCAACCCGCGTATGACGGCATTTGCAAGAGGCCGACAGCTCTTGCTGCCGGAACGCCTGATCGCTGTATCAATACTGATTCTTTATTTTGCGAGGGTGGAACGCCCGATCCGATTGCAGGTGCGCCTCGCGATGTCCCTAACGGCGGGATGTACTGGTACCTGGTCCCGGCTCTCGGAAATTTGCCTAACGTCAGGTGTATGTGTGGCTGCTTTACCGCTGATACGGAAGTCTTAACGAATATGGGATGGCATTCGATAGATCGAATTTTGAGTGCCTCATCATCGCTAGAGGTTCAAGTTGCGTTGCCGGCTCTTGGGAATCAGGAATACTCGTCAATTCGTAAATCAAAAGACTTCACAAAAGGGCCCGAGACGATTCCTGTCCTGAAGATCGAGACCACTCATGGAAACGCGATCCGCATTACGACCAAGCACCCTGTGCCAACGTTTCGCAAAGGAACGAAGGTGATGGTCCAGGCATCGGCGCTGAAGGTCAATGATGTGCTTTTCAGCGCCGATGGCTCTCAGACTGCGATCTTAGCCATTTCACAGCAATTGTTACCTAAAGACGGCAACGTCGTTTACAACGTCTCGACAGGCGACAAGCGGGGAGAAGGTGGAATCATCGCTGCAAACGGCTTGCAGATGGGTGATTTGCAATGGCAGATGCGGCTTTCAGAGCGCGAGTCTCGCGCAAGCAATCTCCTGGGTGCAAAACTCTAATAATGCGACGCTTGCAACCTAAAGTGGTCCCATCAGTCAAGACAAAAAATATGGGTTTTCATTTAAGTTCATCTCTCTCTTAGAACTCTGTTCCTGGTCGTTATCCTGTCGACCTGTAAAATGCGCTTGTCTGGGTGTCCGGTAACTCAACGACTGGTGAAATCTTTCGTTATTGTAAAATTCGAAATATTTTTCCAGACCTTTCCTTGCTTCCTGCATGGTCCTATAGTTACGTGGATAGATATTCTCGTACTTAACGCTGCGCCACAATCGCTCAAAAAAGATATTGTCCAATGCTCTCCCTCTGCCATCCAACCCACTCCTTCCTGACTCCGTGCGTAAACTGAAAAGCCCAGCGGCTGTGGTGTTTCCAACAGAAGGGAGGAAACCAGCGTATGGCTTTTTCGGAGGTTTTACTAAAAGACTTAAAGTGTGAATTTTCAAAATGGCGAATGCGGCGCAAAAAAGGGCAAGAGATTCCTGCTGAGCTTTGGCTTAAGGCGGTTTGTTTAGCAGAAATGACTTCAGTTGCTTATATTTCCAAAGAGTTAATGCTCAACCATTCTAAACTCTCACAGCGGTTTAAAAACAAACAAAAAGAAGAGAGAGGGAAAAGCCCAAAGGAAATTCCTTTGGATCTGACTTTTACAAAATTTGACCCCGTGGGCCTTGAGGAATCATCATCGGTTTCTGTTCCTATTTCTCGCTGTGGCAAAGCTCTAGGTAAAATTCGCTTTCCTGGCGGCTCAGTTTTGTCTTTATCTTCGCTTGATGCGTTGTAATGCGCAGTAAAATGTCTTTTAGAACAAAAAGGATCAACATAATGTTTCCTATTTCTCCACTTCATCCTCTATTTATTTGCCATCAGCCTGTTAACTTTCGTCTTGGAATTGATGGGTTGGCAGGATATTGCCGAAATATTCTTATGAAGGAACCCATGGAGGGGGCTACTTTTATCTTCCGAAACAAACAAGCGACATCTATTCGTCTGCTTTTTTATGTTGAGGATGGCTGGTGGCTTTGTACAAAGCGCTTTTCAGAAGTGAAAATCAAAGAGTGAGCATTTTTCAAAAATTGTACAGGATATTCTTGAAATTATAGGACAGATCTATAAGTGTGTCAAGGAAATGGCGCGATAACCAGAGAGTGCAAATCTCTCTCACGCAAGGAATAGCTACCCACGTGAAACAAGCATGCGAGGCGGATAAGTAATGATTCTGTCGAAGCCGCATGTGCGAATGAATCAGGCTGCAATGAGGAAACTCATGAATGTGTTGAGCCCCGTAATTGGTGTCATCGTGGAGGCCGACGCTGTTCATTTTAGCGGAAGGCGAAATTCACTTGTTTGTGAATGGCGAGAACAAGTGGACTCCATCGGGGTCTTAGGCAGTTGCATGATTCAAAAGGATTACGCAGTCAACTTGGGAGAGCCATTGTGTTCATACATCGAACATTCGGGTGAGTAAGTGCCGACAAGTCAGCAAAGACAAGGACGCATGAACGTCACAATGGCAGTCGGACCTGCTTGAATTACTCCGCGCACGGGAAAGCCGTGTACATGGGGAAGAGGCAGGAGAAGTGAAGCGGGTGAAGGTACGCTTGGTTTTCTCATCACACCGAGGGTGGCATGAAACACCCCTTCCTGACTCCATGTGAAGCAGGAATTTTGGTGCTCTAATTTTAAGCAATTTGTAAAAAAATATATTAAACTGGGGGCGGGGAACTCATTGG
>JBIIEI010000027.1:0-52332 GCA_044237915.1 Silvanigrellaceae bacterium | reverse complement strand
TGAGAAGTCAGACTTTAAGTCATTCAGTAAAACCTCTGAGAAAGCCATAAGCTTGTTTCCTCCCTTCTGAAGGAAACACTACAGCGGCAAGGCTTTTCAGTTTACGCATGGAGTCAGGAAGGGGTGGGGTATGAGAATAGGAGTCTTGAATGGAATGGGCACTCATGGCAAGAAGATAAAGGGGAGCATGAACTGTCACAGCCACATTGTCCCCATAAAAAGGGAACGTCCAAACTGAATATACTTTGCGGATTTCATTATTTTTGCTGTAATAGCGCTCGTGCGATTGACGAGCATGCTCCAAAATGAGTTTTTTTGTTGCTGCCAGTGCACTTGCGTCTCCCTCGTTCCCATCGTCGCTTTTACTTCGTAAAGTATGAATAGATTGTGCGTCGTCGGAAAGATGTGTCATCCGCGATTCATGTGCCTTAAATGTTGCAAATCCTCGTGTATCGGGGAAGCGAACGCCTGCAATCAGTGATGCATAAAACCAAATTTCTTCTGGCGAACGATCGCGCAAATCAAATTGATCGACGATTTCGTCCATAAATTTTTTGTTCTCTCGAGATTCCGGTATTCCTATTTCACGAATTTGCTGGAGAATATCTGCTTTGAGTTCCGAAATTTCTGCAATTTTTGAGGTTGTCTCTGAGAGTTTTGTTTCGCCAAAGGCTGCTAGAATCATGCTTTCGTGGCAAGGCTCACTTGCGGGTGTCATGATTTGCCACGCGAATGCGCTTTTATAAATAAGGTGACTGAATACAAAAGTAACTAGGGGAATAAGGAGATTTTTCAAAGGACCCACTCCAAATTGAGAGAAGTCACAAACTGGCTAAGTATAAAAGGAGGATAAGTCGATGCGAATCGATGCGAACTGTAATGGAGAGGTGCCACTTCAAACACATAGACGGGGCCCCATGGAAAGCGAACGGCGACCGGAGTAAAATCGATAAAGTAACCAACGTGCCCCGCATTGACGAGTGCTGTTTTATTGAGGAGTGCAGTGACTCCTATGGTGAGTGCTGTGCGAATTCGGCCATGAACGAACAACATTTCTCCCCCCAACGCCGCAGAAATGGTACTTATTCTTGAAATCTGCTGTCCAAAATCCCAAAAGGAATCGAATTGAAAAGAACTTAATAACCCAAAGCGTTCCTTGCGAAAGCCCATCGAATAGGCCACTCCTGCTCTTCCAAGCAGCATTTCTAAGTCTCCATCATAAAAACTTCCATGGGCGCCCATTGAGGCCCAATAAACGCTTTCGCGTTCAAGGGTAGGTTCAGCAAGTAGCGCCTGGCGCTCCTCATGCACTGCATTTGGAGGTTGAGGAGTCGCTGCCAGTGCTCTTTGTGGCTTGCTCAAAGCGGTACTCAAGAGAAGGGCCAAAAGCAACGTGTGCATCTTGGAGAGGAAGGACGGTGTTACCATAAAGGGATTCCTCTTATCGAATTTCGCATCTTAAGGCAGGCGGTCATTCCCCGCAGTGTCGTGCTTTTGACAGTGTGCACTATGAAGTTGATTTTCAAGTGGCAACTTACTTTGTTTGCGGCATGGCAAGAGTTTGGGCACACGAAGGAATGAACAAGATGTACGAACACATTTTACAATGAATATTTATCATATGAGGGCAGCATTAAATGTATATGAATGTAAGTTCAAAGTTAAAGAAGGTTTTTTTTACTCTCTTTTTTATTATATTTAGTATCTATTTATTTGAAAGTAAGTTTGGTATTGCTGCGCCAGCTGAGTCTAAATTTGATCAAGAGATTACCGTACAGATTTCAAAGCCTGTTCAAAACACAGAAAACAAGACTGAGAATTCAGTATACACATGCGTGCAGCGTGGAGAATGTGTGCTTGGGAAGGTTACAAAATCTCGGGAGTATGCCAAAGATGGCATGGTTGTTATCAAACTTCCTAACTGGGTCAGAAGAAATCGATTTTCGTTTCGGGAGGGAGATATCCACTCCTTTACGTACAAAACCGTCACAAAAGATCAAAATCCGCCTCTGTTGAGTGCATTTGAAATCCTCTTGAAAGACGCTTTGCCCGATCCTGCCCCGAAATAATGTGAACGATGTGCTTGATTCAAAAATAAAATCCCTGCCGTTTTCCCAAAGATCACCTGCACGCTTGCAATTTGACTGTTAACTTGCAAATGGACCTGTGTCTTAACGACGCCGACATTCACACGGAAGGATTTAACATGTCACAAATTCAATCATTGAGAGCCGGAGTCACCCTCTTTGCCTCTGCTTTTGTCATGTTGGGATGCACACGTGCATGCACCAATACCCCCAAAGAAACTTCACTGCCTTCAAGCAATCCAACGGTTGTTCAAAACGAGAACTCCATCAACACGACTCTTCCCCAGACTTCTGCCAATAGCAATAACGTGACAGAAGCAACCACCATGGGAACAGAACTTTCGGCGACTTCAACCGCTCAAGTTTACAAGGTTCAAATGGACTGGGTAACTTCCGGAGCCAATACGGGAACAACGGGAACAGGAACTGATTCCGGAACTTCGGGAACGGCAGGTATGGAAACCACGACAGCTTCAAGGCCTATGACCGCCAAACTCAGCTTTCTTTTGGCGGATGGCAAGGTGCCCGAACGAGTTGAAAATCTGAAGGTGAATATCTTGTCTCCAGATGGAACGGTGGTGCAACCCACGTCGTTTACCATTTCACCCTCGCCGTCTGACCCTTCCCAGGTCGAAATTTCGAATCTCAACTTTCTCACTCCAGGCAAGTGGGTCATTCAAACTGAGGTCACTCTCGATGGCAAAACCGACACGGCAAGCCTTGAAGTTGCAGTGCCTGGGAGTTAAAGCTGCGCCTTTGACATGTCTGCTCGCCTTGCCCAGCGATTGCACACCTCGCCAGTGGCATTCTCTTAGCATTCGATAAAAGAGAATGACCTGAGGGCTGAGAATGTTACTTTCTTATAAGATGAACAAAAAGACCTTACAAATATCGGCATGTTTAATTGCGATTTTGTTGGTGTGTGCATGTGCACATAAAGCAGAAAATTCTGAAAAAAGTTTGGAAGAAGTCTCAGTGGGCTCTGGAGGGGCGGCTTCACCTTCAAGCCCTAAAACTCCCGGGAGTTCCGAGGAAACAGATGCAAAAAATGCTCCCCTTCAGCGTTATGAAGATGTCAATCGGCTTGGATTACAGGCATTAGGCGACCTTAAACCTCTTTTTTCAGAGCCCAAGAAGGTTCCTCTGCGCAGGGTTCTCAGTTTTGTAGGACGTGACCTCGACTCCACAGGCCAAGACGATACCTCTATAGAAAGTGCGAAAAAACGCTTCGCACGCATCCAAGAGCTTGAGGCAGTGCCCAGGTCTCCCACTGTTTCTGTCGTTCAATCTCCGAAACGAAAAAAGGCTCCTGTCCCTAAAAAAGCGAAAAAAGCACCAGTCGTTCAAATAGAACCTCTGCCACAAGAAATAGAACTGTTGCAGTTGCTTCAGGAACAAGCTGCCTTTTTTGAAAACCTTTTAGGCTATGGCATCGAGCAACAGGCTTTTCAGTTGCCCGAGATCGAACTTAAATCTGTTTACTTAAAAATCGATAAACTTCTCGTTCGCCTACTAAACGTATATCCGAAAGCCCCGCAGATCCGCGACTGGCAAGGAGAATCCCACCTTGCAAAGCTTAAACTCGGGCAAAGTTCCGCAGTGCTTGCTGCGCAACGATTTACCTCCCGTAACAAGGCTCTTGGAATTTCGAATCGAGTGCGCATGGTCGGAGCAGCCGTTGACACCTTGAAGTTTGGAAATCGTGCATCCTTTGGCTCTTTTGACACCCTTTTAAAGCTCCCCATGGACAACGCATCTCACGCATCATTGGCTCTATTTGCTGGAGAGTCAGCCCTTGCAAAAAAACAGGATCCCAGGGCGCGGAGGTTGTTTTTTGAAGCGATTTCCAGTGGAAAAAACGTGAAAATTCAAGAAGGCAAAGAAAATCCTATCGTCCTTTTTGCCGTTGCTCGACTTTTAAAATTAGAACTTGCGGCGAAATCTCAAGAAGTAGATCCCCGCTTTGTTGAACTTCTCAATTCAGCAGGTCAGCAAGACGCTGCGCGACATTATCTCGAGAAAAAATCACTCGCCCTCGTGCGAACAAATCCTAAAAAGGCAGTGGCAAACTACGTCACATCGAAAAACATTTCCGAACTGCAAAGTCCCATGGGCTTTAAAGTCGATGCACGTTGTATCGATATCGCAATCAATTCAAAGAATCCGACCCTCATTAAGGAAGTATGGATTGACCTTTTAGGTGCATTTGCGACAAGCAATCCACCAGGTTTTGAAAGCAGGGCCTATGCGTCGCAAAAAATCTTTAAAAATATCTTATCAAAACAAAAGCGCCTTCAAACTTCCCTTGTCACCGATCATGTGCAACTTCATGACTCCTACCGCAAACAGTTTAAAGGCTATGCGCAGGATGACGACGCTGAAATTGATGTCATACGCCTCCTTTCCAAAGCAGAACAGGACGGAGAACTCATCGCGCGAGCGGACGCTTTTGTTGCGTTACCTCACACGAGTAAAGCAACAAAGGCTCAGGCGCTTCTTCTGTCTGCGCGTTCCAGGGAACGACTGCTCGGAATTTCCCCAGAACCCCGTTGGGTGCATGTTTCGGGATGGACTGTTCCAGCCGCACAAAGTGAAGCTTATTTAAAAAATCTAGATGCACTTATAGCCAACACAGACGTTTATGCCGCAGAAATTCCTCTGTACCAAAGTGCTTATATTTCTGACTTAAAAGGCGATAATGCACAAGCACTGGTCAGGATTGACAAAGCATTACTTCAATATTCTCAAAGTAAACACGCTCCGAAAGCTCTCAGTTACTTTCTTGATGATGCACAAGAAAAAAGAGACGAACCTCGGCTTGAAAAATTAGCCCGCCTTGCTGAAGCTCAAAGCATCGTTCCCTTTAGAAAGCACCACAAAAATGTCCGAAAAATATTAGAAGACTCCATTTTTGCACAGGCTAAAATTCACTCCGATGCAAAACAGCACTCCGCAGCTGCAGGTCGTTACTTTGCCTTTCAGCGAGACTTCACCACGAGCCCGCGAGCGCCTGAAGCAATATGGCTTGCCGCTTGGAGCATGGAACAAGATAAAAAAGACAAAGAATCCCTGGAACAGCTTGAATTTTTACTTCAAAATTACGCAGGATCGAAACAAGCCCTCGAAGCACGCTGGAAAGCGGCCGAACTCGCATTAAAATTAGGTGACAAACCAAAGGCTGCGGCTCATTTTGAAAAATTCGCCCAAACCTATGTAAAAGAATCCTTAGAACGCAAAGCATATGTTAGAGCAGCGCAGGTTCATGAGAGCGCTGAAAATCTTGCCGGTGCCGTCGCCGCTTACGATGCCGCAACCCAACAGAGCTCAACTCCGAAAGAAAAAATTCGCTCATTTAAAGAAATGGCGCGCTTGCAGCGCAGCCTTGGAAAATCTGATGAACTCCTCAATACTTTCGATCGTTTGGCGCAATTTGCAAAACCCTT
Source organism: Silvanigrellaceae bacterium (assembly GCA_044237915.1). GTDB lineage: Bacteria > Bdellovibrionota_B > Oligoflexia > Silvanigrellales > Silvanigrellaceae > JBIIEI01. The sequence goes on along the minus strand of JBIIEI010000027.1, from coordinate 46,802 downwards.
AAAGCCCCACGAACGCGAAGATGATTATCTTTGGGCACTTCTTCAAAAACTTGATTTGTGGGTCATGGAACAGCAAAAGTTTGGTGATGCGCGCTTTCTTGCAGGTGAAGTCAAAGCACAAGTTCCTGTGACTCAGCTGGGATTTCGCTTGCTGGCACAGTCCAAGTTTTTAATGGGCAAAGTGGATGCCGAAGAAATTAGACTGGCTGCAAAGGCATCTGATATCGTTGTTGCCCATGAAGAACTGATGAAAAAATATGCCGTCGCAAGTTCACAATTATTGGGGGCTTGCGAAGCTCCGGATTCGGAATGGTGCGCAGCCGGTTACTACGAACTTGCAACACTGGCAAGAGAAGTTTATCTGAGTTTTACTCAACCGCAGGCAGGTTCCGACGAACGGATTTTGGCTGCTTCGCGCAATGCAACGCAAACTTCGGGTGAGAAATTGCGCAGTGATGCTGAAGTCTACGCAAGGGAAGCCAAACAAAAAGCAGCTTCAGGCCAAGCCGTTGCAAAGCCCTACGATGAAAAAATTAAAACCCTTCCGACAACCGAACTCAAAATGGCTTCACCCGCTCTTGAGGCATCTCCCACACCCACTTCGACTCCGAGCGTGGCTCCCACTGCGATGCCCACTGCTGTTCCTGAGGCAACGCCCCCTTCAACTCCAACACCTGAACCTTCTCCTGTGCCAGAGCCTTCTGTTGAGCCCGCACCCCCTGCGGCCCCGGTGGATACAAAACCAGCAGAGGATGAGACTCCTGGGGAACTTCAGCCATAAAAAAGCACCTGTTGGATTTCACGAGTGCTTGCAAAGGTGAGTTCTGCGACTTAGTAGACTGTTACTTTACCGAGAGTCACACTTCCCGTGCTTCCAAAAGCGCCACTGACAACGACGTCAAAAACTTCTCCAAGTGCATACGGCGTAAATGGTTTTGGCACTAAAGTGTTGCGTCCCAAGACAAAGCGCTGATTCATTGTCGCAGCATCTTTCCAAGTATCTGTGAGGGGAGCTGCTGTTACGATCATTTTCCAACCAATGGTCGCAGGTTCATCGGCTCCCATTCCTGTGTACTCGAAGGGGTAACAGAGGACATCTAGTGTTCCTGTGGTTTCTCCTTCGGGAAGGCTGATATCTAAGGAATTGTCTGCAATTCGATTGACGACAACCCCTGCGGCATTCTTTTGAGTAAGGAAACAGCTGTGCATCGAGTTATCGTCAGAAGAGGGATTCATAGGATTGAGAGAAACAGAATACAAACCACTTTGTGACAATGTGATGGACTGCTTAAATTCCTCTGTTGTGGGGCCCTGACGGAAAAGTGTTTCGCTCATAATTTGTGCCGCAAGCTTCAGGCTGACGCTGAGGTCAAGGGGAAGTTTGCGTAAATTTTCAACATCTAATGTCCCTTGTGCGGCATCTATTCCATTGGAAATCAAGCGCAGATCGAGGGGCTGAACCTGAAATTCTAAGGGAACGCGCTCAGCTGTTCCGCCGTATTTTTTAAAGGTCACTTGATACCAGCCAGGGGTTGGGGTGGAGACGAGAGTGGTGTCTGATTTATCAAGTTTCGAGTTGGAGCGAATGGATCGGCCATTGGGCCCATAGACTTGCACGGTCAGAAACTCAGGATGGGTCAGATTTTTTGCCGGACGAATGAGAAGGCCACGAGTAGACTCTGTGACTTTAAAGTGAATGCGTGACGTCTCTTCAAGCCCCAGTTGAAGCGGGAAATTTTGAGTATCTTTCAGAGGGGCATCATCCAGCAACGTGACAGGAATTTTCCCAACCAAGCGTCCGTTTTCTTTATCATGAAGTAGGATTTCCGAAAAAACTTCTCCATGGCGGCGTGCTTGGGATGCAAAGGCTTGTTTCGTATTTAAGTGCACATAAATGTCAGAAGTTGACCCTGCACCAGCCCACACAACGGAGGGGCCGGTTAGCCATGGATGCGAGTAACTTACGCGCATTTCGCGCACGACGTCGAGCGATCTGGCAAGTTCAATGGCGTTTGGTACTTTGCCTGTGAGCTTAATCTGAGCTTCCAAGGTTGAAGTCGAAATTTCTGAAGACTTGAAAAACAATCCTTGTTTCGTGAGGCCTTCAGCTGTGGTTCCGGCATTCACGGCAAGATAAGAAAGCTCTTTGCCCCCCATCAAACTGCGGTAAATTTCAAGAGCCTTCGCCATCTTGGGAAGACCATATCCTTGTGTCAGAAAGGGTGCGTTTGGAAGGGGTTGTGCGCTCATACGCAAAGCGTGAACTCCCGCTTTATAGTCGATAGCCAAGCCTTCTTGCAACGCTGCCGAAAAAAGCACCGCAGCCAAGCCGCCTGCTGCAGGAGCTGCAGAACTGGTGCCTCCGAAGGCAGAAACTCCTTCTGAGCCTGAACTGTGAGTGAGAGAAGCAAGTGGTGAGATGATGTTCACAGGAGCGCCATGATTGGGGCCAGGGCCTACGCTTGAGTAAGAAACGACGCGACCTTCGGGCGGAAGGCCATTGATTCCATACACGGACTCATAGAGTTTGGGTCCTACAAATGCTCCGACGGCAAGGATATCTGCCGGGAAAATGTCTGTTTCATAGTAAGAACTGAGCCCAGGACCTTCGTTACCGCCTGCGAAACTGAGGACAAAATTATATTTATCAATAATTTCGGTAGTCGCAGACTGCACAAAAGCAGCGGTTTTTGGAGAAGAAAATCCTGTTCCCCAACTGATATTCACAACATTTGCACCATTTTTACCGCACCATTCCATAGCATCTAGAAAAGTCTTGATGGTGTAACGTTCTTCCACTTCGTGGATCTTTCCAGGAACGATATCAAAGCCGATGACTTGCGCGCCCGGGGCAACACCGTCGAATGCACCGCCTTTTTTGTTGGCAACGTTGTGACCTGCCATGACCGAAGCAACACCTTCTCCATGGGAATCGAAATCTTGTTCGCCCTGTGACAGCTTGAGGGTTCCCTTTTCAGCATCAAATTCAGCAATGAAGGAAATAATTTTGTCTTTGTCCCAAAATCCATATTCGCCGGTTTGAGCAAACGTACCAAAACATTCACCTTGGGATGCTTGAAGATCAGCGTTAGAATCTACGCAAACTTTTTCTGCGCCTTGAGCATTTCGAAACAAAGCAACAGGAAGGATAGAGGATTTGTCGTCCACATTGAGTTCGAGATTTTTCTCACCTTCATAAGTGACAATTTTCACATTTTCATCGATAAAACCTGCACCCACAAAGGTCGAGGCTTCACCTAAAAGGGTTTGACTGCTTGTTACGAAAGCAGACTGCGCTTCGGGTGTCGCTGAATCTGTCGAAAGCTTGATATTAAGGAGAGAGGAATTGTCTTCTAACCGCAAGATCTTTCGCTTGCCATCGGTTGTCTTTTGCAGGCCAGAAAGATGAGGAGAAAAGCCATCATCAATCACTCCAACAACAACGCCGCGTCCATCATGGGTAGGATTGGATTTCCAGTATTCAGTCAGACCAAAATCTTCTTTCGCAAGGAAGAGTGCGCCTGAGCTGACGTCGCTGTTTTTTGTTTTCGCATGGCGACGAATCAGAGGTTTATTTTCTATAGCAAGCACTTTGTCTGAAGCTAAAACTTCGAGTTTTCGGAGTTGTGCGGCCCCGCCTTGCAGCGTTAAAACCGTTGTACCATCAACTCTCAGTCCGAGCGATTCTGCTGTTTTACGAAATGCTGCAGTGTCTTTCACGCCGACAACAAGAACTTCAGTTTTTTCGTTTCCTCTTTTGTCAGATTCAAACTCAAGGGCTTTTTTGCTTGCCGGGCCTTGGCAAGCTCCCGTTGTGAGAATTGTTAACGTAGAAAGTGAGAGAACACCTATGGATTTAATGATAACTTTGTGCACCAAATGAGAATTCCTCAAAAAATGTAAGACGCAGATAAGGCTATTTTATTGCCTCAACAAAGCTCGTATGCCTCACTTCCAAAATTCAGGCAAGTTTTTTCGGAGGTTATAAAATGGCAGAGAGATTGAACGATTTCTCTTGTATTGTGTTCTCAATTTCTACTACATCTCTAAGTTTTATAGTCCAAATTAGAGGTGATGTTGTGAGATTTGTACAGAAATTAGGAGCTGTTGCCTTGTTTTGCTTTGCGGCGTGTGGACGGTCCGGTTTGGGGCCTCTTTCGTCAAATGTTCGTGAAACCAAGCGAACAGAAAGCAAGGAATCCGAATGGGTGGTGCTCTATTATGGCTTGGCAGATAACAATCTTGCAGAAGATATCCGAAATGATATTCGAGAAATGGAGAGCTTTGGCTCAACAGAAGATATTGTTTTTGTGGGCCAAGCGGATTTCGATAACAATCTCGTCGGAGATTCCGATCGCCGTTTTGTTGTGAAGCCTCGCAGTGGCCAGAAAATTCGCACGGGAATTAAAAATTTAGGATTTGATGCTCCGGTCAAAGAATTTGCGGAGCTCGACTCGGGTGAGCCCGAGGTGCTCAAAGACTTTGTGGCTTGGGCAACGAAAAATTTTCCTGCGAAAAATTATGCCCTGATTTTGTCAGGCCATGGATATGGATATTCAGCTCGGGTGCGCGGAGAAAACGAACCTGTCACACCCGTTGAAGCTGATAAAGGCGCACGGCTTGCGCAATTGTCGACTCAAACGTCTCGTGGCCGCCCTTTGTTTCGTTATTTCTCCTTCGATCAGGTGCCCCGAGCGGGAGTTGAAGGTAAATCAGTCCTCACAACACCAGAGTTAGCTGACGTTCTGTCGAGTGCGCGCAAAGCGAATGGCCAACCCAAAATCGAAGTCGTGGTAGCCGACTCTTGTGTGAGCCAGACGATCGAAAATGCGTATGCATTAAAAGGTTTAACCCGCGTGTTTGTGGGATCTCAAGAGTCAGAGCGCGCAAGTGGCTATGATTACCAAAAGACATTGATGGGATTAAACGACGCTGTGGGTGCCATTCATCCGCTGACAAGGCAAATCAAACCCCTCGATGCAGAATTTTTTGCAACGACACTCCTCGACTCTTATGCCGATTTAAATACAAACAACACCCATGTTTCGGCCATCCGCGTGAACAAGCTCGATCCGTTGGTTGCGGGGATTAAAAAGATGGCGGTGGAGCTTTTACAGAGGCCCCAAGCTGTCGAGAGTTGGATAAATGATCAGTCTCATTATTTTGGTGGAATTCTTGCTCCTAAAATGTGGGTCGATATCCGAAAGCTCACCTCAGATCTTGAATTTAGCAATGCGATAAGCTGCGAAACTGCAAATCAAATTCAAATGTCCCTGACGGGACTCGGAAAGTCATGTGTGAACGGGAATGAAATATCGTTGCCCGAGGGCGAAAAAGCCGTCATTTCGAGTCTGACCCGTGGGCGTGGACGGGTGGGAATGGCCCATGGATTGAGCATGACGTTTCCTGGAACGATTAAAGTCCAAAGTGAAAAGGAGCGCACAAGTGTCGACTGGGAAATTCAGGTAGAACTTGGAATTTTGGAGAGCACTGTGACTCAAGGGCCCGTGGGTGAACTCTTAAACAAAGTGCACTGTAAACCAGGAAAGCCCTGTGACTTCTATGGCAAGAAATATGTTTACGGTGATGCTCTTCCACTCTGAAATTTTAAATGCAGAGAGCATTTAAGTCAGCAGCTTACGCAGATTTCCCATATTGTTACTGATTCCTTTGTTTAAAATCAGTCTCTTTCCCTCGGCAACGCCTTCTTCGAAATGGTCGTTGTACACGCGCTGTGTACTTATTTTTGTGGTGGTGAGTTTGGGAAATCTGCGCGCTTTAAATTTTTCTAAAAAAGGATCATTGAGGAGAATGAGGGCCGTTGAATGTGAGGATTCCGTTTTCTCCTGTTTTTCCCTCTCTTTGCTCGACTTGTCGAGTTTTTTTCTAAATCCGACAAGTACACCGGTCTGAAATGAGGACTTGTGCAGAGTTTGTACATCTTTATTCAATTTATAAGTGCCCCACAGCGATTCAACACGGGACAGCAAAAAGTGATACACATATTCTGCCATCAGCACATTCTGGCGCGTGCCAAGAAGTTCAATAACTTTATAATCCGTAAGAGTTTTGGCATCAAACAGCTCAGAATAAACCACTGAAACAAAAAAATGCGCAGAAAGAATAGAGCTGATGAGGCGCTGAACCTTTTCGATTCTTTTACGGCGATGATTTATGATGAGATAAACATATTCAGCGTCGCGTTTCATCTGAATGCGATCGATATTGTACTTGCGAAAGAGGTCTTGCACTTTGTCCATGGCAAGAAAGGCTTCATGTTCGTTAGACGACTGAGCGAGCGCAAGGAGTTTTTCGACTTTGCGCAAGATGGCTTCTTCTTCGGTGCCTTTTTGTTTCTCTTTCCAGGAAAGAAGAGGGCTTGCGGCAGAAAGAGTTGCTGAATTAAATTCCTCTGGAACTCCCAGCATGTCGCAAGCCGTTTTAAAATAAGGACCATGTTGGTCCCGCTTAAAGAAGATCTCGCTCACGACTTGATGTGCCATTTCGTGCTTAAGAACTCCGACAACGATATCCCATTCGTAGGTCTCAATAAGTTGCTTAGAAAGTCGAATGCACCGTGTTTCGGGATCCCAGCGTCCCCACAAACTTTCTGAAGCTTCAATTTCCAATACCGGTTTTTTGAGTTTGACGCCATATTGAAAGCAAATGGATGAAAACTCTTCATAGAGTTGCTCGATCCATACGAGCCTATGATCAACGGTGTGATTTTCACGCCAAGTCGAAGTGTGTTCCCAAGTCATCGCAAAAACCTTTGCATTTTTGATTCGAGGTTTGCTGTCACTGGATGTGTGCATGGAGATATTTAGGGCTTCGACGGAAGACAGTCAAGAATAAAGCGCTCTGGCGAGCTTATTTCCCTCTTGTTCTGCTAAATTGGCTAAGCTGAATCAGCGATGTCGTGATAAAAATTCTCAGGTTAAATTGCAAGAATCTCAAAATAAAGGGTAGATTTTATGTTTTCTTCAAATCGCGTCCGGGGTGTTCTGAAAGCGATGTCCATTCTTGGATTCTGTGCTCTGCAAGGAACCCCTCATGCGAAGGCACAAGATGCCATGAAGGTCGCATTCACCGAATTTCCTCCCTTCGCTTATTCGAAGGTGCTGGCTGAAAAAAATGGAAATGGCTGGGTCGTAGACTTATACAACCAAGCGTTTGACTCACTTAAAATCAAACACCTCGAAATCGAAATACAAGGCAAAAGGGCATTCAGTTCCCTTGAGCAGGGGGAAGCTGATTTCTATACCTGTTCTGAATTCCACCACCGTGGAAAAATTGCAGAGCAATTTCTGTTAAGTAAAATTTCTCTTCCTCTCAGCGCAACTTTGTATTGGATGGACGGTCCTGAGGAAATTCAAGACCTTAGCAAGGTCGAAAACAAAACAGTACTCACTGTGGCGGGAATTGAAAGTTTTCTTTCCCTGTTGTCAAAAACCATGAAAAAAGAGCCTGCTGTTGACAGTAAAACAGGCGTAAAAATGTTTGTCGAAAAAAAGGCTGAATACCTTGCAGACTACGAGGAGCGCGCTTCTTTTCACTTAAAGGCAGCAAGTTCGACTTTGACAATTCGATCGAAATTGCTGAAAAAAGTACAATCGAAAATCTGTTGGAAAAAGTCCTTGCCCAATTCTGAGAAAACATTTGCCGACTTTCAAGACAAAATCTTGCAGATTCAGGAAAGTGCTGCTGGAAAAGCGCTCACTGAAAAGTACGGGTATACCGGAAAATGGGTTAAGTAAACAGAGATACGATCTGAAAGGTATCCACGTCTACCAATCCCTTGTCGGTGATCTTAAGCGTTGGGATGACGGGGAGCGCAAGAAATGACATCTGCAGAAATGGTTCGTGAAGCACGCATCCAATTTTTTTCGCTTCCTGTTTTAAAGTAACAATGCTGTTGGCGACGCTTTCGATGGGAGCATCTGTCATCAGTCCGCCAATTGGAAGGCTGAGAGATGCAGCAGTTTTGCCATTTCCATCGATGACGACAATGCCTCCATCCATGGCGCGCACGGCTTCAATGGCTGCAAATATACAGGCGTCGCTGGCCCCAATCACAACGATATTATGAGAATCATGCCCAATGGAGGCAGCGAGTGCTCCACTTTTAAGACCAAAGCCTTGTGCAAAGGCAACGGCATGATTACCCGTGGCATGATGCCTTTCAAAAACCGCAATTTTGAGGATGTCTTGATCATGATCCGGTAAAACCTCGCCCGCTTTGATGGGCAATTGTTTAATTTGACAACCTGTTATGATTTGGTCGGGCAGGACCTCGATAATGCGGCAAGAAATGCGCGTTCCCTGCGCAGAGGCGGGATGTTTAACCGTTAACATTTCCATCGACAGCGGCTGCATGTTGATGTTCTTTTTTTGCATGGCAGGCCTGTCGTGCCCTTGTCTTTTATCTGCATCGCGGCGCAAAGCGTCTGCCTCTACGAATTGCCCGTTCTTAATCACTTTGTGTACTGCGAAACCTTCTTTCCAGCTTCCTTTTTTGACTTGTTTCACAACAACAAGGTCGCCGACATAGCCGGGCGCAACAACGCCTCTGTCGAGGAAGCCGTAGGCTTTAGCCGCTGCGAAACTTGCGGAGCGAAAGATATTTTCGGGAGGAATTCCTTGGGCAAGAGCAAGATTGATGATGAAATCAATGTGCCCTTCAGTTCGGATGTCTGCAGGATTTCGATCGTCGCTGCACAGCGCGACGGTGGCAGAAGAATAAGTCGTAATCAACGGAAGCAAATCGTTTGCATTTTTTGCGCACGAGCCTTCGCGCACCAAGACGTGCATGCCTTTTCGCAATTTCTCGCGTGCTTCTTCAATGTCACTGGATTCGTGACAGCTTTGGATACCAGCGCAGAGGTAACAGTTTAAGGCCCGTCCGCGCAGCTGTGGAGCATGTCCATCTCGAATGCCATCGGCAAATAATTCTAACTTTTGCCCCATCGATTCTTCGGAGTTTAACACGCCAGGATAATTCATCACTTCAGCCAAGCCTAGAACGCGGTTCTGGCCTTTAAAAGTCTTGAGGTCGTCGGGATCTAGCCTTGCACCGCTGGTTTCGAGGTGGGTAGCTGGGACACAGCTTGGCAGCAGTACAAAAACATCGAGCATGAGTTTTTCGGAGGCGCTGAGCGCCCACTTTACTCCAGCAGTGCCAAGGACATTTGCGATTTCATGAGGGTCCCAAAGTACCGTTGTGGTGCCATGTGGAAGCACAGATTCTTGAAACCTCACGGGAGTCATCAAGCTGCTTTCGATATGCACATGGGAGTCAATAAAGCCGGGAACGACGAAGCAATCGCTACCATCCAACGTCTCGGCACCTTCGTATGATTCCTGCGTGCCAACGATAATTCCATCTGCAACAGCAACATCACCTGTGAAAAAATCCCCTGCAAAGACATCTAGGATTTGAGCGTTTTTAATGACGATGTCTGCTGGTACTTTACCGCATGCCACTGCGATTCGTTTCTGCAGGCGTTTGGCAGTCGTGTCCTGAGCCTTAAAGCGCATCGATAGAATCTCCGTTGAGTGAGTGATGACAATAAGGAGTTTAGCATAACGGGGCAGAGTCCTGAGAAGTGGAAGATTTTCCGCCTGTGTTAAGAATCCTATCCTTTGTCCGATTGCAGAAAGGTACAGCAAGATTGAAGTTTTTGGGTGAGTTGGAGTCACAATGTCTGAGGGCAGTGAGCATTCAAAAAATGGAGTCTTGAAGGGCGCAAGTGCGCCGGGACTGTTTTTTCTGCTTACGCTCGGACTTTTGCTCAATTGTGGTGGTGCAGACAGGCGCAAAGAGACCCTCGGTGAAGCATCGAAAGATATCGTAACATCTCAGCAACCCATCCCGGTCTCTGCTCGTAAAACCTCTGCGCTTGCGCTGCTCACGCCCGATCAAATTTCAAATCGTTTTTTTGAGAGTTTAGGATACCGCTACGAAAGAGTGGTTAAAGGAACAAAACAAAATTTAATTACCACCACGCTCGCTGTTCCTCTGGGTGGGGTGGATTTTGATTCAGTGTCTGAATACGATCCCAATCCCAAGGTTCAAAACCTCATGATTGTGCGCCTTCTCGCTTGGAATGCTGCAAAAGATATTGTGGCACGTGAATCCAAAGGGGCTCCGCAAATTTTTACCAAGTGTGACCTTAAAAAAGACAAACCTGGAACTGAGCGCTGGCGTGCACAAGTCGATGATCTTTATTGGCGCCTTTATTCGCGAGGGCCCAGGGAGGCAGAATGGGCCAATTTGGAAAAACTCTTTAGCAGTATCCATGCCAATGAGCCGTCGCTGCCTCAGACGTGGACGTTGTTTCTTTATGCTTTGCTCTCCACAGCGGAGTTTTGGCTCATATGAGACGACGAACTGTTTTACAATTGATGGGTACATGCGCGTTCGGAGCGGCGTTCAGTCACTTAGGCCTTTATTCCCCGTTACCTTTGACATTTCATGCGGACGCAAATGGGGAAGCACCAAAACGAATGGTGTTTATTCTGTTACGTGGAGGTTGGGATTCTGCGCTCGGTACCGACCCTATCATCGGAGAAAAGATTTCTGGAGGGTATGAGCCCGATTACCAAAGCGTTGTGCCTGTTGCGGTGCCCGGAAAATCAAACCTTGTTGTAGGCGCGGGGCTTGCCGCGGCAACCGGGGCATTTGCCTCCATTCCCACGGCCTTTGTCAATGGAATGTTCATGGAGGTTACTGCTCATTCGCTTGCAGAATATTATATGTATTCGGGTCGATTGAGTCTGTCGCTTTCAAGGGAATATCCAGCCTTGGGGGCCCTGTTTGCGCGTAAGCGTGGTGGATTTCCTTCGCATCTCGTTTTAGGAGCGCGGATGCCCCTTGGTGATACCGTGCAAGCGGCTCCTCCCATTCACACCTCGGACCTCAATGAATTGTCGAAAATGTTGAATGGCCCTCACGAAACGGCTAACGGTGCATCTGGAGCTTCGTTTCAATTGGTAGAAGATTTTATCAAACGTGCAGATCTTGAGTTTGGGGAAGGGAAGGTCGCGGAATCAAGTCTGTTACTTGAGCCCTGGATCAATTCCCAAGCTTCGCTTTCGTCGTTATACAATGCGGATTTTGGAAGCAAGCTCGCTCTTTCGCCCGAAACCAGAGATCGCTATGGCATCCCTCAAAATCGATTTTCTGGTATCGAAGCCTATTTGGCAGGGACATATCTTGCCCTTAAAAACAATCTCACGAATGTTGTGACTTTAAATGTTGGGGGCTTCGATACACATCAGGATCATTTAAATAACCATGTTCCGTTATTAAATAGTGTCGCTGAAGCTCTAAATGTTTTTGTCAAAGATCTGCGGGAAACTCCTGATCCCTTAGACCCTTCCCGGAGCCTTGCGGATGGAACTCTCATTTGTGTGACTTCGGAATTTGTCCGAACTCCAATGTTTAATGGGCAAAATGGCACAGATCATTGGCGCTCGGCTTCTGCAATTCTGATGGGGAATGGCGTGAAAGACAACGTCGTTTTGGGAAAAACCGACTCCAATGGAGAGCCCCTGGGATGGCGCGAAGGGCGTCCACAGGTTGCAACTGAGGAAACTCATCTTCTCCCCAATCACTTTGCCGCGAGTCTTTTGGATCATTTGGGAATGCCTGAGGAAGCAAACGAAATTTCAACGGAGCGACTCAATGGCCTTTTTGAATGACACATTCTTCAAAATCGTTTTAGTGTCTTCTTTCTTGTTCGTAACAGGATGCGGCGGGATTGCGAAATCGAATGTAAAAAAGGGAGACGAAGCTGGGAGTTCAGACACCGCTTCTATAGAGCCCGCTGTTTTTCAGCAGAGAAATGAAAATCCTGAAGCCAAACAGCCTTCCGCATTTCGTCTATTATCTTATGCAATGCGCGATAAGCCCCCCAGCGTCGAAGAGGCGAAAGAATTTTCTGCAGGCACGAAAACATATTCGGATTTTTTGAACCAGTGGAAAAGCAGTGAGAGCTACAACACGAAGCTTCGCCGTTACTTTGGCGAGCTGGTAGGGGTACGAGACAGTGTCGGATTTCCTGGAACTTTTACGCTTCGAAAAAATAGTCAGGGAAATTATTTTTTGCCAGCAAAAGGTGATTGTGGAGCCACGGGAGTTTCGGAGCAAACCGCTTGGTGGCTCGATCGTGGGCAAACAATATCCATGTGCACCAATGCCGTGTCCGAAGAAATTAAATTTCAAAGCGGCAAGCAGTCTATCCTATGCGCAAGAGGAGGCGCACGGGGAATGGGCTATGTTTCTTGCGGATGCGGCCCCCAGCAAATTCTTTGTCTCCCTGCTGAACGCCTCGAAGTCGCAAACGAAAGCGTGCGTAACGAGATCTCTGAGCGTGGATTTTATGCCTATTCTCAAAGCCTGAGTTGGTTCGATTTTTTAGGCGGAGATTTTTTTTATGGGAACAGATATTTGTATTTCGTGTACATTTATTCAAGTGGAAGGCTGATAGCAGGTGAACTTCCAAGCGATGTCGAAATGGAAACACTGCTCTCCATTCCTCTTGTGAGTTTAAACAGAACTGCGTTTCCTTTTCCGCCGTCTGTTTCCCCTGTCGCCGTCCGTGCAGGTGTTGTCACTGCTCCCAGTTTTCTGCAGGAGTACAACAATTTTCGCTCACGCGTGCGAGGAATATCGGAAAGACTTCTGTGCCAAGATGTTAATGGGGGGCTGAATACGGGCAATATTTCTCAATTTTTAAATCCCGGATTGTCAAAGGCTGATCGCGTGCATGGTGAAAAAGCAGGGTGTGCCAGTTGTCATTTTCCCATGGATAATTTGGGAACCATGCTTCTCGGTTGGGATGCTCGTGGCATTTTTAACGGCAATGCTCGAACTTCTCAGATTGGTTTTTCATTTGGAGTGCAGGGCGAGGGTCCAAGTGCTCTTATGAAGGGTGTTGTTGAAAGAAACCCTTGGTTTCATGAATGCATGGCTAAACGCGCTTGGGAAAGTTTAGCGATGGGCGTGTGGAATCAGTTACCCGATGAGTCTCGGAAATATTTTCTCGGGGCTTCAGTGCAAGGCCCCAAGTCGCTGGTAGACGCTATCCTTGCTTCGCAAGAACTTGCATCGTTACGAAAGTAACATCAAAGGTGCGGATTTTGCCGACCGCTGTTTTTATTTTTTTCCGAAAAGGTTTCGTTCGGGTTTTTTGATTCGACGGAGACTTTTCATGAGCAAAGATATTTTTTATTTTTCAGCACGAGGATCGTTGGTCACGATTCTATCTCTCGTGATTTTGACCTCCCAGAGCTGTGCAAAAAAAAGTAAAAGTTCTGCACCCCAAGACGCTCCGCGCCTCGGAGAGCCGCAAGAACCCCTTCGTCCTTCTCAAAATCAAGATAAAAATAATGGAACAGAAGTCCCTGGCGCTCCAGCTCAACCTGGTGCAGGCGGTTCGACGCAGGCAGGAGGCAATTCCCCCGTACAAGGTCCCACAGGTGGGACGGCTGGTTTTGCAAACCAAGTGGCCTCACAAAAACCTGCAATTCCTGCAGTCCTTGAAGTGGGCAACGTTCATTCTCGGATGAACGAAGTTCAAAATTTACTGAAGCAATTTGATTTTGAGCTGGGTGAATATGTTCTTTCTGGGTTTACTCAAAGCCTCTTAGAAAAAAAGCTAGAACACTGTGCGAATAAAGACATTCGTTCCATTCAAATGCAAGTTTCAGGGAATTCGTTTTCGCTGGTAAACACAGGTGATTATAAGGCCTGTATGAGTGATTTTAAATCAAATACGGCTGGAAAATGGGATCATCAATCGCGCTATTCCTTTGGGGCGACGTGTTCTCTTTCAAATTTTTCGGCCTATCACGGAAAATTTTTAACTGATCCTCTCATCACGTTGGGATTTTGTTCTGACGCTGCAGCTGGAGAAATGAACTATAACCTTCAGGTGGGCGCAAATGAATTTAACCCTGATGGCGTAAAAAGACGTGCCTACAATCGAACCAAAGTTCTCACAGCAAAAAATGGAAAAGGCTGCTTATTTACAGGTTCAAATGGGGTCAGACAATACACAGACTGCGTATGGATCGACAGAATTGACGGCTTAAATGGTGTTATTCACTATGTGAGTGTTGACATCAGTGGCTTGAAATCAAAAATCTCGGGTGATTCTTTTATCTATGCGGGCGGATCTGCCAAAATTGTAATAGACGACTGGGAAGGTGAAATTATTTTTCCCGCAGAGTTTGAGCAAACCGTAAATTGGACGTTGAAAAAGAAAGATGGCACGTCAAAAACAGGAACGATAAAACAAAACTCAAAAGAGCAAGCTCAAAGTGTTCCTGTGATTCCCAAGCCTTCAACTTCATCGGGTTCAAGTACGAAACCTGTCGAGAAACTTGACCCCCTTTGGACCGTTCCAGGCCAGGCAATCTATCAATGTCTCGTAGGTTCTTCGCCTTCACCGTTCAATGTGGCCTTTGCGGCATACCGAGGCCGCTTTAAAGTTCACGGAATTTCTTCCTATGCAAATTTCTGTTTTGAACTTGCCGGGGGAAAAGTTTCCATAAAAATTCTGATTGATCTCATGATCAAAGAAGGATGCCTCAAAGAAAATCAAGCGACAGACAGCTATCGCAATGCGCTTGAATTGCAAATTCGCAGTGTGTGCCACTGATTTTGTCTCTTTAAAAATTCTTCCTTTTGACTCTATGGTAAGCCGTTCGGATTAAATTCGAGAGGAGTTTTCATATGGGTCGTTTTTTGTTGCATTATTTTGCCATTTCTTTGCCTATATTCGCAGGTTCATTCAGCTTTGCCTCTGAGGCATTTGCCGCAACGAAACAGGGGAATGTGAAGGCCGGCAGCACCCGTCGTAAGTCTAAATTAGCCCCCCGCCCTGCAGAAACTTCGAAAGCGTCTCAGAATGCTCCGCTGGCATCGTCGGCCGAAGTCTCGCCCACTGTGACAGCACCTGCTCAAAAGAGTTCCCAGGCTCCCGCTTCGAATGTCCGCCCCAGAGCCTTTATCATGCAACCCGGAAATGCTCCCGTTGGGCATGTCGATCTCAGTGCATTGGTGGGTGCGTGGGCTTTTTTTGGTTATTTTCATTACGATGTTGGTGCACGCGTGGGTGTGCGTTTGTATGATCCTGGATTTTTACCGATGCTCAACAACTCTGTGGCTATCGACGCCGGGCTTTTTTATTATGGCTCTTCGCTTGAATTAGGTGGTTATGAATACAGGGCGCATTATTTACGGGTCCCTCTTTACCTTCGTTGGGATTTTCACGTCGCCGAAAAGTGGACCGCTTTTCCCATGGTAGGCCCTGAAATGTCGATGTTGCTTGGAAGTTCCTTGAATGCCAACGCGGAAGAACATGACTACTTTCGCAGTAGAAAAGGGCGGATGGAATTCGGGGCTGGCTATGGAATTGGAGCCTTTTGGCATTTTGCAGAAAATGCTTCGATGCGTTTTGAACTCGATGAAGGGCATGGCATGCTTCGCGTGGGCGCTTCCCTTCGGCTTTAAAACGCCCTTAAAATCAGCTCGGCCTTTTGTAGCGCAAATTTAAGTTCTTCTGTGGTTTTATTGCTACGAATGACGATCCGCCAATCCCCCCGGGCATTCTTTTGAACGAGTTGTTGCAAAGGAGAGGAGGGGAGACCTTCCAGCCCAAAAGTATTTTTGAAGTTAGAGCCTCGCAGCTGAAAGGTCTCGACAATCGAAAGTGCTGTTTTGGTTGGTGCAATCAGATCGATTTCTAAAAAAGACGCATCAACAGTCTGAATGTCTAAAAGAAGACCCGCATCTAAAATTTCAACATTTTCTGAAATAGAGACTGTTCCTTCGAAAAGCATGTTTAAGGGTTGAGGTGGGGCTTTTGAAAATCTTGGTACACTTGCTTTAAACGCTGTGGAAATCTCTCGAAATGCCGACTTGGTGTACGGTGGAGAATATCCGGGAATATATCTCGAGATGGCTGTTATTTTTGTGCTCTGTGCACCTGGGCAGTCTTCTTCACAGGTAAAATAGATTTTGCAATTTTTATCGGTGGTCACAAAATCTGCCCATCCGCCCACGAGAATTCCTTCCACGATGCGTGAATTTGAATGGAAGACGGGTGCTCCTGAATTAATTTCGAAGTGGTCGATATTGGCGCTAAAACGGGGACTGTTTTCACTGCCTACTTGTACAGCAGCAAAGCGACCCTTTGCAATTTTTAAAGGAAGTCCGGTTGGAAAACCCATTATTGTAAGAGGGTCTCCAGCTTTAATTGCGCCTTGAGTTCTGAAGGCGAGCGCCTTGCGATCGGGAACAACGCGATCGAGCTTCACAACACCAAAGTCTTCACGGGTGCTAAAAAAAGATTTGGCGACGATTTCTTTGCAAGAGTATACATTTTTCTTAGAAATACGGGTGGGGCGTTTATCAGCATTTGCATAATCATAGTCAAATACAATTGCAATTTTGTCGCAACTCTTTTCTTCTTGCAAACAGTGACCTGCCGTCACAAAAGTATCTGATGTCGTCAAAAATCCAGTACAAAATCCGGCAGAAGGTTGATCGCGAAATTTAACATTTTCGCAAAGGTTGTGCTTTTCCGCTAGGCTTTTTGAAGACAATTGAAAGTGTTCGGGGTCTCCTTCAATTTCTTTCAGGTCCGTTCGATGGACTAAAAGCCCAGTGGAACGAGCGAGTGCTTTCCAGTCGGAATTCACTTCATGGACTTCTTTACGGTCATCGATTCCGTAGATGCCTTTTGTGCGTGAATGATTAAATGATCGTCGTAAACAAGAAGAATTTACCACTAAAAAAATCGGCAATAAAACCGCACATGATTTCACCAGACTTAAATTTTTTAGCAAGAGCATCTGATTGGCCCTCTTTCGGTAAGGATTGTATACGGACGATAGATTTTCAAATGGATCCTACAACGATGCAACGATTTTTGCTTGACCATCAGCATGAAGGGGCTCTTTTTTTTGAGAGTTACATTTTTGAAGACCGACTGTCTTCATTGGTTTGTGAGAATTCATTGTAATTACAAATTGTTATGAGGTAATTTAAAATATTGGTGTAATCTTTGCATCTCAATGATAAAAAAGATATTACCTCTGATAGGTGTTTCATTTCTAGTAAACAAGCTCATTCAATAGAGTTTGTAATCTATTTTTTGGATATTCTTTTTTTACTCTGAGGAGGCTCCATTATGAAGTTTTTTAAGTCTGCTGCACTTGTTTCTTTGGTTCCGTTTGCGCTTCTTTCTTGCGGGAGTTCTAATTCTGAAGCAGACATCAGTGCTGTTCCTGCTCCTTTTGCAACAGCAACACTTATCAACAACAATAAAACGGTACGCATTGTATACAAAGGTAAAACCCGAGACATTCATGCTCAAAACCTTTCTGTTTACCTCTATGATCACCCCTGCGCAAACGTCCGTCCGGGCATGCCTAAAAACGGCACTGTAAAGGCTCAGTTCTTTACAAGCGTCAAAGTAAATAACATTGCAGGCACCCCCACATCTGGGCATGTCGCAGTGGGCATAAACTTGGATTATTGCGCACTCGTTGGCGTCGGTGCTGCTGCTGTCATCAAGCCCAAAGCTGATGGATCTGCGCCTGCCATTCAATTTGTGCAGATTGCTAAAATTCGTGGTGGCAATAATGTGCCCCCTGCAACAGGAACCTATGCATTTAATGATGTCTCAAGTGTTGCCTTTGCACAGTCGGGCAAGCTGCTCGTGAACCACGTCGATGCTGCAGGAAGCTCTGCACGCATCGTCGTTGGAAATCCAGCGGGCACTGCACCCATTGGAAAATATGAGCGCTGTGAAGTTATTGAACTTGGCGAAAGCGGCGCACTTTGCCCTTGGGCAAACTGAGCCTTTTACAAGCTCCCACCTCGATTCGTAGGGAGTCTGTGACTCCTTATTGACAAAAGTTAGCTGAGCCCTCATGACATTGGGAAGTAAAACCAAAATAAGGTGACAAGACTATCCTGCCATGGGGGCTAAACATGTATTTTAAGCAAATATTGCGATCATTCAGCTTGCTGTTCTTGCTCGGTCTTTCTCATTTTTCGATTGCAAATGCGCAAGGTGCTGATCGTGAAAAAGATCATGAAGAACTGCGTTCCCTGCTCAAACAGGTGACAGAGGCTGTGAATTCTGGCAACTACGAAAGCCTGAGTTCTCATTTTGCAAGTAAATTTACCTTTGTGTCCTTAGATCAAAAGAAATTTACAAATGTAAATGATCTCAAAAAGCACTTTGAAGATCTCACCAAAGGCGAAAAAGCACCACTAAAATCCTTTCAATTTGTTCCTATAGCAGACAACCTCACCGAGTTTCCCAGTGAAAATGTGGGTCTCAGCACCGGAACCTCCAGTGACACTTATGTCTTTGCAGATGGCGATACGCGCACCATGCAATCAGCGTGGAGCGCTTCTGTTATCAAGGAAGGCAATCAGTGGAAAATTCTTTCGGCACATGTTTCTGCCAATATCCTCGACAATCCTGTGACAACGGCCGCTAAAAATATGCTGTTAAAAGTGGGAATTGCCTGCATTGTAGGAGGGCTATTGTTGGGAATGGCACTCGGAAAAATACTGGGCAAACGAAATTTAGCGCTTAGCGCACGCTAATGTCCAAGGTGCATTCTCGGTGGATATGGTTTGGGGTCTGGTACGTCTTTTTTAGCGTAGGATACTTATTCACGGGGCATTTCTTTTTTCGCACACCCATGCGGGTGTCGGAAAGCATCATCGATATTCATATCCCATTTATTTCCTGGAACGTCTTTTTATATTTTTCGCACTTTGTTTACTTGCCACTCACATTGAGTCGACTCAGGTCGAATTCCGTAGTGCTGCGGTTTTTGGTGGCACTTTGCTTTGCCAGTGGTGTGGGTTTTACCATTTTTGCGATCTTTCCCACGCAGTATGAACGTGTCTCGTTGCCCGTCGATTCTTTTCAACTTTTCTATAATTTTTTATATAAGTTCGATTCTCCTACCAATGTCTTTCCTTCTCTGCATGCTGCCTTGGCTTTTCTGGCATGGAGAGCAAGGGCGCATGACTTGCAAAAAATTCCATTCACATGGAGTGTCTGGCTGCTTGCAATTTTGCTGTCTACAGTAACAACTCGTCAGCACGTCGCACACGATATTGCTGCGGGACTGGTGTTGGGTGTCATTTCTTGGTTTGTGGCGCGAAAAATAGCAAGAAAAATGAACTTAGCAGATGTGAATTCTCTGCCAATAAAATAAAAATTCTTAAAATGCGCGCTTCAAAAGTGGAATTCTTTGCACAATTAAATAATCGATGCAAAAAACGAGAAGAAGCGAAAGCCCCGCAACCGGAAAGATCACAGAAAAAAGACACACAAGCAGTGCGGCTCCCTTCCAAAATTGCGGCAGTTCAACTCGGCTGGGAGCTGCTAAAGTCGATAAACGTGGTCTGCGGCGCCACCAAAGGATTGCAGCACTCACAGTTAAAAGTATCACTAATATGCATCCTGCAAGAGCAAGCATTTTGTTCCAAAAACCAAAGTAACGGCCTTCGTGGAGCGCAATGCTGATGGCAACCCCTTTGGCTGCCATTGAATAGTCGTTAAAGCGAATATCGGCCAAGACTTCGCCTGTGTATTGATTGATGTGCAATGTCGCTTCATCTTCTGCGGCAAGGGCATTTGCAGACACCGAATATACGCCTTTGTCTCCTTGCGGCATCGAAAGAGTACGATTGACATAGAGTGCTTTTTCAGTGGCAAGTTTTTGCACAAAATCAAGGTCGACAGGGGTGTCGATTTTTTTGTTCCCTGAATCAGTGCGCGCGGGTTCAGAATGATTGCCATGATGACCATGCTCTGATTCTGATTCAGGTAAGGGCAGAGATTCGACCGCCCATGGTGCAACTTTTTCTGCGCTGGAGTTGAGTGAACTCGTAAGAATTTCGGAGTTAGGAACCTGGTTCCAAAGTTTAGCGGGGAAGGTATTCCAGGGTTTTACCAATTGGTTGCCCCAGATGCTGCTCCAAAAGAGTCCTGTAATCGCAAAAAAAACAAGAATGCCCGAAACCCAAAAGCCAGATACGGAATGCAAATCACGCATGCGGGTTCGATTTTGAGTTGGGCGCAACCTTGGAAGCAACACTCCCCACAGGGTCAATTTCCTTGTTCTTGGAAACCAAAGGTACACTCCACTCACAACAAGCAGGACGCTCCATGAAGCCGCAAGCTCCATGATTAAATCTCCCATTTGTCCCAAAAAAAGTTCACCATGCAACTTGAGTGCTAGAGCTGCGGGTTGAAAGTCTTCTTCTCTGGTGCCAAGCACATCTCCTGTTTCAGGATGCACATACACAGTGCGTTCAGAATGTCCTTCTTGCACGAAAAGAAAGGCCGTACTTCTATCTGGAGCAAAGGGCGGTTTGACATTTTTTAATTGGGCATTGGGTAACGCACTCTGGGCGAGTTTTTTTTGCTCTTCCAACAAGAGTGGGTTGCTCACAGGTTTTACAAAAATGCTGTTACGATAAATAATTTCGTCGAGTTCGGCGCGAAATAAGTAAACAATCCCTGTGGAGGCTAAAATGAAAAGAAAAGGCAGAGCAAAAAGGCCTGCGTAGAAGTGCCAGCGCCAAACGCGCAGCAAAAAGCGGCTCGGTTTCAAAAATCCTCCCCAAAGAACGCTGAATGAAAAACAGTAATGTTTCACACTTGAGAGAGGATGTCACCAGTTTTTTATACATCAAGTTTTGCCTCTCTATGCCGAATATTCAGATGCAACGCTAAGTCGAACTGACACCGATGCGTTCAGGATATAAAGGCATGGTTTTCGGAAAAAACTCAAAACGAATAGCGATGTTGGCCGTTGCAGGTGCCGGATTTCTGTTCCTCATTGCATGCAAACCACCTCTTCGTTCTTTAAATAAAAGTGATGAAACCGAAGCCTTTATTGCATCACATGTTGATCCACCAAAATTAGTGGGTCGACTCGGTTATCCCCGCGAGCTGGATTTTGGAATTTACTGGTTTGGGTTTGATGAAAGTGGACATGCCAATGTCGCCCAAAAAGCGGTGAAAGGTGTTGTAAATCCTTACTTTAAACCGCAAAGTCCAACACTTCTCTATGTTCATGGTTGGCAAAAGGGAAATGTGGATAGGCGCTATGACGAAGGCTTCAACTTTCCCTTGGTCGAAGGGCAGATGAATGTTGCCGACGAGTGGATAAAAAAAGGCTGGAATGTCGGTATTTTTTATTGGACACAGTTCGCAGATGAGGCCGAGGCTTCCACCGCCGAGGCGAAGATTTGGGCAAATTCAGGTTCTCAAAAAGGATTGCAGTGGTACCAGGGTGCAAGAACATCTTCTGTGAATGGTGGGCACAATCGACAAAATGTCACGGAACTGTTTTGGGACTCTTACAGTGTAGCCTTGGAAAATTATCAAGGCTCCCATATCCGCCTCGTCGGAGTGTCGTTGGGAAATCAGCTCGTCGTGAGACTTGCTGAGCAAGTGGGGGTTGCGACTTCAAAGCTCAAACCCAGTCGGGTTGTCTTGCTGGAGCCTGGTTACTCTGTTCAGGCAGATGCTCCCAATTTTTCGAACTGGAACCTTGAAAAGGCGAAGATACAGCTTACGAATCTTCAGCGTTATGGAATCGCAGTTGAACTCTTCCGTATGACATCCCATGAAGGTCAAAGCGCCGTGCAGGCCCCGTTTCTCGCACAGCTCAAGAAATTGTCGTCACTCATTTTTGTTTCACCCGGTGCACTAACAGACCTCGAAAATAATAAAAGACGCGCGCTTCTTGCGCTCTATATGAACTCCATGGGAAATCCCTACACACATCAGTGTGCCCCCACAGCATCGGAGCCTCAGCCTGCTGGAGCCGCGCCACAACCCCCACCTTCGGCAAATAATGTAGACGATAATTACATAAAAAGTATCGCACTCTCTGGTAAATATTGGATCCTCGATCACGATTCTGGGCAAAGAACTTACAGTACACCTTGCTATCGGCCCCGTATTTTACAATAAAACAGCCTGCCATTGCTGCAGCGTCCACAAGGGGACGCCCTCTTTTCAAAGGGCCAATAGGACAAACACTCATCAAGCAGCTTCATGGTCTCTATGAATGACCTGGGTATTTGGCTGCAATGTTTTGACCTGTTCTCGCGTTATAGCCCCATTCCACCTGTATCCAAAAAAGGTAACGTCGTCAGCTGCGCTGTGTCCTCGCCAAACCTTTTCTGCATCTTGAAGGATCTTTGCTTTGATTTCTTCGAGCCTTCCTTCCGAAGAAAGGATTTTTTTAAGCATTTTCTCGCGAAGTAATTCTCCATTGGGACCGGTGTTTTCTAAGAGTCCATCGGAATAAAGAAACATTGTATCGCCGGGGTCGAGCTGAGCTTTTCTGACTTTAAACTGCGGGTTCTCGACATATCCAAGGCGATTGCCGCTTCCAGTAAGGGTTTGAATCAATCCATTTTTTGCATTGACGAGATAAGGAGCATTGTGGCCTGCGCTGACCATGACAAGTTCCCCCGTCAAAAGGTCGAGAGATTGGAAAACCATTGTCATCAATTTTTCTTTGCGACCTGCAAATCGAATGACATCATTGGCGACCTGAGCCATATCGAGAAGCCTTTCCTCAGCCGACTCAAAGCTTTCTCGTTTAGATCGATCGGCCCGTTTTTCTCCAGAATAAATCGCTCCACAGATGACTCCCGAAATCAGTGCGGCCGGAATTCCATGTCCCGTGACGTCCCCCAGAAAGAAATAAAGTCGGTGATTTATTTCGTCATAATGATATCCAAACCAGTCACCACCTGCATGATCTGCGGGAGAAAAGTGGCTTACGAATTCCATTCCCGGAAAATGCAGGGTTTCGGGGAGCAATGAATTGGCAACGGCTTGAATCGCAGCGCGCTCAGCTTCCCTTGAAGCTTCGGTTCGAGCAATGCCTTCTGATTCGACGCGAAACCGAATATTAGAAACATGTGAAGCCACAGTGGCTGCCATGGTGTCTATAAAAGACTGTACATCTTTGTGTAAAGAGCCCTGATTGAAAGGAGAAAGTAACAAACAGGCCATAGGGTTGCCATCAAAGATCACGGGAATGTAGACAGAGGTCTCCCAAAGGGTGCTTTTGCCCGCTTGAAGGGTGTCCAATACGGTTCCAGGTCCAACGTCTAAGTTTTTCATTTCATCATTCAGTGAACTTGTCACTCCTTTGTGCATGAGTGACGTATGTCGCACGGGATTTTGTCCATCTAGTAACCAGCACTCCACAGTCGGCGACTGAATATCGAGTGCACGAGCAATATGCTCCGCAGCTTTCTGAAGACAAGGCAGTTGATCTCGAAACTGAGAAAGCTCACGAGAAGCATGCAATATTCTCATTTGATTGCGAAGTTCTTCAGTCCTAGATTCCACTTGTCCTTCTAGGCTTCTGTTGACAGCTGCAAGTTCGTCAGATTGCTTTGTGAGAAGGCTTTCTCGCTCTTGATAAAAGTTAATTTTTTGCGAGAGTTCTTTTGGAGAAATCTTTAAACTTGCAAGCATTTCAGCGTAGGCTTTCGAAAGCAAATTCGATTCAGATTCGTTTATCAATCCCGAGAGTCGCAAAGTTTGGTATGCGGCAGCCGTACCAATCGAACCTGCCAACATGCGTTCAGCTTCCTTATGGAGGTCAGAAAGTTGAAGAATTGTCATTCTTCCTTCTTTTTGAATATCAACATTCTGAAAGCATTTTTCCACAGCACTAAAGCTTTCTTTATTGTTAAAATATTGAGAAAAAAGCGCTTCCATGCGTGTGTACTTATCAAGGCAAGGAATATTTTTCTCTCCAATGACGAGCTCTTTTTCGTCCAGAGATGTGTTTAGAATATTTACAAATTCATCGGCCTCTTCTTGTTCTTCGCGGCTGCATTCAGAAAAAAGTGAGCCTGCAACATAGCCGCCAATGTTAAAGAGCATACTCCAGAATACGGCATGGGTCAGGGAGTCTACACCTGATAATCCAAGAAAAGCTTCCGGACGAAGGGCACTCATTCCAAATAATCCTTGCTCGAGGATGCTTTTGGGAAGAAAACCACCTTTCACAAAAGTAGGCAAAAGAAGGGTAAATGCCCACAGAATAAATCCAGAACTGAGGCCGATATAGGCTCCTGTTTTGTTTCCTTTCTTCCAGAAAAGCCCTCCAATAATGGCGGGTGCGAACTGTAAAACAGCAGCAAAAGAAATCATTCCCATTGCGAGGAGCGGATAAGTGTCACCGACCATGCGCTGATAGGCGTAGCTTGTGATAATAAGCAAGGCAGCCGAAATCCAACGAAATTTTAAGAGGTGGCGTTTAAGGAAGGAAAGCCTCTTACTCGAATTCAAAGATGGTAAAATAAGGTAGTTGGAAACCATCGTCGAAACTGTCATCGTCTCTATCATTACCATTCCTGTTCCAGCCGCAAAGCCACCCAGGAACACCAAAGCTGTAAGCCAAGTCAGTCCGCTGGTGAGTGGGATACTTAAGACAAATTGATCTGCCAATTTGGCAGGATTGCCAAGCAACAGTCCTCCCATTGCGATGGGAAGAACAAAAAGATTGATGAGAAAGAGATAAAGCGGAAACATCCACATTGCGCTTTTGATATGCTTTTCATCTGAGTTTTCAACAACCGCAACATGGAATTGTCTGGGGAGAAACATGATGGCGGAGGCGGCTAGTATAAGGTAACTCATCCAGGTGAGAAAGTTTGGTGTTGTCGTTTGTCCCATAAAGGCATAATTTTCGGCGACCACTGTCGACATCTTAGAGAATATTTCTGTGGGTCCGCTAAATTTGAAAAAACAAACATACACTCCTACAGCGACAAACGCGGCCAGTTTGAGCAAAGATTCCACAGTCAGTGCCATGATCATACCCGGGTGCCGTTCGGTAGGATCGAGACGTCGGATGCCAAAGATAATTGTGAAACAGATCATAAAACATACGATAAGTGGTCCAATGGGGTCGCTCGTCCATGAATTTTGTGACGACACTTGTTGACCGGTCATGATAGTAAAGGCAGAAATAAATCCTTTGAGTTGCAGAGAAATATAGGGAATGATGCCGATCAAGCAAAGTGTTGTTACAATAGCGCCCAATCCCAGTGATTTTCCGTAACGTGCTGAAACAAAATCCGCAAGACTTGTCACGCGGTATTTGTTTTTAATACGAACCAGCCTTCGCATCGTGCTCCACCAAAAAATGATGGCAAGTGTGGGACCTAAGTAGATGGTGAGATAAAGTAACCCTTTGCCCGCTGCATTGCCGACACTGCCGTAAAAAGTCCAGGTTGTGCAGTAAACTGCAAGCGATGTTGAATACACAAAAGAGTTATTGACGAGGCCCGCTCCATGATCTTTTCTACGTTCCACAAATATTGCGGTCAAAAAGAGACACCCGATGAAACCTAAAATAATTCCTATAATTCCTGCAAGTGAAAACACTTGTCCCCTCCAATTTCTAAATTTGATGTTTCAAATTCACTTAACGACCCTTTTGCATGATGCGTGCAATAAGAAACAGCACAAAAATAACGAGTGCCCACGACGAATAGACCCATACTGTGACAAAAAGGGGCTTTTCGAGGTTCTTCATTGCTAGAACGGGCCACGAAAAGAGCAAAAGGGCAACGCAAAAAAGGAGCGCGCTTGTTTCAGGGTGCTTAAAGAGGTTTCTAAGTCTTTCCAAGAGGGTATCCTCCAATGAATATTATGATGAAAAGAATTTTGTCTTGAATCATTCAAACTCCCTTTTAGTTCGGTTTTCATTCTGGACGCATGAGCATGTGGTTCGGCACAAAATTGAAGAACTTTAAGGCATGTCAATATCCAGACATTTATTTTCTGACATCGAAATAATTTTGAGCAGTGTGTTCGAAATTCTTAAAAAATGTCTTTACGCAATCAATAAATTGTCGCGCATCCCATGGCATAATAGTTTGGACATTATAGATACTTGTATGAACTTTTTACCAAAGTCATGTGCAAATTTAATTTTTGGCAAACAAGTGCATACTGTGATATTCATACCCATTGGATACATTGTACTCATACTTTTGCCTTGCATTTTTGGGGAGGATTTATGGCTTCGCAAAGAGAAACTCATTCGGTGGTTGTTGGATACATTCTCTGGATATTTGGCTTCCTAGGTTCCCATCGTTTTTATTTCGGAAAGCCTGTTACAGGTACGATTTGGTTTTTTACCTTAGGGCTTTTGGGTATTGGCTGGTTTCTCGACCTTTTTTTTATGCCAAGGCTCGCTGAAGAGGCCAACGGTGAATTTGCTCAAGGGGATTTCAATTACACGATTGGCTGGGTCCTTCTGACATTTTTGGGAGTTTTTGGTGTGCATCGATTTTACTTGGGAAAAATAGGAACAGGAATCCTGTATTTGTTAACAGCAGGATTGTTTGGTGTGGGTATTATTTATGATTTTTGGACTTTTAATGATCAAGTTCACAACAAAAATCTAGGGCACGATTAAGGCAGATACTTGCGGGTGATGTTTGTTTCCTGGCCGGGCCTGCATACGATATTGTCTTCGATGCGAATTCCACCGCAAGGAATGAGTTCTTCAATGAGTTTCCAATTAAATTTATCGCTATGCGCCAATTGCTTCTGTTGATCGAGGAGCATTGGAATAAAATAAAGTCCCGGTTCAATGGTTGTAACGTGAGTGTCTTGCAGAATGCGCATGTTGCGCAAGTATTTGTCGCCTTCGGGTGGTTTTGCCAAGGTGCCATCTGGATTCATCAAATGCCCCCCCACATCATGAACCTGAAGTCCCAGCAAGTGCCCCAGGCCATGAGGCATAAATGCCCGAGAAAGACCTGCTTCTACAGCGTCTGCTGCATTGATGCCTTTTAAGATGCCTGTTTCGATCAGCAGCGATGCGATTTTAAGAAGGCAAGTGCTGTGATGTTCGCCGTAAGGCAATCCGGGACGCACCATCGAAGCCAATTCGAGCTGCAATTTTTCCATACCTACTAAAAGTTGCTTAAAGACGGGATGGGCTGCAGGTGTGCAATAGGTTCGAGTGATATCTGAGGCATAACCATTGATGAGTGCGCCCGCATCTATCAGAAGGACTTTGCCATTCCCCTGATTGCGTTTCATTTGGTAATGAAGCACAGCCGCTTTTTCATCGAGGGCGATGATGGTGCGGTAAGGCATTTCTTCATCGATGGCATTTAATGACTTTAAGTACAGGAAGTGAAGTTCGCGTTCTGAGGCACCTTGTAAAAAAGCTTGGTGAACGGCTTTGTGGCCCTTTGCCGCCAGTTCATTTGCCAAATCGAGGCAATGCACTTCATATTCTGATTTGCTGGCGCGCTCCCAATCGAGGCGCGGGACGAGGTGAGCTGGATTGGGAGTGAGGCCATATTTTTGAGCCGCTTCTTCGCAGGGGCCAATAAATGCAGCGTTTTTTAAGCCTTTAATTTGTTCCCAGGCTTTTTCTTCTTCCTCGACCACAACAATATCGAAAGAGTCGGTCCAGAAGTCGTTGGGAACAGAAACCTGCTCATGCCAAAAATCTGCAGGATGATGGTAGATAAGCTTGGGGCGCTTGTTGGGTTCGATGACAAGGAGGTGATGGGGGCCTTCGGTGGGAAGCCAATGTCTAAAATGCGGAGTCGAAACAAAGGAAACAGAACGGTCGTCAGCAAAGTAATAATTGGTTTTTCCAGATCCGATGACTAACGCCGAAAAGTCGGATTTCTCCAAAACTTTTTCCGTGGTTTCTTGTCTTTTTGCGATGTGCAGAGCGTAGAGACTTTTGATGGACATGGGGACCTCCTCAGTGATTCCAATCTTTACCAGAGTGAACGCCCTGTGAAAAGACCTGCTGTTGAGGAGTTCTGGGTGTGTTCTAGCCTTGGTCTTTACTGTGCTCCGATGCGTGATCGAAACTTTGCTATGGTCGAAACATCTAAGCCAATGCCCACCCTCGGGATAGAGTAAACTCCCGACTTTCCAAACGTTCCCTTAAAGCCAACGGCAAGTGCAAGGCGATAACCTTGCGAGCGAGCGGCATCGATGACCGTTGCGTTGTAATCGCCAAAGGGATAGGCCAAATACGGCCGCGTACCACCGAGATTTTTTTCGAGGGTTTCTTTTGAAATCTTTAATTCTCGCAGCAGTGCATCTGGTTTTAAAGTAGTGAGCGAGGGATGGGATTTTGTATGAGAATAAACTTCAAACAGAGGGCTTTTATCGATTTCCTTTAGCTCATCCCAGCTCATATGGCTGTGTGCCCCTTCTTTAACTCCCACATAATCGGTATGCACAAAAAACGAAGCTTTCATGTTACGTTTTTCAAGTATCGGTTTTGCATAGGTGTAGTTTCCAATGTATCCATCGTCGAAAGTTAACAGCACGGGCTTTGCGGGAAGTTTTTTGCCATTTGCTTTGAGTTCATACAGATCATCCATCGAAATGGTAGTGTAATTTTGTGCTTTGAGCCAGTTGAGCTGAGCCTCAAAATTTGCTGTCGTGACGTCGCTTTGCAGTTTTCCCTGCGGCGCGGTTTCATGGTACATCAAAATGAGAGGTTTGAGCGGTCCAACAGCCATGGTTTCAGAATTTTGCGTGTTTTTTTCGTTGCTACAAGAAGTCAGCGCGAATAGAATAGCGAAAGTTACACGCAGTGGGGTTGAATAAAAGGCAATGACTTTTTGAAGTGATGCGGACGAAGCATTGGAATTTTGAAGTTTCATAAATTGATATTTCCTTTTACAAAGTCTATCCAAGTTTTTCTTCTGACTTGTCATTCACTTTGTCAAGTTCGAAGGTCGATGTTGCCCTAAATTAGAATATCTGCAGGCTCTGGCTGCTTTAATCACGAGGTTCTTGTTTTTATGCGGGTGTATGGTGTCTGTCTGAAGGGAGAAAAAATTCTTACGACACGTGATTTGCAGGGTTCTGCTGCCTGCAATGAGCTTCCCTTTGTTGAAGAAAGAGATGAGGAATGCATCGATGTGTGGGGGGACTTTATTTCTGAGAAATTTAAAATAAAACTCCTGGCACTTGGAAAGCGCATGCATTCCCAAGATCATATGGGCTCTTCTTTTGCTTGGCGACTTTTATATTGCGACCAAAATGCTTCTATTGAGGTTACTCAAGCCTGCGAAACTGGGATGTGGGTTGAGAGAGCAGACATCGAAAAACAGCAACAATTCAAAGACACCGTTCTGCAATCCCTTTGCAAAATTCTCAAATCAGACCCCGGTAACATTTACTCTCCCGTGACTACGGCGCAAGGGATACCCACCTTTGCCCATGCCGCCACAGGAGAACTATTGCATGGACATGCGGGCCCCTACGAAGAAGCTTTGAATTTATATATCAATCCGCTGGGGTTGAATGAGTCCGAAGGGAACAAAGTTGTGTTTGATATCGGCATGGGCTGCGGAACTCTTGCGATGGCTTGCCGCGATGTCTGGCTACGAAACCCTCGGTTAAAGAGTTTGCACGTTGTGAGCTTTGATCTCGAAAAGGCAGGATTGGCGGCGCTCTTGAATGACAACGCACGCTTTTCATACGTGCAACCGCATCTTTCGTTTCTTGAGGCTGCCGTGGTGGGAGATTATTACGAAGAAAAGCTCCCCGATTGGAGAGAATTTCGATGGAGTTTTCAAGGGGGGGATTTTCGGAACACCATCACCAATGTGGGTACTCACTTTCCAAAGGCAGACTTTGTTTTTTACGACTTCTTTTCCCCACGCAGTCATCCTGAACTGTGGGGAATGGAAGTGATGAAAAGCCTTTTTAATGCCTGTAGCCAGGATGTTTTATTGGGAACTTATTCCTGTGCAACAGCAGTACGTGCGACCTTAGCTGCGGCCGGATTCTTTGTGGGCCTCGGAATTCCCAGTGGAAAAAAGGCAAAAACCACCATGGCGGCCAAGCGCCTTGAAATGCTCAAAGAGCCTTTGCCTGCTAGCTGGCTCACGACTTTTCTACGCTCACAGCTTCCCTATCTCCCCACCGAAAATGCGCACAATCAACAAGAAATTTTAGGTGCACTGAAACAACATCCTCAATTCAGGCAAGGGCAATTTTAAGGCTTGTAAGTGCGGCCTGCGATAGGAAGGTTGTAACAATTGTTTCGCCAAGCGAGATTGACGCCTGTGGGTCGCTTGCAATAAACCACGTGGTGGTTGTTTGTAAGGTTGAGAAGCCTCACCGTATCGCCGCTTTTCACAGCGCTTCCTATTGCTCCGCCCTGCATTTGCCAGTTGTATTGAGGCACATTTGTCCGTGACGTAAGATTAATTCCCACGGTTTGGCTTCCGTAAACAAGATATTCCCATTTTGAACCATCTCTGACTCCAATGGCAACGTTTTCGCCATATTTTATTTCTCCAGCTCCAGCCTGTCTAAGAAGTTGGATGTTTCCACTGACAGACGAAGCCCAGTTTAAGTTAACGCCCAAACGATCATCGTATTTGACGAATTTGGAAGCATAAGTATTAAAAAGACTCACGACATTTCCTGAAGAAAGGGATCCCCCATTTCCAGTCAAGCGCCACTCTGTTGCTTG
The DNA here is from genome assembly GCA_044237915.1 of Silvanigrellaceae bacterium. Classification (GTDB taxonomy): domain Bacteria; phylum Bdellovibrionota_B; class Oligoflexia; order Silvanigrellales; family Silvanigrellaceae; genus JBIIEI01. The sequence continues at coordinate 16,223 of JBIIEI010000027.1, read as the reverse complement.
TGCTTCTGTGAGTGAAAGTCCAAGTGCGGAAACGGTATCAAGAGGTTGCAATTCAGAGCGCAGGTTTGAGGCGGATTCCATTTGAACAGATTCTGTTGTGCTTTGCTCTTCATTCACATCGTCGGGCGATCCGCAGCTCAGCGTAAATGCAGATGCAAAAAAGATTCCAGATGTGAGTAAAACTCTTTGAAATGCTAATTTTTTCATAATATTCTCCTGCAATAAATGCATGTCATTATTGTTACGTTCTCTGTCGTGAAGCTCATCCCATTTATAAAGTTTTTAGGTTCGATGGGGCAAGATCGTTTGGGGGGTATTGAGCGGGATAATGTCGGAGTTTTTTGAAAAAATCAACAATGTATATTAGTTACATTACATCCGGAAGAGCATGCAGGGTGTTTAGAAGGGGAAAATGAGACCCTTGGTAGGAATAAAGGAGGGGCCTTGAGTGAACGTTGCAATGACAAAACTTTGATCACCAATCGTCAAAATCAAGGAAAGAACGTAACGCGCATTTTCTGGCAAGGTCCAGTCGCGAGGATCGCTCTTTTCAAGTGACGAAAGATCATATTTGGTGATGCTTCCAGGCAGAATTTCATCCGAAAAAATATTTATTGGAGCAATGTTCCCGTTCCCAATGCGGTAGGCGCTCAAACTCACAGGAACTTTCTGAGTGCCATCGCCCTGCAGATTCAGAGTGAGGGACTGAGGCGAAGCGTGAAATCCCAACCCATTTTTGCCAACCACAGGCTTCACGGCAACATCAGCGCTGACATGTTTCGATGTTGGGAGGGAAATGCTTTGTACAAGATGGGCAAGGCCATCAGTACCGGGATTCATCATGTGAGTGTTTGGAAGCTGTAGGACGTATTTTTCAGAGCCTGGAAGGCGGCTTCTCAGGACAGCTTCGGGATTTGATGGATAACGTTCAAAAGGAACAAAACAATTTTCGACATCGGGCTTTAATTTTACAAGAGATTGGTAACGGGCAATGTTCCCTTCTGGAAGGCGAGCGTCTTCCCAAATCAGCCATGTGGGAGTTTTGCCATCTAACCCTGCCTTTTTTGCGGATGGAATCAAATCCATCCATGCGCCAGGGGATAAATTTTCGGGCGAGCCTAATTGGGAAATGGTTTTATTGATGTCGAGTAAAAAAGACTCTCCCCCAATGGATATTCCATTGGGGCCGGGCAACGCTTCTTGAAGCCAGGTGCGGGTGGCGCCTGAGGAAGGACGCCAAAAGAAGAGCCTTCCCGTCAGTTGAGGTTCGCTTGCCTTGCTCGGATTGAGTGAAAGTTGGACAAAAAATCGATCGAGAAAAAACTTATTTTGAGTGTGAAGAAGTTCTTTTGCAAGAATAACATTTGCCCTTATAAAGGGGTAGGATTCAGGATCCTGGGCGCGGTTTGCCTCGTGCCTCTCTCCGATGCCTAAACAGAGTGTGTTGCTCTGTTCGAGAGAGCCCGCAGGAGCGCCTTCAAGTGTTGAAAGGCCTCGGATGCCCACCTCTTCAATGTAGGGAGTGGCCGTACTTCTATTTTCAAAGGGTCGAGCTTCGAATTCATGTGAGTGCGAAACGGTGCCGCATCCAGCGTTAGAGAGGAGGAATAAAGCCAGAAATGTGTGTTTCTTGCGAGGCGAAAAGGCTGCTTTGATCATGGTCTGTCTCCTGAGTTGAACTCTCTCGCACAGATAGCACAATAATTTCACAATTTCCTGGGAACTCAAAAAACACTCTTCCTTGCTTTGTGCGCTCATGCACAAATCCACCTTTTTTTAAATCAAACATCACTCTGTCTTGCTTTCGCCTCAAGCTGTCAGACTGTGCATCCTTGCTTGCTTTGGAAGATTTTTGCAGAACTTCTAAGTGCAACTCAGATCCAGCATTTTGGCGTGTTAACACCAAGGAGGAGAGGAGAAACTCAAGATGCGTTTTTTTGCGAAAAGAAATGTGAGTGTATTGTCCTGCATAGTTTTGGCCGATGAGCATTCCAGAAGAAAAATCCACCTTGATTTTTTTGAGAGCGTGAGGACTGTTGTTGCAAAGGTTATTTAAAGCTGGGAGGCATGCAGATCTTGATTGGGTTTCGAGAAGCTGAATTTTCCAAATTTGTATGCTCTGCTCGAATGCGCAACTGGCACTATTTTTCTTGTCACCTTCAAAGGAAGCCTGCCATGCTTGAGCTTTGTTGAGGAGCTGCTGGCATTCTTCAAATTGGGCAAGTGCATGGGAAATCTGAAATGAAACTTCAAGAAGCTCCCTGGCATTATCGGCATCCAAAAAGGCACTTTCATTTGCAAGCGCCATGCGCATCCGTTGGCGAGCATTATTCCACGCATGCATGGCAAAGTCACAGCGTAAAAGGGCAATAAAAGTGGCGCTTGCAGCCACAGGATCTAAGGGCCTTTGAATAATTTCTGCTGCTTCTAGCCAAACGACGGCTTCTTTGCGCCTTCCAACCTGTTCCAATGCATGACCATAGTGGAAAAAAGCATAAGCTGAAGCACTTGATGGAGGCATCGCTCTTGAGAGCTTGGCGGCATCCCGTAAATAACGAAGGGCCTCGTAGCGATGTCCCATTTCAATGAGGTTTGAGCCAATGGTGCTGTACAAAATCAAGAGCGGAGAGAGTGCGTCGATGCCGAGAGATTTTGCTTCGGAAAGGAGATTTTTACAGGCATTTTGAGAATCCTTGTAGTGACCTTGCATGCGCATGAGTGTGATAGTGCGCACCGCAACCTTCAGGGCATCAACAGGTTCGCTTATCTGTCGAAAAAGTTGTTCTGCTTTTAAGAAGTAAGATTGCGCTTTAGAAAGGTCATTTAAATACACGGACAGAAGTCCAAGTGCAGAATGCGTATGTCCTTGGATAAACAAGGATGGATGATTTATCCACTGCTGCAAAATGACTTCATGTTCAATGCATTTTCTGCGCTTGAGTAAGTCAATATGAATAAGGTAAATTCTGCAGATTTCAAGGGCATGCAAGGGCGATTTGGACTGCTCGAGCACTATGACCTCGTTGAGGCTTGAAGCATTTTTTTTAAGAAAAGATGAACAGAGAAAATCCACATCAGCGATGCGCCCAAAATCAATAAGCAGAGGCAAAATATCAATGAGCAACTTTCGATAGTGAGGCGTATGTCCCTCAAGCGAAAGGTGCGTTGTGAGATGAAGAACTCCATCGTTGATTTCTTGGATTCGAATGGGAATGCCCTTGAAAAGATCTTGCACGAAAAGGACCTCCCTTGAGCCGAATGATTTTTCTGTTTAGATAAATACATAAAAGGTCAGAAAATCTCAATTTTCTGTAATGATTGTGTAAAAAAAATGTTTGCACTCTTTATATTTGATGGTACCTCCAAAAAACGATTCCGGGCTGTTCATCAAAAATGGAAAATTGGAGGCTTCTCTTGCTCAATTTTAGACGTGTTTCTGCAGTGTTGCCTGTTATGTTCGCAGTTGCATTGAGCACATGCGGCAAAAAGAGCATCCCTGCTTCTGCGCATATTCAACAAAAAAAAGAAGTGAAAGATCCTGAAAAGATTTCAGATTCTTTCTCTGTTCCGAAAGTAGAGGGCCAAGCGAACGTTGAGAATGGTTCGAAAGCTATCGAGCCCAGTTCAGCACTGCGGGTAGAGCTTTCAAAGCTCACCATTCGTAAAAATGCCCTTGAAAAAGAGTTTTTGATTCAAGGTTCTAAGGCGGATCAGGCTTATATTGCGCTTGGGCAATCTCTCAAAAGCCGAGTTGTTACCTTTCGCAAGCTCGATGGTCGCATCTTTATGATGGAGTCTACGCAAGGGCATTCGGTCAGCAGCGAACTTCCACAAAATCTTATATTAGCATCATTTCCAATTCTCTCAGAAACCGAGAACGAAATTACTTTTGATTTTAATGCTGGAATGTCGAAGCTTTTTGTCACGGCAGACTGGAAAGCGCGTGACTACGATGGCCCGGAATATCAGCCCGAATACGATGCGATGCGAATCCAAGACAGCTACATTGCTTCAAGTCAGGTGACTGGAAATCATGTTGAGATTCGCCAGGTTGCTCAAGTTGATGCACCCAAAGGTGAACTATCAAACAACGCAACCGTCGAAGTGAAGTATTTTATCAGTCCTTACCAGCCTTCTCCTGATTTCAAGCCTTTTCCAACATATGATCTCAAGCGCATGGGTTTCTTTGAAGTGTCCCCATTGGCGCAAGCGTCCGGGAATGACATCATGTACGCTTCACGCTTTAACGAAAAGAAACCCATCGTTTTTGCTATCTCTGAAAACACTCCGAAAGAATTTCAGGAAGCAATTAAAGACGGCATCCTTTATTGGAATAAAGCCTACGGGGAAGAACGCGTTAAAGTCATCGTTGCTCCCAAGGGCATTACGGCTCCTGATCTGAACTACAACGTTGTACAATGGGTCACGTGGGATCAAGCAGGATATGCATACGCAGATGCGCAGATGGATCCTCGCAGTGGCGAAATTCTCCATGCGCAAGTTTACTTAACCAGTTCTTGGGCAATTTACGGTAAAGAAACTCTCCGCACCACTCTGCGTAAATTAAAGGAGCAGAAAAATTCCTATTCCAAAAGGCACAGACATGTGGCGTTGGCAGGGTTCTCGAAGCCTGAAATGTGTGACCTTACTGAAGGTGTAGAAATGCGTTCGCTTGATGTCTTCGATACTTTGCTTGCTGAAAATGCAAGCGATGAGCACATTCTACAAGCTGCTCAAGATATGGTACGTAATGTCGTTGCACATGAAATTGGACATACTCTAGGCCTTCGGCATAACTTTGCAGCATCAACGGCTGTGAATTATCCCATTTCTGAGCGTGATACTCACATTAAAAATTATTTAAAAACCGGCAAAGCATCAAATGAAATTGTCGTAGCGAGCAGCGTTATGGACTACCTTGAATCAGCAGATCGTCTGTTGAGTGGAAGCCAGATTGGACAAAAACAAGTCATTAGGGAATACGACAAAAAGGCAATTGAAACGCTGTATGGAATCGCGCAATACAAAGCTTCAGAACTGCCCACCTTTTGTACCGATTCTGACGTTTCAAGTTATGCCGACTGCAAGCGCTTTGATTTTGGAAAAAACCCTGTTGAATCTGCCGCTTGGTCGCGTAAACATGAACTCGAGAATATGGCGAATGGCATTGTGAATCGCTATATTGCCATGAAAACTGAGCCACTCGCTTTGGGGTTGCCTGAGTTGCCCCTCACAGAAGTGGACCAAGATGCCGCTGTTTTCGCAAAAGAAATAACATCTCACTTGAGAAAAATGTTTAAGCTTTTTGGAACTGAGGGTGAGCTAAAGACGATCCATTTCAGTTTTCCTTCTGTAACAAGCTTAAATGCTAGTAAAGTGATTGCATCACAGAATGAAGCTGTCAAAAAATCGATTGCTGCAATGGGTGGTTGGAATGCGTTTTGGGGCGAAATTCCTACTGACTTTAAGGAAAAGACCCTTGCAAAATTGGATGCCCTTCTTGCGAACGACAAGCTCATGGTTGGAATTGGGTTTGGTGAAAAAACTTACGCATTCACTGAAGCAGATAAGGCGCTGATTCGAAGCAATACCGTTACAATGCTGAACAGATTGCCCACCGAAATGCTTTTGCAAGAGCTGAGCATTTTGAATGGTGAACTTACGGCAGGGGAAAAGAGCGCGGCTCAAATGGGTCAAGGTTCTGGAGAGCCGATGACATTGCGCAACAATGCTCTCACAGCTGAATTGTTGACACAGCTTAAAGAAACAGCTTCCAAAGTGATGTTTGCAACATCGGGCGAGCCCCTTGTACGTGAAGTTGAACTCCCAGCCGCAGTCGATGGTCAAGGAGCTGCAACGATAATGAAGGTTAATATTTTATTGCCGCAGTTTAAATATCCGCTCAAGGCGCGCATCAAAGCTGCAAGTCTTATCAACCTAAATCGCATCGCTGGAAATTCACGTTTGGGCTACAATGAATGGCTTGAGCTTACGAAAGCCCATACCTCAACTTTGAAGTTTGCTCTCGGCGGAATAAATCCAAGCACTTTGATCATTGATGAAATGCCAGAAGACGTTGCATTTTGGTTAAAAGACTACAACAAAATTTATGAAACTTTGTATATGAACGGATACTGATATGAGCCCCGTTATGCAGACAGTTCAAAAGGACGTTTGAGATTTTCCGCCAAGGATCAAACACCGCGATCAAGGATTCCTTTCAGCAATCGCCATCTGTATTGACGCCAAGCAAAGTGTAGAATCCATGTTTTTAGAAATGCCCCATTCCACTGTCTTGCGCCAATTCAAGCGTTTTGAGGTGAATTTTGTGGATAAATGTTTTTCTATTACCTAGATTCTGTTGCTTTAAATGCCATGAAAATAGTCTGTTTTTTAAAATCATAGCCCGGTAGAAATGCTCGAAACTTGTTTATATGTTTTATGTTGTAAACTTCGCAATGTCCTTACTCTTTAAAATCAAATTATAACGTAACAATGCTGAGTGTTCAGGGAGTGCTTTGATTTTTGGAAGAAAAAAGAAAAATGCGAATAAGCTGATTTCCGATTGGCAAATTTCCTAATGTATTTTGCCAGTCTGATCAGGTCCAATTCAAATCTTTTACTTGTCGCCCTCCGGCATCGGCGATTTTAACTTGCATTCCTCTGCTCATTAAAGTCGGACATGGCCCGATCGGAATGATCAATAACCCTTGCGTTGATTTCATGGATGCACGCGGAAATGCCCTTGAAATGATCGTGCATGGAAATGATCTCCCTCGGGTTGAATTATTTTGATGCAGGGTATATGGCAATACTTGTTAAAAATTCTCAACAAAATATGCGAAAAATGCTCAATTTTTGAGCAGCAAAAATGTTTTGGCATAACTTTTAATTTAATTTTTTTGATGATAATGACTAGTGGAATTTATTTGAATTTGTATGAATGTATATGATTTTATATGAATTTTCTGAATTGAGATTTTTGGAGGTTTCTCTTGCATATTTTTAAGCGTGTTTCTGCTGTGCTTCCGCTCGTTCTTGCGGTTGCATTTTCCGCATGTGGCAAAAAAAGTTCTACCGCTTCTTCACAAGTTCAACAAAAAGAAGAAGTAAAAGCTCCTGAAAAGATTTCAGATTCTTTCGCCGTGCCGAACGTTAAGGCTCTTACAAGCACCGAGAACGGTTCGGGAGCTATCGCACCCACTTCAGAACTTCGAGCTGAGCTTTCAAAGCTCACCATCCGTAAAAGTGCCCTCGAAAAAGAGTTTCTCGTTCAGGGATCGATGGCAGATCAAGTTTATGTTGCTCTTGGAAATGGTCTCAAAAGCCGCATTGTGGCTTTTCGCAAGCTTGATGGCCGCATCTTTATGATGGAGTCTACGCAAGGGCACTCAGTAAGTAACGAATTGCCACAAAATCTAATTTTGGCCTCGTTTCCTATTCTCTCCGAAACCGAAAGTGAAATTACATTCGATTTTAACGCTGGTATGTCAAGGCTTTTTGTTACGGCAGACTGGAAAACTCGCGACTACGATGGTGGATATTATCAGGCCGAATACGACGCTATTCGTATTCAAGACAGCTACATTGCTTCGAGTCAGATGCTCGGAAATCATGTTGAAATTCGTCAGGTCGCTCAGCTTGATGCTCCCGACGGCGCATTAACCTATAACGGAACCTATGAAGTAAAGTATTTTATTAGCCCCTATCAGCCTTCGCCTGATTTCAAGCCTTTTCCAACATACGATCTCAAGCGCATGGGTTTCTTTGAAGTGTCGCCCTTGGCACAAGCCGATGGTACAGAAGTCATGTATGCATCTCGCTTTCACGAAAAGAAGCCCATCGTATTTGCAATCTCTGAAAATACACCTAAAGAATTTCAGGAAGCCATCAAAGACGGTATCCTTTATTGGAATAATGCATACGGGGAAGAACGTGTAAAAGTTGTTGTTGCTCCCAAGGGCGTTACGGCTCCTGATCTCAACTATAACGTCGTTCAGTGGGTGACTTGGGACCAAGCAGGATTTGCATATGCAGATGCTCAGATGGATCCTCGCAATGGCGAAATCCTCCACGCTCAAGTTTACTTGACGAGCTCATGGGCGATTTTCGGAAAAGAATCTCTCCGCACCAAACTGCGTGCTTTAAGGGGACAGAAACAGTCTGCAGCCAAAGAAAACAAGCGCGGAAACGTGGCACTCGCGGGATTCTCGAAGCCTGCAATGTGTGACCTTACACAGGGCGTTGAAAAGCGTTACCTCGATGCATTCGATGCATTGCTTGCTGAAAATGCAAGCGATGAGCGCATTATGCAAGCTGCTCAAGATATGCTTCGTTCCGTTGTTGCGCACGAAATTGGCCATACTTTGGGACTTCGACATAATTTTGCAGCAACAACTGCTGTGAATTATCCTATTGCTGAGCGTGATACTCACATTAAAAATTACATGACAACTGGAAAAGCATCCAACGACATCGTCGTGACCAGCAGTATTATGGACTACCTCTCAACCGAAGATGATCTGTTGGTGGGAAGCCAGATTGCTCAAAAGCGAGTTGTTGGCGAGTACGATAAAAAGGCAATTGAAACTCTCTATGGAATTGCTCAATACAAAGCTGCGGAATTGCCCAACTTCTGTACCGATTCCCACGTAAGTAGTTATGCCGACTGCAAACGCTTTGATTTTGGTAAAAATCCAGTTGAATATGCAGCTTGGTCGCGTAAAAATGACCTCGAAAATTTGGCAATTAATATTGTCGAAGACTACATCTATATGAAAACAGCTCCGCTCTCTTGGGGAGAGCCTGCTGTACCTGTTGAAGAAGCAGACCAAAATGCAGAAACTTTTGCAGGCGGGTTGACATCTTATTTGCGCGGCATGTTTAAGCTCTTTGGAACAAATGGCAAACTCAGGTCAACGTATCTGAGCTATCCTTCTGTCACAAGCTTAAATGCCGAAAAAGTCATTGCATCACAAAATGAAGTTGTGAAAAAATCCATTGCTGAAATGGGTGGATGGAATGCATTTTGGGGCGAACTTCCTGCTGACTTTAATGAAAAAACCCTTGCAAAATTAGACGCACTTCTTGCGAATGATAATGTTATGAGTGGAATTGGATACGGTGAAAAACCCTTCACTTTTACCGCTGATGAAAAGGCTCTGATTCGCAGCAACACAGTGGCAATGCTCGACAAATTGCCTACTGAAATTCTATTGCAAGAGTTGAACATCTTAAACGGCCTGCCTTCGGCGTGGGAATTGTTTTTGGCTGAATTGGGCTATGGATCAGCCGACCCCATTGTCTTGCGCAACAATGATCTCACAACTGAATTGTTGGCTCAGCTTAAAGAAACTGCAGCTCTCGTGATGTTTGCAACATCGGGTGAGCCTCTCGTTCCTGAGATCGATGTCCCCGTTGTCGTCGATCCTGCCGCTGCTGGAGCTGCCGCCGGTCAAGCGCCTGCATCTTCAAAGAAGGTCACAGTTCTGTTGCCTCAGTTTAAGTATTCGTTAAAGGCACGCATTGCAGCTGCAAGTCTTATCAACAAAAATCGCATCGCTGAAAGTGCTCCTTTGGGATACAAAGACTGGCTTGAGCTTAAGAAAGTCACTGCGTCTACACTCAAAGGTGCTTTCGGCGAAACAGACACAAGCACACTCGTTGTTGATGATCTGCCCGAAGACGTTGCATTTTGGCTAAAAGACTTCAACAAAGTTACTGAAGCTTTAAATTTGAACGGCTACTGATAACAGCCCACGGCCCAGCCCAGAATGCATATCATTCTGGAATTTGTCGTTGCGCCTTACTTTCCTCCCTCTGGCCTCAAGCTGCTTCCTTCGTTAAGGTCACAAGCGGCACTCAGTCATCTCATGTAGATCTGAAGAGGAAAGAGGGAGGATTTTTTTATGGCAGATAATGTCGAAGCCATCATTTTTGATTTTGGTGGAGTTCTCATCAATATCTCGTATCACCTCACCACAATGGCACTGAATTGTTTAAGCCTGCGGGAGGGCGAGGTTCATTTTTCGCAAAAAGAGCAGATGGATTTTTTCAATGCCTTTGAAAAGGGAGAGTTGACTCCAGAGCAGTTCCGGAAAGAATTGCGAATGATTTTGAATAATCCTGCCTGCGATGCCGTGCTCGATCGGGCCTGGAATGCCATGTTGCTCGATCTTCCGCGAGATCGCATTGAGTTTGTGCAGCAACTCAAGCAGAAAAAAAGAACTTTTCTGTTGAGCAATACCAACCGCATTCATCAGCTCGCTTTTGAAACCATCATCGATCAAACGGTGGGATATCGAGTTTTTGAACAGGCTTTCGACAAAATTTACTATTCCCATGAAATAGGGGTTCGTAAACCCGATTCGGAGTCGTTTTTGTACGTCCTCGAAAAAAATAATTTGAATGCGAGTAAGACGCTGTTTATTGATGACAGTGAACAAAACATCGTTGGAGCAAAAGCTGTGGGTCTGCAAATCATTTTTTTAGGTGCGCCGCAGACGATTCATGATCTTAAATTGGAATCCCTCTAGAAATGTCTTTTTGAAAAAGTGCAGGATCCCCAGAATGTTCGCTTTGGGGAGGAAACCTTTGCAAGAATGTGCGTTGACGGTATCCTTTGCATCGACCATGTGCCCTTTGGGACTTTACGAAGATCTGTTTTTTAAAAAAGGAATTGGGAATGCTCAACCTGTTGTCGCGTCGTTCTTTCGCTTGTCTGCTTGTTACAGCGGGGCTCTTTGGCTCCCTCAGTGGTTCTGCAAATTCTATATCCAAAGCGACAAATCAAGAGCTGCGCATTGGAACGGGAATGGAAATCGACAATATCCATCCTTCAATCACGAACTCAACTTCTTCCATGTACGTTGTGTATATGGTGAATCGTTCCTTTTTGGTATCCCTCGACGCCGCTGGCAAGTGGTACCCTGTGCTTGCCGAAAGCATCCCGACCCTTGAAAATGGGGGCGCAAAGCGGGTGACAGTCAACGGAAAAGAAACCATTCGTGCCACTTGGAAGATCCGCAAAAACGCTGTGTGGGGAGATGGTACGCCCATCACAGCAAAAGACTTCATTTTGGCGTGGAATATTGGAAAGGCTGATACGGTTACGACACCCGATCGTGAAATCTATTCCATGGTTGAAAAAATTGAAGTGGATCCCAAAGATCCTAAAACCATGATTTACACCTACGATAAGCTGCGCGCCGATTTTGCAGGTGGAAATATTGCTCAGTTTCCTGCGATGCCTAGCCACATCGAAGGAAAAGTGTTTGAAGAGCACGGCAAAGTTGCCGAAGGGTATGAAAAAAATACCAAGTACATTCGTGACATCACCAATAAAGGCTTACATTCGGGCCCCTACCGCGTGCAAGAATTAAAGCTTGGAAGTCATATCATTTTGGTGCCCAACGAAAAATATTGGGGCGAAAAACCAAAGATCCAAAAGATCATCGTGCGCTTTATTTCCAACAGTGCGAGTATCGAACCGAGTCTGTTAACGGGCAATATTCATTTTGCAGCGGCGCGTACAGGTTTTACACTCGATCAAGCCATTCAATTCGAGAAAAAGATCGAAAAAGAAAAGCTACCTTTTAAAACGTTATTCAAAGAAGGCTCAACCTACCGAATGTTGCAGTTTCTCACCACTGCACCCCATCTTTCCGATGTGCGCGTTCGAAAAGCGATTGCTTACGGCATCGATCGCCCCAGTTTAGTGAAGTCGCTTTATGATGGCAAAGTGAATGTGGCCCATCACTTTATTCACCCCATTGATCCCTGGTACACCGACGATCCTAAAATTGTTACAAAATATACTTATTCCCAGCGCACGGCGAAAAAACTGTTGGCAGAGGCCGGATATAAACCCGGAAAAGATGGAATTCTTGAAAAAGATGGCAAGCCACTCACCATCCGTTTTATGACCTCAGCAGGAATTAAAATGGTGGAAAATATTCAGGCCTATGTCAAAGATCAGCTTAAATCCATCGGCATTCAGATTGAAATCAAGAATGAACCCCCCCGCGTCTTGCTGAGTACCACGCTCGAAAAGCTAAATTATGGGGGTATTATTCTTTATGCGAATGTTTCGAATCCAGAGTATAATCCTAAGGCTTCCATGCATTCAAGCGGCATTCCCTCGGAAAAGAATGGCTGGAAGGGGCAAAACTATTCGGCCTGGCAAAATGCGAAAGTGGATGCCGCAACCGATGCCCTCGACTTGGAGTTTGATAATGCAAAACGCAAGGAACTCGCTGCAACCATTTTGAAAGAATACACCAATGAGTTGCCTTTTCTCACCATGATTTACGACACTTCAAGCGCAACGATTCCCAATAATCTTGAAAATCATGTACTTTCTCCGCACCAATTTCAAGAAACATTAAATGTGGAAAAATGGAATTTAAAGTAAAGAAAATGCCTCAATCGTAAGATTAATCAGAAATTTGTTACCCACAGCGCCATTCGAGGTTGACAAATTTTTCATGATCGTTTAATTATCGCGCATCGATTTTGGAACGAGATTCAGAATTAATAATCACAAGGAGCTTTATGCGTCTATTTCTTTCAGGTATTATGTCTTTGTTTATTGCTTCTGGCGCTTTTGCAAATGTTGATGCCTCTTCAAAGCAATCTTATGAATGCGAGCTTAGTGGTATTTACGTGCCTACTGGTAAGGTTGACAGTGAGTATTTTAACGAGAAAGCTGTCGTTGAAATTGAAACGCCTGTATTCACAGACGACCAAGTTACACCAGATGGACGTTGCGCTCCGAAAGGAAATACAGGCAAGATTGACGTTCAGGGAATCATTTTCGAACTCGATGTGTTGGTCTGCCGCGATCCTATTCCATACTATATCCTCACTACAAAGATTCCTGGCAAAGGGGGATATAGCGTTATCGACATTGGCACCAAAGGCGTAGACACTGAAGTCCATGTTGGTCTGGAAAAAAAGGGTGGCATTCGCCTTCGTGATGGCCTTGCTGATGGCTGGTTGAGAATGACTTGTAAGATTTAAGGCAACGGACAGACTTAAAGTTGATGCACCTTTGCAGAATATGTGGATTTGAACGACGTACTGACGCACCATGAGGAGTCTGAGTCTGGCCCGCCGAAATTTAATAGTTTAAGGTTCGCTCACTGATCTTACTTCTGGCACCTGAGTTTCAGCTGATTTCTTGAGAAGTGCTTTCTTGGTGCGACGATTTGTGTTTTGAATCTAGAATCGCCTTCAGCACCCCAAACAAGGATTCAATGACATCACTGGAGACAGCTTATGGCGTTTGTCCAATGGTCAATAGGCAGTGAATTCTCATTGTTTACATCTCCACATCCGGCAGGGGAATTGCACAACGCAATGTCTTGGTGGGCCTTCATTTCAGCTTTGAGCTGATTGATACACGTGCCGCAGTTTGTGCCCGCCTTGCAGTGATCTTGAATTTGGCGCACTGATTTTGCGCCGGTTTCGATGAGTTTTTTGATGTGTTTGTCGGAAACAGCAAAGCAAAGGCAAACAAACATTCTTTCGACCTCGACTCAGGGGTTGGGTACTCGTTTTCAAACGGTACACCCATCATAATAACAATGAGAATCATTATCAATAGGAAAATCTCAGAAGGCTTCATTTTGTGGCTTCTGCACCTTTGCCTTGCGGATGGGCTTACTTCCGATCCAAGCTTTTTGCCGGAAAAACAACAACATGGTGAGGGTCATGAGGAGCATCAGGCCCAGTGCAAAGGGGTAGCCCCAGTACCATTGAGTCTCGGGCATGTTCCAAGGAGACTTGGAGGCGTCGAAATTCATGCCGTAGATGCTGGCCACAAAGCCCAGGGGAATAAAGATGGTCGAGATCATGGTTAAAACCTTCATAATCTCGTTGAGGCGGTTGTTGCTGCTGGCGAGAGAGACATCCACCACACCAGATGCGAGGTCGCGGTAATTTTCGACGAGGTCTGTGATTTGGTTAGCATGATCGTAACAGTCGCGCAGATAGATTTTGGTTTCAGCTTTGAAAAAGGTCGACCCTTCACGGCCTAAAAAGTGCAAAACTTCGCGCATGGGCCATACCGATCTTCGAATAGAAAGCAATTCATGTCGCAGCTTGTGAATTTGTGGAACGGTGTTCTCTGAAGAACCTTGCAGAGATTGTTCTTCAAGCCGCTCTAAGATTTCGCCAAAATGATCGAGCACTGGAAAATAATGATCGATGATGGTATCGAGTAACACATAAGCAAGATAGTCGGCGCCTTGTTTGCGCACAGCTTGCTGTCCACGTCTGACCTTTTCGCGTACGCTGTCGAAGGTATCCGTTTCGTGCTCCTGAAATGTGAGGATGAAATTTTCTCCGATAAAAATATTGATCTGTTCCATCTGTAAGGCTTGCGATTGGAACTTGATCATTTTAGCAACGACAAAAAGATGTCCTTCGTATTCGTCGACTTTGACGCGTTGCCTGCTACTGACGATGTCTTCGAGCGCAAGGGGATGGAGTCCAAACAATTCGCCAAGGTAGGTGAGAGTGGGAAGATCTCCCAAACCTTGAACGCTCACCCAAGTCACAGGCCAGGCATGTGGAAACTGCGCCACGAGATGGGGATTATCGAGATAACCTTCGGTAAATTCCTGCGGTCCGTAAGCCAAAATGCGAATTAAAGAATGCTTTGCTTTTGGGTTTGAAACCCGAGCTCCTTGGTGCCGTGTATCGTAAGTCTTTTTTCCTTTTTGGCCCGTTTCGTCGGCACGTAAAAGAGGTGGCATTGCGATATTCTTTCATTTCGTGGCAAGGAAGGGGGATGACGCGAATGTAAAATCCTCCCAAAATCGCTCCGTTTTCAGAATCCCATGTCTGGGATTCTCCCAACTTGCATTGAACAGAATTCTGCGGTGTGCGAGCTTCAGAGGTCTGGAGTGTGACAAGACTTCGAGCATTTGCTTAGTTATGTTAGCACGAGAAGTGAGGACCGCCATGAAACGGGAATTTCCGATTTATCGCAGAGCGCTTTTCATGGCTTGGAAAAAACAATTGCCTGAGCTTTGGAAAGTGAGCAGGTTTATTCCCTATTTCATTTTCTTAGGCGCACTTTCTTTGACGGTGTGGGCTTGGTATCTCGCCGAGCAAAGTGTTGAAAAGAAAACGGAGGAACGCTTTTCGCTGTTGAGTGCGCAAGTGCGCTCTTCATTGCAAACGAGACTTGCGGATTTTGCCGATCTTCTCTATGGAACAGCCGGATTATTTGCAGGTTCTATTGCTGTTTATCCTGAAGAATGGACGGCTTTTATTCAGTCGCAAAAAATTCCTGAACGCTTTCAAGGCATGCACAGTATTTTTTTTCTATCCCATCTTTCCGAGTCTCAGTATATAGTCCAGTACATCGAGCCCGCTCAAAGTAACAAGGCGCTGATAGGTTTTGATTTATCACGGCAAGCAGGTTCTCAAAGTGTGCTGAAACGGGCGCAAGACACAGGTAAACCTTCAGCCACGCAAAAGATTTTTCTCCTTCTCGACCCTGCAAAGCGACCTGCTTTTGATGTGTACATGCCTCTCTTTAGGAGCCGACGCGCATCAACATCTGGTTCAGGGCTCATTGGCTTTATTGGGGCCTCTTTTATTGTGTCGGAGTTTGCATCAACGACATTAAATTCCGACCTGTTGCGTAAGTTAAACGTCACACTTTATGACGGCGCACAGGAATCACCTGAGAATCTTCTCTACACAAGCGATAACTCTGGTTTGATAAAGAACGACATTCCCGACTTTCAGCCCCTGGAGCACCTCGAAGTGATGCAGTTTGGGGGAAGGACGTGGAGTCTTCGCACGCGTTCTCTGCCGGCTTTTATGCAAGCGGAATGGAGTCCTATTCCGATGCTCATTCTGTTTGCAGGAGTTGTTACGACAATATCGATGACTCTATTTGGGACTTTTTTGCTCAAAATGGGCCAAAATGCAAGGATTATTGCTGAGAAAATGACGCGAGAGCTCCAAGAAAGCGAGTCGGCTGTGCGGGAGCTTTACGAGCTTACAAGCTCAAGGGTAAAGCTTGAAGATAAGTTTCAATATGTCTTTGCGCTGGGAATTGCTCGGCTCGGCATGCATGAAGGTGTGCTTTGTTTAGTCAAAGGAGACCAGGGCTGATTCAGGTTTTAAAAATGCCAATAGGAAATTGGCATTTTTAAAACCTGAATCTATTTTTGTTTCTTTATTGAGCAATTTTACAAAATGGG
>JBIIEI010000026.1:0-52375 GCA_044237915.1 Silvanigrellaceae bacterium | reverse complement strand
CTTCCAATCCTGTAAACTCTTGGAGAATTCTAAAATCTCTTTTTTCATCAATACGCCTCCTCAAAAGCTGAGGGCATCATCTCTCGGCAGTACCTTTGAAGTACAAATGATTTCTCGGGAGCTCACAGCGGCGCTCTCCAAATAGCTCGATCGGAATCCTTCGAAACCAAAGTAAAACCTTCTGCCAACCACGCCAGCGGCGCTGAACCCGTCACAATATTTTCGTCATCGTCCCAATTTTCAATTGCCTGAACCAGAGTTGGGCAATCCGATGGATTCTTTTCTGCTCCTCGGCTCATCCAAAATTCGACATTTGGGACACTGACAAAGCCTGCAGGTCGAGAGTTTGAGGGTAAACCTTGAGTTGCGGTCGAAGGCCTAATCGCCTGTTTTTGCGCGAAAGCCTCACTAAAGTCGACCGTCAGAGCAGGGAGTAGTAAAAGAGCCAGTTTCACGAAAAAATACTTCTGCATAGCCTCTCCAAGTCCTGTTGTCCTCTGCCGCCACACTTGTTCCATCGGAGTCCGCCCAGGTTCATTTACGGGTATCTTACAGATTGCCGTTTTTTTGGAACATTGTGCTCTTGCCACAGTTAAAATTTGAACAGCATTTGGCATGCGCTATCAATTTCGCAAGAATGATTTCGCACCTGCAAAACCATGCAAGAATCCTGTGATTTCCAGTCATAAGTGCAGGCATCCTGGTGGTCAATGACGCTGTGGATAAACGATTCCGCCTCAAGATTCAAGAATAAGTCGATATTGAGCTGATGAATAGATGAAGTGGGTTTGTGAAGACAAGCCGCGAGTCGAAAGGACATTACACATGAGAAAATACCTTAAGAAGATCATGCTCTGCATGCCGATCACAGCCTGTCAAACTGCGCCTGCTCAGTCAGAGCAGATAACGCTGGTACCTCGAACGCGAAATCCTGAGGGACTGAATTACAAAGTGACTGACTGTCGCATTGAAGAAAATAATTATCGCGCAGATCTCATTGTCAATTGCGAGGGGCACCGACGGTTCCGAGTCTCATATTCTGGACTCACCACTTTCTTGGCGGCTAACACGCCAATTTCATGGAAGAGTGGAGTAGATTACTTGAAAATTGGACAGAAAATTCATGTTTCGTCTACGGATGTTGATTACAATTCTGTTCCGCCATTTTTGAAAGCGCGCAAGGTACAGTTTGATTTTCGGGCCGCAGTTGATGATCGAATTGAGCAAGGTAAAAGCCGGCCGAGTCCCGGATATTTTTCCGAAGACTTATTCATTTCGACTTGCCGAGAACATAAGATGCAGACGCAGACACAAGAGTTTCGACAAGCGCTTTTGATGAACTTGGGGGTCCAAAATTGCACAAGTGCAGCGGATCGTCTCAAAAATAAATCGCATTTATTTTTGAGTTTAAGCTCGAAAGTCACAGATATTTCTCTTCTTGGACTCATTCCACATGTCGAGCAAATTAAGTTTTCAGGTGGGAAGTCACTAGACACCAAAGTTTTAAAATTACTTCCGAGGCTCACTCACCTTGAGTTTGATAGGCATCAAGGCCGAATTGACTTTGAGACATTGGCACAGTTTCAAAACCTCATATCTCTTGCCATCACTCGATCGAAGCTTGGGAACCTCGCTGATTTAAGTCTCATGCTTAATTTAAAATCTCTTGATCTCTCTGGATCAATTTGGCCGGGAATGCCTGCTTTGCCTGCACCTGTAGGCCTGAAAATTCTCACGATTCGAGGATCTGGATTGACGTATTTGCCAAATATTTATAGGTTGAGGTCACTCAGAAAAATTGACATGTCAGATAATAATATTGAAAATATCGAGGGTTTATTCAAACTTGAAAGACTTCGCACTGTAAATATAAAGGGGAATGGAGTTAAGCAAGTTCCAAAATTAGGAAACAAACATTTACTCGAAGATCTTGCTCTTGATGACAACAAGATCTCGGATTTTGGGTTTCTACGCCAGTTTCCGAGCCTGCGAGAGTTATCCATTTCTGGGAATATTGGACAGCATATTAAGGGCCTTTCTTATTTTAAGAATCTAGAAAAGCTTGTGATGCCCCAATTACCCCAAGAGCAGACAAGTGAACTTTGTAACATGCGCGCTCTTAAAGTAGCGATCATCGGTGAATCAATTTTGGGCATGGAGTCCTTTAGGAACATGCACTGCAAGGGAATGCCTGCGATGAAGAAAGATGCCGAAAGCGGCACTGCTGCGTCTTGACGCCGTTAAGGTCTCAAGTACGCTCCCCGTTGCTCAACAAGAGCAGTTTTGTAGTCTCAAAAAGGCTCTTGGGTGAGGCCCCCGATTCTTGAGAATGTTCTTCTCGCAGCGTTGCTAAATTTTGAGACACGACCACAAGTTGCATAAGATCATTCCCGAGTGTGGCATCGATATCCACCCCTTTTTCTGCGACATTTTCGCCATTTCCGCGCAGCGTTTTATAGAATTGCACGGTATTGAGGAGCACGAGAAGGGGAGAATTTAATTTGTCTGCAATCGTCGCAGTTGCGATGCAGAGTTCTCTTTTGGTATTGAGATCCTTTTGGGTATCAGCGTGTTTTTGAAGCTTGTCTTCCATATCTGCGAGGAGAGTGAGGCAGGAGAGCCTATCGGTGTCGAGAAGTTTGTAGATTTTTAAACCAATTCCCCAAGAAGCAGCAATGGCAATCAATGTGTAGGCGTTGGCTCCCAAAAAGAACTCAACGATGAGGGGAGGAATAAATAAGCTGGCGGCAAGGGTCATGAAAGGGGCTCTTTGCAGGATAGGAAACAGGGGAAAGCCAAGGCAAAACAGAACGCCGGTCAGAAACCCCTCGGCCCTCGTAGGCATATTCCAGTAGTAGAAATTGAGACTTCTCGAAGTCATTTCTGTGAAAAGCCAACTTAAGACCAAGGAAACAGGGATCCAGCTTGAAACGACCTCGTTCTTTTTTTCAAGTGCTCGGCACCTCAGTAAAATGGCTAAGCTGAGGACTGCTGTTGAGATTCGACCGGAGGTGAATGGAATCATACGTGGAAGTAAGATACGTCCTGCAAAGATATCCAAAGAAACAAATAAAAAACATCCAAATAAGATAAGGCTTGCTAGAACACGGGTCGAGCCGTAATTCAAGGAGCGAACGTAGTCCTTAGCAAGTTTTTTGCCATAAGAAATGTTCACTGGAGTGACAGAGTGGTTCCAAAGTTCGCATTCTTTCGAAACCTTTTCTAGGATGTGATGAAACTCTTTTTGTACAGATTCAATTTTTTTCAAAGATTCTTTTGCTGCTGAAAGATAATGCTGTGCTTTTTTCCAATGGCGATCGGCATTCAAGTGGGGCGTTTGAGCAACTGGGAGCCTTTCTTCGATACGTTCTTCCAGGATGTTCAGATTATTTGCCCAAGTCGAGACACAGAGTGTATCTGTAATACTTTTGAGATCTGAGTAGTAGCGCGAGTATTTTTCTTCTTGTTTTTTTGCTTCGAGCTCTGCTGCATCCAGCTCTTTGAGACTTTTATGAACTTTATCAAAAACGTAACGAGTGTTCCAAGAATTCCAGCGCACTGCCATTCCAAGTAAAGCTGCAAACAGAATAAATCCGATGAGCGTGGGCCTGTCTCCTGCAAGAAATGCACCCAAAAGATGTGCAAAGCATGCGACGCTTGCGTAGCTAAAGAATTGCTTGGGGGGCATGCGTAGAGAGGGTGCGACAGCGTAGTTTGCAAGAATGGAAATGGTAATAAAAACTTCGTTGTCAGTTAAGGTTCCATTGGGAAAATAGACAATGCGAATGAGTGCAAAGCTCGCCGACCACGTTGTCACCAGTGCGGCATGCAGGTGATTCGGAAAGGGGGCATGACGCCTGCGGAGGGAGCTGTAGAGAAAGAGTAGACTCAGGAATACAACAATGCTTGAACCCAGATGAATTTTCCAAGGTAACTCAGCAAATGTTTGAGTGACAGTGGGGACATATCCCATGGCCCAGAGCGTTACAAGTTCGCCACACAAGAGAATGCCAAGCATAAGTGACGCCATGTCATATGCTCTATTATACTCAGTATGGGTTTTTTCCCGTATGATTTTTGCTCCCATTCTCGACCTCTGTAGAGTTTAACAAGGTTGTGTTCTTGCCCCAAGAAGGCCTGTTGTTCTATTGGCGCATTTGTGACGGCTGAGATGGCAGAGTTAATAATGTGTAATGTAGTATTCATTTTCTTGTAAAGTTTGAACTGTTAGATTACCCGCTATCTGTAGTGAGGTGAACCGCAAAACTGCGGGATTTGATGCAAGGAGCAAGCCATGGAGTCAAATATCATTTTTGTAACCAACATCCCTTCTCCAGCAACTTCATTTGATGTTGCCGATGTGTTCTTAGAAAAAGGCTATGTTCCAACTATTATTGTCACAGAACCCGAAGGTCAAAAAAGTATCGGTTCTTGTTACCTGGAGCTTAGAGATGCTCTGACTTTGAAAAAGGCATTGCAAGAAATTGGTGAACTCACAGTTTTTGGAAAAAAGGTGCGTATTGAGTTTCCCGAAAAAGCAAACGAAAGATCTGCAGTCGGATTTTAATTGAATCTTCAGTTGAGAGATAAAAGATGGTTCTATTATTCACGATGGGGTGCGGTTAAAGGTTGTAAATAAAGGGTTTGAGTAGGGTATGCGAACTCTATTTTTTCTGCTTCGAATGCCTTCATTATCGCCAAGTTCACACGATGTTGAATGTTCATAAAGAAGGTGTAATCGGCATCCAAGACGTAGTAAACGCATTCAAAATCCAGCGATGAAGCACCAAATCCTTTAAGATGGGTGCGTTCAAATCTCACCTTTTCCTGTGCCTGAATAATGTTACAGATGATTTCGGGTATTTTTTCAACTTGAGAAACTGGTGTCTGATAGACAATTCCAAGGGAAAAAACGACTCGGCGTTCATACATGCGCTTAAAATTTCTAATTCTGCTTTTGAGAAGGTCATTATTAGAAAAAATAATTTGCTCACCGGAGATGCTCCGCAGGCGGGTCGTTTTCAACCCCACGCGTTCCACAGTGCCCTGAAAACTTTCAATCACGATAAAATCACCCACGACAAAGGGTTTATCAAGCACGATCGAAAGTGAGCCAAAGAGATCTCCCAATATATTCTGCACAGCAAGACCGATGGCAATTCCACCCACACCGAGTCCAGCGACAAGCGCTGTAATATTCACTCCGAGGTTATCGAGAATGAGCACCAGTGCGATGGACCAAATGATGAGCCGAGAGAGAAAAGTAACAATTGAGAACGAAGCCGACACAACTTCATCACTGTATCCATTTTTTCGCGAGAAATGGTTGAGCCAGAAGGTCGTGATTTCGTGTAGCCAAATTGCACATTGAACAATAAGACCTGTAACGGAAATTTTTGAAAGAATTCCCGTTACTTTCAAGGGGAGCGTTAAAAAAGTTGAAGATGCATAAATGCAGAT
Organism: Silvanigrellaceae bacterium; assembly: GCA_044237915.1. GTDB lineage: Bacteria > Bdellovibrionota_B > Oligoflexia > Silvanigrellales > Silvanigrellaceae > JBIIEI01. Next base: position 46,915 of record JBIIEI010000026.1, on the reverse strand, counting down.
CACCAGCACAAGGTAAAAGCGGGTTTTCTTGAGTATTTCAAGGGCTAGGTCGTCAATTTGAGTTTCCGTTCTTTTAGAGATTTTTTCCATCTGACGGATTAAAACTCTGAGAACCGAGAATGTCAGACCCACCATTCCAAATAGCACGAGAACCGTGGCAATCCAGGTTCGAACCGTGTTTCCACCATATTCAAGTTCCAACATTTCGAAAAACAACAAAATCTTCTCCTTCAAAGGATGCGACAGGGGTCATCCAGATCCCAAACTTGGGGAATGACAGCAATCTATAGTGAGCAGCGGAGCTGATCAATTCGCAGCAGAGGCATTCATCGCTAAACCTCTCTGCACATTCGCCCGATATAGAAGCGTGAACATGGGCTAACCGAGGAAGGGCGATGACTCAGCCTGAAAAAACCAGTCTGCGGCATGCTGCAGAAGCCATTTCTGTCACTTCCTATCTCCATTACCGGGAATATTTGGAAGCTTTGTACACTTGGTTAAAAAGTGCCCGCGACCATTTTTCCTATGTGCAGTTTTCAGAAGAACTGACTCTGGGCACTTCCAATATGGTTCATCTCTGTTTGAGGGAAAAGCGGCACCTGAGTCGCTCTAGCATTCTCAAAGTTTGTGCTGCTCTCCATTTGGATGGTCGTAAGAAGGCGTATCTTGATACTTTGCATAAATTAAATACAGAAAAAGAACCTGAGAAATTACCTGAACTTCTTCAGGAGCTTCTGAGAATTAAGGAAAAAACCCTAGTTTCTTTAATAGATAAGTCGCAGCTTGAATACTCTTCTTGTTGGTACCATCCCGTCGTGCGAGAGCTTGCATGCATGCCCATTTTTGAGGGGAATCCTACACTCATCTCAAAGCACTTTCAGCCAAGGGTTTCAGAAGAGCAGATCCGTAAGAGTATTGTTCTGATGCTACGGCTTGGTTTACTCATCCCGCTCAAAGATAAGCCTTACTTCGAGCAGGCGGATCCTGTGCTCAGTACGGGGCACGACATTGTAGATATTTCGACAGTTTCTTACCATCAGCAAAACCTCGATCTCTCAAAAACAGCACTTTCCACACTCTCGCAGGATGAACGTGAGTTTGGAGCTATTTGTATGTCTGTTTCTGAGGAGCTTTTGCATACTATTAAAGATAAAATGAGAGTCTTTCAAAGAGAAATTTTAGAGTTGGTTGCGCAAGAAACCCAGATGCAAAGAGTGGTGCAGCTCAATTTGCAATTTTTCCCAATTTCGCATCCCATTCCTGATTTAAAAAGAAAAAGTAGTACAGAAAAGTCATTAGAAAGCAGCATAAATCATGAAGAAAAATGATTGGAAAATGAAGTTGCTTTCTTTTTTGATTTGCATTGTAAGTGTGCAATGCGGGGCAACCCATGTTGGAAATCCGGGCACATCAAAGCAACCGCCTGTCCAAAAACCAAAGGAAGAGCCGATAAATTTGCATGCGTCGCGGCCCTTTGAGCGCATTCCCAGAATTCATAAGCTTTGTAAACAGATTGCAAAACCGGAGCTTCCTGAATGCCCAAAGCTTGTTGCCGTCGATCCAAACGATCCCAAGAGAACTATTATCACTCCAGGAGCGCTCCCCAATACCTATCGAGGCTCGCCTTGTAAAGAAACAATTGGCATTGGAAAATACTGTAAAGGGTTCGTATCCAGCGATGTGCCGACGTTATTTGTATGTACAGGTAACGAAACACTCGAAGATGCCATGGCCTCAGGTTGTTCAAACCTGGAGGTCAAGTGAGGCAAGCGTTTTTTAGCGACTAGGCTGGCAGTTGGAAGGAGTCATTGCAAATTCGGCCACAAGGGGAAGGTGATCCGAGAAGCCTTCTCCCGAGTGAACCACAGTGGCAGGTGCATGAAAAACACCTTTTTGATAAGGCTGTGAATAGGTTTTTTTGATCTGCCATCGGAAAGGTAGACTTGCTTTTCCTCGGACCATCATTTTTTCTGCCGCAATTCCACCTTGATGTCCAATGACATGCAAGCCCCCAGGAACAAGATCGTAACCATGACCATCAAATGCTGATCCCGAAACCACAATGTGGTCGATGCATTCGAGTGAGCCACGGAAATTGTAAGAACAACGCTCTTCCTCTGGAAGTTCATACCAGAGATTGTGCATCTTAGGATCTTGTGGAGCCTTGATGAGCTGCTCTTTGTAGTTGCCTGAATTCATGCCAATCAAAAGAGCTTCTTCGTTGTGAGTGGAGTTAAAGTCTCCAAGCGCAATGACTTCTGCTGTTTTATTTTTTTTGCGAAAGGCGTCGATGTCTTGTTTGATCAAAGTTGCAATCTGAGTGCGTTTGCCGTCTTTTTGAGTTTTTTCTTCGCCGCGTTTGCTCTTCCAATGACTCACATAGACCCGAAATTCAACGCCATTGACATCAAGAGTGACAACTTGAGGATCGCGATCGGAGGCCAATTGATGTGAGGAATTTTGTTGAAAATTCGAAGATGAAAATTTGAGGCTCTCATTTTTAACGATAGGATATTTGCTTGCAATTGCAGTCGTCACGGCAACATCTTGGCTAGGATCCTGTTCACCGACCGCAAAAAATTGATAACCCAGCGCTTGCAAATACGGCTTCAAAATTTCCATGGAGCGCGATTGATTTTCAGCGCTTTCAAACTCCTGAAAGGCAACGATTTCAGGTTGGCCTGCAAGCTCAACAGCTTCAGCAATGCGTTGCGCTTTCTTATCTGCAATTTTTTCTTTGTACCAATTTGAAATTTCAGGTTTGAAATCATCGTAAGGATTTCTTGTATTGTTTGGAATATCATCCCAAAAATTCTCGACATTGTATGTCGCTACTCGAACGCGACCTGAAGCAGAATCACACTTTTGTTGCGGATTCTTAAGGGAGTGCATTTGTGAATTTTTTTTCAATTGAAGCATGGATGTTCCACACCCAACGGATAGAGATGCGATAATTGAGCAAAAAATCCGCATTGGCTTGAAACTTAAGCTCATACTTACCTCTTTTTTTTCGTGCTTGCTTTACAACTCTGAAATCCAAGGATCGTATAACAAATGATATTTGAACTATCAATGGGAGAGTTAAAGAGAATTTATGTTCACTAAAATGTAACAATTACTGAATGTTACAAAGATAATATCCGTAAAGCCTTAAGATGTGAACATAATGTGAACCCAAGGGGGAGGATCAAGCTGGAAAAGAGCGAGAATCTAGATATCAACATCCAAAAGTAACGCAATCGGGAATGGCACGGGAAGATTATTCATTGAGGAAGATTATTTGTTCACACGATACATCAAGATGCGAGCATCCACCGTGACGTTCAGTGTTTGCAATCTGGAAAGTCTCTCTTTTCCTTCTAATGAAACACGGTAATAATGAGGAGTCATCATCAGGAGGTTAGATATTTGCTCTTGAGAGGGCAGACAAATTTCATATTTGACTTCCGTTTTACGTTCTAATGACAGAAACTGATGCGCAGTTTCAATGACTTGGGACTCTTCTGTCCTTTTGATTTCTTGGTAGATCACCTGCTTAAGCTCAAGAAGATGATGGGGGCCTGGAAGAACCATGCAAACAAGCCCATCCTTTTGAACAACGCGCCTGACTTCTTTAAAATCTGGGATGGCAAACATGCACAATAAAATTTGGAGTGCATTCTCTTTCATGGGAAGTTCGTTGATATTGGCAACAACCCATTCAATGCCCTTCGTGCGCGTTGCAGCTGCCTTAACAGCAGCTTTTGAAATATCGATGCCCATCAGTGAATAATGTTCGTCAAAGGGTTCTGCATTCAATTGTGCGAGGGCAGCAAGCAAACGAGTCAGGTAATAACCTTCACCACAAGCGAGGTCGAGGAGATGTGTCGTGCCTGTGGGCGAAACATGTTCAAGAATGTGCTGATTTATGGAGTCTGAAAGTAAAGAATAAAACCCTGCATTTAAGAAACTCTGCCTTGCTTTAATCATTTCAGCAGAATCACCCGGATGCTTTGACTTGCGTTGCGAAGGCAAGAGAAGATTTAGGTAACCATTTTTTGCAACATCAAAGCAATGGCCCTCAGAGCATTTGACTGAATGGTCTGCCCATGCGAGGTCGCCCTGACAAACCGGGCAAGCAAGAGTTTTGTTTAACGCTCTGTTTGAAGCAGGTTGTAAGGACATTTTCACTTCCATGGGTGAAAGCTCAAGTCAGGAATTTGAAATCCCGTTTTTTCAGGGGAATACTCAATTCCAATTTGCTCTGCGCAATCTGCTTGATTTCTTCCCGCAACAAGAACCGTTGCAAAAAGAGTTTCTTTTTTAATGGGAGTCGTAAATATCACACCCCTGCGAATTTGAGGGGCTCCATGATGTTCTAGCGCCAGAGAATTTTTAGCGAGAACCGCTTCTTGAAAATGTTGCAAACTCTCATAACCGAGTTTTGCAACACTCCATTTATTGACATGGTACCAAAGACCCAGTGAGCCTGGATAGAGGCGTTTTGCAAGCTCTAAAGCAAGGCGCCCCATGGTGTAGCGCGGGTTGATTTCAACAAGGTACCGAAACCCAAACTGCGCTGTTTCCTTATGGTTGCCTGCACGACGAAACAAAAGGGCATCAATCCCGATGGGGCCCCTGTAACCTTTGCTTGCAAGTTTTTGAGCAACGAAAAGGCCGATTTCTTCCAGTTGTTCCAAAACCGTGAGGCCGGCATCATTTTTTCTGTAGAGATATCTAAGTTCGTCTTTTTCAAGTCCATCCAAAAATCGTCCCACCGCCGAAGCAAGATACTGCCCTTTTTGATCGGTTAAAAACCGCGTGTGTCCGAGAATAATGGAATTTCCAGAGTCATCCACTTTTAACTGTAAAGAAAAGTCGGCACATTTATCGAGCCAATTTTCAACCAAAACAGAGCCTTCATCCGCCAAGGTATTGCACACGAAAGGTTCTAAACCACCATTTTTTTCGCCAGGCCGTAGTTTTATTCTTCGTTGCCCTGAAGTCGAATAGGGAGCTTTGATGACGCACATCTTACTGCCTTCGGCAAAGAGTCGTTCCAGTGTTTCAAAAACCTGATCTTTTTGTGTGCAAACGTAAGGTAATTCGTGTGGAAGAAGCTTTTCAATACCGAGATTTTCTTGCGCCTCAATCAAAAGTTTAGCAGCTACGGACTTCGAGAAAAACTCTTGCAATTGTTCGGAAGGAAATTGTGGCGACACCATGGAGTGCTGCCAGTCGCTTTTTGAAACGAGTTTTTCGGCAACAGGCTGAAAGAGCTTTGCGACATCTGGGCTCCAGCCCCACGGCTCAAAAGCCATGACTTTTGGAACTGAAAGTTTAGGCGCAGCGAGATCATGGGCGGCACTTTTTGCAACGATAAATTCCGGAATTGAGAATCCGACCTTGCGTAAACTTTCAAGAAATGAGGTTCCGGGTGCTTCTGTCACAACAACAATATCGTCTTGAGAAGCAAGAAACAGGGGAAGCGCTGTTAAATCATGCGCCAAGCTCAGCTCTTTTGTGCCCAAACGGAAACCCGGTTTTCCGCGTGCAACAGACCCTTCGCACCCCGGATTAAAACAGAAGATTTTAGGCGGGCGACCTTTGGAATGCGAATAGACGGCAAGTTCGCGAATATAATCTTCATCAAATCCAGCGAGGCGTCTGGCTTCTTCGGAATATTCAAATCCCTTTGCTCTGCTTGCAGTCACTGGAAAGTTGAGACTTTCGAGATATGCTTGCCAATCTGGTTTTTTGTAGTCTTTCCACATGCGAAACCACTTCAATCCATGTTTAACATGTCCAATTTCATCGCGGTACACCTGATCAAGAATTGCAGCTCCTTCATCATCCCCAACTTTGCGTAACAACTTTGAGTAAGAAAGTGAAAAATCAAGATTGGCCTGTTCAAATGTCATGCTCATGTGTGTGACAAATTCAAGGGGTGAACTCATTTTCGACATGCAAGTCCAAAAGAAGTCATTGACGGCAATGGCACCGAATTTTACGCCCAAGTGTTGCATGCGGTGTGCATACAGCTGCATGTGAGTTTGCTCTTCCTGGATAGTCCTTGCAATTCCCATCCGCATCTCGGTGGGTGCATCTGGAAAGCGCATTAAAAAGAGGGCCATCAGTTCCATGGCGAGCAATTCGTGATTTGCAAAAAAGTGAAAAACAATGCCGCGCATATAAGGATCGCGCAACTCTTCGCTGTTTGGAAAGGCAACCTTTGTTTCTTTTTGCCAACGATCAAGGCGCAATTCTTCCATCCGGCCCGGACTGTGAGGCTCGGACAGGAGGGCCTTTCCGGGTTGGGCATCCGTAAAAATCGTTGCAGAAAGGTATTTGTCTTCCCAGGTGGTGCCGAGCAGAATGCGTTCTGCGAATTCCCGGATTTCCATTTGTCCCCTAGATTCCGTATTTTAAGACTTCAATTCAGTCCTCTGTTCAGTTCACGAGGACATCCATCCAAACTTCTATAAATCAGACTCTTTCAACCGTCTATGAAAGTGTGCGAGCAATGACTTCGGTGAGGTCTTTTAATTTGACTTTGTATTTCCAAACTTGAACGCATCGATTTTTTCCTCGGAACAAACTTTTTGGATTTACTTTTGAGCATTTTTCTCTCCACAGAGAGACCTTAGAAATAATCCCAACCCACAAATTAGCTTCTCTCGTGCTTGTATCAAAATCATCGCTCGAAAATAGGGTAGGAAAATGAGTTGAAGCAATTCCTATTCCCAAAGAGGGAAATGCGAGGAAAAGCCTTGAACATATCTTCGGAGGCTCTAGCGCTGTTACCTTGAAAATTGCCATCTATTGCAGAACTTGCGCCAACAGAGCAAGGCAAAGGAGCATAGCAAAATTTTTGCTCAACTTCTTTCATCATTCTGCCGATAGAGTCTTGCAACTTGGAAATCTCTGGAGTGCTGCATGAGAAAATTTCGAATGGTGCTTTTGTTGACTTTGCTTTCTTCCTGCGAAGGCTCGGGCTTTAAAGGCAATTCAAAAGCTGGCGAACCTAAAAGCAATTCAAAGACTGCTGATCCGGCGAAACCGAATAAAGGAATAAAGACAGCAAGCACAGCAGATGTCGTTGCTGAGATGAGCTCGCCCATGACTGAAAACCTCCCTGTGCTGGAAAGACCTTCAGTACCTCCCGTTATTGCTCCTGTGGTTGCTCCTGTGGTTGCTCCTGTGGTTGCCGCGCCATCCTTTCCTGCTCCGTCCATGGTGGCATCTGAACCACTTCCCAATCTGGTTTTTGGGGGCGGCGATCAAGGTGCATATCGCTTGGGAGACGGTAATTTTGATCCGTCGTCTCAGTGCTATGGCCGCTTGCTGGCCAGCGGAAATGTTTCTGGAACCTCACTTGAATTTCATTTTCAACTCACCAAAACGACGACATTGAATTTAGTTAAGTTTAGTGAGCTGTGCGGAGTCGATGATGCAGTGAACCGCACTGCCACTTTAAGTGTGATGCAGTTCAAAGACTACAGTGGAAATGTCCTTCAAAATATTCCATTTTACAAAAAAGATAATGCCGTAGGAATTATGTTTGGACCAGTGCAAGCCCTTCCGCCAGGCAACTACATGCTCGTGGTGAGTTCTGGATTTTGGGCACCTATACCAGGCCTTGCAAGTGGGGATTACGATGATTTTCTCGTGGGACGTATCGACATTCAAGCCGATGCACCGATTAAGAGACTTGGGATCATCACGCGCGGAGTACATGGCAACATTACTCAGCAACTGCCATAACGCTGTTCTTGAACTGAGAGGCAATTGTCGTAGTAAATTTTTTTACCTGACTTTTATCGGTATTCTGCCGATCAAGAATTTCGTCGCAGGAGTGTTGCATGACAATATACCGAATGATGCCTTTACTGGTTTTTCTGTTTTCATGCGAGGGAGCGCAATTTAAAGGGAATTCAAAGCCTGATGCTCCCGAGAAATCAACAAAAAAATCAACGGCAGCGACGAAGTCAATCACAGCAACGACACCAAGCACGCAAAATGTCACTGCTGAGACGAGTTCGCCGATGACTGAAGACCTACCTGCGCTGGAAACCCCCTCAGTGGTTCCTGTGGTTCCCATGGCTCCCGTTGTTCCCGTGGTCGCCGCGCCACCCTCTCCTGCTCAGACAATGGTGGCACCTGAAGCACCTTACAATCTGGTTTTTGGGGGAATGGATGAAGGTGCATATCGCTTGGCAGACAGCCATTTTGATTCGTCTTCTCAGTGTTATGGTCGCCAGCTGGCCAGCGGAAGCGTTTCTGGAACCATACTTGAATTTCATTTTCAACTCACCAAAACGACGACTGTGAATTTCGTTAAGTTTAGTGAGCTGTGCGGACTCGATGAAGCCGTAAACCGCACTTTCACTGATAGTGTGGTGCAGTTCAAAGGCTACAGTGGAAATGTGGTAAATGTGCATCCACATGTTGCATTATACAAAAAAGATAATGCCGCAGGAATTAATTTTGGCCCTGTGCAAGCCCTTCCGCCAGGCAACTACATGCTCGAGGTGAGGGCTGGGTATTGGTCGCCAATACCAGGCGTCGATCAGGGGGTTTTCGATGATTTTGTCGTGGGTCGTATCGACATTCAAGCAGACGCACCTATGAAGAGACTTGGGATCATCACGCGCGGAAAAAGTGGCCAAATGATTCAGCAACGGCCGTAATCTCTTTCTCAGTGAAACCAGCAATAAATTCCTATTTGAAGTCAGTATTTTATCTTTCCAGCTCGGCAATGTCAGCTCTGGATGGCAAGGTTTGCCTGGCCAAAGCAAACTGCTGAGAATTCCTTGCGCATCTGGAAATCTTTGCAGTCAGAAGGAACGACGCTGCGGAAAAAATGCACAGCGCTTCCAGCGTAGACCCAGTTAAGAATGAATGGAGCAGACGGACAGGAAGTGAAGTCTGTCGACTCTCCTCATTTGGAAGACTGGTGGGATATGGCAGGAAGCGACGCTAAAAAAGAGGCACAAGCGAAAAAAGAAAAAGTGCCTAAGGACGACTCTCCAGTCGCCAGCGCAGGACGGCGTAAGAAAACCGTCATATTGGGCCTTGCAGGGCTCTTCCTGCTCTCGTTAGCGGGAGGGGGGTATTTTCTGTACCGCACTTTTTTTGGGGGCCCCGCAAAGCAGCTTTCTGCAAAACCCCAACCTCAGGGCGACGAGCATTCTGATAAAAAAGACGGCACCGTCTCAGGGGCATCTAAAGAAACACCCAAAGACGCAAAAAAGAGCGGCAAAGACTCGGGAAAGAGTGATCAACCTGCACATGCCGATGGAGCAGGATCCAAAAATGATGCCAAAGGCGCTGACCCTCAAAAGGAAACAAGTGCGGCTAAAAAGACAGAGTCTAAGGAAACACCAAAGGAAGAGCCAGGCAAAGAAGCCGAAGGTCTGGGGCCCGATGGAAATCCACTTCCCCCCAAAAAAGAGACTCCTAAAAAGTCGGAAAGTAAAACCGCTTTTGGCACGACGTGGGCCGTGCCAAGGCTCGATATCAATCTAGGCAATGCCTTGGAAAATCGCTTTCTCAGGCTCTCACTGAGTTTGGAATTTAAAGGCGGCAATTCTCAAAAAGAAGAGCTGCAAATGCGCGAACCTCAGATCAAAGACATCATTATTACGACAGTTGGGACTCGTGGCCGACTTGAACTCCTCAATCCAAAGGGGAAGGAAAAGCTGCGACGAGACCTCCTCAATAGATTCAATGAAGTTCTAGAACGCCCTGTCCTCAACGTTTATTTTTCCGAATTTCTTGTGGAGTAATTTGCATGGATCAGGTCTTAACCCAGGCAGAAGTCGATGCCCTCCTGAATGCTGTTTCGGATGGCACAATCGGCGCGCAAGAGGGTGAAAACAAAGCCGACAAAAGCGGCATCGTTCAATATGATCTTGCCAATCAAGACAGGATCATTCGCGGACGAATGCCGACGCTGGATATCATCCACGACCGATTCATTCGATTGTTCCGTGTTTCGTTATCGGCTGCACTCCGCAAAGTTGCAAACATTGGGGTGAACAGCTCAGGGCCTATTAAGTTTGGTGAATTTATGAATTCACTTCCCTTACCAAGCTGCTTAAACATCTTGCGCGTCGAACCGTTGCGTGGTTCTGCGGTGATGGTTATTGAATCGAAACTCCTTTATGCCTTGGTCGATAGTCTTTTTGGGGGAGCTGATGTTCCTTACACAAAGATTGAAGGAAAAGACTTCACACAGATCGAAATTAAAGTGGCAAGACGAATTGTCATGGCGGCCATCGACGATCTGGAAAAAGCGTGGGCTCCTGTCTTTCCGTTGAAATTCAACTATTCCAGAACTGAAATTAATCCTCAGTTTGTGGCCGTTGTGCCTCCTAGTGATGTGGTGATTTCAACAGCGTTCGATGTTGAACTCGAGAAAATGAGCGGATCCATTAAGTTGGTCATTCCCTACTCAACTCTCGAACCTATTAAATCAAAGCTCTCGGTTGGTTTTCAAAGTGAGCAACTTGAAGTTGACCACATCTGGATCAACCGCATTAAAAATCAGTTGATGAACACCGCTGTAAACGTCACATGTAACCTTGGTCATGCTTGGATTAACATGCGTGATCTCATGGAACTCAATAAAGGTGACGTGATTATTCTCGACCACAATGCAGACAAGCCTCTGGATATCATGGTTGAAGGTGTGCACAAATTTCGCGGTTCTCCGGGTGTACTGAGGGGAAATAAAGCAATAAAGATTGCGGAAGTCATGGGAGACTACTGATATGGCAGACAAAAATGAAAGCTTCCGCCCCGAAGATTTTGGACTCGATGACCTCGACAGCATGGGTGGCGATGGAGATTCTGGGGGATCGACTGAGAGTGGTGGACGATCGGGTGAAGACAATGGGGGGAGCGGACTTCTTCGTAACGTTGACTTAGCTCGTCTCAAAATGGTGTTGGACGTTCCTCTTAAAGTAACAGTGGAACTTGGACGCACAAAATTGCTCGTGAACGATCTTTTGCAGCTTGGTCAGGGGAGCGTTATCGAGCTTGATAAAATGGCTGGTGAGCCCATGGAAATTTATGTTAATGATAAGCTCGTTGCACTTGGAGAAGTCGTAGTTGTAAATGAAAAATTTGGCGTCCGATTGACCGATGTCATGAGTGAAGTCGGACTTGGCGACATGTCACCACGAGAAACACCATAACACAAGGCGGAGATGTCTATGCGTAGAGGCTATTTGCGTTGTTTCGTCTTTCTCGCTGTCATAACTCGTGCGAACGAGGTGAATGCCACGCAAGTCAAGACATCTGTGAAAACAGATAAAATTGAAGAAGAAATGATTGTGGAGGCATCACCAACTTCTGAAAAAGTGGGCGCACCATCAGAGAGAGAGCCGTCTATGGAAGAGGGGGCATTTGTGCCTCCGCTGACACTTCCTCCACAAGAAATGTTGAGCAAATCAGGGAGCGAGAACTCAACGGAAAAGCGTGATGAAAAGTCGGGAATGCGCGCTAAAGCCGATCCTAGGGCTGCTTCAGATGCTCAGCGTGAAGGTCACTTTGATGCCACCGAGAAATCGGAAACAGACGCTTCCAGTGAATCCACTTCTGTTCTTAAGAAAGAAAGTCAGGATGAGTCGGGCAATGTGCAGGCAGAGGCTAAAGAGCCAGCTGCAAAATCATCATCCGCTTCTTCAGCCGAGAGCTCGGGAGATCTGTTTGCGAATTTGGGTTCAACAAGTTCTGCTTCAGACTCGCTGTGGAATAGCATTTCAATCATCTGCCTGTTTACCGCAGGATTAGGGATCAGCGCTTATTTTATCGCACGGCTCAAGGGTAAAAAAGGATTTGGGATCGAAAAAATCGAAAAGCAAATGCAGGTTCTTTCTGCCATGCCCATTTCTCCGAAACGGCAAATTCTTTTGGTAAAGATAAAAGACAGGGAGATAGCTCTTGCTTCTACCGAAAGTGGCATTCAATTTCTTTTAGATGTTTCTTCGAAGGCACATGTCACTGAAAACTTTCAAAGGCGCGAAATAGCTGAAGAGCGGCCCAAGTCAATTCCTGCTTTTTCGCAAGGCGAGACTCAACGTGTGGCTGAAAGAGCACCAGATCCCAAGCCAAAATCAGACATCATTCGAGATGCGCTCAAAAAGATTCGAACGACCGGTGAGACAAAGCAAGAAACCGAAACCGTAACGGCTGCACCAAAAATAAAACAGAAGCCACAGCAAGCGCCAGAAGAGCAGTTTGATGAAGGGAACCCCTCTGAGCATGAAGGAGAAAGGCAAAAAAATGCACGTGCCGCTCCCGCAATGCAGCAATCCCGAGGTGCGTTTCCAAAGTATCTGGCAAATGCTTTTGAATCCGAACAAAAACGAGATCTCACACGGCCCCAGCCCGAAGACAGCGTTGAAAGTGTTACTAATATGATCCGAGAGAAACTCAAATCCATGCAAAAAGTGGGCTAAAGTTTTCCGTCGATTTTTCTCCGAATGAGGCACAGAACAGAAATGAGCAAATGGTTTTTCGCACGTCTTCTCGCTTTGACTCATCTGTTTTTGAGCCTCGTGGCAGTGATAAACGTGGGGTTTGCGGAGCGTGCATGGGCACAAGGGCTCAACTTCGATACGCAAAAGGCCTTCGAGTCCCCTGGTAAAAAATCAGAAAGCTCGCAGTCGCGAAAAAGCACTTTACCGCTCTTTTCTCTGAGTATTGCGGATTCCGAAAATCCTGACGACCTCGTCCCTGCGCTCCGCGTTGTGGCCATTTTAACGATTCTGACGCTTGCGCCTGCTATTCTTCTCCTGATGAGTGGATTTACTCGAATTCTTATTGTGTTGTCTTTTCTGAGGCAAGCCCTCGGATCGCCCACGATGCCACCCAATCAAATTCTTATCGGACTTTCCCTGTTCCTAACCTATTTTGTCATGGCACCGACAACAACGCGCATTTACGAAACTGCTGTTGTTCCCTACATGGAACGTAAATTAACATCTGATGAAGCGATCATGAAAGGCGTAGGTCCACTGCGTGACTTTATGATGGCTCAAACAAGAAAAGATGACCTTAAATTATTTTTTCAGCTCGGAAAACTTCCACAGCCCAAAACTGTGGAAGACGTGCCCATGCGTGTTCTCATTCCTTCCTTCGTGATTAGCGAATTGAAGGCCGCCTTTCAGATTGGATTTCTCGTTTACTTACCTTTTATTGTCATAGATATGATCGTCAGTAGTGTGCTGATGGCCATGGGTATGATGATGCTTCCACCCACTGTCGTCAGTCTTCCTCTCAAAATAGTCCTTTTTGTCCTGGTCGATGGTTGGAGTCTCATAGCAGGATCTCTCGTAAAAAGTTTTTCATGACGGAGGTCAATTATGAACAGTCAGCAGATTATTGATGTTGCGACCGGAGTTATTTACGCGACAGCCGAACTTTCATTGCCCCTGCTTCTAACAGCACTGGCGGTCGGACTTCTTGTCAGTATTTTTCAGGCTGCGACTCAGATCAATGAAGCCACTTTGAGCTTTCTTCCCAAGGTTGCAGCAATGCTAGGTGTGTTGATTCTTATCTCACCCTGGATGGTGAGAAAAATGACAAGTTACACCAAAAATCTTTACGAGCGCATTCCTGAGATTTCAAAAGATAAGTAACAAGGGAGTTGCGTGTGGACTTTGAATCGTTGCTAAGATTAGATCCGAAAATTTGGCCACTCGCGGTGCTCGCGTGGCTTAGAATTCTGAGCATCTTTATCTGGCTTCCCATTTTTCACACCTCCACAATTCCGGTGCGGCTTAAAGTGATGTTGTCGGTTTTGATGGCACTTTGTCTTTGGCCCGCAATAGAACCTCAAATTCGTGTCAATACTGGGCACTTACAGTGGAGCCCCATCGCGCTTTTTTTACTCACGATGAGAGAAGTCTTTTTTGGATTTGCAGTGGGTTTTGCCTCACGCACCATTAATTTTGGAATTGAAATTTCATCGCAGTTGGTTGGGATTGGCATGGGCTTCCAAACTGCAAGCCTCTTTTCGCCAACTGCGGGACACGAAGAATCTGCCTATGGATCTTTCAAGGGGTGGCTGGTGATTGTGATTCTTTTATCGCTGAACTTGCACCATCTTTTCATTGAAGGAATTGTCAGATCATTTTCTACTTTTATTGTTTCTCAAGAAATAAATGCTGTTGCAGTCTCACGTGGGGCTGTTCAAGTGGTCACCCAAAGTTTTGACCTCGCACTGCGTTTTGCGGCGCCGCTTCTCTGTGTTCAGCTTCTTATAAACGCAACACTGGGCCTTCTTGGCAGGGCAGTGCCTCAACTCAATGTTTTTTCAGTAAGCTTTCCTGTCAGCTTTGTTCTTTGTATGGTTGTTCTTTTTCTGACATTTTCTGGATTTGTGAGGACTCTCTCTGGACATGCCATGCGTATTGAAATGGGGATGTTTGAGTCCATGCTGCGCGTTGTCGGAAAATAAACAGAAAGAAGTAACACATGGAAGATCGGGGCAGTTCGAGCGACGAAGACAAAACCGAAGAAGCGACCGAAGAGAAGCGCAAGCAGTTTCGTGAGCAAGGCAATATTGCCAATCCCCGTGAAATTGTTTCTGCAGTTGCGCTCAGCGTGATGTTTTTTCTACTAAGTTTGTCTGGTGCAAAGATCGTTGCCTTGCTTCTTGAACTGTTTCGAAAAAGCTGGACGGGATTTAGACCCGAGAATCTTGAAAATGGCAGATTTTTGGAAATTGCTTTCGCTGCAGTCGCTCCCATTTTTCCAACTCTTGGAATTGCATCGCTCATTCTTGTGGCCATTCCTGCATCCATAGGTCTGATGCTTACCAAATTCAATTGGAGTTCTAAAGCACTTGCATTCAAGTTCGAAAAATTAGATCCCATTGCAGGCACCATGCGGATGTTTGGAGCGCAAAGCGCAACTGAACTTATCAAAAGCATTATGAAACTCTTATTTTATGGTACAGCAGCATATTTTGCTCTTCGTTCCGAGGTCTTTCACATCATGCGAACAGGGCTCTCTTCGCCCGAAACAGTTGTGTTTACGTTGGGAAATTCTTTGAATCGTCTCGTTATGGCGCTCATCATCGCCGCTGCCTTTATTGGCATTGGAGACTTTGGTTTCAGTTGGTGGAAGATTGAACGCCAGATGAAAATGACCAAAAAAGAAATCAAAGATGAGGTAAAATCTCAGGAAGGGGACCCTCACGTTAAGGGCCAACGACGCAGAATGGCGCGCGACCTTGTTCTTCGAAAAACTGTACAGCAGGTGCCCACTGCAACTTTTGTCGTGACAAATCCAACACATTTTTCGGTTGCCGTGCGTTACTTAAAAGGAATGAACGCGCCTATTGTTGTCGCCAAAGGGCAAGATTTTTTGGCGCTCAAAATCCGTGAAATCGCAAAGGAACACGATATAGTTCTTGTAGAAAACAGAGCACTCGCGAGGACCCTCTACAAAACTGTAAAAGTGGGAGAGGAAGTCCCTTCTTCTCTCTACAGTTCAATTATTGAAGTGATGAAATTTATTTACCAAACACGCGGGCGAAATTATTTTGATCGTTCCGGATTGAGTCAAACCGTCGGGGAATGAAGGAGCGTTAAATGGCAGCGAATCCCACGCAAAGTGGTGTCCCGCAAGGCGGACTCACATGGAAAGGCCTTGTGCGCAGTCCGGATTTGATTGTTGCCACTGTTGTGGTTGGAACAATCTTAATCATGTTTATTCCCTTGCCTCCACTTATCATTGACTTCCTGCTTGCTGTTTCGTTAGCTCTCTCGCTGCTCATACTTTTAGTGTCAGTTTATATCACGAAGCCCCTCGATTTTGCGGTGTTTCCAACGGTTCTCCTTATTTCGACTCTCTACCGACTGGCGCTCAACGTTCTGACGACGCGCTCGATTCTTTTGCACGGAGGTGAAGGAGAGGGTGCTGCGAGCCACCTTATTCATGCATTCGGCAACCTTGTGATTGGCGGAAAATTCTTTGTCGGTCTTGTTGTATTTATCATCCTGATGATCATTAACTTTATGGTTATTACAAAGGGTGCGGGTCGAGTTGCTGAAGTTGCTGCTAGATTTACTCTCGATGCTATGCCCGGTAAACAAATGGCCATCGATGCCGAACTGAATTCGGGACACATCAATGCAGATGAGGCAAGGAAACGCCGAAAAAATGTCGAAAGGGAAGCGGATTTTTACGGTGCGATGGACGGTGCGAGTAAATTTGTGCGTGGAGACGCCATCGCCGGTATTATCATTACTGCCGTAAACGTTATTGTTGGCCTTCTGGTAGGCGTCATTCAGTACAATATGAGTTTCTTAAATGCGGCTCAAACCTTTACTATTTTGGCCGTGGGCGATGGTCTTATTTCAGCAATTCCTGCCCTGATGATTTCAACTGCTGCCGGTATTATCGTAACGCGTGCAACCAGTGAAGGTAACCTTGGAGATGAAGTTTACAATCAATTTCGCGTTCATCCCAAAGCGCTCTACATCTCATCGGTGCTCATCTTTTTGCTTGCGATGCTTCCTGGTTTTCCCAAAATCAGTTTCTTGTCATTAAGTGCCTTGCTCTTCTTCTTGGGGAGAAAAGCAAATCAGAAAATGGTGAATGAAAAAGACAGCGCTGTCGAGGCAAAAGAAGTCGAAAAACGTGCAGAAGAAAAGCAAGACAGCATCGAAACGATGATGAAAGTCGACATCGTTTCAGTCGAGGTGGGGCATGCACTGGTCAGCCTCATCGATCCCGAGGAAGATGGAGAAGTTGTCGATCGCATTCAAGGGATTCGTAAGCAGTTTGCGCAAGAATTGGGCATTGTTATTCCGCAGGTTCAGTTGCGCGACAATTTGCAGCTCGACCCCGGACAGTATGTCGTTCACCTCAAAGGAAACAGACTTGCGGGTGGAAATGTCATGGTCGACTATTTTCTCGCGATGGATCCTGGGGGAGTTGAACTTCCTCTCAACAGCGGCGAACCGACAACGGATCCCGTATATGGATTGCCCGCCATTTGGGTTCACAGACGCGACAAAGATGAAGCCGTTTTTCGAGGCTACACCGTTGTAAATTGCGCCACGGTTTTAGCCACTCACCTTACAAAAATCCTGCGCGAACATTCCTCGGAATTGCTCACAAGGCAAGACGTCCAGGGACTCGTCGAACGACTTAAAGAAACAAATCCAAAAGTTGTCGAAGAAGTGCTTCACCCCGAGAGACTCTCTTTGGGAGACGTCGTTAAGGTCATGCAAAACTTGCTGCGTGAAGACGTGTCAATTCGTGACATTCTTTCCCTCTTCGAATGCATGGCGGATCACTGTAAAGTAATAAAGAACGCGGATATTCTTTCGGAGCAATGCCGTAAGGCGTTAGGTAGAGGAATTGTGCAAAAGTTTTTAGGCGAGAGAGAAGAACTCAATGTTGTGACCTTCGATAAAGTGATCGAAGACACGCTCACGGGCGGACTCAATACGGCAGACAATGGATCACAGTATTTGGCGTTGAATGCACAAGCAGCGCAGTCGATTCTGCAGAAACTCATGCAAGGAATTCAGGTTTTTGAATCCGAAGGCACACAACCTGTTCTCGTCATTTCTGCGGCATTGCGTCTTACTTTTCAGCGATTGCTCACGCGTTACCTTCCTCAAGTTGCAGTTCTTTCCTTTGATGAGATCCCGACAGAAATTAAAGTTAAAAATCTATTGATGATATCTTGACCAACGGAGCTTTGAGATGGATGTGAGAAAATATGAATCTTTCTCTATGCAAGATGCTATTAAATTGGTCAAGAAAGAGTTAGGAAATGACGCTGTTATCCTTTCGACGCGTGAAAAGCCATCGCCCGATGGAAAGGGAAAGCTCGTCGAGGTTGTGGCCGCACGTTCCGTCACAAGCAAGGATTCAAACGGTCAGTCTCCCTTTCAAAAATCGAGAATTTTGTCGCCCGAAGCCGCACAGCAAGCGAGAAAAGCAGATTTTCCGCAAGTCAGAACCAAGCCTGAAGTGACCGTTGTCAAAGGTTCGCCCACGCTTTCCGGCATTAAAAATGAAATGCGCTCGACGCTCCAGGAAACCGAAAACCAGCTGATGCGTAAAGGTTCCCTCGATAAATCGGCACTGGAAGATATTCGCCTCGAAATTTCAAAAGTAAAAAAAGAACTTGAAGCACTGCCCCACATCAATGTGGGTGAACAGGTTGAGGAAATTAAAGTCATCCTTCATGAACTCATTCGGGATCAATATCGAAGAGGTGCACAACAGACCCATGAATACCTCTCTGATATCGTCGTCAGGTTGCGTTCTGGGGGCGTCGAGGAAAGCTTTCTGACTGAGCTTGCTCAAATGGTGTCTTCGCTGGCCATTCCCAAAGGCCCTGATGGCATGGAACTTCAAGATGATAAACTCAAGGAATTCTATTTGGGGTCTGCAATTCGGGTGATGCTCAAAGCCATTAAAGTAACAGGACCATGGCGAAAGGCAGAAGGAAAGCAAAGATTTATTTGCCTTGTTGGCCCCACAGGTGTGGGAAAAACCACATCGATTGCCAAGCTTGCAGCGCGCCTGAAACTTGAAGAAGGTCACAAAGTCGCGCTGATGAGTATGGATTCATTTCGCATTGCCGCTGCAGATCAACTCCGAATCTATGCAAAAATTCTGGACTGCCCTTTTGCTGAAGTTTCGGATCCAGCCGAAGTTGTTACGTTTGTAGAAAAGCATCTCGACTATGATTATATTTTTATCGACACCGCAGGCCGCAGTTTCAGAAGTGTTTCTCAGCAAGAAGGTCTCAAAAAACTCAAATCGTCGGCGTTACCGATTGAATTTCATCTCGCACTTTCGAGCACGATGAAGCAACGCGATTTGGACGAAAATCTTAAGGCCTACCGATTTTTGAACCTCGAAAGTCTGATCTTTACCAAGCTCGATGAATCGTGGAGCTTTGGGGAAATCTTTAATTGCAACATGAAAAGTAGAATACCGCTGAGTCACTTCAGCATTGGGCAACGTGTTCCAGAAGATCTTGAAGTGGCAGCCAAGGAGAGAATTGTTGAAAAATTGTTTCGTCTTTGAGGAGGGGTGTTGTGTTTGATCAGGCAAGTACACTGCGCAGGCTGATGCAGGATTTTGCGGCGCAGGATTCTTTACCCTACGGAGGCTCACGTGGGGCGAGTGGATATGAACAGGCCCCCATTCCTCGAGTCCTCGCGGTGTCTGGCGGCAAAGGAGGGGTTGGCAAAACTTTGACCACGGCAAACCTTGGGCTCTGTTTTGCACGCCTTGGCATGCGAACATTGTTGATAGACGGCGATCTGGGGCTCGCAAATTTGGATGTGGTTCTTGGAATACATCCAAAGGCGACGATCGAGGATGTGCTGAATGGTGAAGCAAGTCTGAAATCTGTGATCGTTCAGGGGCCTGGTGGATTGCGCGTTGTGCCTGCAATGAGTGGTGTTCTCAAGACATCTGAGTTAGGGCGCATGCAGAAGTTGTTACTTCTCGACAGTCTAGACAGCTTGGACGAAGAATTTGACATCGTGCTCGTGGATACACCGGCGGGAGTGTCAAGAAACGTGCAGTACTGGACAGCTTCTGCAGCGGAAGTGATCGTGATTGCAACGCCTGAGCCGACATCTCTTGCGGATGCCTATGCGACGATGAAGATTCTTAAGGAAACAACATCGGAGTACCGCTTCAAATTGCTTGTCAATATGGTGAAGTCTGAAGCTGAAGGGCTGAGAGTTTTTGAAAAGCTTTCGAGTTTTGCAGATGAGTATCTGAAGGTGCGCGTGGAATATTTAGGCGCTGTTCCGTTTGATGAATGCTTGCGGATGTCTGTTCGAGAAAGGGTGCCCTGTGTACAAAAGTACCCCTTGTCTCCAGCTTCTCAGAGCTTCCGGAATATTTCGTCCCAGATTTTGGCAACGGCAGGAGAAATACCTGCAAAGGGTACGGTTCAGTTTTTTTGGCGAAGAATGATTGTTTCAGGCGAGCAAGAGATCTTTAGCTAGAGGCCTTTTGGAGGAAAAATGAGTCCGGCAGAGAAGGCAGCAAAAAAGCAACCACCACCTGAACAACAAGCGGAGTCGAAAACGGCGCCGAAAAAACAGGTGAAAAAATCAGGGCAAGGATCTCAGAAAGTCGCGCCACTCAACAACGATCCGATGCGTAATCAGATCATTATGGATTATGCGCCACTCATCAAATATATCGCGCAAAAGATTGCAGCGAGGCTGCCGTCCAATATTGACTTGGATGACCTTTTTTCGGCCGGAGTGATTGGTTTGATGGATGCCATCGACAAATATGACCCTAGCCGAGACAATAAATTCAAAACTTACGCCGAATTTCGAATTCGTGGCGCCATTCTCGATGAGTTGCGCAACCAAGACTGGGTTCCTCGTTCGGTGCGAGAAAGTAACAAGCGTGAAGAGCGGGCCAGGACAGAGCTTGAACACAAACTCGGTCGCCCTGCCTCCGATCGAGAGGTTGCAGAGCATCTGCAGGTTCCCCTCGACGAATATCACGAAAGAAGTGGTAGGACGCGCGTCGCGATGCTTAGTTTAGAGGAGCTTGGCGGTTCTCAGGCGGGTGAGAAAAAATCACTGCTGGAGTGTTTGGAAAATCCAAATGCAAAGAATCCCTTTACTCAACTCAATGTGAAGGGCGTTCGGGAAATCATCATGAAGACAGTTGAGGAACTGCCCGAGAAACAAAAACTTGTGCTCAGCCTTTACTATTATGAAGATCTCAACCTGAAAGAAATTGGAAGAATCCTTGATGTGACAGAGTCGCGTGTGTCGCAACTTCACACTCAAGCGGTTCAAAAAATGCGAAGCAAATTAAAGAACCTATTGCAGGATTGAAGCGAGAGAAGAGGGGAATCCATGTCTTTGCCGCCAAATAATATTCATATACTTGTCGTAGACGATTTTCCAACCATGCGGAAAATCGTGAAATCAGTCCTTAAGCAGCTTGGTTTCAATAACATTTCTGAAGCCGAAGATGGCGAAAATGCCTTGCAGATCTTGAGGGCAAATAATTCTATTGAATTTATCGTGAGCGATTGGAACATGCCAAAGATCACGGGAATAGAATTGTTAAAGGCGGTTCGTGCCGATCCAAAGCTCAAGCACCTTCCATTTTTGATGGTGACTGCCGAGGCTGACAAAGAAAATATTGTTGAAGCTGTGAAGGCCGGTGTGAATAACTACATCGTGAAACCGTTCAATGCTGCGACCATGCGAGAAAAAATCGAAAAGATTTTCGTATCCAAGAAGTGACTCTTTTTCGCCTTAAACTTTGAAAATTGCCCACTGCAGCATCTGCTGGAGGTCTTTATGGTCTCGGTTTTGGAACCTCTGTATGAACATGAAGAGAAAGATGAACCACAGGTTGTAGTGCAAGAAGAAATTCTTCCAAAATCCGTGCGATCTTCTTTAGAAATGAAA
This sequence comes from Silvanigrellaceae bacterium, assembly GCA_044237915.1. Classification (GTDB taxonomy): domain Bacteria; phylum Bdellovibrionota_B; class Oligoflexia; order Silvanigrellales; family Silvanigrellaceae; genus JBIIEI01. Next base: position 25,484 of record JBIIEI010000026.1, on the reverse strand, counting down.
CTTGTGAGCAAACGCATTGCACTGAAATTTTGTGAATTCAAAATTTCAAATCATCATAACAAAATGTTTGCAAGCGAAACGGTTGCGATCTCAAATCTTGGCATCCATTTCCTTTCGCCACTTCCCTATAAGCCTGGAATATTAATGCGCGTCTGGATTGAAATGCCAGACTATTGGGCTAGAAAAAGCCGCATTGTTTCGTATCGTCATACCAGTGCCCCGACTTATTTTCAAATTCTCACAAGAGTTGTGAACTGTGAAGAGTCGGGCAATGCGCGCAAAGACAAAAAATTTGCAGTGATGTGTGAGAACGTGAACCTTGATCCAACCGATGAAGTCGTCCTCAACGAGTACCTGGGAGTTCGCCATTCGTGAACAGTTTTCAATTGGTTCTTTTATTTGGGTGTGCTGCTTTTCTTGTTGAAATTGTCTTTGTCCTTTATTGCTATCAGTGGCTTTCAAAAGGAAAAAGAACGCGTGAACGAGAATTTGCGCGCCTTGATTCCGAACGTGCCGAGCTTTTGGAGCTTCAATCGGCGCTCGCAAGTGAGATGCGTGAAGCGAAGGCTTTGGGTGAAGAAACTGTTAAGAAACTGCGTTCAATCGGCGCAGATGCCCATGCCGAGTGGACAGAAATGCTGCAAAAATTAGATGTAGTCATGGGCAATGTTGAAGGGCGTGCTAAGAAACTTGTCGATGAAAAGATGGGGATTTTAGGGAAACAAAGACTCACGCTCGATAAATCAAGTCAACAGGCAGAAGAAGCAAACGATCAGTTGATAGATACACTCGAAAAAGCAGAACGCTTGCTCAGATTTTTTGATCAGAGCATGCCTGCGGAAGAAGTCGTAAAAGAATTACAGTCCGAAAAATATGCCCTTGCACGCACACTCCTCCTTTCAGGTCAAGACGCGAGCGTTGTCTCTCGCAAACTCGGCTTATCCCAAAGTGAAGTCGCTCTTATTTCACATATGAGATAATCAGAGCGCATTTTGAAAGTGTTCCGTGCTTTTCGTGTCAAAGCAAGCCTCCGTTACATTCTTTCTCCTTCTTTGTTTTCGCGTTTGTTCCGACACACAGGAGCAGAAGTGGAGATTTAAAAAGGAGGGGCCTTCGTGAGTCATACTTTGTCTAAAAGGTGTTACGCAGAAACATTTGGAACATTTTGGTTGGTGTTTGGAGGATGCGGCAGTGCAGTGCTTGCCGGAAGTGGGATTGGGGTCTTGGGTATTTCACTGGCATTTGGTTTAACTGTTCTCCCGATGGCCTATGCCATTGGGCATATTTCGGGTTGTCACTTAAATCCGGCTGTTACTTTTGGGCTCTGCCTTGCAAAACGATTTCCAGCAAAGGAATTGCCTGCTTATTTAGTCGCACAGCTCATCGGCGCAGTTTTGGGAGCAGGGCTTATTGCGCTCATTGCCAGTGGCCAACCCAGTTTTGACATGTCTACCCATGGACTTGCATCCAATGGTTTTGGCGACCATTCTCCCGGAGGATATTCACTCCTGTCGGCGTTACTTTCAGAAACTGCGCTGACTTTTGTTTTTTTAATGGTGATTTTAGGATCAACTGATTCCCGTGCTCCGCAAGGATTCGCTCCCGTTGCCATTGGACTGTGCCTCACGCTTATTCACCTTATTGGAATTCCTGTTACGAACCTTTCGGTGAATCCGGCACGGAGCACGGGGCCTGCTCTTTTTGTGGGAAGTTGGGCGTTGAATCAACTTTGGGTCTTTTGGCTTGCACCGATGGCGGGCGCTGCACTTGCGGGATTTGTTTATCCCTTTTTGTGGAAGCAAGTTAACAACGAAACAGATGCAAGCGTTACTTTAACAGAAACAGAATCCAATGCCGCTTAGTGCTTGACTCCGATTTTACCGGCCCACATTCACATCAAATGTGCGCGCCGTATAAAACTGACTCCATTTAATGAGCTGATTTTGATGATTGGGTCTTTGTAGTGTTGGTTTTGCGTTTCCTAAGCAGTTCAAGAGCACAAACGGATCGATGTTACTTCCAAAAGTCAATCCAAGATCCGCCTTGAAACCCGTGGGCGTCATGCATTTCGCACGAATGTGTGCTGCTAAGCTTGTGAGGTTTCCAGCGGGCGCAAGATCCAAACTTTCGTTGGCCACCATACCCGCATTAAATGCCTGCAATGCAAGTGATTCAGTATTTTCAACGATCGCTTCGAAATGAACATGTGTATTGATGCAGTCGGAATTCGCATTGCCCGATCTTCCCACGCGGCCTATTTTTTGCCCCGCTGTCACTTTTTGACCCTGTCCTACTGCCACGGTGCTCAGATGTCCGTAAAGCATCGAAACAAACGTTTTTTCGCCATTGGTCATTGCGTTCGGGACTTTGCAAACGACGACGACATAGTTCCCATATCCTGAAGGGTCAAATCCAACTTCTGTTGTTCCTGCACAGGGCGATAGCAAATCTGTTCCCATGGGAAAAAGGAAGTCGACGCCCTTGTGAGTCCGCGTGCCGCCACCGCGTGGTGCCTTAAAGAATCCCTCTCCGCAACCATCGCCTCGGATGCCTTGGTCGATTTTAGAAATCCAGCTCCAATTTCCAGTTCCAGGGTTGGGTACGGGTGTAGGGGTGGGAGGAGTTGGAACTTTGTCTGGAAGCGTTGCCTCCGCAAATGATTTTTTGTAACGCATGTTTTCACATGCCAATCCACCGCCTGCTTCCTTACATTTTTCGACCTGAGCCGTTGGAAATGGCCCAAATGCGCTGTCACCTTCGATACAAAGTCCGTTTGTTTGCTTTTCAGCACCTGACATGCAGGCACCCGTACCTCGAAGCTTTCGTGCTAAATCGGCATCCCATTTGAGTCCTGCACAAGCACTGGCACTCTTAGTTTTCTGGCACTCTTTTATCATGACTGAAGTGAAAGGGCCAATGGCCTCGCTGCCGTTTATACACAGACGAAAGGTCGTGTCCAAAGTCGATCCATTTGGGCAAAACAATTTTGTTTCGGCTGTTAATTCAAGTTGCTCATGAGTATGAGTATTCTGCTCCTGAGTGGCATCATTTTGATCACCACAGCTATTAAAAAGAGAAAAAGTAACAAACGAGAGTGACAACAATTTCTTCATTGAATGAATCCTTTGTAGTGAATTTTCACTGCTTGCGGGTTGATTTCAATTTGAATTGTTGTGCAAAATATGAAAAAGGACTTGGGAAATTCATTCCTACTGTCAGGGGCGTTTTTCAAAGGCTGCTAAAGTTTCGCATTTCAGTTTTTTCTCAAACGTGGCCTCATTGAAACTATATTTTCCATCGTTAAAGCAATAATTTGACGAAACATAAGTGTTCAAGAATTTGTACTTTTTGCCGATTTACCTCATGCGATAAAAGAGTATCGGCATCATTAAGATACAAAAGGAAAATATAGAATGAAATCATTAAAGATGATCTTGGGCATTGCATATTCTCTGCTTGCGTTGTCATGCACCGAGAAAGGGAAGGAAAAAGTTCCAGAACTCAATCAATCGCCGCAGGCTGAAGAAAGCAATCCCCCTGTGATGGAAGAAGCAACCACCCCAACCTGTAATCTGCCCTCTTCCGCAATCTTCTGCAATGAAGATCCCTTTTACGCAAAAACCTGTTCGATCTTGCTTCAGGGAACAGTTTAGAAGCATAAAATAAGCACCAGGTCTTGTGACGGTGGGTGGACGAAAACCATGCACAGTCTCTGTGAGCGAGGCATTAAATCCATCCTTAAAACTGAGAATTCAGTGACCTGTCGGCTGGAATTCGAGAAGAAAGAAGACCTTCCTCCTTGCGTTGATAAGCATATCGGAGACGCGGCCTTCGTTGGAAGTGAGAAGTTTACCTGTGCTAAAGGCAACCAGTGGATACAAAACTGAACCTGCTATTCAGTGTATATCGCTTAGTAGTTAAATTCCATACTGCTTTTTCATTCATTATACAAAATGTATATCAAATTCAAAACGCTCCTCAATAAAATGCTTGATTCGATCAAAAAACGAATATAGCAACCTTGCTTGATGACTGGATATTAAGTCATCTTCACAGCATTTTGGAGAATAAAAGTGAAAAATATAAGAGTTGTTACATTAGTTTCCTTGGCATTTCTGACTTTTTTTTTTCAAAAAAAAGTAGATTCCAAAATTAATTCAAGAGCAGATCGTGAGAAAGCCTACCTGGATGCAAAAGCAGGTTTTTCAAGTTCATCTGGAAGCAGTTTTCTTCGCAGAGAAGAAGTTCAACGAGAGTTTCAGGAGAAAGTTGCTGCAATTGGGAACATTCAAATTTTGGAAAGTCGACACGATGCAGAGAAAGCCGTTGCACAATTCATTGGCGAGCTTGAAGAAATTTTGAGAAATAGACCAGATAATGAATTTAGCGATAGAACAGAGTCGCTTCTTAAGGAATTAGCGTCGGCTTCAAGGTATAATCATTATACTTTTGAGTTCAACAGTCGTGGCTATATGATGGAAAAAAATGCGGAATCTCTAGCAAATTCGCTCTATGAAGTGCTTTCCGAAGTTGGGGAAAAGGGAGAATATCTATGGCGGGGGCTCATGAGCTCGTTGCAAGAAATTTCTCGCTAAAAAGTAACCGGTTTGCTGACTACGCTATAGCAATGTAAACGCAGCAAGCATCTTAGCCATGCTCCAATGACTTTAGAACGGCATCTAGCGCTTGCTGTGCGCCATTCAGAGTGAACACTTTTTGAGAAAGTTTTTCGGATGCTTGTTTAAGCTCTGAATTTGTCAAGGTGCGAGTGATGGCATTTGCCAAGTCATGTGCATTATGAGTTTGGCACTGATGTTTTTGAGTGTCCACCACATTGCTCTGTTCACAAACTTTGGAAAATTTTGATTCCGGATCATCATTGGAGGATGTAAATCAGAAGGAAGAAAGTGAGGGCAAAAAACAGAGTAAAAATATTTTTTTTTGTAAAGTTGAGCTATAGATGGAGCTGCCATTTGTAAAGAGCAACTGATGATTGCATCTGCATCTTTACAAAGTGCTTCTAAGGCTTCGAACTGTTCCTTGGTATTTTTCTTCACAAAATATTTAAAAAAATTAAATTCTAATAAAAAACGCTTTGAAAACTTTTCAGATTCCGTATTTGCAAATTCCTGTAAGTTTATCCCTGCAGCCTGAAAAGGGATTCCCCATTGTGCTGCCCAGTTGGAGTTCTCGGGAGAAGCACACATCATGACGTCATGTCCTTCAGCTAAGGCATGCACTGCAAATGCCATAAAAGGCTGAATATCCCCTCTTGAACCTGAGGGAGCGAGTACAATTTTCATACAGATCCATTTAAAAAAAAAAGAAGGATTTGCACATGTCTTGCGGTGATGGAAATTTTAACTAATATTTCACACTGCGCATTCACTTGACTTTATGTCTTTGAGAAACACAAAGTCAAGTGAATGTCTAGAAAAATGATAATGATACTAATAAATGACTATTGCTCAGTCGAGCAACTCAATGCTGAAGAATTCTCGATTTTAAAGCTGAGTTCTTGAGTGTTTGACGGCTTTATTGTTAAAACGTAATCGTTGAAGTCACCATCGTAGGCTTTATTGCCTTTAGGTTGGTCTTCAAATGAAATGGTCGCGCCACTTCCTGCTTTTGTTACTCTAATATTATCAGCGTATTTTTCCTGTTGAGTTGTGCGAGTGTAAAGCAATTTTCCTTTGGAATATGTTTTGAAGATAAGTCGTACATTGTTGCATTCAGGAAATGGCCTGGCTTGAATGACCATTTCACGGTCGAGTTTTCCTTCCTTGCTACACCCCAAATTGTGTTCAACTCCACCCAAAACAATGGTGAGGCAATTGTTATATCCGGCGTCGCTCTTTTCTTGGATAAAAGCAATTCCAACATCCACAAGATCATCTTGTATTTGTCCAGGATCTTCCTCTGGGGCAGGAAGAACACCTCCTCCTTGATTTCCTGGCGGAGGACTATTATTTGAGGAGCCCGCAGATGGAATCGAGGGATTCGGAGAATTTCCTGCGACGTTACCTCCGGGTTGTGGACTTTCGGAATTGTTTCCGGGCGAGGTTCCATGATTTGCCGAACCATTTGCAGGAATGCTGCCTCCGTTCCCGGTCTGGGAATGACCAGCTCCTGTGCTTCCTCCGCTTGCTGATACAGAAGGTGCGCCGCTATTGCCTAAGCCATTTCCTAAAGTATCAACGGTGGGGCCAATGCCTTGGCTTGTGCCCAAGGGGCCTTCATCGCCCCCAATCCTGCTGGGTGGGTCTTCATTGCTGCTCGCAGCCATTGAGCCTTCGGGATATTCCTCGGCTCCACTCTCAATTGCCGCAGAAGTTGGCTCATGAGTGGTATGGGAGTCGCTTTCTTTGTGAGGACTGACCTGTTGCTCTTTGCTTTTGATCTTGGAAGCATCCAAAGCCTGCGACTGAACCGTAAAACCGGCTTCTTCGCTGCAAGCAGAAACAAAAACAAGACACATCACAGAACACAAAACAAATTTTCGCTGGGTCACGTGATTTCTCCTCTATATCATCGGACATAGAGAGTTATCGGAAGTTCACAAAAAGTATTTAGCAATTTATAAAAAGTGGATTAAAAGTAACAATGTATCGTTATTTTAGACGAATTGCAATTTGAAATGTGCAGTTTCAGGATCACATCTTCAAGTCTTTGGCACGGAGAAGAGTATTTGTAACACAGTGCCATTCGTTTTGGATAAGATGCTGTGTGGTCTCTCGACAAGGAGAAAAATATGAATTCTCAGCATCAAAAAATTCCATTGAGCATGGCATTGGCACTTCTTTTAAGCTCTTCGTGTGAGCAATCGGGGAGTCACAACAAGAGTACAGCGCCGACTTCACAGGGTTCCTACGATGTCTGCACGCTGGAAAATGCCAAACCCGACATTGAAGTTTGTACAGACGAATTTCGGGCAAGTACGAGAGCTGATGGAAAAAGATGTTACGAAAAAGAATGCGCCCCCCAAGAGGGAACTTGTAATGCTCCTCATATCAAAATCAAATCAGCAAAACCGGCAGCGTCACTGGAATGTGTTTATGCGCATCCTGTCGATCTTTGAATTCGATCAAAGGCTGTAATTTTGAGATGTTCAGCAAGTTCTGCGAGCCTGCATGCAAAGATTACTTCTTCGGTGCTGACGGCAGGGGAATCTTTTATAAACTGTAAGAAAACAGAGGAATGAGATTGATTTTTATTGATCTCAAGATGATGTTGCACGCCTTCTGCAACTTTTCTATTTTCGGTGATTTGTTTGAGCATTACCACGCTCGGAGCATGCGAGGGAGTGTAAGAGATGCCTTCGAAACCTTCTAGGAGTGCGCAAAAACTTAGGAGATGTTGTGAGGAAGCGTATTCTAAAAGGTTCATCAATATTTTTATTTCACTCTCAACTCGCGCTTCGGCTTGAAATTTTGTTACGTTTAATGCGGAAAGGCTTTTAAGAATAAAGACGTCATGTCCTTTTTCAGAATCGATAAACTGATTCAACAACTCTGCAATTTTCGGAAATGCAAAAACGGAACTTTCTAAAGATTTAATGGCATGACTCGTAACATAAAGCGACTGTGCCAGTTGACGGATCATAAGCTGTTTGTACTGTACAGGATTCTTCTCAAAAAGCGTTTTACAGTCCGCAAGTGCATGGTTCCAACCGCTTGGTCTCTGCATTGAAAGAAGTCTTTGCCTGCGCATCCGTGTCAACGCACTTGCCGGATCGTGAAAATCCGTGTCTGGAATGCGGGAAAAATTTAAAATATCATCGAGATTCCATTCCCACTGAGCGGGAAGATTCTGAAGAAATTCAGAGGGAATGTGAGCGACAGTCTGTGTGCAATTTTCCGTTTGAAGCAAGCCTTCCCGAGGCCAGACATCATAGACAGGGAAGTCAAGAAATGCACTTAGGAATGGGGAAAGGACATTGCGAATTGAATGCTCGGTAAGGGGGTGCTGCTGAAAAATTTTGCTGATGTTCCCTTGTGCCTCTGGGTCAACTTCCATTTCAAATTCGATCTGAATCCAAAGTGCATGAAGCATTCCCTCGGTGGACTGATTGTCGTTTCCAAATTGCAAGGAAATTTCTTGATAAGGAACATAAAGAAATGGATCTGTGCCACTCATGGAATATCACCTCTCGCTCAGTAATATTCAAAAGTAACAGAATGTTGCTGCAAATAACACCGGGGCTTCATTTTTCCAATTTATCAGTGCTCATGCAAGGAACGTGACAAGCGCTTCCACGCATTCAGTGAGCGAGGATCGTAAAAAGTCCGATTGGATTTCTGCCCCGTGAGCGCGTATTTTGTGACGCTTCTTTCCCGTTCTGCATAGGCCAGTTCTTGCGGTTGTTCGCTGCTTGCAAGATGTCTCTCCACATTTCTTTTCTGAGATATAAAGTCCGTCATTTCAGGCGCAGTCGCTTTTGGTCCGTGATTCAGAGAAAGGTAACGTGCAATGAGGGGAGTGCTAAAGCTCGTGCCCGAAGCAATATTGAGCCAATGATCCGGTGCAGCAACGATAACTCCATCCCCCAGAGTAAAGATGTCGACGCATTTTCCTCTGTTTGAGAACTCGCTCACACCACCATTTGCATCTAAAGAGCCAATGATAAGTTGGTTGTTTTCTGGAGTCGAGCACTCCCAAGTGTCCGCGCGGGTTTCTATTTTCATACCCTCATTTCCAGCAGCTTGAACGATGAGAGGATCCGCATTTTTAAAAAATCCATCGTCGCGCATTTTTTTGTTTCGTTTTTTATCAAGTTCCCCTAAAACACGATAATTCTCTGAAAAATTAACCACACAGTTGGCGTCCTGTTTCTTAAGGCCTTCTTCAAGCTGCTGACGAAGCAGTCTGCCTGCGCTGATGTTAATGACATTGATTTTATTTGTGACGAGGATCTCCTGCAACTGTGTTTCCTCCACCGAAGGAGGATGTGCAAGATAGGCCTGTTCTACATCGGGTTCCAGATGAAGCTTCACTCCAAAATCAATTGCGTCTTGCTTTGGACACTTTTGGGCACCAATCTGTTTGTCTGCATCCTCAGGATTTAAAAGCGGTGTTTGAACTAAAACAAAGCGAACTTTGGGGTTGAGGTATGCGATAAGCCCTGCCGTTGCCGTTCCATGATACTGATACTTGCCCTTTTCGCCATCCAGAATTTCAAGAATTCCTTCTAGATTTGGAAAAAGTGCTTTCGTAATCGATTTAGATTTAATATTTTTGTTCCACTCGTCGCGCAAACTTGTCATTTCTGTAAACCGGGGACTTTTGTTAAGCACGAGGCCCTTTTCAAAAGAGCAGGATTGATCCTGTTTCTGAAGTGATTCAATGTAGGCGCCTTTGACTTCGGAAATGGCAGGCAAAGGCTTATCATCGTCTTCTTCGGCGGGATCTGTGCCTTTCTTGCACTTCAACGTGTATGATTCCAAGATGCGGTCTTTAAACACCTCATGCGTGACATCAAAGCCTGTGTCCATCACAAGGACATTAAATGTGGAATGTGCTCCAGTGAGGGTCTTTTGAGTCGCTGGGCTCTGTGAGGTTCTTGTGCCCTCACGGCATGCAAAAGTGCTGGAGACGAGAAGACTTCCCCAGACTAGGAGGTGAATTTTTTTAAATAAAAATTGCATATTTGTTAACTTCACAAGTGCCACTCCGTTCGTCACTGCAGCCGAATGTTACGTTATCGGAAATCGATATCGCAATCTTGAAGTGGTTTTGAGGCTTATTCCTTGTTTCCTCACGGAAACTTTGAATCATTGTGCATTGTCAACTTGGTTCCGAGCGTGTAGTTTCGGGTACTTACCCGGAGGTTTCCTGTGCGTGATGGCTTCTATCCTGACTACCGCTTCCCCATTGAAGTCATTAGACACGCAGTCTGGCTTTATCATCGTTTTTGTTTGAGCCTACGTGAGATCTCCGAACTTCTTTTCGAGCGTGGTATCTTCGTTAGCCACGAAACAATCAGGGACTGGTGTCGTGATTTTGGACCTGACTTTGCTGCTGAGGTCAAGAAAAGAAGGCCTCAGCCTGGAACAACCCGGCACCTTGATGAAGTTTTCCTAAAAATTAAGGGTCAGCAGAAATACTTGTGGCGAGCAGTTGATGAGAATGGCATTGAACTTGATGTCTTTATAACAGACCGCCGTGACAAAAAAGCACCCAAGCAGTTCTTCAAGCGTCTCTTGGCTTGTCTTCAGTATAAACCCAAGGTGATTGTCACCGACAAGCTTCGTAGTTACGGCGCAGCACTGCGAGAGGTCTTGCCAAAAGTCAGTCATGTTGCTCACAAGTACGCAAACTGCAGAGCGGAAAATTCCCACAGACATGTGCGTAAACGTGAAAGGCATTTACAGAAGTTCAAGTCTGCCACGCTCAGTCATTCAAAATATCTCTGTTACCTTTTGATGGTTTGGCAGCATAGTGTCTTGGGGCAAGGGGAAGCCCTGCTCAAACTGCAATTTTTACAAGTTGACAATGCCCCCCAAACAATTGCAAAGCCCTGCAATCTGCGCAAATCCAAAACTAGCGCCGCTGTGTCAGTTGCCCTTCCAATCTGCATCCTGTAGCCTCGCTTTTCGCGACTATTTCGATGATTGAGCCAGCAAGGACAGCACTATATGTCGATACGCTCTTTTCTTCGCTTTGCATTGAACGGCGCCATCCACGAGGTGAGCGGAGCGGACGCCTCGATGATGTTAGCTGACTACCTCCGCACCCGCCTTTACCTGAGTGGAACCAAGATCGTCTGTGCCGAAGGAGACTGTGGAGCCTGCACCGTTTTACGGGCTTTTCCAGGACCTGGCATGCCGCGCGAGCTGCGCTTCGAACCCATCAATGCCTGCATTACCATGCTGGCTCAACTGGATGGATCGCACCTGATTTCCGTGGAAGCTTTGGCTCAGGACCAGACTCTCTCTCCCGTTCAGGACGCCTTGGTTCGGCAGCAAGGCAGTCAATGCGGATACTGCACGCCAGGTTTTGTGATGGCGCTGTGCGGACTTTTTGAAACATGCACGGCAAGGCCCGATGCCCAGACCATAAAAAATCATCTGACCGGAAACCTATGCCGCTGCACGGGTTATACGCCCATTGTTGAAGCCGCATTAAGCCTGGATCCCGAGACCCTGCCGCCCTTGGCGGAACGATTTGTGACAAGCCGCGTGGTCAAGGCGCTCAAAGAAACCCGAGCAGTTGCCGTTGATATGACGACGCCTCATGGTAAAATTATGGCGCCTGTGCATTTTGCTGATGTGAGCACACTCGTTAAAAAATATCCCAAGGCCAGGCTGCTCGCATCGGGCACCGACCTTGGTGTGCAGCTCAATAAAGGCAAACTCCAGCTGGGTGATATTATCAGCCTGCATCTGGTTCCCGAGCTTTATCAATCCACTCAGAAGGGATCCCTTTATCAATTTGGAGCCAAGGTCACTCTGGAGGAAGTCAGGGTACGCTGCGCCAAAGGCATTCCTGAGTTCAGTTCGCTGCTGAATGTTTTTGCGTCGCCGCAGATTAAAAATTCCGCGACTCTGGTCGGCAACATTGCGAATGCTTCCCCAATCGGTGACACTCTCCCCTTTCTGCTGGTCGCTGACGGCAGTGTAACGGTTGCCAAAAAACGCGGCACCAGGGTCATTCCCATGACCGAGCTTTTTCTGGGTTATCGGAAGCTGGCTCTAAAAGATGACGAGTGGATCAGCTCGGTTACCTTTCGCGCGCCACAGAAAACGCAACTGCTGCGACTCTATAAGGCTGCCACACGCAAAGATTTGGATATCTCGACGGTGAGTATCGCTCTGCTCTTTGATTTAAAAAGAAGTCGCAAGGATAACCGACTCGTGATCAAGTCGGCTCGCCTGGCGCTGGGTGGTGTGGCCGCAACCCCGCTGCGCGTGCCCAAGGTCGAAGCGTTCCTCCAGGATAAAATTTTGGATCAGGCCCTTGTGGATGAGGCGCAGGCCATGCTGCAGGACTCCATTCAACCCCTTTCCGATCATCGGGGCAGCTCGGCCTATCGACGTCTGCTCGTGCAGGGCTACTTCCAACAGTATTGTGATGAGATCATGCAGCGCCAGGAGGTCGAGCATGCAGCAGCCCATTCTTAAGCCCACACAAGGCGCTGCACACGAATCCGCGCATGGTCATGTGCGAGGTTCCGCTGAATTTGTGGATGATCGACCGCGGGAGGCTCGCGAGTTGACCGTGGGTTTGATTTGGAGTCCGCACGCTCATGCGCGCGTTGTCTCCATCGATGTCAGTCGGGTGCAAAAGTGGGAAGGACAGCTGTGGATTTTTGATCATAAAGCGCTGGCCCACAACACCTGGGGCAGTATTTTTCAGGATCAGAATTTTCTCGCCGTCGATGAGGTGCATTTCGTTGGTGACGTCGTCCTTGTGGTTGCGGCTGAAAATCCGCTTATTCTCCAGGCTGCCCTGCGCGAGATTCGGGTCGATTACGAAGTCCTTCCGGCCATTCTTTCGATTGATGAGGCCTTGGCGCAACAGAGTTTCATCGGCGCGGAGCGAAGGATTGAGCGTGGCGACTGGCAGCGGGGTCTGGAAACGGCACCGCATCGGCTTCAAGGGACAATTCAGATCGATGGGGCGGATCACTTTTATTTGGAAAATCAAGCTGCCATTGCCTATCCTCGTGATGGCGGGGTCATGGAAATCTATTCCTCGACTCAGCATCCCACCGAGGTTCAGCATCTGGTCGCCGAAGCCCTGGGACTGTCGCACAAGGATGTCGTCTGCATTGTGAAGCGGCTTGGTGGTGCCTTTGGGGGCAAGGAAACTCAGGCGGCACCGATTGCTGTCTATGCGGCCCTCGTAGCCAAAGCCTGTCAAAGACCGGCCCGTCTGGTGTTGGACAAGGACACGGACATGATGATCACCGGGAAGCGGAATCCCTTCCAGGTGCATTACGATATTGCTTTCACTGATGAAGGTGAGATTATTGCGCTCGATGGCCATCTCTATTCCGATGGCGGCGCCTGCGCCGATCTTTCGACAGCTATCATGGAACGCGCGCTGACTCACGTGGATAACGCCTATTTTATACCAGCTGCCCGCCTCCGGGGTCAGGTCTGCCGCACGCATATTCATCCGCACACGGCGTTCCGTGGATTCGGGGGACCCAAGGGTGTGGCTCTGATTGAACAGGCCATTGAAGCCATCGCGCAACATATCGGAATGGATTCCTATGATGTTCGTTTGAAAAACGTCTATCAGCATCCGCACCGCAACACCACTCCCTATGGTCAGGTCGTGGAAGGGAACGCGCTTCCCCTTCTATTTAAAACTCTGGCGGAACGCTGTGATTATCGGGCGCGTCGACTGCAGATCAAGGAGCAGGCGGACCCGAAATCCCCCACTTTGCGAGGCATCGCGCTGACCGCGGTCAAATTTGGAGTTTCCTTTATCACGCGCTTTTTGAATCAGGGCAATGCCCTGGTTCTTTTGCATCGGGATGGAACATTTCAGGTTTCGACCGGTGCCGTGGAAATGGGTCAAGGGGTTCAGACGAAAATTGGCAGTCTGGTGGCTGCCGAATTTGGAGTGGATCTGGCTGCGGTTCGGGTCATGCCTACGCAGACCGATAAAAACGCCAATACCTCCGCCACGGCCGCTTCCAGCGGGACCGATTTGAACGGCTCAGCCGCGCTGGTGGCCTGTCAGCCTTTAAAGGAACGCTTGAGCAAAGTCTTTGCCGCGTTGATTGATCTCGATCCTGAAGTCTGGCCGAGCCGCACGATCGGACCCGGAACCCGCAAGGACATTGACTGGGACATGCCCTTAGCCCGACCCATTGTTTTTGAGGGTGGCCGTGTTTTTGCCAAGGATCAGCCGGAGCGTTTCCTGAGTTTGCTGGATGTCATTAGGGAGGCCTGGTTTAATAGGGTTTCCCTGAGCGAGTATGGATTTTTCAAGACGGAAGGTCTCGACTTCAATAAGGTCACCGGTCAAGGCACAGCCTTCCTTTATTACAGTCAAGGTGTGGCCTGCAGCGAGGTGGAAGTCGATCGGCGCACGGGTGAAGTGAAGGTGTTGCGCACCGATATACTCATGGATCTGGGCCGCCCCATCAATTACGACCTTGAGGTCGGACAGATTCGAGGGGCGTTCACCCAAGGCCTGGGCTGGGTGACAACGGAACAGCTGGTCTATGATGCCAAGGGCAGCCTTTTAACTCATGCTCCGAGTACTTATAAAATTCCATCGGTGCATGATATCCCGCGTGATTTTCGTGTGGAGCTTTTGCAATCGGATGAGCCCCGCACCATGCACCGGGGCAAGGCGGTCGGAGAGCCCCCTCTGCTTTTATGTTTTTCCGTTTGGGCAGCCATCATGAATGCGATCAATGTCACGTCCCTGCCTATTCCTGCCAGTCGCGAGCGTATTCTGCGGGCGCTTTATCCGGAGCAATTTGCCAAATGGGAGAAAACTCCGTGACAACGCCCAAATTTTTCCGCCGTATGCATGAACTCAGCGATCAGGGTGAAGCCTTTGTCGTTTGCACCTTGCTCACCAGCATGGGCCATGCTCCTCAGGAGCATGGCGCCAAGGCGTTGATCACCGTGGAAGGTCTTGCAGAAGGAACAGTGGGCGGCGGTAAATTGGAGAATCGGGCCATCCAGGAAGCGCGCAGGATTCTGGAGCACCCTGCCCAAAAAAGTTCACCGACGATTTACGATTGGGATTTGCAAAAGGATATTGGCATGTCCTGTGGGGGGCGAGCCACTCTCCTGTTTGAAGTGTTTGGAGCCAAAGCCTGGAATATAACCGTGTTTGGTGCAGGCCACGTTGCGCAGGCCCTTTGCCGGGTGCTGCTGCCTTTGAACTGTCGCGTGACCTGTGTCGATACCAGACAGGATTGGGTTGAACGCCTGCCTGAGGGGCCTCACTTTACGCGTTACAGGGTGGACGACATGCCAGCCTTTGCTGCGGATCTCGCTCCAGGCACGTTCTGCGCGGTCATCACCATGGGTCATGGAACGGATTTGCCTGTCCTCAAAGTTCTTCTGGCTCGTGATGATCTGCCCTTTGTGGGATCGATTGGCAGCAAAGTCAAAGCCCGGGCGATCAAAGCAGATCTGGCTCGAGCCGGCCTGGATCCGGAACGGATTCTACGTTTGCATTGTCCCATCGGTTTGGCTTTGGGTTCACGCCTGCCCGAGGAAATTGCCATCAGCATCACAGCCCAGTTGCTCGTGGCGCGTGACACACCAGGCGTTCCTATCAGTCGATCGGTCGGCAACATTTCTACCAGCGGCTGAACGCCAGCAATCGGTTCAGACCACCATCAGGAAAGGTCTGAACCCGCAGAACCTCAAATTTCCTTTCATCCTGAACGTTCCATAATTTTTGGCTGCCTGCAAAACCTTTGACCCAGGTGCGCGGCACAAGGTCCACCCACTCGGCTCCCCATTGCCCCTGCACGGCCATTTCCAATGGGTTATTGTTGACGAAATACGTAAAGTCGGCGACCAGGGTTTCGAGACGAGCTGGTTTTGCGAGACGGATTATGACCTCTTCATGATGTCCAGGCTGCCGGCTACGAGCGGATTCCAAACCATCGAACATGTTCAAAGGCCGATAAGGCGAAATCACCTGAACGGCTGGACCGTAGTGTTCGTTGGAAGCGCGCATGACGGTGGCACCCAGGGCTGCTGAGGCTACGTTCACGCGGTCACCTGACTTCAGATGGGCGCGATGGGCTTCAATTTCCTCGGGCTGAGCGTGATAAGGCAGACTCATCGGCTTCCTGGTTTGAGGGATGGCCTCAGAGAAGCGCTCGCAACGTGCCTCGCCGATAGGTTTATAGCGTTGGCTTTCCGCCGCGGGCAGGTCGCTATAAAGGCCCAATCTGGTGAAACCACCGTCTGGATAGTTTTGCACCCGAATGCAGGTATAAATCGAGCTGTCAGGCCCCCGATCAATAAGAAGTTGAGCGTGGCCTTCCATGGGTGTCATGGGAAGTATTTCCAGCCACTGGCCAGCGCTGAACCCCATAAGACGAATAAAAGCCGCCTGATTGCCGAGATGAAACTGTGTGGAGAGCCTTACATAACGGATCGGTCCGGGCCTGGCCAGCTCCAGGGTTAGCTCATCATAAGGCCGGGGATTGTGTCGAACCGTTTCCCAGCTATCCATAATTTTGCCTTCCTTGCCGAATAACCCAGGATCAAAGGTGGGTTCGTAAGGACTGAGCAGATTTTCGGCGCGGCCAAACAGTTGATTGCTGACCTTCACAATCTGGGCACCCGTCACAAGATTGAGGGAGGCCAGGGGCGCTGGCTTGCCTGGACGAGGAATGGCCTCGGGAAGGCGGGGATAAAAGGTTTTAAAAACCAGCTCACGATAGCCGATGTTGACAACCTCTTCAGGTTTAAGGCGGCTGGAATCAAAGCGGCTGGCAAATTGAGCAAAGTCCACGCCCTGCATATCAAGCAGTTTCAAGCCTTCCTGGGCCACCTCCGCATTAAAGAGAACGCCCGAGAAATCACCATTGCACAAGGTGACAAAACCCTTGCCACGGTCTGGACCGGCAAAGCAGTAAAGATAGAGACAGCGGAATCCATCATTGGCCCCTTGATGAAGGGCGAGACGATTGTCACCAGCTTCGGCCACGAAAACACCAAGGCCCATGTTGCAGCCCATAAAGTCCTGGCAACCCTGATCGGTTCCATAAAGCATCAGCCGCGCCGTGTCATGCGAGATGGGGCCGGAACCCTCCACGCTATGGTAGGCCTGGCCGAGATGAGTCAGAAATTGCCCCATCGCAGCACTGGTTCCCATGGCTCCGGCTGCAAAGGCTGGAAACATGAGGCGCCGTCCTGGGACCAGCTGACCATCATCGCGCACGCCGTCGGCGTAAATTTTTCCAGGCATGGTTTCCTGCTGAAAGCTGAAATCCTGCATGCCCACTGCATCCAGAAAGGGCCGTGTGATGGCATCGATGGGTCGGCCTTCCAGCTCCTGAATCAAATGCTCCAGCACTAAAAATCCGCCGCCCGAATATTTAAACACTTCCCCTGGGGGGCTGATGACACCTACCGGTTCATAACCGTAGGTGGGATTGCCTCGCAAAAAATCCTTGATGGGTGGCATGGATTCGGAAGTCGGTACACCAGTCACATAATGAAGGTTGAGGGCCTTATGACTCATCAGTTGAGCGACCGTGACCTGGTCGCCCCAGGGACCTTCCAGACGAAAATCGGACCTGGTTTGAGCCAGCAGTTCATTGACCGGGCTGTGAATACTGAGACCTCTTTTAGCAAAGTATTCCAGTGCAAAGGCTGAGGCTACCGACTTGCTCAACGAGGCGACTTCAAACCAGGTGTGCTGTTCAGCATCCAGGCAAAGGTCCTGTCGCGCGTCAGGAGTCAGAAGTGAAATCATGGCCGACGCAATTTTATGTTTACTTTTCAACCTCGGAAAAATCTCAAGACGAGCCGCATAGGGACTGGCCATAAAACGTTTCCGGGCAATGGCCCAGAGGGCCGTCCGGGCGTTGTCCAGCTCCTGCTCTTGGGTGTTATGAATCCTTTGTTTGAGGACATCCAACAGTTCCTTGCCGCTTTTCCCCTCAGCCGATACCAGAAACTTGATTCCGAATTTCTGTTTATAGTCCTGCCCCATTTTTTGCAGTTCGGCTCGAATCGCTTCCTCGTCCTGAAAGACCGCAGCCTGTTCTTTGGCGGCCATGGAATCCAGGGTTTTTGCGGATTCCCCGATGTCACCATGAAAGGCTGCGGCGCCGACGAGCTCTTCGAAGTTCAGCTTTCTGACCAAAGCTTCGCCTTGAGCCAGATCGGGAACCAAGGAGCGGGACATTGCCGCAGCAAAATTCTGCTGGCCGAGACATTCGAACCAGGTGATAAAAAGCTCGATGGAAGGTTCAAAGTTCAACCTGGCAGGATCGATGGCCTGCAGGGCCTGCCACGGATCATGAGCCTTACGCAGCTCGTCCACGGTAAAAGGCAAAAGAAGCTCGCTCACAAATTCCACGGGGTTCGCATCGGTCATAAAACGCAGCATGAGTTTGAACGCAATGGGATACCATTTCGCTGTGTGCTCGTTCCATTTCACCTGCACTATTTTTTGCGCATGGGAAAGGTCCTTGCGAATAAAGGTCAATTCCTCAAAGGCGATCCGCAAAAAATCGTGCAAGGGAAAACGCCCGTGCCGAATCTCGTGCCAGACTTCCCAGCGGGAACGTTCGGTAGTCGCGAGATCGTCCATGACCCGAACGGGAATACCTTCCAGGCTGGCAGGAAGAGCCACACAGCCGTTGCCGGCGAGCCAGTCAGCGAGATACTGCAGACATTGAAAAACATTATACCGGATCTCTTCCGGTCGATGATTCCGCGTGTATTCGTCCACTTTCAAATCGGTGACAATCAGGGAACGCGCGTAAAGTGGATGATCCGGGTCGAGGCCATCGACATCCGGCCCGTCTACAATACGCTTAACCTCGTCGGCATGAGGCGCCAGGAGCAGGCTTTGAATCAGCGTTTGCAAAGGCGCAGTCTGTCCAGCCTGTCTCTTTTCCCAGGCCGCAACCAGCGCCAGGCCAATGCGCACGAAATCGGGATGGGCGACCCAAAATCCTGACAGGTTCCGCTTCAATTGAGTGATCACATCTTTCATGTAACCTTTCAAAGTCACCTGAAAGGAAGGACTCGCAAGGTCAGGCGTGGATGGCAAAACTCCATACATGCCACCGACCTTGATGCCACCGCGGGGGCCGACCACATCAGCCAGCAGCCGATGCGAGGCTTTGATGTAGCGAATCACAATGTTCGGGTCTGTTTTGGAGGGGATGCGATAATTCCTGTCCTTCTTGAAAAGGCGCGCGGTCGAGGCCAGATAATCGTGCCAGCCAAGGGACGCCCCCGCGAAGTAAGGATGCAGCTCGTCGATGATTTCATGAACGCGAAAGATAGCGCGTGGATTTTCCAACACGATCATCAGCCGAATGGTGCCCTTTTGATAGGACGCGTGCAGCTTTTGCAGTTTGCTTTCGGTGGCCGACACCATGCGGTGAATGTAACGAGCCTCCTCTTCCGTTTCGAGCTTGGGCACATAAAACACCAGGGCTTCGGGCCTTTGCCAATTACGGAAGACATGCAGGGCGAAATCGTAAAGATGCAAGGGTATCGGTGTTTCACCCTTAAAGAGAAACGCGCAAGGCAAAGCGAGACCAGGGAATCGCTTGATCGGCAAGGCCGGACTGTGCTTGCGGAGTTCATACTTTTTCCCGCTGCCTTCATCCGCCGCCGTTAGGGTTCCATCAAAGCAGCGGCTAAGATTTTCACCTGCTGCGATCAAATCATCACGCAAAGGTGTTTTGGAATCTTCATCATCCGCACCCCACATCGGGAGGTAGGGACAGTCGCGCAGAATCTCTTCCACAATCGCAGGTTCATTCGGCAATTTGCGGTGATAGGAATTGACCGCGTTAATCGCCATCTTTGCCGTATCCGGTGGCCCAAAGAGGGTGACGTGCGGGCCTTGCAGGTAAGGCGGTAGAGGCGCAATGGGCTCACCGCCAGGCTTGACATAATCCGGACGCTTCGGGCCGAACACGATGCGGCCGTTGCCATCCTCCAGGCCCAGAACAGTCTGATAAGCGGGTGATAAAAAATCCCGCTGCTGCTCTTCGTTAAACAGCGTGAGTGCCCGGCATCGCTGATCAATAAAGGCCCGATCCGCATCCCGGGATTCCAGAACGAGATTCAGATCCTGAAGCAGCTCATCATGCAGCTCACTTAGAAATTGCATGGCATCTTCTGTTTCCAGACCGCCGGATGGCCCCACGCCCACGAGACCCGAACGGCCGGATACGGGTGTGGCGCGCTGCAGGAGGTATCGTTTCAAACCCGGTGACAGGAATTTTTCATAATAGGGAATATCGGACATAGACCACCTCGATAATTGATTCCTGATCCGTTACTAGGGCGCAGGTTAGCCCCCTTATCTTCGCATGCATCGGAAGGATGATTCATCGACAAAAATCCTATTGTGTGCCCGGTAAGCCTGCTCGTGGTTCGTCCTTGACCAGTCCAGAGGGCTTCGATAAGCTCGTCGGATCCGCATTCCCGCAAAACGAAAGAGACCATCCATGGGCCGACTCACCACGCATGTTTTGGATACGGCACACGGCAAGCCCGCGGCTGACCTGACCATCACACTCTATCAGGTGCGTGAAGGCCAACAACTGGAAAAAATTTATCAAACGGTAACCAATCAGGATGGCCGCACGGCGGAGCCGCTTTTGCAAGGGCCGCAATTTAAAGCCGGTACCTACGAATTGGTTTTTGAAGTGGCGCCCTACTTTTTGAAAATCGGGGCCAGGGTCAGTGAACCACCCTTTTTCGACCGCATTAGCATTCGCTTCAGCATAGCGGACTCTGCATCCCATTATCATGTTCCCCTGCTTGTATCGCCGTGGTCCTATTCCACTTATCGGGGCAGTTGAGGAGGTTTCGTTGGAATCCTATTTGATGGACTGGGCCCTGATGCTGCTGCGCTGGGTGCATGTGATCACGGTTATTGCCTGGATCGGCGCTTCCTTTTATTTCGTTTGGCTTGATAACAGCCTGGAAAAACCGCAGGCCCCTGATCTTTTGACAAAGGGTGTCGATGGTGAGCTCTGGGCCGTTCATGGCGGCGGCTTTTATAATCCACAAAAATATCTGGTGGCGCCCCCATCATTGCCGCCCAATTTGCATTGGTTTTACTGGGAATCCTATTCCACATGGCTTTCCGGGTTTGCGCTCTTTGTTGTCCTGTACCTGATGAACGCTCGCACCTATATGATCGATCCGCAGATTTTTGCAATGTCGGAGTCCACGGCCGTTCTGCTCTCGCTTGGTTTTTTGGTGGCGGGTTGGATGGCTTATGAAGGCATCTGCCGTTTTCTGGGCCGATGGCCCTGGCTCTTGGCTGGGGCTCTGGTACTTCTGATCACGCTGGCAAGTTATCTGGCAACCCAAATTTTTCAGGGTCGCGCCGCATTTTTGATCTTGGGCGCAATGCTGGCCACGATGATGACGGCCAACGTCTTTTTTTGGATTATTCCAGGTCAAAGGCGCGTGACCGCAGCCATGCGAGCCGGCGAGAAAGTGGACCCTATCCATGGGCAACGTGGCAAGCAGCGTAGTGTTCATAACACCTACCTGACTCTTCCCGTGCTCTTCGCCATGCTCTCGAACCACTACAGTATGATGTATAACCATCGGATGAACTGGCTGGTGCTGGTTCTTATGATGGTGGCGAGTGTTTTGATTCGGCAGTTCTTTCTTTTAAAACATAAAAAGAAAATCAACTGGTACTTCCCGTTCAGCGGCGTGGCGATCATGGTCGGTGTTTTGTTTTGGATCGCACCAGTACCAAAGCCAGTTCAAGCTCAGGATGCTGCTGTTCCCGATACCCAGCGCGTCATGGAAATCGTTCAAGCCCGCTGCACAGGCTGCCACGCCACCCAACCTGTTTTGATGGGCGGGCCCGCACCCAAAGGTGTCGTCCTGGAAAGTCCAGCTGATGTGGAACGACATGCGAACAGCATTTTTATTCAGGCCGTGCAGACCAAAATCATGCCGCTCGGCAACATTACGCAAATGACCGAGGACGAGCGGGCCGAGATATCGCGTTGGTTTGCCAACCGACGTGCAGCACCTTGAGTCAGGTGATCACGATCTCCTTTCCTTTTTCTCGATCTTGGAATTTGTGAGTTTAATCGGCCTATTGGGCCTTTTTTGCCGAACGGAACGGTTACGGACGGGACAGCATTGGGCAGGAGCCTTGGACCAGGATCCTTTTATATGACTTTTTGACTGGCTTTGCTTATTCCATCTACTGGCGCCTGAAGGTCACGTATGCCCTGCATTCCCGGGATCGGCTCTCTCACTGACTGCGAGCCCATGGTTCATGCGTTTATCACGGAAGTGAGACGCCTTATCCATCGATGGCAGTTGGACATACGTGCCCAAGAGATATCCGGACGGTATTTTAGACGCAGGGGCTTTTTCCTTGACGCGGAAGTTCGACCTCCCGCCGCGGCCCTTTCCCAGAGTGGTCTTTCCTTGAGATTTTGTGTGGTTTCATCAGCTGATTGGCAACTATTCTTACGACCTTCGCGCAACTTGTTTTGAGTCACTAAAATATTTGTCGGCGTGAACATCTAGCCCGCCAATTTCCGTGACTCACTTCTGCTCTGATATGCGACCGTAAAACTCCTAGGCACCAAATGCGCTTGAATTTCCTAGGCACCTTTTTCAGTGAAAAGGCATATTATTCACGATGGTGGCAATGCCCTGATTGTTGAACGCGGATCTTTCCCGGACGTCAAACCGCGAGGTGTCGAGGATTTCGATGCTGTAGGCGAACGTTCCCTTGTCAAATTTCATAGAGTGGCGCGTATAGTCAATGTCGATCGAGCCGGAGGCCACGCAGCTGGAGTAGTCCGTATTCGTTTTACCCGCCCAGTGTCCACCCGATGTCACTTTCAGAACGCTGAGAGAGGCCTAGTAACCGGATCAGATACGCAAGGGTCATACGGCCTCCCCAAAAAACGGACCATGCAACACTTCAACCTACTCTGCCGGAGACATCTCGCCAGCCGATGAAATTTCCAAAATGGTCCCATCAAATGTGCCTGGCTGAAGAACACTGAGAAATTTCTCCTGGGATTTCAACCCAGGCAAACGGACGGGACCAGTTCTTGATCACTGCGACCCCCTCGGCGCCATTTCCGACGACTATCGACTTGGGAGGACGAACTGACCATATTGACGCATGCGATTGCTCCATCCAGGCAGGTGAACGGCATCTTTTGGATCGTTATTTACCCTCTTTGTGAGAACTCGGATGGCAGCCGCCCCAAACTCGGCTGAAGCGTCCGCGCTGTCGTCGTTCATGGCTTTCAGGACTTGCAGCAGTCCCCATCCACCCTCTGCATCACTGAGACCTTCTCCCTTGAAATTCACATAATCAATCAGCGGAAAGTAGCTGGCGCGCGACGCGACTATCCGATCGATGCGCGCTTTGATGATTTCACTTTCGGCTTTCGAAGGTCGATCGAGAAGCTTCGGAAGTGCTCGTTTGAATCGACGGATAATCAGCTGCAACTGGACATGTTTGGTCTCATGCAGGAGTTCGCGGAGCTCTTCGGCATCACGTGCTCCATCGGCAAGGAATTCGCCGCGGTTCTTCCAGGGACAATGAAGCTCGGGCAGGGTTTTCGTAACAACCTTTGGAAGTGCAATTCCTTTCTCCATCATGAGCTTCACCAGCTCTGGAAAACTGTCGCCACCAAACTTTTCTCTTGCCGCTGTTTCGTTTTTTGGGAACCAGATAAAATGACCAATGCCGAGTGAAGGGAACGCCTCATTTTTGTTCCAGAACACAAGCATTTAGCGCTTCCCACTGCCTTCGTTCAAAAAAATCTGTTCGCCGATGGCCTTCGCGTCTTCTTCGCTCAAGGCGAAACCGTCGGTCGCGGAATTCCGTCCGGCCTTGGGGTTTTCAAGCTTCGGTGACACATCTCCTGTCTTCTCAGGGGGGCTTTGGGGAGAGTTTTCTCGTTGCCGACTGTTCGCTTTGACTTTCTCTTGATCAGCTTTGGCGACGGGGGCGGCGGATTTTCCGAATGACCCGCGGGAGGACGGCATGTCGCTGTTCCTGCATGAGGCAAAAAGGAATACGGACATCACGACACGAGTGCTCAGTGTTTGACCAAACGCCTTCACAAATCCCCCACTTTGACTTTGGATCGATACAGGGCACGTCCTTGTTTCACACAACGCAAGATCCATTTCATCCTTTGTAGGCGTGTAGCAGCTGAGCAGATCTTGATGGGAGATTCGTGCTTTTAAAGACGGATAAGCACCACAGTTAGGCAGCCCAGTTGCCGTCTTAACAGATCACAACACTATGCGTATCGTTCCCGGCTGCGCCGTGTACGCGTCGGGTGGCAGAGTGACGCGGCCTGTCGTCGCATCTTCAACCAGATCGTAGCTTTTCAAAGTGAATATCTGCTCGCTGGTCGTGCCATCCATCACAGTGCGCTGTGAAAGTTCAGATTCCACCTCAAGGATCGGTTTAAAAGCAGTGGCAGGCCGGGTGATCTTCGTGACCGCTCTTGCCACTGTGTATCCTTTGGTGAGGTTCTGAGGCGTCACCAGACGCATGACGTAAGCTTTGTCTGGTCCCGTGCGTTCGAAGAACAGACCTTTGTCGATGGCAATGACCACGTGCATGAGTGGGCCGTCAGGCGATCCATCTGGCGTCTTGCGATAGAAGTTTACGAAATCGCCGATCTTCACGTCATTCATGGCCTGCAGAATCGTTTGCTCGTCCTTGCCCTTCAGGTCTGCGACGAGTGTCGAAGCTTCGGCGGCATTGAGGAGCCTGTCGGCCACTTTGTCGTTCATCTGGAAAACTTGGTATTCGTAAGTCACACTGCCGTCCGCCGCGACTTTCCTAGCCGGACGTCGCGTGATTTCGTAGGCCGTTCCCCAGCAATTCGTCTGCGTCATGAACGTCTGGTACACGCTCTTGGGCCGGCCGTTAATGGTTTCCTTCTTTTCGCTATTTCTGGAGATTTCAGTGCGAAAGGTGTGCTTCATGGTGGCCTGCATGATAGGCGGCAGGAAGTCGGTGAGGCTGTACCTTCCCGCGGGAGCGGTGCCTGACTTGTCCGGCCGCCAAATGATGGGCGAAGCGATGCCGCCGAATGCGTAGGCGGCGCGGATCTTCTCGAAGGTTGCCTTGTCAATCGCGTTGAATGTGACTTCCACGTGTTTGCGCATTTCGATGTCGAAGTCGTTGGCGAGGATTTCTTCCATTGCGACATATGTCCCGTTGGACTTGTCGTCGGCATCTTTGGCGGGAGCAACGATGTCTTCGAGCGCAGCGAGTCGCAGCTCGGGTAGGAATTTCCGCTCCGTAACGTTCTTGCCGAAGAATTCGAACTCCTTTACTGCACCTTTCGGCTCCTGGTTTTTTTTCACGCAAGCGCTGCTCAGTCCAGCTAAGGCCGCGCACAGTCCCACGCTCGTGATCGCAGAAAAAATCCTCGTCTGGTTCTTCACGGCCTCTCCTTGTTTCTTCATTGAGGAAAGGAACATCATGGTCTCACGCATTGGCCGCGGGCAAGCGCGGGAAAATGGCGCATTCTCAGTCGTCCTCCCTACAACTGGAGTGCCTTGACCATGGAAAATGACCCGCGCAGACAATACGGGCGGTTCTTGTATGACTCTAAGTGCTCCGATCGGAGCCTGCGTTTCGGCGGAGATTTCACACGAATTCTCTTCTTCCTCAAACATTGTATGCGCCACTTCGAGCCCGCTGCAGTGATCGATTGGGCGGAACGCCGGTACCTGTTTTGCGGTTAACGCCAGTACCGGAGCGAGAGCGACGGAGGTTTTAAAATCTCTTCTCCCAAGGTCTCGTTTTTTCTTCTC
>JBIIEI010000113.1:0-14049 GCA_044237915.1 Silvanigrellaceae bacterium | reverse complement strand
CCTGCTGGCCCCCACGATCTCAAAACATCGCCCACAACGCACATTAAGCAGCGCAAATGTTTGTCCACAACGATCTTCACGTGCCGGAAAGTTCAAAAAGTGTCGGATTTAGGAGATCGTTAACACTCACAAGGCCAGGGGAATTGCAGTCCTGCGCATTGCGGGCAGCTTGCTTCACAATTTTGAACTCACTTCAGAAGTGATGAAAGAGATGGGCACTCGGAAGGGAGCAATGAATAAATTGCGCTTGATATTGGTTTGCCTCGTGAAATGTAAGTGTTTCGCAAGATCCCCTCAAATTGGAATCCTGCTTTCATTGCCACTTTTTTCGACATTTCATTATCGGGATGACAGGTAATTTGCATTCTTGTAGGGTTGTACTTCTCGAAAAGGAACGCGGCAAGGAGCTTCACAGTTTCGGTGGCAAAGCCTTTCCCCCAATCCGCCTTGGAAAAAACCCGATATCCAATTTCCATTGCTTGCCAAAAAAAGACAGGCTTGAAATAAATCACACATCCCACAATTCGCCCGGATTTTTCGCAAATCAACAAACGACCGCTGTCGTCCCCGAAATAGCTATCTTTGCGAACTCGCTCTGCAAGCACTTCAGGACTTCTGATGTCTGACAAAGGCCAAAACTCGCCCATTTCAGAAACAGTCGCGGAAAGTTGAAAATATTCCGGTATGACGGATTCGGAAAAAAGCGCGAGATCAATAGATTTACCATACAAAAGGATCCGCTTTTCGTTATTCTTCATGTCAGTACCCTCTGATGAGTTCAATTAAATTTCTTTTGGTCGCATTTTATGAATGCATATTACTGCAAAACATCCTTTGCCCACACAATTCCTTTACGTTTTACTGGTAAAAAAAGTGTTTCAAAGCGTGCAATAACCCTGATTTCCCAGCCCCATTTAACTTTAGAGTTCGTCCAATCAAATGATGAATTTTGCTCTACAAGATGCAATTGCTCGTCGGCTCTAAAAGCTTTTTCGCTGTCGTATTGAATGCTGCGCAAAATTTTTACAAAGCAACTTATGGCCGCAGGCTGAGCGCCCTCTCTTGCCGTTGCAATCAGAGCAATCGGGATATTGAGTTTTGACGCCGGACAAGGGTAGGTACGTGTTTCTATCGTTTTTTGCCCGCTCGATATGAGTGAGCACCAAGGCTCTTGTACATTGAGTCCGGGAAGTGTTTTGATGGAATGCTTTGCAAGGAAATCTCGAAAATCGGCTTCAGTGCGAAGTAACAAGACTCCCATCTCAGTTATCCTTTCAGTATCACGTCTTCGCCCAGGGATTTTGCAGGCCCGTGTTGAAGTGCAGCAAGGTTTGCCAACATGCTTTTCACGGCACCACATCCAGAGCTTGCAACAGGTTTTTCCAATGCGATGGCTCCCGCACGTTCTGGTTTCGAAGGAGCATCTGCACAAGTTGCGTTAATGCCTTGAACCACGCCTTTTGCGTCGCAGCAGTCCCCTTTGTTCACCCACAGATCTTGGTAACGCTGGAATGATTCGCCGCTTGCATCATTGCCAATGTAACAAGTGCTAAAGCGCAAGCCTTTTGCGCGGCTGAGTTTTGCAAGTTGGTTGTAGTAGTAGCCAACTTCTTTTTCAGAAAAGTGCAGGCTGGCTCTTTCCCACTGCGCATCTTTGGCAAAAATTTCTCGAATATCGTAGCCCAATGCTTTTTTCATAAAATTGAGATTGGGTCTGTAAAGTCTTACAACACCCGCCAGAAGTGTGTCTACTTTTGCATCTGCAATGGCATCAACCATGTCCCAGGAAAAATAGGGAAACTCTTTTGCATTGGCCTTATCAAAATTAGGATCCGTATAATATCCATCTGGATAATGCGGAATCAAGGGATTGATGCGCACCACGGTTTTAAAGTCATTTTCTTTTAACTTTCGCAGAGCTGCCAGCCTTCGTTCGGGGGAGGGAGCGCCAGGCTCAATCTGCCTTGTGAGCTTTTCGTTGATAGAACTCATTGAAAACTGCACTTGCGTGAGCTTTGGATCCATGACTTCAAGGTATTCGTCTTCTGCCACCATGTCGGAACGGGTAAAAATAAGGCTCGGATACTTATAGAAGCTTAAAATCTTCATGAGTTCTAAAGTAACGCGGAATTGCTTGTCTAACCACATAAAAGAATCGCTCATCGAACCGATGCGCAATGGAATACGCCGCTCCAGAATTTCGCGATATTTCGACTTTTTATTGGTTTCGAAAACGGTGTAGAAAACTTTTCGCAAAGCAACGATATCTATGGGAAATGGAATGGGCTCATTCCAATACTTGCGCACATGTAAGTAGGATTTGGCATAACAGTAGGCGCAGTTATGTAAACAGCCTCGGCCATAGGTATCAATTTCAAACCGATGGAAACAGCTTTTGCAGTCCTCAGAGTCCAACATCTTCATGTTGCCTTTAAAAACAAAGCCACCGCGCACAGGATTGTTTTCGAAGCGACGTGCAAGCTTGTCGTAGACCCGATAATCGAAAGTATCGGGGTAACGGCTGTCTTCCATCGTTCGAATCACTTCAGCCCACATTTCCTGAGAAACG
This sequence comes from Silvanigrellaceae bacterium, assembly GCA_044237915.1. Lineage (GTDB taxonomy): Bacteria > Bdellovibrionota_B > Oligoflexia > Silvanigrellales > Silvanigrellaceae > JBIIEI01. The sequence continues at coordinate 11,480 of JBIIEI010000113.1, read as the reverse complement.
GGTCCGTCGAATTTGAGGGGGTCTAGATGTTCTCTATGCTTTAGCATGGTCTGTTTCCTTCTTCAGGCTCTCCGCATTTGCCCTTTCAGCACAAACAACCCCACCTGGGAAGAATTTTCTTATTTGAGGAGTACGATTCACGTTTCATAGGCAAAAGTTGACGTCAAATAATTTTCAACCGCTGTTATTTGTTACGTTTTTTTGTTCCGATAGCCCGTTGAGTTGTCTTTCACTCGTACAGTGTGTCAGCGTCGGATACGGACAACTTCAAGCTTTCAAACTCTAAAGATGTCAATATTTGGTACATCTTTAGAAATTACGCCATTAATATCGGGCTTTAAATCTTCAATCTCAAAGTCGCCGTTGCTGGCGAGGTAGATCGGCTTTTCAAAGCCAATTCTTCTTAATTCGTGTGCAAATGATTTTCCATCCATTGGATCTTCGGGTCCAAAATAAAAGTCAGTAACTATGACATCAAGGCGTGCAATAAACTGAGGATCCTTTGATAGCTCTGCAAAAAATTCTTCAGTGCTCTCAAATGTATATACATCCGCTTTGGATTTAAGCCTCATTTTCCAAGTTTTGGTATAGATTTTTGTGTCATCGATATATGCGATTCGAATCCGTTCTTGAAAGGCTGTGGAATGCAGCAATGCTGAAGCTTGAGCTGGCTCAGGTAGTGCAGATGAAATAAGCTTCAATAAATGCGCTCTGCTCATCGGTTTGGGGAGCACTGTATCTGCACCAGCCTCTAGGGCAATCTTTTGATCGCCAAATAAAAAACGATTCGAGTGAACACAAATACGTCCAGTAAAATTTTTCTTGCGAAGCTCTTTAATAATTTCTATACCGTTTTTACAATTGAGACCCAAATCAATGTCTTGTATCAAAAGAAATGGATTATGCATTCTGCAAAGCTCAATAGTTTCAGCATAATTCTGTGCAAAAATAAGTGGGATTTTTGTCGCAAAACTGTCACCGCGTTTGAATAAATTTTCAATTGAGTTGCGATATAATGCTTCATCATCAACTATAAGTACACTTGGAATAGCAAGACCAAGAAGTTCTATCTTACGGTTAATGACACATTCAAGTTCCAATTCTTCAGCACTATTAAGAGAATTATCTTTTTTCTTCAGTTTTGTAATTTGAACATGAATTTCTTGAGAGTGCTTTGGTAAAGGATCTCCAAGGCGTGGTGACAATTGGTTTGCTGATGGAAGTGTAAAAATAAATTCAACAAAGCCTTGAGGATACGGGTTGTTTTTGTTCGATTCACAACGAATGTTTCCGCCATGAGCGCGAACAACCTTCTGTGCTATTGCAAGTCCAAGCCCCGTCCCGCTGGCTTTACCTGAAGTAAAAAAGGCATCAAAAAGCTTTGAAATACTTTCTTCTGGAATATGGGTACCCACATTTCCGAGTCGAAATTCAATATATGAGGCATCTTCTTTGGTTTTAAACCAGAGAACACCTCGGCCATTCATGGCTTGCAAGGCATTTACAAGAATGTTAGAAAAAACTCGCCCAACGCGGAGTGTGTCGACAAAAACGGAATGGCGATGTTTTAAATCGTATTCAATGGAGACTTCAGCATCTGGAAAAAGCCTAAAAAGCTCACTCACTGAGGCTTCAATTAAAGTTTCTGGTGCTGTACTTTGCTGATTTGGCGCAGAATCTGAGCCAATCTGCATGACGTCCTGTATCATGCCTTGCACGCTTGCCATTGCCTGTTTGATTTCAGGCAGTGAAAATGTTGCGATTTCTTGAGTTTCCTCCGGAGTACTTGCGTTCGAAATTGCCTCAATAACCATTTCAAGCATTGAAAATGGTTTTCGCACATCGTGGGCCAACATTTGAGTTGTGCGAGCGACTGCCGCAAGTTGTGATTGTCGAGCTGCTTCTGATTTTAATTCTTCGACCCGGTCTCTCAGTGCAGACCATGCTAATGAAATGCCAGGAACTGAAATGTTGATATCTGAAGAAAAGGGGCGATCTGCTACGAGATCCGAGAGTGCGACTTTGACAATATGAAGTCGTGTTGAATGTTCTGCTGCAATTGTTCGATATGCGACAAACAGGACAAATGAAGTTGCAATCCCTATAAAGAACACAAAGAAAATTAACAACCAGGGTGCAAACCGTAAGTGAGCTAGAAATGCCACTGAGAGCGATGGATCTTCTGGAATACGGTAAACTGCGATAGCTTCAAATAAACCGGAGCGAATAACTTCTACATATCCAGATCGAACAGGCAGATTAGAAGGAGAAATTTCGAACGGTCTTCCAAGTTCGACGAGTTTTTCAGAAGTTCTTTTTTGACGAGGATCAGGGCGGACAAGTGCGATTCCTGCAACGACATCTGAAGAAAGTAACACGCGTTGATTCTTAGAAAGGGACGTGAGCAAGTTCCCTTCTTGAATTGCGACAGCTTCAGACTGAAGCCACGATAGGAGAAACTCCTTAGAAAGTTTTTCAGTGTAAAATTGCAATCCAATTGTGAGAACAGAGCTCATTATCGACACGAATGCGATCCAAGGCAAAGCAAGCGAAATGACAGTTTTTCGAGGAATCATCATATGCAAAAGCGTTCAACATCGCCACCTATGAATGGTGGTTGATTTTCAAAAAGACAACGATGGACATAAATTGTGCCAGAATGCTCGTGTGGGATTTCTTCGTCAATGGCGAGCTCAGGAAATTGGACAAAAATTTCACCTTTCTCTGCAAGCCGCTCTCGCACGGCCTGAGCCCCTCGGGGATTAAACGCGAAGTGTGCAAGTCGCTCCTGATAGAAGCCTTTTGGAGCGATCTTCATCTCCACAAGGCGTTTTGAAGCAAGCGCATGGCGGAAGAGTTCGGCGGCAGCACGAGTGATCGTTTCGTCTTTAGACTCTACAGGACCACATGCTCCTCCCGAAAGAAATCCTCCATTACTCATCTCGCACATAAGAATCACGCTCTCATAGCCATTTGTTTCCGCAAATGGAACAACGAAATACACCTCTCGAACTTCGTAAGGAGTCGGTAAATGACTGATAAGTTCCCTTGCTGTGTGGGGGATAAAAGCCAATTCAAAAACTTTTCCAAAGTGATGCCCAATGCATTGATCATCCCACCAGTGAGCCCACGTAAACCGCTCCAAGGCTTCGCTAAGGGCACGAAGTTTAGCTTGTTTGCGAGCACTTAATTTTGTTCGAAATGCAACAGGAAAGGCTGCCAAGCCATCAGAGCGTTCTGTTTGACAGGATTTAAGATTTAATCTTTTCCCAGATCTGAATGCTTCCCGTTCAACTTGCTCTGAAAGTGCTTTCAGCATGGACAACTCAGGCGATGCTGAATAGCCAGTAGTAACCCACTCTCCAATGATGGGATCGATCTCGCGATCTGTCATGTTGGTAAAATAACCTCCAGGACAGGGAACAATCTCGACGTGATGAGGCACGCCACCTGATTTTATAAGGCACGCTAGAGTTCTTTTTAGCCGAAGTCGATCCAGGATGATCATCTTGTTTCTCCTCAGTTTTCGAAGAATTGCCAAGGAAAAGGGGTCACAAGGGCCATGGGAATTCCCTCGAGCTTGCTACCCTTTTTACCAAAATAAAGTGGTTTGAAATGGCGAAATATAGAAAATAAACCCATATCATATATGTAGGCATTGAGATCTTGAGCTTTTTTCTTTCTTTCAGCTGGCGCAAGTGGCTTGCGCAAATCACTGAGTGCTTTTTGCAAAATGTCATCTTCAGAAACGAAGGAGAGTGCTTTGTGCAGTTTCGGTGTGAAGAGCATTTGCATGTCGCCGAAGGGGTCCTGAGGCCAAAATCCCGACCCAATAATTAGAATATGAGACTGGCCTTGGTAGAACATTTCATGAATTTTTGAGCGATCATTTATTATTTTTGGAGCTGATTCAGCTTGCCCAAACTCATTTAAAGTTTTCTCAATGGCTTTTTCTACAATGACTTGTCTTTGTCCTTCCCAAGCATACCATTGAACGGGATTAGATGAGATGAGTTTTTTGCAAGATTCAATATCAGAAAGGGATGGTTGTTGAACCCTTTTTTCAAGTTCTGCCATGCTCAGGTATCCAGGTACAATTTGAGGCGATAAAGCGCCTTCAAGTTCGTGTTTAGGGAACCCAAGATTAACGAGATGAGTACGGAATTTTGAAACGAACACACGTCTACACATCTTATCTTTGAATGCAGCAGTAGTCGGATTAAGCTGAATGCAAGAAAATTTACTTTTTGGAAGTGCAAGTGTTGCGTATGCTGATTGTAATAAATTGATTTCTTCTGGAGAAAAAGATGTTTCGCTCGTCATAGCGACAGAGTGTTCATCAATAAGCGTGCTATCTGTGAGAATATTTTTTGGTTTAATATACTTAAATGTCAGATGTTCAACTGATGGGAAATGAGTTCCGTTTGGAAAAGAGTCTCTACGTTTGAATACGATCGAGTTTTCATTCTCATGTTCAATTGTAAAGTAACCGCTACCTGGAATTTTATTGCATTCTATTTTATTTGTTTTTACATTGACGCATTTTCGAGGAATGATTGAAAATAATTCTAATGAAAACCTAAAGAGAGGATGATCTACCGGATTTGAAAAACGGATAGAAATCAAATTTCCTTGAACCTTTACACCTTCAGGAAAGCCATTCAAGGGTTCTTTACCTGAAATCCATTCTTTGATGCCTTTGATTTCTTTAATCACTGGGAATGTAGGACGGGCGTGAGCCATTCGCGCGACGGCGAACGCAACGTCTTCGGCTGAAATTGCAGTTCCATCTGTGAACTTCAAACCCGTCTTAACAACCCATTGTATTTCTAGTGTGTCAACATTATAGGAAAAAGAAGAAAGGATGCTGCTTGTCAGCTTCTCATTGAGTCCCATCTCAATGGGAGTGAGATAAAGCATTCGTGCTACTGAGTAATTTGGAAGAAGATCAGCATCTAATGGGTCTAGGGAATTATATTTACTAGACTCTGTTATTAAAAAAGTTTTATGATGTTTCATGATTTTGCTGTCTGGTATTGTTGAGGCGGAAATATTTTTCGCCAAGATGCAACTCAATAGAGAAATTTTTATGAACTGAAATATACGCATGAACATCTTTGCTCCGCAAAGTCTTTTTCACACTACTTGAGTAGAATTTGACATCCTACGAACCTTAGTGACCACAGGGGCGACAACGCCCTTCGTTGATTTTTTTACAGAATCAGCTGTCTTTTGTGCCCTGTCGACTGAAGAATTTTCTGAACCGCAGCCGGCAAAAATAAAAAAAGAAACAATTAACTTGAACAGATTTTTCATATCTATCTCCCTCGTAAATGAAATTCTAGTAGTGAGTTTCTTCATCGTTCTTCCTAAATGATTCATAGTAATTATCGGTTAAAGCGCTGAATTTACTGTTATCTAAGCATTGTAGCGCTTGAAACAATTACAAGACCCTCGATGGATTACTCATTTCGTACTGGTACACCATTCCACTAAAGATTCAACTTCTGTATGCGTTTGTTTGATACTTTCCCAATGTCAAGAGACATTTCTCCGGAAGAAAAATTCCGGCTGCTTTTTTTTTCAGGTTCGATAGGCAAAAGTTGACGTCAAATAATTTTCAACATCTGTTATTTGTTACGTTTTTTGTTCCGATAGCCCGTTGAGTTGTCTTTACAGCTATACATTTGGGGGCACCGTGGCGGCAGTATCGAAGCTTAAAAAGAGCCAGGATCATATCGGACAGATAGAACGAGAGGGTCTTTATTTTTGGGCAAGGGGGTGCATTTGGAGCCGCGTGCGAACGGAGGGCGCTTTTTGGATCTGTGACTTGGTGAAGGAGGGAACTTCTTTTACCGACCGTGCCCAACGGGTCGCTATGCTCCCTGCCATCGAGAATATTGAAGCCATCCACACGCACATCTTTGATAAGCCTGTCTTTGTCGAAGAAGCAGCCCAAGGAAACACATTTACGGAAAATGTCTTTCATCTTTCCGATGCCATGGGTCCGGAAATTCATCCCCTCACGCCCAATCTTGTTCAAGTGGGGAACAGAGTCGCGGCTAATGCTGCGGTCCAGTTTAAAGCGTGGCAATACGAACCTCTTTCGCGCGTGCTGAGCCTGCCATTTCCAAGGCTTCTGATTGCCGACGATGTGGGGCTTGGAAAAACTACGGAAGCGGGGCTCGTGCTCTCGCATCTGGCGCAAATGGGACAAGCAGACAGAATGCTCATCATTGCTCCAGCCCATCTGTGTCAAAAATGGAAAAACGAACTTCAGAACCGTTTTGGACTCTATTTTGAAATATTTGATCGAAATACGCGGCATCGACTTTCCAAGCGAGGAGTGCGCAACCCATGGGCCGCCCATGAGCGCGTGATTGTTTCGCAAGATTTTGCAAAACGTTATGAAAATTTGAAGCCATTGCGCCGCACGGAATGGGACATGGTTGTCATCGATGAATGTCATCACTTTATCACGGGCTCGCAAGGCATGACTTCGCGGCTCCGGGAGCTTGCCGAAGGCATCTGTGTTCAGAGTCCAGGGCTCATGCTTCTCTCTGCAACGCCCTACCGTGGGGGAAGTGCCGAATACGATAGCCTACTCGCCCTTGTCGATCCCCTTTCTTGTGAGAGAGATGCTGAAGGCAAACTTTCTGCAGCGGCAGATGAGCTTCGGCATCGCATTGTGGTGCGCAGACTCAAGCGTGATTTGCCAGAATCTACCGACTTTCCAGAGCGAGTGCTTAAAAATATCAATGTGGGAAAAACCCTTGGCACTGAAGAAACTTTGCTCGTTAAGCAGGTGAAGGAGTTTTTAGAGGATTTTAAGGCATCCCCTCAAACAGCGAGCCATTTGACCGCAGAAATTTTGCAAAAACGGGTTTCAAGTTCGTGGAATGCGTTTTTAGAAACTTTTTCTTCTATTCAAGAGCGGGACATAAACCTGCAAACAGAAAAATTAGAAACTTTCAAAAAGGCAATTTCTAAATTTTCGCACCTGAACCAAAGAGCAAAACAATCCAAATATGCTGCACTGCATGCGTTTGTCAAAGAGCACATCGCGGCATCCTCAAAAAAATTAGTTATTTTTACCGAATATGTCGATACCCTCGACTTTATTTACGAGGCATTGGCACTCGATTTTAAAAATATGTCGATTGCTGCCATCACAGGATCTGAAGTTAAGGCACGGTTTAAAGGCAAAGACTTAACAGAAAAGTATGGCATTCAAAGGCACGATATTGAAGCCGAGTTTTCAAATGCCGAAAGTCCGCTGCAAATTCTTTTGTGTACAGATGCATGCTCCGAAGGGGTCGATTTTCAAAAAGCGTGCCACATGCTGATGCACTATGAGCTTCCTTGGAGTCTTATTCGCATGGAACAACGCAACGGCCGCATCGACAGGTTTGGACAAACGCACCCCCCGCAAATCTTTAACTTAGTCTATGAAACGGATGCCACTCCCGACCAAAGAATTCTTGCGAGGATTTCAGACCGCTTGGAGGAAGCCCGCAGAGAGTTTGGAAGCGTCAGTGACCTCATTGAAGATGTCGATAGCGGGCAAACAGATCTCGCGGCCAATCTTTTACGAGGCAATGAGTTTAAGTTCGAGAAACCGCCTGAAAAACCAAACGAACTCCTTTTCAAAGAAAGTAAACAGAAGCAAAAAGATCTTTTTAAGCTCTCTGACGAACACTTTCAAAAGAGTTGGCAGTTTCACCAAATCTGTCTTGGGCATGTGCTTGAGCATGAACGGGGCGGAGGAACCCTGCGAAAGACGAAAACCGAAGGCGTGTTTTTGTTAACTTTGGGTGAAGCAGACCTTTGGGACTTACGCGGACTAGAACGGACCTACGGGTATCCTTCGGCTGCTAACCCCTGGCGTGTTTCCTTTAATCCTAAGTCGACCTTTGCGCGGAGTCTGGTTTCGGATGGGCGCGGCATTGGGGAAGAGCCGAGTGATTTGCACTTTCTTTCGGCCTTTCATCCCGTCATGGATGTTGCGTTTCGTAAATACAAATCTCTGCTGTTCAAAAACGGCGCACCACCGCTCTTAGTGGTTCCGGGCATGCTGTCCAAATTCGCCCTCGTTTATGAGTTCTCGCTTCACTCGGCGGGTGACAGAGGGGTTGTCCTATTTCGATCGCTCAGCAGTGTTACGGAAGATGGTCATCCATTGCCAGACTTCAACGCAGCCATGGATGCAAGCATTCCCGTGCGAAAGGGGATGTGCCAAGCAAATCAACTTCCTACCGACAAGAGCTGGAATAAAGCCATTGAGGCAGCTCTCAGCTTGGCAAAGAACGATGCAGCAAATTTGTTACTCCATTTAAATAAACACACAAAGCAGCTTGTTTCCGAAACCAGAACACTGGAGCAACTGGCGGACGAAGAAAAATCGAAGCGTAAATTCAAAGGCCAATTTCTGAAGGCGCGTGAAGACTGGATAAAGGAATTGCGGACACCGTCAGTTTCAAAAGAAACAAACGAGCCACTTCTTCGCATCCAACCCCTTTGTCTGTTTATTCAAGGAAAGAAAGAGTCATGACTAAAGCAGAAAATATTGAAATAGTTTCTACGAAAATTCAAAATTCGCCCAAAAAAAGTGATGGACTCTTTCATTCCGTTGTTTATGGTATCACTCCCTTAGGTGAGTTTGTCGAGAAACAACAACTTCTTCAGCTTGCCATGAAAAATAGAGCGATTTACGAAAAGAAAGTGAACGAAGGCGCACGGCTCTTACAGGAACGGTATTGGGCCTTTCGCCAGCAACTCGACAAAGGGCGCGTAAAACAGAAACGCGAAGAAGCCTTTCAGGAATGGAAAAAAACATTTATACAGTTTTTAGGTTACAGTGACGCTTTGGGTTTTGATAAAAGGCTTGTTCCCTTAAACGAAAATGCCAGCATTTTAGTGGCATCAAGTGCAAACCATTCCTGCGCTATTGTAGATATTTCTCACGCAGAATCTGCAGACATCGATCTTGATGTTCAATTTGACCTCTCTCTCCTTCCCTGTGTGGAACTGAAAGCCCGAAATCTTCGCAAAACAGGCATTTCAGAGGTTTCTGATCTTGTATTACGTGCCGGGGGCGGCTTCACAGATGTCCTTGTTTTAACAACGTCTCACCTTTATTGGTTTTCTGCAGATGTTGTAACTCATGGGTCGTGCTTGGAAGTTTCACTTGAAGACATCTTTCAACCCGACGAAGAAATCCGCTTGGCATTTTTGAGTTTTTTACTGGGACAAGATGCCTTCAGGCGTTCCATTGATGAAGTTCAAGAAGAAGATGAAACAAACTCTGTCACTAGCTCTGCAGCATCCGATGACGAAGATGAAGAAGAAGCAGGGTCCGTTGGAAGTTCGGGGCCTTCCGTAACAACTCGAGCTCAAAAATTTCTGCAAGAAGACCTTGAATCCAAGCGTCAAATTACGGAAGAATTGCATCAGCAAGTGACAATTGCCCTTGAGCTTTTGGTGAACCATCGCTTGCAACAAGAACCCCAGCGCATTCGGGGAGACAAAGCTGCAGAGGATTTAAGCCAAGCTCTGTTTAAAGACGGCTTGTTTTTTGTTTATCGCATTCTTTTTATTCTGTTTGCAGAATCCAAAGGTATTTTGCGCCTCACTATGAAAGAATACGCAAGCTTTTACAGCATGGAATCCGTGTTGGATTGGTGCGATGGCTATCCACGAAACGTACGTCTGGGTAGAATCGACCCCGATGGCCACTATATTTGGAATTCCCTGTGCGCCATTTTTACGGTGCTCAGACGCGGTGTCGACCTCAAAGGCGAAGGAAAAATTCCAGCCTTTAACGGCCAATTGTTTTCGCCCGATCAGTGCATGCTCTTCGACAACGGGCCAGCGCTGTGCGATAAAGTTCTTGTGCAAGTTCTTACTCACCTTACCACTCGAGAAGTGGGCCAATATCGCGAACGCGTAAACTTTGCCAATCTTGAAATTGGGCAACTCGGCGTTGTTTATGAAGCTCTGCTTGCACAAAGACCCAAGTATTTAAAGGAAGACCATGTTTGGGTTGAAGCCCATGGTGGTGGGCTTGGCTTGGTTCCAAGAACGTGGATAAAGGCTTTGGGCGGCACGCTTGAATATAAAGTTGTAGATTGCGTTTCTTTGAACGATGAAGATAAAAAGCTCTGCCGCAACAGCATGAGTAAGCTCAGACGCAATAAATTTGATGAATTTATTTCAAGTGCGCGGCCTGCATTACGTCCCTCTAAAGGCACCTTTGTGATTTGCCCCAGTGGCGGAGCAAGGCGGCAAACAGCCAGTTTTTATACCCCTCAAAAACTAGCCGATTATTTAGCTTACCGCACACTCAAGCCGTTAATAGAAGCCGCGAAGAGCCCCGAAGATATTCTTAAGATAACGGTTCTTGAACCCTCCGTTGGTTGTGGAAGCTTTTTAGTTTCCGCAATGAAAATTCTTGCCCGTGCTCTGATTGAAAAGGTAACACGCGATGCGCGGCCATCCTTTAAAATTTCGGGAATCGCATTTACGAAACAAAATGGTGAACTGAGTGAATCTGCTTTAAACGAAGCCAAACGATTGGTACTCGAAAACTGCCTTTACGGGGTCGACACCAATGGCCTGAGCTTAGAACTCTGCCGGGTGATTTTGTATCTTGAATCGCTTACGAGTGACAGGCCGTTACCATTTTTGCACAACAAGCTTAAACAAGGTAACGCTCTGATAGGGGCCGACCTTCGGGCACGATTTGCACAAGATTTTCAGGGTGACAAAATTAACTGGGCATTTATTCCAAGTTCAGCAGTCTTTGGCACACAACGTGAATTTTTAAAATCTAAAAACAACGATGCGTCGATTTATGGTGGTTACGCAGAAGCTGCGACCTTGCACGGAAACAAAGTACCAAGCGTTGAAGAAGTCGAAGCAGCCCTTGCCAAAGCTGAAGGACAAATTAAAGCAGCAAAGCAAAACCTATTTTCTGGCAAAAAGGGTGAAGAGGTTCCCAAGGTCGAATTTGTAAAATGGTGTGCCACACACCAAACTGCAATTTTAAATCTTCTTGATGAAGTTGCAGCCCTTGAAGATCGCTTTGCAAAGATGCAAATGCAAGCCGGTGGTGTTGACAGACAAGACGACTTGTTTCGAGACTTTGCAAGCATGCTCCCCGAGAGCGATCCGCTGCTGATAGAGGCCGACGGCGTACCTGTGAGTGAAGAAATGAAGTATGTTCGCAAAGAAGCATTGGAGCGAGAATTTGGTGCAAAAGTCTACGCAGCCCTTGTTCAAGGCGCCCGCGCCACCCAACGCCTGCGAGCCTTTGCAAACTACGCCAGCGCGCTGCAAACTTGGCCGCTTGATCTGATGAAAAAGTTTCCAAGCTTTGAGGATTATCAGTAACTGCACAACGGAGGACGCTATACATCGTCGTCGGCAATAGGCACATTGGGATCAGACTTACGAAAGGTAACGAGTGGTGCGAATTTGGA
>JBIIEI010000178.1:0-3966 GCA_044237915.1 Silvanigrellaceae bacterium | reverse complement strand
AAAAAGCACAAATCCCCTACATTCTTTAATTTATTTTTTCACGAGAATTCTGAAGTCCAGATCAGGACAGTGTAAGAAAAAGGGCAGTTTGCGGTACAAGAGATCTTAAGAGCCTACAGGTGGCAAAGTAACTGGGTCTTTTAGTTGCACGGACTTGGAAAAATGATCTGCAATGAGCATAGTTTGAAGATTTTGACAATTTGAATTGAACTAAGTGCCGAATTTAGGCCAAAAAAAGTCCCCTTAGCGCGAAGCCGATCAAGAGTTTTGGGTCGTAGTCCATTTTGGGGCACTCAAAGTTTTGTTCCGGCATAGATTCTTGAATCGAAGCGTTATAACTTGAATCGAAGCGTTAAAAACGCTTTGAAGCACTTCTTAACGCTTCGAAGCGTTAAGATCATGGGGACCAGGGAATGAGCCGAGTCATTGCGGAGGAGACCTTTCAGGAACTCATTCAGAGAATTGAATTGTTAGGCGGCAGCGCCAACATCTCGGAACTCGTACAGCCGGGTGAGGCCCGTTCGACCGTTCTTCGGCGCCTCAAAATTCTGCTCGATCGAAAACAGATAAAAGTCAAAGGCAAAGGCAAGAACACGAGTTACCTTATTGCTGAGCTTAAGGAAGCCAATGTAGCCACACTTCCGGCCCCGGACCCCGCATCATCCCTGCAACCATCCAATGATGTCGTTCCTTTTTCTAAAATATCTGTTGAACTGCGTAGCCTCCTCCGTGTGCCGCTGGCTGCGCGTACCCCAATCGGCTATGATCGTGCATTTCTCGAAAGTTACATCCCAAATGAGTCTTCTTACCTCGGCGCTAGGAACTGCGCCCGCCTGCTAACTCTCGGAATGGCCATCAGCCCAGAGGAACAGGCACCAGCTGGCACATACGCCAGACAGGTTTTAGGACGTCTCCTCATCGACCTTTCGTGGAACTCTTCTCGTCTCGAAGGAAACACTTATTCGCTTCTCGACACACGGCGACTCATCGAACATGGAGTTTTGGACAAAGGCAGAGATGCTCAAGAAACACAAATGATCCTGAATCATAAGGCGGCCATCGAGTTCATAGTCGAATCGGCCTCCGACGTGAGCTTGGATGCTATGACAATCCAAAATTTACATGCCCTCCTCTCGGATAACCTCCTCAATCCGCCAGAACTTTCGGGAGCCTTGCGCAAAGGAGCAGTCGCAATTGGGGGATCTGTGTACATTCCACTTGCGACCCCTCAGGTCATTCTTGAGTGCTTTCAACTCATGCTCAAAAAGGCCTGTGAAATTAAAGATCCCTTCGAGCAAGCATTTTTTGTCATGACGCACTTGCCTTACCTTCAGCCTTTTATCGACGTGAACAAACGGACCTCGCGACTTGCGGCCAACATTCCACTCATAAGAGCCAATCTCTGTCCGCTCTCTTTCGTAGATGTTCCAGAGGATGCCTATATTGATGCGACGCTTGCTGTGTATGAGTTTCAAAGGACAGAGCCACTCGCAGAACTTTTCGTCTGGGCTTACGAACGATCATGCCTGACATACAGAGCATTGCGGGCACAAATTGGTCAACCCGATCCGTTTAGATCACGGTATCGCGAGCAACTTATCGCCGCCGTAGGCGCTGTGGTGAGACGTACGCTTAAAGTCGACGGAATTGAAGATTGGGCACAAAGCCACAGTGTGAGAGAGGAGGAACGCGAGCAGTTTTTACAGATAGTAACGACAGAATTAAATTCGCTGCATGATGGAAATTTCGCAAGGTTTCGCATTCGGCCTTCAGAATGGGCGGAGTGGAAAGCAAGCAAGTAAACAGAAAAATGGCAAAAAAAAGCCCCAAAGGCGCAAAGCCCAAGAGGCGTTTGAGGTCATCGACCATTCGGGATTCAGGTGAACTATTAGCTCGAATATATTTCAAGAAACCACTCTACCTTGGGATTCGAAGGAATCCGAAAAGAGTCGCAGATCTCCAACTGATGGCAAATGCTGGGCGTAATGACGTATTGATCTTGATATGGATTAAACTTCGCACCCAGAGTTGCTTTTACAACCTCATACACACGCGGCGTCGTCTCAATTGACTCAACCTGCTCGTCTGTATCAACATCGTAAGATGAAAGATAATATCTGTTAGTCATACGTCTATCGTCCTCCCGGGCACAGCGTCTTTCGTCTTCTTGCCAGTATCTGGGTCAAAAACACCTAAATGATTGCCACGTTGATCGTACTTTTCAACCTCTTTGTGGAATCCGTCCCACTCGTAAATGAATCCTTTTTCATCCTTCCACCTCGCTCTCTTGCTCTTTGCTTTTACCCTTCTTAAAGTAAATGGTCGATGAAAATTTCAAAAACCACCGATAACCGATCGAAATGATCCAACTTTTTGTTACTTTCGAATGTTCACCCAAATGAAAAAATCACAGATGGCGGGCTTGAAAAAAAGGTCCCCGTTGTTTAATACAATTTCGACCAAGATTTTGAAACTAAACAACGGAGATACTCTTGGCTATCAGATTCGAACAGACAAATAAAGTCTTTTCTCGCTTTGGGGGTTTGCCTCTTCTCAGTCGGCTTATAGATGCCTCAGAAATCAGCAAAAAACTAGCCTCCCTGGTCCCCACTCAGGGATTCTTAGGAGTCAACACACCGGTCGAAAAATTCTTGGGTCTCATCTATGGTTTTGCTTGTGGAGCAGATTGCCTGGATGATTTAGAGGTTTTATCGCAAGACCAAGGATTTGTTGCTGCAACGGGGCCAATGATTTCTTCTCACCGTTACAGCGAATTTCTTTCTGAGTTCAATGCTCAGCAGCTGCGCGAGTTGCAAACTCTTCTCATTCGCGCATCTCTGCACATGAGAAAGATAAGCCATGGGCTTGAAGAGTTTACGCTTGCTCTCGACAGCACCAAGCATCAGCAATTTGGTTTTAAACAAGAAGGCGTTAACTTCTCTTACACAAATGAACGATGTCTGGATTCTCTGCATGCTTATGACACCCATGGATATCCTTACTGGTATGTTGTGCGCCCAGGTGAAACAAATACTGCCAATGGTGCACAAGAAGTCTTGTCTGCAGTCTTCAAGGAGCTTCCAAATACTTGCAAAAAGCGGCTTGTCCTCGCGGACTCAGGTTACTACAGCAAAGAATTTTTCAACGCTTGTACTTTGCAAAAGGCACATTTTATCGTGGCGATGCGTTCCAATGTTTATAGCCCTCACCTAGAACGTTCACTCAATTGGTATCGCTGCCCCAAAGACATGAAATTTTTTGATGAGCGAGAGTTTGAGTATGCAGAATGCGTTTATCATCCAACAGATTGTCAGAGGACCTTGCGTATCGTGTTTGTGAGATCTCTCAAACACGACCATAGAAAGGGACTCTTTTCTGGCGAAGACTATGACTATGCTGCCTTTGCAACTGATATGGGAATGCATGAAAAATCTGCGATAGAAATCCTCAAATCTTATCGAAAAAGATCGAATGTTGAAAATTTTATTCGAGAAATGAAGAACGGCGTCGACACGAGGCGTTTTCAATGTCGCAGGCTTGTTGCCAATAATGCGCTGGCTACAGCTGCGGCATTTTCTCATCTATTTTTAAGATTTTTGGCCCATGTTGCGGACAAAAACTTAGTTCATTTTGCAAAAAGACTTCGAAACAAACTTATTTTCTTACCTTGCCAAGTGGTACGGCATGGAAGAAATATTATGTTTCGACTGATGGATACTCATTACCAGGAGGTGATTCACTGGATAAAAAAATACAACATAAAACTCAATGCTGCATTCTTGCAGTCAGAGAGCAAACCACGCTTTTTGACAACTTAATAGCAGCCAATGAGCTACGTCCCGCGAAAACAAACATTACGTAGATGTTTAAACCGCTTTGTTACTTTGCGGTTCGCCGCCGCATGCATAGGCGGTAAAGTAACTGAGTCTTTTTGTGGCACGGACTGAGAAAAATGGGCTGCAAGGA
>JBIIEI010000177.1:0-4030 GCA_044237915.1 Silvanigrellaceae bacterium | reverse complement strand
TAAGGGCTACAAGGGTATCTTCGACTGATGATGGGCTCGCCATAAAATTCCTCCGATTGATTTTTACCTATCGAAGAATCTCAAACTAAAAATGAACTGTCCCACGTCTCAGATTGTGCAGTTACAAATTGAAATAGAATGGAAACAAGGTGACGTTGGAATCACGACAGGATAGATTCAGAAACGCAAGCTCTAGAGTACCTGAGCGCTCCCTTGCTCAAACACCCGTCGCCCATCCCACAAAACTCACCACTTACAATCCAATAAAACTAGCCCATAACCATTCAAAATAGAAGAACTTATTTCAATTTATGAAGTCAATCTAAATTTTACCTAGACAAAAAAAACATTCTACACCATAAAGGCCATTCGGAAACAGAGATATACGCTTGTAGGGTGAAGCAGTTGTTAGGTTAAACCATTCGGAGACCATGGTAGAAAAATTATTTGCCCACCTTGGCCCAGCATTAAAACTCTAAAGTAGAGGTACCTAGATGCTTGAAACTTTAAACCTTCATTCCGGAGCAATGCCCCCTTTTCGTTGGATCATTACTCTAACCTTTTTAATTTCAATAATAGACGGACTTGGCTTTATTTTAATACTCACAAGGGCATCGAAACTGGATTCAGTTTCTCTAATTGCCTTTACAATTTCATTCGAACAAATTGGTCGCGTAATTTCAGGTGCTCTCTTTCCGATACTTGAGAAAAAAAAAGTGCTCAGGGAATTAATATTCTCATCCTGGATTATTGCCGCAATGTCTTTTTTCACAGTTGCCACAAATTACTTTTCCACAAATTTAGCTTATTTTTTAGTTACTGTTATGACGTTCGGTTTTTCCATTTCGGTCCTAAATTTATTCCTTCGCACCGCTTCAACTAAAATTATTGCCGACATCTTTCATAAAAAAGTAGCTATTTATTCAAGAGTAGGAATCTGTCTTGGTTCTTTACTGGCCGCACTACTCTCTTCAAATTTAAAATTTAATTTTTCTATACTTTTTATGGTTATTTTGGCATCTATGTTTTGCTTCAGAGGAATTAACCAAATACTTGCAAGCACTAAAGTAGTCGAAAAGTCAAGCAATCATATATTCTCATTCCTCAAATTTCCCCATTCAAACTCATTTTCAATCCTTGGATTTGGGCTCTGCCAATCGCTCCTTATTACCTTCACTAACACTTGGATAGTAAAAAGCAGGCCAGAAGGATTTTTTTCTGGGCCACAGGGGCTCAGTCTTCTCCAAATTCCACTTTTACTTGGAACAATCGCATTTATACCAATACGAAAACTATCACTGCTATCAAATCCTAGTCGCCAGCTAAATTATTTAGGCATTGTTATTGCAATAGAATTAATGCTCGCTGTGCTGATAAAAAATGCTACAAGCACACTGGCTTTTACTTTATATATCGTTGCTCTTGGGTATCTCTTGTCTTTTTCAGGCTATTTAGTGCTTAAATACGTAAGCAATTCAATTGATGACAATGAAAAAGTAAAAGTGCATGGCTGGAGCGAGATATTTACAGTATTTGGGGCAGTTTCTTCAGCACTTCTTGTAAAATCTTCTAACGACCTACTTTTTTTCGTTTTCGGTTTGACAGTTTTTGTCGTTTTTTGCGCAAGAAATGCAAACCTTCTTAACACATTTAATAAATTAAATAAAAATGGATAGTAAATAAAATGTTTACTTCAATATTTGAAGATGTAAGACACCTAGGCTTAATTCCAATGTGGATGAAACTTCTTGAACTGCAAGCAAATGATGAATTTGATTTCAGGTTATTTGCAAATCATCTAAGCATTTCAAATACCAAAAATATTCTCGATGTAGGAAGTGGCATTTGTTCACTTTCTGCTCTCATGTCTAAAAATGGGTATAACGTTGTCGCTATAGAACCAGAAGAACTCTATTTTAAAGATGGAATCAGAAGATTCTCATATATTAAAAATCTTTCAATAATAAACGAGTCTCTTGAAGAACATAAAGGAATATATGACGCTTTAATTTTAAGACTTGTATTGCAGCATGTGGAAGATAAAGAGTCATTCATGCAGAACGTTTTGGAACTGCTTAAACCAGGAGGAATTGCCGTGATCCTGGAAGCTGGAGGACAACATTTTTCTCCACCTATCCCCTTGACATCCGCTCTCCGCGCAAATTTTCGTTCTAAATATTCTAAACAACTCTCAGGACTTTCCCCTGGTGGTAAATTTTCTCTAGGCTCAATCTCTTCTTCATGCCAGGTACTTGAAAATTCAATGCATGAGTATGTTCACTCTTCAAGCGAAGAAATAAAAATCATATATGAGCGAACAATGCACATCATCAATATATTTTCATCCCTCTTGGATTATTCCGTAGACGATAGAAATCGAGTAATTCAAGAAGTTGAAAATTTTACAAAACTTTCGCCAAAAGTTGTCGAGCATACGCAGCTTATTATTTTAAAGAAAGGAATAACATTATGAGTAAACTCTTCAGCTGGAATGCTCCTAAAGATGCTGCAGAAACCCTGGCTCGCTTACTGGAAGTTCAAACCAAATCCTACGGTGCATTAGAGATTCCAAAAATTTCCCAGACTATTTTGAATTCTGGCAAAACGGACGTATCAATTGCTGACTTTGGGACTGGCACAGGCGCTTATCTGAACGCACTTAGGAACTCCTTAATAGAAAATGGAGTTCGCTCGCGAGTAGTAGGTTTTGAGAAAAATAAGGAACTGTGTGATTTTGGCAAATCTATGTACGAATGCTCCGAGTTTAAATTTGAGAATATCGATATTTTGGAAGAAAGCCCTGGCGAAAATAAGTTTGATGTCGCCGTCATCAGATTCACGCTACAGCATTGCTCAAATATTTCTAAATTCATAGAAAACGTTCGCGCATCTTTGAAGAAAAATGGGCAGATTTTCATTCTTGAACCGATCTATTCTTTTTATGGCTCAACATCTGGTGAGTCTATTTTCAACTTGCACAAAGAGAAAATGATTCAAGCATACAGAGCTTTCGGTGGATCAATTGATGTGGGCCTCTCCTTGCCACTTTTTTTATTGCCAGTTCATTTTGAATCGAAAACTTACGAAATCATGACACACTCACGATTTACCCATGAACCAGGTGTTTTTGAAGATGTGACTTCAGAAACAGCACGTGCTCTTTCTTTCTTTTATCCCGAAATATTTGACACTCAATTCTGTGAAGAACTGCCCAACCGCCTTGAATTAGAAACTACACTTAACTCAAATATTCATAGTTTTGCATCAATTGGCTATCTCTACGGAGAGAAGAAATGAATTTTTTTATCCAGGCAGTTTGCACACTTATTTTCATCATTTCATTGTGCACCACAAAGAACGCTCTATCGGATAACTTACATTCAGGCAGCACAAGCATTCAAAAGTCGATTTGTTATGTCACTTCTTCCAATAAAAGTATCTTTTTACCTTCCCTAAAGGGGGATTATTTAGTTTATGGTTATCGAATGGCCATCGAAGACCATTTCAAAATCTCCGGACGAAAGTACAAACTTAAAGAATTTATTTCTGAAGATACAACTGCAAGTTTACTTACTGCTTTAAAAAGCGCTTCTCAGACAGATTGTCTACTTATTGTTGGGTTATTCACTTCTTACGAAGCTCTTATCGCAGGATCTTTTTTAGAAAAAGAGAAGATTTCAGGATTTTCACCAGTTGCAACCCACAATGATATCAACAAGTATTTTCCTTATTTTAGAACTGGAATGGCAAGCGCATCTACATATATCGATGCAATGACGAATTTCGTTCTGAAATCTAAAAAAAATAAAGCCATTTTATTTAGCAACAACGACGATGTTTATTCCTCCTTTTTTGCAGATGAATTAAAAAATAATATTTCAGATTTTATTTCGGTTAATCACTTTGTTAACGATCTCCTAAATCCGACACTTTTTGAACTTTCCGGCACGTGAAGATCGTTGTGGACAAACATTTGCGCTGCTTAATGTGCGTTGTGGGCGATGTTTTGAGATCGTGGGGGCCAGCAGGT
>JBIIEI010000025.1:0-53547 GCA_044237915.1 Silvanigrellaceae bacterium | reverse complement strand
TTGGGCACTGGCGTGAAGTGCGAAACGGGTACTGGCGATAAAGGCCAATTGACCCATGGCGTTCAGATGCAATTGGGTACCGGCGTTAAGTGCAAAGAGGTACTGGCGTTGACAGCCAATCGGTCACCGCTGCAGCGCTTCGGATTCGTAAAGGCTGGATGACAAGAGCCGTATGAGCTGAGAGGTTCACGTACGGTTCTGTGAGAACGTGGAGGTGCAAATCCTCCGCGTAACTCGACCAGTGGCAGAAAGCTTTTTTCACTCTTTGAAGACGGAGCATGTTTGCTTGGAGAGATTTACGAGCAGAGAAGAAGCTTCGCAGATTATCTTTGAGTACATTGAAGTATTTTATAAGCGGCAGAGGCTTCATTCTACACTTGGATTTTACAGTCCGGTGGAGTACGAAGCGGGAATTCGAAAAGTCGCTTAACCGCGTGTCCTCTAAATCCTGGGAAGATCAAATTCCAACAGGTCCGTTTTTCCGTTCGACAAAAGGCCAAAGCCATGCTCTTTACTTCAAAGCTTCATAGCCAGCTGCGAACGCTGGTGTTTCTATGCGCGCCCCTTGTTTTTTCAGGGTGCAGCGAACCAAGGCATTCTAGTCGAACGATGGCTGTGCAGTCTGATGTCGATCAAGGCTACCATCGTCTTGTCAACGATGGCTATGTCGGTTGTGGTTACCCGCTCTCGTCGTGGCAGCGAATGGCCTTTTCCGCGAGCGTGCTTCCGCGTTGGCTACGAGAAGAGCTCCTGCCAAAAGCAGATCTGGTGTTAAAAGCTCCCGATATCCCTGGCCGCAACGCGGACAACGCAAAGCTTCCCTATTATTTGAACAGTTTTTTATCAGAAAATGGAAACAAGGTCGTGAACGCCAATTGTCTTTATTGTCATGCGGCAGAGTTCAACGGCAAGCTCGTCATGGGACTGGGAAACACAAGCTCCAACTTTACACATGATTTGTCCATTGTACCGACCGCGATGAGACCTTTTGTTTGGACGCCGGAAGAGCACAGGGAATGGGAAAACCTTTCGAAACGGGTGGCCGTGGTCGCTCCCTACATGAAAACGCTGACGAGAGGTGTAAATCCGGCTGACAATCTCTTCCAGGCACTTTTCGCGCACCGGGATCCACACACGCTTGCCTGGAGCGACATACCTCTCATGGAACCGCCAGAAAAATACGTGCTGCCCGTGCGCGTTCCACCATGGTGGAGAATGAGCAAAAAAGAGAGCATGTTTTACCCTGGGGTTGCTTGGAAGGAACACACGGGCGTGATGATGGCAGCCTCCACGCTGTGTGTCGATGACGTCGCGAAAGCTTCGGCAATCAAGGCTTACTTTCACCAGATTGAAGCGTACATCAAGTCTTTGCGGGCCCCGCCGTTTCCACATCCCATCGATGGTGAGAAAAGATCTCGTGGCGAGACGGTTTTCTTGGAGCATTGCGCACAGTGTCACGGGAAATATGGTTCGAACCCTGAATATCCGAACCGAACCGTGCCCATCAAGGTGGTGGGCACCGACCCGGAGCTTGCGATTTTTACCGCGCAAAGCTCGGATCGGTTCCTGGATTGGTTTCGCAAGTCGTTCTATGGAAGCGGCGTCGAGGTTCAGCAAAACTTGGGTTATACGGCGCCTCCGCTCGATGGCATCTGGATTGCCGCGCCCTATTTTCACAATGGCTCGGTTCCGACGCTACGCGCCGTGCTGCAAAGCTCGCTACGTCCAAAATATTGGAGTCGCAGCTTTCGTTCCAGCGACTATGATTTCGAGAACGTGGGATGGAAACACCAGTCGTTGGATCACGGGCAAGCAGAGGCGTTACCGCTGACTCGCAGCTCCATTTACGATACCACGTTAAGAGGATATTCGGCTCGTGGCCATGTGTTCGGGGACGTGCTCGCAAACGATGAGCGCGAGGATTTGCTCGAGTATCTAAAGGGCCTTTGAGAAAATCCACTGGCGGCTCCTCGTCTTCACCATTCCAGCGGAGGTGGATTTGCGCGCAGCCCTGCCTCCGTCAGCGTGTGCATTAGCCTAATCTTTCAGCAAACCTGAAGTTGCAAAAGTTCAATTTGGAGCCATATTCTATGGGTCAAATACGCTTGAATTTCCTAGGCGCCCGCCACTCGTGCACCTCAGCCGCGTATAATCGCAGACCATGAGTCTCCTCACGCCGACCCCGCCGCCGTATGACGCGCTCGCGCTCCACTGGTTCATCACGAGCAACGTGCCCGATGGGGGTCCCGATCGAGTGGAACGTCATGGTCGTCTACGGCGGGTTCGCGCTCTTCTGGCCGCTCCCCGACGTGAGCCTGACGGACCTTGGGTCGGTCCCGCTCGCCGTGTTCCTCGCCTTCGCGCTCATCGCGATTCCCATCGCAGGCAACGTCTTCCCGAGCCGGATTTCGTTCCTCCTCGCGATGCGCTATTACGCGGGCAACTGGGCCTACGGCGTGTGGCTCTTTCGCGGCGACAGCCACAAGAAACTCCAGCGGCTGACCACGAGCGCGCCCTCCCGATCTTGATCCCGAAGGCCGTCGAGTGTCTCGAGGAGTACGAGTATATCGATGGCGAGATCATCGCGGGGCTGGTCCTCGGCTGGAACTTCGGCGACGGCCACCTGCACCGCGAGCCGCTGCTGCGCGCGATCCAAGACCAGTGCGGCTTCGAGGAGGGGGAGATCGATGTGGCGTCTCTTCGCGCGCGCCAGCCGTGGGCGTCGGGGTGAGCTCGGGGCTCGAGCTGTCGCCGACGAGCTCTCGCGCGAGGATTGTCAACTTGTTGTTTTGTAACTTTAAATACAGGTTCCCTACCCAATTCGTTCTTTGAGTCATGCAACATTTTTGAAGTTTGACATTTCATTCCAGAACAATGTCCTCGAAAAATTCTCTTTTTTTCGACGTGGTGCGCAGATTGTAAAGACCTTTTGCTCAGATTAAAGGAACATCCCAATGCTTCTCAAACTCTGATCGTTGCTGCATTCGACAAGTTTGAAAAAGTGGATGGGACCCTCACGCGGCTGGGAATTCGGATGCCCTGTTACCTTGATGAGGGACTAACCCGCTTTTTGAAGGTGAAATCTGTTCCCACTGAAATTGAAGTCACAAGTGAAATGCTGATGGGGCTTAAGTAGGCATCTTTGTTACGTTCTTTTTTAAGCTCAAAATTTGTCTATTCAGATGCTCTAAATTTGTCTATCGAAAAGTTTGCAGCAAAATGCCTCAATTCTTTGAGGTGAGTGCCAAAAACTAAGGGAAGCGACCTTTATGCAGGACTTTGCCCAGTCAAGCTTGATTTTTAAGCGAAATTTTCGAGAACTGGGTCACTGTGTTCGTCTCACCACGGCTTTTGCATGTATTTTTTGGTTCTGGATTTTATTGCCTCGTGCGTTTGCTTCTTCAACTGTGTTGCTAAATCTTGACCCTGAAACCCAAGTCACTTCCGCAGGTCAGGAGTTAAAGTTTCTCACGGGATACTCGTTTGAGCAGGCAGATGAGGTGATTCGAATCGCCGATGAAAAATGGTTGCCATCCACTCAGACTCTTAATTTTGGATACTCACAACGTAAAGTTTGGCTCAAGTTTTATTCTCGCCTCGAAAATAGTTCACAGTTTCCGTTGGTTCTTGAGTTTCCCTACCCACATTTTGATATGGTAAAAGTTGGGTTTCGAGCTGTTGACGGTTCCGTGCATTTCAGCGATGCAAAAAAAGAGATTCCTTTGCTCGGAATGCGACTTCCCTACGTGAATTTTGTCTCTGCACTCCCTGCATCTTCTGAAAAAATTACTGAACATTTCGTGTATCTCGAAAATGATGGGCCACTTCCGGTACCCATTGAACTGAAGTCCGCGAGAGAGCTGTTGAAGTCGGCATTCAAGTATCTCGCAATCTATGTCTTTACCATTGGCATCATGTTTGTGATGATAATTTACAATTTCTTTGTTTACATTTTTATAAAAGATGTAAATTACTTTCTATACTCAATATATATTTCCGTGGCTCTGGCAACCTGTATATGGTTAAATGGGTTGTTTTTTAACTTAGGAAGTGGTCAGATTGTACAGACAAGTTTTAAATTTCTTCCATGTTTATGTGTAGCTTTTTCAAGTTTATTCTCAAAAAGATTTCTAGAAATTTACAGGTATAATTCCTTTTTAAATAAATTGCATAATATGCTCATCGTATTTGCGATGATTTCTGTTGGAATACAAATTTTTCCGATGACAAGAGCTGGTAACTTGTTTATGTATTTTACTATAGCTTTATCATCATTTATTTCTTTGGCAACTGGGGTTATTTTAATAAAAAAAACGCCATTTGCGCTTCACCTTTTAATTTCGTATTCAGCTCTGTTTCTGGGGGTCGGCATTTTTAGTTTGCGTGAATTTGGTATTTTGCCGCATACATTTTGGACCTTTCATGCAATAAACCTGGGTTCTGTGATGGAGGCTATTTTGTTTAGTCTTTCTCTAGCCTATCGAATGAGGCTTCAAGAACGGCAGAAAGTGATGCATGAAGAAAAAATTCGGATTTCGGAAGCAAAATTCGACTCACTAAAAAAGACAATTCAAATGATTTCCCATGATATCAGAAGGCCATTTTCAATATTTGAATCTGTTATTGCAGTTCTTGAAACAAAAGATACTGCTGCAGAAACAAAAGAACACCTTGTGGAAGTCAAGCAAAGTCTAAGCACGATCAATTCCACCGTCACCGATATTCTTGATGCTCTAAATGACCGCGCTTTAGACTTGTCTGAAATTGACATCAGAAATGAAATTCATGAATGTACAAAAATGGTGATAGCGTCATTTCATTTAAATCATAGTATCACTTTTAAACCATCTTTTGATCATAAGTATAAATCACTTACTGATCGAAAAAAATTGTCGCGGATTTTGACAAATATTATAACAAATGCATGTGAAGCGGTGAAGTTGGATGGGACAATTTGGTTTTCTACCAAAGAGATTTTAGAGCATGGCAGTCATTTTACTCATGTGACTATTGGTAATTTCGGATCTTTCATTGCTGAAAGTGAAAGAGAGCAGATTTTCGAACTCTTTTACACAAAAGACAAACCCAAAGGAACTGGCTTAGGGTTGTCTATTGCTAAAAAATATGTTGAAGAACTTGGTGGACGTATCTGGTGTACTTCTTCTCACGAGAGTGGTGTAGAATTCCACTTTCTTTTGCCGTCAAGCGATATTCATATTGATCTATGCCAAGAGCCTTTTCCAAAATCCTCTTGTGAGGTTAAGCTCTTTAATGAAGTGCAACATTTGGAGTCGGTCCGACATCCTCATTCAAAAAGAGTTTCGGCGGGCATTCCCGAAAAAATCATCATACTCGATGATTCTCGCCCCATACTTGCTGCTTGGTCTGCCAAACTGAAAGGTGTTTCTGTGCTGACCTTTCAATCACCTGAAAATTTTTTCGAAGCGCAATTGTTAGACCCCAGTATGACTGAGGGAAATGCACTGATCATTTCTGATTATCACTTCGATAAAATGTCTCAAATGAATGGTGTAGATCTTGCACGGAAGATTGCGCCACTTCCTGTCATTCTTTGCTCCAGTTTAGAAATGGGTAGGGACGAGTTGATTAAAATCGAAAACATTATGGGAAGCATTCCGAAACGGCCACTTGCTTTAGACGAACTCATGCAGCATGTAGAAAAGTTGGAAAAATTACAATAATTTGAAGAGTATTTCTAATGAGTGGCTGGTATGAGCTCCGATTTGCAGACGGTTCAGAAGGTCGTTTGAGATTCGCGGCGCTCCACTTTAAGGTAACAAAGCGCATTGGTGATGCTTCGAGAGCTAATCCGTCAATGGATGCTTATCGCAATTCTACACGCCTCGAGACACCGATTTCCGCCAGGAAGATTTCGTCATGGGAGACAACGACAAGAGCGCCTTTGAACTGCGAAAGAGCGTCCACGAGGACAGCCGTGCTTTCGAGGTCGAGATTATTGGTGGGCTCGTCGAGGAGCAAGCATTGTGGCGCTTGACATGAGCCAAGAAGGCAAGCCAATCCAAGACGCATTCGCTCTCCGCCACTGAGGGTTTTTGCGAGGCGAAACACGGCGTCGCCTGGAAAAAGGAAGCGACCGAGAAGGATGCGCAATTCATGATCGCTTCCATCCGGACGCGCCCGCTTCATATTTTCGAGAAGAGTTTCGTAAGGACGCAGAAACGAAACTTCTTGATCGAGGATTGCAAATCTCCCTGCTCCCCGCACGACTTCGCCCTGTGTGGGAATTTTATTTCCAATGATGAACGAAAGCACCGTCGATTTTCCACACCCATTTCGCCCGATAATCGCAACGCGTTCGGGTCCTACGATTTGCAAATTGAAGTGACGCGTCCAAAGTTCTCGTGTGGTGTCGGGAAATTCAATGTTAACTTCGCGCAGATCCACGAGCGTTCGACCTGCGGGCACGATCGATGATTCCAGATCCAGGCGCAGCGTCTCGTTTGTGGGGAGTGCGGCGCGTGCTTCAAGGTAACGCTGCTTCGCAACTTCAAGTTTGCGTTCATGAGTTTCGCCAAGACGTGCTGCGGTGAGCTGCGCATTCCGTTTACGCATGCCGATGAGGATCTGTGGGATTCCTGCATCCGGTGCGATGCGCCGTCCACGCGCCGTGCGTTTCTCTTGCCGTTCACGTGTTTCTCGCGCAACAATTTGAGCGCGCTCCCACGCTTCTTGGGCCCCTTGCGCGGCACGCTGCAAGGCCTTCCTCTCCTCTTCGCGCCGGTCTAAGTAAAAAGAATAAGGGCCACCATAAAAACGCAACCCTGTCACCGAAATTTCTGCCGTCGCGTCGGTGAGTTCAAGCAGCGCACGATCGTGGCTTGCGACCACAAAAGCCCCGCGATATTGTGACAAATAATTGTAAAGCCAACGCCTTCCCGACGCATCGATATGATTGGTGGGTTCATCGAGAAGTAACAAGTCGACCTGACCAGCAAGGAGGGAACGCGCAAGCCGCAGTCGAGATCGTTCACCGCCGCTCAACACCGATATTTTCGTCTCCGGGAGTAGCAGTGGAAGCCCTAATTGATCACATGCCAGGGCCAATTTTTCTTCAAGATCCCAAACGTCCGAAGCTGTCTCGGCATCTTCGGGAACTCCATTTCCCTGTTCTAATGCGCACCGAGCCCGCCATGCCGACGCCAGTTCCAACACGTCGACAACGGTTTCGTTCTCGCGTTCGTAGCTGCGATCTTGAGGGATGTGAATCACGGTGGCCGCGCCGGTGATGTGTCCAGAAGTGGGAATAAGTTCCCCGGCGAGAAGGCGGAGCAAGGTGGTTTTTCCCAATCCATTGCGGCCGACGAGACCGAGCCCTCCGGAGAAAGAAGGAATATTAAGCCCCTTGAACAAAGGCTCGCCGTCTGAAGTAACGTAACGCAGATCGATGACTGAAATGGAGGTTGACATGCAAGACCGCCGTAACAAGGGAACAGCTCTGCCCAACCACTTTGGCTGCGCGATGATGCTGTTCGTTTGTAGGAAATGCGGTCAAGCTTCCATGGGGGCGGAATTTGGACTCTTCAAGCACTGGGAATAAATCCAGACTGAAGGCCGTTTTCCGCGTGGTTCTCCTTTTTCAAAACGCCTGTGCGGTTTCTAATCAGCAATTTTTCAGCTTCGGTCAAACTGTCGAAAAACTCAAGAGAGCTGCCTGTTCTTAGGCTTTCGCAGCTGCCGCCTTCGCGAACTCGGCTGCAAGTGCATCGTCGAGGGCAGGGATTTCGCGAAAAGCAGGGCGTTCCCGCACACGTTGAACATAATTTTCGAACACAGATGTGTCACCTTCAAGCATTTTGAATCCAAGCATCCATCCTAAAGAACTGCCCCACAAAACATCGAGTGCCGTGAAGCGTTTGCCCAAAAACCACGGCCCCTTTGTGAGCTGTTCGCGTAGGGTGCTCATGGTGGTTTCGTATGTCCCATAAGGTGACATCGTGGCCTTTGCAGGCTCGCGCTTCATCGCATGGTCGGTGAGGGCGGGTTCGAAACATGAGCCATAGAAGGACATCCAACGTAAAAATGCGCCACGATCAAGCTCGTCGAGTGCAGGCGAGTGGATCTGATGATGGCGGTAGGTGTCGGCAAGGAACGTGTAAATAGCGGGTTGTTCGGTGATAATAGTTTCGCCATAAAGTAAACATGGCACCTTTCCCATGGGATTGATTGCGAGGTATTTAGGCGTATCAAGCCCGCCGCGTTGTGCATCGAACGACACCCGCTCGTGGGGCGCCTGAAGTTCTTCGAGAAGAATGCGCACTCCCGTAGCTCGGGT
Source organism: Silvanigrellaceae bacterium (assembly GCA_044237915.1). Classification (GTDB taxonomy): domain Bacteria; phylum Bdellovibrionota_B; class Oligoflexia; order Silvanigrellales; family Silvanigrellaceae; genus JBIIEI01. The sequence continues at coordinate 45,233 of JBIIEI010000025.1, read as the reverse complement.
GTGTGGCGCATGGAAAAATGTGAGTTTGGGCTGAGTGGTCATGCTGGAACTCCTTTTTGAATCAGTACAAATAGCCATGGCTTTTATAAATGAACGAATTCAAATTACAAAAAAAATCAGCAATTTTTAAGGAGCACCTTTGCGGCCTTCAAATCTCCCTGTTGTCATCCAATGCTGAGCCGCTTCTTCGTAGTTTGCTCCCATAGATTTCTTGAGATCGGGGTATGTGTTGAGATAAAATTTGGGGTCAAAGAGTGCAGATCCTCTGCGTCCTTCCTTGAGTCCAGCCCCATAAAAATGTTCGCGGGCGCGAAAAGAATTGTTCTGGAGAGCTGCTTTGAGATTGGGATCCGAATTTAGGTAGTAACTCGAATTGAAGAGTTCGTTACTTAAATTTGTCGTTTCTATGAAATGTCACCTCCTGTTCTGTTCCTTTATTTTATCGGTTGACAACGCCAGGAGTCAGAGCTATCGAGGGGTGTTTCGGCCTCTTGAGGAGTCTATGGTGAAAGTAAATTCTATTCTATTGTTGTCCTTATTTCCCGTTTTGATGGCTGTTTCGTGTGGAAAACAGGCCGATGATCTCTCAAAAACAGAAGGCATGGTTGTGTTTTCTAAAGGAGAAAAAGTTGTTTCTCTTGTCAGCTGCCGAAAGCCCAACATGGCGTTACAGGTCCAGAAAACTTCGGATTCAAAATATAAAATTGCATTTACAGGGCGAGTTGGTTTTGAAAAGCAAAGTTTGGGTATAGACGGTTCACTTAAAGTAACGCAAGTCATCCCATTCCCAGAAAATCGTGCTTTCAGCGCTCAACTTGTAAGAACTGCAGAAGATCACTCAATTTTTCAAGTCCTTGAGGGCCCCTACGGTCCGCTCAAACTCTCGATCGTCAGAGCGGGGAATGGGGATGTGACTTTCACAGTTGTGGGACAAAATCGTGAAGTTTCTGGTGCGAATGTTCGACTGCGGCCTTGTGATTTAGTAAAGCTCTGAATTGAGGATTGTGTGATTTCATTATTCGTAAATACTGTCTGTTTCTGGTTTTTTGTTGGAATAATCCTCATTAAACATGAAAATAGAATTCATTTTCGCAATAAATCCGTAGGTGAATATGCTCTTGACCTCTCGGGGATGATTTTTCGTGGAGTGATGATTCCAGTCTTTCATTTTTTGATTGTACATTATTTACTTGAAAGTAATTTTCCGTCGCTTCAGGGAATGTTTGATCCAAACCCGTGGTTGATTGCAGTGGTTTCTGTACTGAGTTTTGACTATATTGCCTATTCCTTAGGGAAATTTTTCTTTCCCTTATTTGCAGAAAAATTGAGTAAACAAAAGAGAAGCGTCTAGCTTTTTCTCAACGCAATACCCCTCCATCCTCACGCCGCAGATTTTTCTCTTTCGAGATCTTCCATCTTCTTGATCAAGCGTTTGAGTGAAGGCAATTCTGCAGTTCCGGCGTCTGCCAAATCAGCAAGCTGCTTGAGAATCTCTTTTCTCAAAGGCGGAAGCAATTGTTGCTTCTTAATGCGGTGATGCTCATTGCCTTCCAGACCTTGGAGAGAATCTTCGAGCATGAGTTTTCTACGTTCCGGAACGCGTCCCAGGAGCCCTGTTTTGACGTGGACGGGCGCTTCATAAAGAAACAGAGCAACGAGTTCGAGGTCGAGTTCTCCAAAGAGCTTTTCGATGATGTCCAAAGGTTGCGCCCAAAGATCCTCTGTTGTGGCGCGGGTTCCTGTCACGGCAATACAGAGGCGAGGGTCGGTTTCAAGTCCTTTGACGATATCGTTGTATTCGCTTTCATCGACTTCGCGCAGCATCTGTTTGAAGTACGAAGTGACTTCTTCGAAACGGCGCTTGGTTGCGTCTTGTAAACAAGAAAGCAAAATGGCGAGATCTTTTTCGGAGAGCGAAATATTTTCTTTCACCATGCGTGAGAGATTTCGCCTGAGCTCCGCTCCTGAATCTGCAGGTAACAAGCGCAAAATAAGAATGACTCGTTCTGCGGGGAGCCATGCAAGCAGAGCTAAGGCTAAATCTTGTTTTACGGCAACCAAAGCAGTTGCAAGTTCGGCGTCGGAATGTGAAAGCAAGATGCGCAAAAGGCCTTTTTCTGTTTCGTTTTCGATGAGAACAGAGCTTGTAAAAAGCTGAGAACGTAGACCTAGGGCTTGAATAAAGATCTTTTTAAGTGGGGTCCGTTTCAAGTCGGAGGCATAGTAGCGGCGCTTAAGATTTCTTTGCACTTGTTCGCTAAGGGTTGCAAAAACTTTTTTGGCAAGCACGGGCCCACAGAGATCAAGCAGTACGAAAGCGCGGTCGAAATCCTTTTGCTCGACGAGCTTTGAGAGCAGGGCTGAAGTGATGCCTAAATCCTGTTCCACCATTTCGCGGATGTCTTCAACAACCTCGTCGATGCCCTTTAAAAGACCTAAGTCCTGCTCATCTTGTGCGAGTTTTTCATTCCGTTCATTAGATTCATCATCGGGATTTTCGGGGTCGTCGTTTTTACGGCCCTGTGCTTTTTCCCGTGGGTTTTTTTCTTTTTTATCCGCTCCTCCCATTCCTAAACTTCCAAGACCAGTTGCTCCAGGTTTGGTCAGAGTTTCGCCGAATTTGTCAAAGGTTTGGCGAATACCCAGGGCCAAGGCGCGTGAACTGCGCACGAGTTGCATCCCAAAAATGAGGCTTGCCAAAAGCAGTCCAATGGCAAGAATTCCGCCGGCAAAAGAGGTGCGGAGCACAAGGGGCATTTCACGAGAAATGCGTTCCTTCAAGGTCTCTTTGGAAAGCAGTTCTGAAAGTTCGAGCCTTTTTCGGCGTTCTTCGATGATCTGAGTTTTGAGTTCATCAATTTCTGAATTTTGCGGAGAACTGGGTGTACTTCCTAAAGCAGGAGAAGATCCTGGCTTTTCATTTTTATCTGGACCTTTATCTTTGGCTTTACTGAGGGTGTGCTGATGCTCAAGTTCCTTTATTTTAAGTTCGTGCTCGAGTTGCTTGAGGCGGCTTTCCATCAGTTCTTTAGTTTTTTGTTGCTTTTGTGCTTCCAAAGCCTGCATTTTAAAGACACGTTCCTGGGTACTTTCAGGAAGCTTTGTTGTGCGTGTTTTCACAATTTCAGGTGCATTGTCTCCAATGGCCAAAGAGCTTTGTAAGCTTTTGACAACGGGTGCCGACTCAGCGGGGCTCAGTTTATCAGAGAAACTGAGGGAGATTTCGACCTGACTCAAATACGAGCGCAATTCTTCGTAACGGCGTGTGGACGTGCTCCGAATCAGAACAGAGGGGTCTGCGCCTTGTAGGTTGTTGAGTTCCCCTTGAATTTTCTTTTGATCGATGTCGACACTGATGTCGACGACGTAGGAAGAACGTTCCAATCGGCGCGATAGAAATTCATCTACTTTTTCAAGAAGGGCTTCACGAACCCTCCGTTCGACGGCTTCTTTATATTCTGCGAGACTCTTTTTCGAAAGCTTCGCAGCAGACTCCGAGACTTTCGCCCCGGAGGACTGTGCCCAGGCTCTTGTTTCGTAAGTCGCCATGGCGAATAAGGAAACAGAAAGAATTATAAGTGGCCACTGAAGGCAACGCAGAGTCAACTCTCTGTTGCTTGTCGGTGAGTTCCGCATCCCTGACACTCCTTCGTCATGGTAACTTCCCAAACATTCTTGCTCTGTCGACACGATGACGCGCGACAAGTTGTAGGTCGGCTGAACCGTTGCTAAAATGAATGGAAAGTTATCATGAAGAGAAATTCTCCGGACAAAACGGTGTTTTTATATATGTTTAATGGCGGGTGGAGAGTTTGGATCCTTGGACTGGGAATGCAGCTTTGCATGTCGGCAGGCTGTGCCTCCACTGTGTTTGTAAAGACCAATCCTAAAAACGCAGAAATTGCGTTACTTCCAGGTCGTGATGCGCGTGCTCAATCAAAAGGCCTGGGAATTGGAGAACAGGCCCTTTCTGGAGCCCAACTTAAAAACGAACTTTACCGCATTTCTTCTCCGGGCTACGAAACTATTTATGTGTATATGGCTGATGGCATCGATAAAACACAGCTTGATTTCACGCTTCCCAGACCGCTCTTGAGTTCCGAAGGTCGCTTGGCGCAAGCCGAAAATCAGGTGCGCTCACTTTCGCGTATTCTGGCAGATCTGGAACAAGAAAAAGGGAACTTGCAAAAGAATTATCACAACGTTGCACGTCTTTTGACTTTGGCTCAAAGGCATTTGAGTATGAATTCTCTTACGGAGGCCGAGGAAGCAGTCAATTCTCTTTTTGAAATTCCTCAAGAGCAACTTCCCGGAAGCGCCTTTACTCTGCGGGGCAAGCTTCGGCTTCTCAAGGGCAAACGCACAGAAGCAGCTCAGGATTTCGAACGGGCGATCCAGGTTTATCCAGACGACTCTGAGGCTCGTGGGCTATTGAATTCGATACGGAGATAATCCTTTTGAGAATCCTCGCGCTGTTACTTTACCTTATTTTTACAACCCAAAAGGCAAGCGCCCTGGTTTGGCAGTTTTCTCTCGGCTATGGCTTTGGGCTCGGGGAAGCAACCAGCAAAAATGCGGGCCGTGCCTTGCGCTCGTCTTCGGTGTCATTCCCCGTGTTACTGAATCCCAGTGCGGAAGTGGGCAGCGAGAATTTGCGATTTTTCGTTGACGTTGCGATCAGCTACTCACCTGCCTTGGGTGGGGTCGATCTCTTGGTGTCCACGGTGGGAAGTCGTTACTTTCTTTTCCGACCCGTTGACGGCCTCCCAGGCGAGCGCATCGTTGCCATTGGTTCACGTGCATGGTTTCTTCCCTATATCAGTGCCTCAGCGGGTGCTAGCCAGTACAGTTCACTTATCCGCGACCGCGATGGCCTCACTCAAAAAGTAACAGCCACAGCTCTTGGTGGAGCAATGGGGCTGGGATTAGACTTTCCACTCAACAGCCTCCTTTCCGGAAAAACCCTGTACGAAAATGAACAGGGGTTCATTGCATTTCTGGAAGGCCGCTTCATGACCTTCCTTTTAGGAACGACCCAACCGACTCTGGAAACCAATCTTCTCAACATATTTTGCGGCGCGCGCTGGCGCTTCTAAAGGTCGCTGCATTGTTTACCGAACCTCTATGGAAATGCAGGGGAGTCTGTTCATCTGACCGTTGAGGTTGGGACTCCGATGCCAGAGGTGAGATAAAAATGCTCAAAGTATCTTTCATCCGAAGAGTTATGACTTTCGCGAGTTCAGTTACTTTATTGCTGTCCTGTAGTGACAACAATCCGTCTGGGTTGTTGCAAAACACCCTTGATGAGGGCGAAGTGAAAGCTTCGGGTATTGTCACTGCGGCACGCGATGAGAACGGAAACGTTCGAATTGACTTTCGGGGGCTTTCTGGAGCTGAGGAATACACTCTGTTTGAAGAGAGTGTTGATGGGTCCTCTACGACGGAGGCTGTTGCGCTCACTGCGAAGATTTTGAGTGAGCGGCAGATACAAACTTTAAAGCACGTGCCCGGAACGACGTCCTATACCTATACGACGAGCGATATCCCCTTTGGAAATCCGTTTTGTTACCGTGTGACGGCTTCGATGAAGTCGGATCCCCTGGGCAAACCGTTGCCAAGGCGTAAGTGTTTAGCAGATGATGACAATTGGCTTTTTAAAGGCGTTGTCGCTGTGAACGGAGATGATTTAGGACGCATTCAGGTGCGTTGGACACAGGTGCCTGCCCGTGGTTCGAGCTATGAAATTTTTCGCAAAGTGGGGGCTGACGAAGCCAATTTCCCAGAAATTCCAGCGACAACTGTGACTGATGGATCTTCTTATACCGAAGAACTTGTGGGCAATACCATTTTTCCACGTTGTTACCTTGTTAAGGTCTCACAACAGCTTTTTTCCAAGAAAGATGTGAACAAGAAGGAAGTGTGCATCGACAAAGAGAAATACTTTAAAGACAGAAGTATTTCTAAAGACCAAGAAGCACCAAAATTCGCGGGTATTAAAACTATCAATGCGGTTCCCTACAACTCCCTGCTGGATAGGGTAGGGCAGATGCTGGGCATGCAGGGCAAGTTTGGTGCCGTGCTGACATGGGATGCCGCCACAGACGCGATTTCACGTCCTTCAAATATTGTTTACCGCGTCTATAGAGCGAGTAAGCCCTGGGGATATGATTTTTCGAAACCCTATGCGACGACGAAGCCTGGGGATTTAAATTATACGGATTCGTCATTGGAAGACGGTGTCCTTTACTATTACCTCGTTCGTGCTCTCGATGAGCAAGAGAATGAAGAACGCAACCTTCAGCAAGCAGAACTTCCTATCGATAATCAGGCGCCTGTCTTTGCAGGTCTTGCAAGCGTAACTTATCGTCGCGAAAATACTTCACCTGTTGCGGTTCTCACATGGGAGCACGCTCAAGATGATAAGTCACCGGCTAATACCGTAATATATCGGATTTTTAGAGCCGAAAAACCTGAGGAAATTGACTATAAAATGCCGCTGACACAAGTCACGGGGCTGCCCATTTTTGAAGACCGTACGTTGGTTGCAAATAAAGTTTACCATTACAGCGTGCGTGCGTTCGATAAGTTTGAAAACAGCGATTCCAATCTCATGGTTCGAAGATTAAATACAGGCGAAACTCCTCCCACGTTTTTGGGCTTAGACAGCGTGCGACTCGTTGGAATTTCGGCGCAGTTGCAGTGGCGCAGTGCGATGGATGATGAATCTAAACCGAGCAATATCCGTTACCGTATTTATCGACGTGAGTCGACTAAACCTGCATTTGACTATACGACTCCCCTTGCAGAAACTGCGTCGGGCATCTTGCGTTTTGAAGATGCTTCACTTGACCCTAATAAAACATGGGTTTATGCCGTTCGAGCGATGGACGAGTTAAACTTCGAAGATCAAAATACAAAGTCGGTTGTGCTGGTGGCGAATCAGCCGCCTGTAATGTCAGGCCCACCCACGGTCCGTTGGGATGTTGATCAGCAGGGTGCCCGCATTACTTGGCCCTCTGCAAGCGACGATATTACAACTCCTTCGCAGATCGTTTACAAAATATATCGTTCTTCTTCTCCAAATGCTGCGAACTTTGACTATTCAAAACCTCTTGAAACCACAGCTCCAGGAGTGCGCAGTTTTGTAGACACCTCTATCAATTCTGAGAGTGCTTATTCATATGTTGTGCGTGGAGTCGACGAAGCAAATCGAATGAGCGAAGGCGACGAAGCTGTTTCTTTGCCGCCCAACGATCCTCCGACATTCGGACAAGTTTCGGGGATGTCGATCCTGAGTAACCCGCGTTCCATTGGAATTCAGTGGAGTCCAGCGACAGACGATCGCACGAAGGCAGAAAATATTTCGTATAAAGTGTATCGATTTCTCAAACCTGTTCCGGGTCAGCCGTTGCCGGTGCGCGTCTTTAATTCAACGACACTGCTCGCAGCGCTGAGTAAAAACCGTTTGACATACCAAGACTCCCAGGTTGATTGGGCACAAGACTATGCTTATGTCATTCGTGCAGTCGATGAGACTTTAATCGAAAGCATAAATACCCAAGAAGTGTCTTTGGGAACGAATTTAGCACCTGTTTTTCCTGGTTTAACAAGCCTTGAAAGTGTAAATCAAAAAGCTGTCACCTTAAAGTGGCCCGAAGCTTCCGATGACCGCACTCCAAATAATGCTTTGACCTATAAAATATTCCGCATGGCCGTGGCCATTGGCAGTGCGCCTGTCACTGCTGCGCAGCTCTTTGTTCAAGGCAACATTGTGTTGAGCATCAAGGGCGCTGTTACCGTGCAAACCCTCAATATTGAAGATCCTGGGAAGACATATTATTTTGGTATTCGTGCCTTTGATGAGGCAGAAGTCGGCGACACCAACGCTACCGTGAAGGAACTTCCTGGAAATTCACCTCCGGTTTATGCGGGTGTTAAATCTCTTGTCTTGAATCCGTCGGGGAGTGTGAGTCTTTCTTGGCTCTCTGCCAGTGATGACAAAGATCCTTCAAGTCAAATTCGCTATAACATTTATAAACTGGAAACGACTTATAGCACGGAAACGGCTTCAAATGTCGCTTGCGCAGAATGCCTTTACAAGAGCACTGCAGAAGGCCAAACTTCAACAACAGATGACAATGTAAATCCCGCAGTCTATACCCATTATGTCGTTCGTGCCTTAGACACACAAAACGCCATGGAAAAAAATTCGGTCATGAAAGTGCAGTCGCCTGATAGCCAAGCACCGGCTTTTGGGGGATTTCGCACTGCCGAAATGAAGGGATTCAATATTAGTCTGTCGTGGAATGCTGCAACTGACGACAGAACCGCGGTGCAAAATATCGTTTATAAAGTGTATGAATCGACTTCTAATAATATCGCTGTTTTACTGGGAACAACCCCAGTTGCAACGCTTGCGGGTGGAGTCACAAGTTACGATAGAGATCCTCCCAATCATGCCTTGACATATTATTATGTTGTGAAGGCCTTCGATCAGGCTGGAAACGTCGATGGAAATGCAGTACTTAAAGAAACAAAGGATGTTGTAGCACCCGATTTTGCGGGTTTGACGTCTGCCTATGCCGTGGGAGATTCGAGCGTTCAGCTCTTTTGGTCGAAAACGGTCAATAATGATATCAGTGAATTTCGGGTTTACGATACTGCGAATATCTCTGCGCCTATTGCCATCTTATCACCCCGCGATATTACGGGAAAATGGGTCAGTTCATTTATCGTAACAGGCTTGCTTCCTGCGAAACAATATTCCTTTGCCGTGCGTGCTGCGGATGCAGCGGGAAATGAAGAAAAGAACACTCAATATTTGGGTGTTACGACACTTTCGGCACAGGGACCACTGTTTGCGGGTCTTGCCAGTGTCACTCCTCGCCCTGGTGTAGCAGGCCTTTCAAGCGTCCATTTGCGCTGGAGTTCTGCTTCAAATGCCACTCATTATCGGGTCTATCGAGTCTTTGGCTCCTCCGATCGCGGTGAAGAATTTGAATTTAACTATGACACTTGTGCCGGAAATTGGGACTCTCCTTCCCTGAAGTCCTGCAAGGAAATCGATGGCGGGCTCTCGGAGTTGGTTGTCACGGGTCTGAGCCAAAATACAACCTATAGCTTTGTTGTGCGCGCTGTGCGCAAAGAAGGTGTTGCAATTGTCGGTTCGGAGTACAACCGAGTCATCATTCCCGGTGTGACACTGAAGGAACAGGCACCAACGTTTGCAGGTGCGCTCACTGCCGCACCTCAGAGTGGAACTGCCGGACTTAACAGTGTTGATGTGGCCTGGGGCGACCCTGAAGCAAATGGAGTTTTCGATTCATTTGTCGTTCTCTACAAGGCTATTGCCGATGAGGCCGTTACCACTTTTACAGTGCCAGAAAATCTTGCTGACATTTCAAATTCAGGAACGCTGCAGGCAGGGGTCAGGCAAGCTGTGGTGAGTGGTCTGACCACCAATATCCGTTATTGCTTTACAGTTCTGACTCTTTACTCTCCAAAGTCTGAAGTGCGCAGTGTGGCAACAAATGGCGGATTTAAGTGTACAAAACCTGTTGCAACAGCACCTGAATTTGCGGGTATTAAGAATAATCCAAAACTGGGTGAAGGGGGCAGTGCATTCGACCAGGTTACAATTTACTGGGATAAAGCACAGGGTTCGTTCACCGATTACGAAGTAAGTTATGCTCAAATCAATGACTATGTAGACGAAAACAATACCGGAAATTTCTTTTCCAGTGCTCAGCCCATCCTTAAAACTTCGCGAGATACTTTGTCGCACTCTTTCACAGGTCTGACGGCAAATAAGGTTTACTATTTCAGGGTTCGTGCCCGCTTTAATCCCGGCAACGGAATCCCACAACTGACAGCAGGAGGAGACGCTTGGGTTCAGGTACTTACCACTCCAAAAGCCCCTGCCGGAGATGCTGTTGCAAGTGTAACCCAAATTAACGACACACAGGTTAAAGTGACATGGCAGCCGCCCAACAACGGTGGTTTGTTCAACCGCATTTACATGTTCAAAGCCAAGGGTGTTTCTGCAGAAACGGATGTTCTTGCACATCTCACCAGACAAGCTGCAAATAATCCTCCCTATGCCACAGCGCCCTATAATGAAATGAGTAATATATCGACGACTGAATATGTCGATTCAGGGTTCGCGTCCGGCGACCATGTATGTTACCTTGTTCGCTTTGGTTACACCGATGCGCGCGGTTTTATCGACTCTTCAAATGCCGTTGTAAAATGCGCAGATGTTATTATCAAACCGCCCTTGTTTGACGGTATTTCTGATCTGAAGGCACCCAATGATGCCTTTGGATTCACAAGCCTTGTGGCGAAATGGACTCCGGCAACGGAAAACTTCACAAAGTATCAATATGCTGTGGGCACTTCGCCCAACCCTGAAAACTGGCAAGATGTGCTGGGAAGTGCGCGCGAAACCGCGCAGTATGCCATCCCAGGTTTGACTGCCAACACCGATTATTATGTGCGCATCCGCGCTGTGTATGTGGTTGGAAACCAGGTTGTTACCGCAGGCGAAAGCATTCAGAAATCTGCGCGCACGACACCTTTAGCTCCACAACAAACTGGACTCGACCCTATCGTATTTTTGGCGGGAATCGGAGAAGTTCAACTGAGCTGGGATGCTCCCAATGCTGATCCTGATCTCGGTGGGGTTTACGATCGCTATTTACTCTGGAAAATGCAAGGGACACGCAGTGATGTGATGGCTGAAATCAGCACACTCATGGCAGATAACTATATTTCAACAGCGGAAATCGCAGACTCTCGTTACCATATTACCGAAGTGGCCAAGGGAATAACTTCCAAAACCTACACAGGCGCTTCGGCGATTCCCGCAGATGTTTCGACATGTTTCCTTTTACGTGCTGCGTTTGTCAGTGGAAATAAATTCCTGATGTCCGACAATACGCGAGCATTGTGTGTGACTCCGACGGCGAGTGCTCCGCTCTTTTCAGGAATTTCGATTCTCGAAAATATCCCCGGCAATGTGAATGGCTTTGAAAAGCTCACTGCACGTTGGGCAAAAGCGGGAGCTCCCTTTACGCGGTATGAGCTTGCAATTTCAACCGACTCCAACAGCTCTTCTTTTTCATGGAATCCGCTTGCATTTGACGGCACCAACATCGAAACAATCAGTGCAACCTTAAGCGCCTACGACAAAGCGTATCCTGCGCAATCTAAACTGGTTGCACATCAAGCTTACTATGCGCGCGTTCGTGCTGTGTATGTGAATGGAAACAGTGAATACAAGAGTGGAGAACAAACCGAAGCAGGGCGTGTGTTAAGGCCAGATCTGCCTACAGGCGATGGACTTGTGAGTGCGACCCTTGAGAAAGTTGCGGGCGTGGCTCCTAAAACAAAGCTTGTTATTAAGGGCAATGCCGCTGGATTCTGGGACAGAGTTTTTGTGTTCCGCGCAGTGGGAACCGACAAGAATGCGGCAATTGGAGCTGTGCAAAGTGCATCGGCTGTCAAGAGCAATTTCAGTGGATTTGAAGGTGCATTTCTTTCAAAAGTTCTGCGTGCAGGCGTTTCAATAAGTGACATTTTAACAAATGATAATGCCGCAGTGCTCGGCCAGTGGAACTGTTACCTTGTGCGCTCGGGATACGAGGATAGCAATTACTTTTTGGCGAGTACGGAAGCAAAAACTCCTATCTGTGTGTTTCCTTCCTATGAGCAAATTTCATTCAGTGGTCTTGCAAGTGCTGGCAACGATATCTGCGACGGCGATAATTGTGCCCCCACTTTGACTTGGCCGGCAACGGGAAATTCAAAAGTCAGACTTAAATTTGCAACAGTTCCGCAAGGCGACATCGACTTTTACAGAGTCTACATGTCGATGAACCCTGACGTCGATAAGATGTTGGCAGGTAGCGTGTTTCAGGAGATCCCCAAGGGTGATTCCGTCCACGATGCTGATGCGGCAGACCAGTATCTTTACATCGGCGGGGGCGATACCGATGTGATTCCCGAAGGTGAACTGTATTTTATGGTTCGTGCAGTTTGCTTGGGATGTCCATACACCGATGAAAATACTTCGGTGAGTAATGCAGTGTTGACAAAGAGATCTTTTGTGGGTGCGACGTTTAACTTTACACAGAAAGACACCTCTAAGAACTTCGTTCAAAGCCTTACCGGAGGAGGTCAGTTCTCTGATGTTTTGGGCCTGGGAGCCTTTCAACAGGAAGGCCTTGCAAGCCTCGAAACTCCCTTCGATTATTTGCGTTCTTCGATGCCCGGACAATTTGCTCCGAAAGCGGGGCGTACCATTGCCATGAAGTTTGAACTCAAACCGGACACGGTTCAAAACACCGAAGGGGCTGCCATTTTTGCATTGGATTCCGGCCCACGGTGGGGATATTGGAACAGCTGGGATAATAATCCCGTCATTGCCGGAACCCTTGGAAACCCAGGGGCATCCAGCGTCTTTGATGAAAATGAAAAGGTTTGTCTGTTTATGGGCGCGCAGGATCTCGATTTTGGAACAGACGTCCATTCACTCGGAAACAATTACCGCGAACGTGCAAGGGCTTACAGATTGCAGGCCTGGGACGGAAAAAATCTTTCTGAAATTTATCCAGAAAGCACAACCAATCCGTTTCCTCGCAGTTACCCTGAGCTAGCTTACAATCCGTTGACACGCAAAGTGATGCTTTACGGTGGTGTCAAAAACAACAAAGTCATGGCAGACACCTGGGAGTGGGACGGAAAAACTTGGAAGATGGCAAACTCCGGACCTTCGCCCGACTTGCAACGTAACGCGGGACAACCCGGTCGATTTGCAGGACAGGCGATGACTTATGACCCCTTTAAGCAGAAAATGATGATGTTGGGCGGTCGTTACGGATTTATGAATGACAGACAGTATGATTCCCGTACCGACAAGGTTTGGCACTATGATGCTGCAACGGGTTGGACATCGACATATTCAACACCTGCTGCATTTCCTAAAGAAGCAGGATATAACTCTGCACTTGTGACTGTCAAAGAAGGTACTCACATGGGAGTTTATTTTGTTGGAATGTCAAACTACATTTCAGGTGACTGGCGCAACTCCGATATTTGGAAGTGGGATGGAACACAGTTCAAAGTTGTTGCAACCAGCGCGCTCCCTTATGCAACGGGCCGTACGGTATCGAACGTCTACGCTTGGTGGGACGAAACGAAACAGCGCATTGGTGTTTCCTTTGGAAACTGGGACACTCAGCACAAACGTATTTTTGAATGGTCTCCTGCAAGCAATACTTGGGCTGTGCAGAACCTTTCTAGTGCGGCACCGCAATCGATGTACGGCTCTTATCCTTGTTACGATAAGGAACGCAAAGAGTTGGTTGATTACGGCGGTGTTTACGCCAATAACAACTACAATTCAGCGCCTAACAGACGCAGCTACGACCTTTGGCTCTGGAACGGAACCTCATGGCGTTCCGCAATGCCCCTCCATGACCCCACCGGAAATTCTGTTCTTTCGCCGCTTAATAACGCGGGCGCAGTGCATATGCAGCAGTCTACGGGGCACGAATATACCTTTTCGAAAGGTGTTTGGGACTTTAAACATGTCGCACCAGCCGATATTTCTTCCAGGCAATTCCCTTGGGAAAACTGGTGGAGACAAGCCAATATGTTCTCGTGGTGCTGCTGGGGATCAGACCAATATACGATGGCTGCGATGACAGACAGTAGCGGGGGACTCGATAAAGTCTTTACCGTGGGCCTTTCGACTTGGAACGATTCTACGCCTGTTTATGGCCGGGGACGGCCCAAGCTCGTGGGAACCTTTGATGGAACTTCATGGACAAAGTCAAATATTGTCAGCAGTGATGTCTATATGCCAGAGAATATTTGTACCAATTTAACCGACGCTGACAGCAATCCAAATTTTAGGGCACCCTGGTCGGCGGTGCGGGTTCCTTGGGAAGGAGGCAGCACACTTCTCAAAAGCGGTTACTTTGAAGCTTCGTTACCTTATGCACTTGATGCTCCCGATCCGGGTACATGTACCTCGACACGGTCAAGGCGCTTGTTGCCTTCACCTCGATTCTCGTTTCTTGTCAAAGAAAGCGGTAATTTTAAGATTAAAGAGGTGAAGCTCCCTAACGATGATACCGCTGCTGCACCATTCCGCATGTGTGAAAGCAATCCGGCGAACGTCGACAGCCTCAATGGATTTAACGATATTTTCGCAAAATATCCACCCATCATGCTGTGGGACAGTGTTGCAAGCCGCGTGTTGCTCATTGGATATCAAAACACAGACAATGCTTGGGTATACATGACGGATCGCATTCAGTCGATCACGTACTCAACTCCTGGGCAGTGTTACCTTGTCAATAACCTCACAGCAACCAATTCCTCAACTGCATGGAATGGTTCGTTTGGAACGGGCGTCAATGCGACCTCCTACATTCAATTTCACCGCATGGTGGGCGTGGAAGATCCCACACGGAATGTTTTTCTGATTCCTGGAAATCACTGGGCGACGAATTATAACTCTGAGAATAGTATCTGGGAATTTAATAAGGCAACATTGAGCTGGCGAAAGAGGGATCTGCCCAGTAAATATCAGAAACAAAGCGCAAATTCAGGAAACTACGATCAGGTCATTTCTCCTGTACCTGGACGTCCTGGAGTGTTTCTTATCAAGCCTATAAAAGAAATTCACACCAACCGTGATCTTTCTGAAAGTTACTTTTTGAAGGTCACTGACAGTGCGATAAGCCTCGAACCCACACCCAGTCGTTTTGGTCTTTCGCTTGGTGCAGATGGCACAACGGGATACTTAAGCGTTCCTGGAGACGGAGGAGAAGTTCATGCAGGAACCACTGTACTCCGCGGACAACGCAGCATTGGAACGGTGGAAGGCGTGCACAGTTTGGTGATTTCATTTTCGGCAACCACCTACGACGCCTACCTCGATGGAGTGCGGGTCATCAGTGGTGCACCTTGGGCTGGAAACAACCTCAATCTCTATGCTGGAGAATTTATTCTGGGCGCGCGTTACGGATATTATGGAATGTTTAGAAATCACGGAGAGCGCGCCTACAAGGGGTATGGCAACACCCGAGTGAACTTCAATTGGTTGCGCACCTTTGATAAAGTTTTGACGGATTCTGAAAGAGACTACTGGCTGACACGTGAACCCTAGCAGACCCATGGCATGGCAAAACTTTGCCGTGGGTTCCTTTTCTTTTTGTCGATACTTGCATGATCGAAAGCAAGCAAGTTGCAAAAAGAGGAGTTCATCATGTTCGTACAAGTTGTCGGAGGGCCAGCCTGCTGTGAAAAGAACAAACGCATTTCAATGAGGTTGTTCAAAGGGCTCTTGCCACTTCTTGTTACCTTGGCGGGGTGCTCTTCAACTCCACCCGAAGGCGAAAAGCCTGCTCCCGAAGCTGTTGAAGAGAGTGCTGCCAAACAGACTCTCGCACAAACAGAAACAAGCTCGAAATCAAATCATAGCAATGGAAACATCGTACAGAATGCCACGCCCAGAAAGCAGTTTCCAGCGCGCGGTGGAATCGAGTTGCAACCCCTTTACAGTATGAATGTGTTGTCGGGGCCTTTGGTGTTACCTTCGCTTGCCCCGGCTGTGGTTTTTGTGGGACGTGATTTTTTAGTCACAGAAAAGCTGGGGTTACGCCCCGAAGATGCCGTTGCACGGGAAGCAGAAATTCACCAGCTTGAAGTCTCGCTCAAGTCGCTTCCTGCGGATTCATCGCAGGCTATGGGTGTTGGAACGCGCTTGTTACTTCTTTATAAGTCACATGCTGTTTACTTAGAGTATCTTTGGGCCATGCGTTTATCCGATCGTGCTTATCCAAACCTTGCGCACTTTATGAAAGTGGCAAACAGCATGATCATTGTCCATTCACAACGCCTCATGGGACAGTTTAATAAGGTCACCATGTATAATGAATGGCTGGGTGATTCGCTGATTGCACGCATCAAGATTGGCGATCAGAGCGCCTACAAATCAGCTGCAAAATTCGTATTCAAAGAAAAAGGTTCAGTGAGCATTCGGTTGCGCCTCGTTGCAATTGCTCATCTTTACCTGACAGGCGTTAAAAACTCTGCATTTGGAACGGTAGAGAGCGCGTTGGCGCTTCCCATGGATGCTCCTTCACAGTCGGTGATGGCGATGCTTGCGGCTGAAGAAATTGACGGGACTAAATTTCCAGAAAAAGCTCGGCAGCGCTATTTGGAGTCGGTTAAAAATTCCCGATTTGTAATGGCTCCAGATGGTGGGGCAGGTCCGGTTTTTGACCGAAGCGTTGGCAGACTTATTCAGATTGCTGTTGCGACTCAGCCACAAAAAATAGATACAAAACTTCTTGAAATGCTTTTGTACTTTAAGCGATTCGATTATGCACGTAACTATTCAGAACAAGTGGCGCTTGCAAATCGCTCAGCAAATCATGCCATGTCGGTCAAACTCTACCAAGAATTGCTCACCTACGCTCCCGCCACTGCGCCTTATGCAATGCGGTGCCAAGCGCGCATGTTAGACTTGGCACTGACAGCAAAAGATATTCCTTTGCTTGAACAGCGTTGGAATGACCTGATTAAAAGTATTGGAAATTACTCCGTTGTCGGTTTAGATCCCCGTGTTACGGCAACTCAGAATCTCATTCGAGTGCTTGCTGAACGGCAACCCATCGAAGCAAATTATATGCCTTTAACGAGGCTTCATGACTCCTTCCGTAAACAGTTTCCAGAATATGCAAAGAATGAAGAATGGGATATCGCGTTACTTAAAGTTCTCAAGCAAAGCAAGAACAGTGAGTTGCTTGCGAGCAGGGCAGATTCGTTTAAGGGAACAGCGGGCAGTTCAGAAAATAAAATGCATGCTTTGCGATTTGCAATATCAGCGCGTCAGCGCATGTTGGGATTGCAGGAAT
Organism: Silvanigrellaceae bacterium; assembly: GCA_044237915.1. Lineage (GTDB taxonomy): Bacteria > Bdellovibrionota_B > Oligoflexia > Silvanigrellales > Silvanigrellaceae > JBIIEI01. The sequence goes on along the minus strand of JBIIEI010000025.1, from coordinate 28,302 downwards.
CATCGGAATGGAAACCGAGAGAGATGAATGCCAATTCTAAAGTTACTGCCGGAAGTTATGTGAGCGACCTCAAAGCATTAGCCAGTGGTTCAAGCCACCCAGAGGAGGCTGAGCGCGCTTTGTATCAGGCTGCCTACACTTCTCATCTTATGAAACAGACAGAAACCTCTCTGAGTACAACGGAACAGGCTTTTGTAAAGTATCCCCAAAGCGCTCAAGCTCCTCTCGCTGCAAGTTACTTTATTGGAGCATTTGGAAAGGGCCAAGACGACGCGAGCCTCGAGCGAACCCTTCGCCTCGTCCTTGCCCACAAAGTGAGTCCTGCGGCCCAGGAACATAAAAATCCGAAAATTTTGCTTGAAGACACCGTGTTCTTGATTGCAAAAAATCTGCAAAAGAAAAAGAGCTTCGAAGAAGCAGCTGCCAAGTATGCCGCTTTTCAAGAAGAGTTTCCTTCGAGCCGCAATGCCCCTGTTGCTTTAAAGGAAGGTTCAGAAAGTCTTATCCAAGCACAACGTAAAGACAAAGCGTTGCAGCTCATCGAACTGCTTGTTGAAACATATCCAAACTCGGCACTGGCAATGGAAGCGCGCTGGAAAGCTGCGGAGCTTGCACTTTCTGAGCAACAAACCGAACGTGCAGCAGATCATTTCGCACTTTTTGCAGCAAAGCACACCACGGAATCGATTTCTCGCAAGGCCTGGTTGCTTGCTGGGAGGGCATACGAAAAAGCCTCAAATGTCGATAAAGCCATTGAGTCGTACAAGTCCTTTGCTGCTCAAACAACACATATTACAGATAAAATAAATGGTTTGCAGGAGGCAGCCAGGCTCTATCTAGGCAAAGGTGCAAAGCCAGAGGCCACGGCAAGCTACGAACAAATGGTTGTGCTGGCCCAGTCTGCTGGAGCAGATAAAAATGTCGACGTGGGTTTGTGGGCGCAATTGCAAATTGTCGAAATTCAGATTGGCAATGGACAAACCGATGCAGGACAGGATCTGGCTCAAAAAATTATCAAACAAAAACCCAACTCGGCTGAAGGAATGGGCCATGTCGCCAAAGCGAAATTTCTTCTCGGTGAAATTGAAGCCGTCAAAGTGCGAAAGACGATTGGAGAACAAAATTTCGTTGTCGGGCATGAGGAACTCATGACTCAATATCAACATGCACAAGAGCTCTATCTATCTGTGTGTGAAGTTCCAGGGCGCAACTGGTGCTCTGCGGCATATTATGAGGCTGGAGAGCTTGCAAAATCCGTGCTTGATGCCTTTAAAAAGGTGACGTGGGGCGCTACAGAGCCGGGTGAATCCGATCCCATTCGCACATCTGTCACTGGATATTCAAGCCGTTTGCAAGACGAGACTGAGGTCTTTGCGCGCAAGATGGCAGAAGCCTATGAGTTGGGAGGCGCTCCTACAGAGGCCTATAAAGATAAAATGGAAAATAGAACAAAGAAGGTTACAAAAGCCAACCCGTAGAGAGCGCGAAACTCGCGAGCAGAAAAGAAAATTCTTCTGGAGTCGAAATAGATTTTTGCACAAGAACTTCAAATCCTACCCGACGTCTCAATGATATAAGATAATCGACTGAAAAACCTGCTGCCGGTGCCCAAAAATCGCCGTCCGTGCGCGGCTGGCTTTGAATCACATTGACGTTACTTTTTGCAGGTAAAAATGCTGCAAAATCAAAACTTCTTCGACCAAATCCTAAAAATCCTCGCACGAGATAGCGGGGAGAAACAAAGATCTCTGCAAAACTTTTATTGGTTTGCTGGTAGGCTTGCCCGTAAATATCGTAACTGAGCCCCGCAGTGATTCCCGAAAAAATCACAGCACCTACGCTGCTGATGAGATTTGCCTGATAGAAGCCCGACAATGCAAGGTCTTTGGTGAGGTAATAAATGCCACCCAACCCTCCTCCCAAAAGAGAATAGCTTGTGGTTTTAATGCCTCCCTTAATTTCAACGGAATAAAATTGAGTGGAATGAAAGAGGCGCAATTCAAAGGGTGCACTCTCTCCTTCTTCCCTTGCTTCTCGGCGGTGCCACTGCATCAGGGGTTGGGGCTTCGATTTGCTGTTTGTTTCGTTGATTTTTGAGGGCGGTTCGTCGGCTTGTTTTTCTTGTGCCAAACTCTTTAAAGGGTACAAGCTCAAAGCACACAGTGCAGGGAACAGGAACAGTCGCGTTTTGCAGTTGAGGTTTGGCATCATTGAGAACTGCCCTTATCTTCCCCCTCGGAACCTTCAGCGTCGGGCAAGACGACCTTTGGAGCGCGAGGAGCTTCGATGTTTTCAGAGTCCGAATTTTTTGCAGTCGGTGCTGAAGAAGCTTTTTGGGAAGGACGACTTTTTTTGCTTTCGCTCGTTCGAGTCACTGGATTTTGTGAATTTTTAGGGGCCTTAGGTTTTGATACACCTTGAGAGAGTGTGTCAAAATCATCTTGAAAAATTTCCTTGGATCCCGACTCATAAGAGATTTTGACCACCAACCTGCGATTCGTGGCTTGCGCTTTGGGATTCGGAACACCATTGTTAAATTCGGGCTGTAAGGGCTTGGTGTTTCCATATCCGGCAATGGCCGTGTTTGCAAATTCCGCTCCTTCAGACTGAAGAAGTTCCAAGAAAGCAGCTGCCCGTGCAGATGAAAGCTCTAAAAAAGATTGAAGACGCACTTGGCCACGGCTTGCACCCTCGGGCGCTCCTCCCGTTTGCGATTCTCCAATATTGGAATCCGTGTGGCATTCGATCAGGATTTTAAGGGGGTGGCGAATGCGGCGAAATTCATTGCTGAGTTTTTGTGCGAGCTGTATGGCTTCTCGCGTTGTTTTCGAAGTTCCAGGTCGAAATAAGGGATCGACAGGTAACACAACTTCAAAGCCTTGGTGATTTTTACCCGCATGAGACTGTGGAAACGAGCGCACTTTGCCATTGCCTAATTCAGAGATATCCCTTGCGCTTGCTTCAAGGGCTGCCATGCTTCTGTTGCGATCGGACTGAGAATTGGAAATCACTTTGGTATCGACGAGGGTGAGCATGCGGCGCGCATCGGCATTGCTGGGGTCGAGTTCGACAGCTTTGGAAAAAGCTTGGGTTGATTCAACGTAACGCTCTCGAAAGAAGTGGTACTGGCCAATGAGGAAGTGATAAATGGACAGACGACCATACTTAGGCTGAAGATTTCTTAAAATAACGTTCATTTCATCGTCGTTGCGTGTGTACATCGTGCTTTGTAAACGCACCATGTCACCCGTTGCAGTTTCAAGAGTGCGCGAAGAATACTCCGTCGGCAAACTGCGGACCCAACTTTCAGTAAATGCCGTCAATTGAGTTTTGATTTCAACTTGGCTCGGCATCCCGGAGGGAATAAGAATTCTTTGCGGGATGAAACCAGATTGATCGATCTCTATTCCTGCCAACCCTTTTGCTTCGACTTCTTCAACGTTCAATGGAGAATGCCCAAGGAGTTTTCCCCTTGTGCCGTTTTCATTGAGGGCAAAAACTCTCGCCTCGGGTGGAACTGTTTCGATTCGGAGCCTGTGCGCGCATTGGGGCATCTGAAAAGCGCAAAGTAACACAACCCATTTCGTCATCGTCTTCACTGGGAGATTTGTCCTCGCTACTCATTCCGACAGTTGAAATGTCAGGCATGTGTGTGAGGATACTTTAGCAGGCTAGAGTTGCAGGTAGCCAGGAAAAGAGTCCCTGTCAAAAAAGCGCTTGGTACTTCAGTCTTGAACGTTCACAATAGGGCAGCTTAAATTGCGTGGCGATGGAACTCCACTCACAGGCAAAGAACGTAACGCAGGACTTAACTGAGTAGATGCAAGGCCCAACTGGCGGTTTGTATTCGAGCCAAAGCAGAACAGTTCATTTCCACTTTTAAGAACACAGGTGTGTTGATTTCCTGCGCTAATCGCTAATGCATTTGCCGTGATATTTAAGACCTTTTGGGGAGTGTTTTTTCCAAAGCCAATCACAGCTTCGCCATTCCCCAATTGACCTGAAGCATTGTCGCCCCAGCAGTGGAGTGCGCCACTTTTCTGAATTGCGCAGGCGTGTTTAGATCCTGCGGCAAGCGAAGAAACTTGGGTTAAAGTCGAAACTTCAACAGGAAGGGGGCTCGTGAGTGAGCTGCCATTTCCCAATTGTCCAAGTGTTCCTTCTCCCCAGCAATAAGCTTTTCCGTCGGACTTTAAGGCACAGTTAAAATTGTCGCCAGCGACGATCGAAACAATGCCGCTTAAATTGGGGACCTGTCTTGGTGCAGCTTGCGAGATATAATCGCCTTGTCCGAGTTGCCCGTTGGAGTTGTAACCCCAGCAATAAACGTTTCCAGATGTTCCGAGCGCACAAGTGTGTCGTGCTCCGGAAGCGATTGCGCTCGCGCCCAGATCAAGTCCTGTGCCATTGGAGGGTGCAACGGGATCAAGGCTATTTTCCACAGAGCTGTTCCCTAAACGGCCATCAGCACCCTTACCCCAGCAACGCACTTGAGCGCCGTTTGTCAGTGCGCACGCATGTTCCTGCCCTAAGCTCAGAGCAGTCATGTTACGTAATCCGGTGTCCACAGGAATTTGGGAAGACGTTGTGGAATTGTTCCCTAATTGTCCGCTCGGGTTTGCTCCCCAGCAATAAATTGCGCCCACAGCGGGAGCAGGAGCCGCACCATCATAGGTTATGGCGCATTGAAATCCATTGCTGCTTGTTCCGCCTCCGGAAGTTGAAATGGCGTGTCTGCCACTTCCCAAATCCACAAGCCTTGGAGTTTGAATATATGAAGAAGGGTCTGTTCCAAGCTGGCCACTGGTATTTGCGCCCCAGCAATAAACATTGTCGTCTGTGCCCACGGCACAACTGTGTGAATAACCTGCAGAGATGCTTGCAGCTGATCCTGTGCAGTTTTCAGATTTACATCCCACTGCCTTTCCTGCGCTGATGGCGGGAGGGACCTGAATGCCTTCAGAAGGTACGGCAACCGTAGGAACTCCAGGTGGTGCCGCAGAAAGTGCCGCTAAAAAGGTTTTTTGATGAACCCGAGTCTGTTCAGCAGTAACATTCCAGGTGAGTGTGGCAAAGCCGGTGCTGTTTAACAGTCGCTTTGCAGTGGCCTGAGGAGTGCATGTCGAAGGTGTGGATGTAATAACGGCAGCAGCGGCATTCCAAACCACAGAGCCATCGGCATCCACAAGTGTTGTGGATTCAGAGGTGATATCTGAACACTGTTTTTGTCCGGGAACAAATTGCAAGGACGCCGTAACGTAACAATTTTCGTCCACCGTCAATGCTGATTTTAATTCAAAGGGAACGAGGAATCTCACAGTGGCCGTGCTTGCGGCAAAGAGATTTGAATCCACTCCATCGGCGGCACCAATCACAAAATCGCAGTCCGCTGAGGGCATATTTCCTGTGATTGTTCCCGTAGAAGTATTGAGATTGACACCCGTGCATGAAGAGACCACTCGAAATGTCGGCGCATCGCCGTCTCCATCAGAAATACCGTTGCAAGAAATGGCGCTTAAAGCTTGGAGTGGAAAGCGATTGTTAATCACTAAAGTCTGTGCGCCGCCGCACAACAATGTTCCTGAGGGAGGTTGATTGTCGATGTCGAGGTTTTGAGAAACCGAGCTTGTTGAGCCCGTACCATCGTTGGCAACCGCAGTACAGATAATGCGATCTTGTCGACTCCAGCTCACACCATCTGCAACGGCATTGAGATCTTTTGTGGTTTTAGTTGCAAAAACGGTGCCGTTCTTTTGCCAACGATAGGTGTAATTGAGAGGATCGCTGTCTGCATCTGAAAAGGTCGCATTGCAACTTAAAGTTGGCGTGACAGCAGAGGCATACGCCGTACTCGGAGAAATGGAGGCAGAAGAAATTATGGAGGGCGTGTTGTTATCAATAATAACAGCGCTTGAAGTGGCGACGATGCTCTGAAAGCCATCACTTAATGTCGCTTCACATTTTAAAGCATCACCCGGAATAAATCCACCTTGCACGGGAGTTAAGGTCTGAGTTGTTATTCCAGGAATCACAACATCCGTTTTTTTCCAGATGTAGGTCGCCGTGAGGGTGTCTTTATCCGCATCCGTTGCGGTTGCCGTACACGTTAAATCGCTGTTCTTAAATGCCGAGCTGGGGTTGAGCACTGCGGTCGCAGCGGTCGGAGCACGGTTCAAAATAAGCAATCCACCCGCTGAAGTCATGGTAGAAGCCAGCGAGCCCGCACCATCCGCATTGGCCGCCAAAGTAACACGGCAACTGATGGTGTTCATCCTATCGGCATTGGTTGCAAAGTAACGGTTATTCGATTGACCAGCGATGACGCTGCCGCTTCGAAGCCACTCATAAGTAATTTGCACGGAATCACCATCAGGGTCGGTGACTGTCGTTAGACATCGAAGTTCAGAATTAACGTATAAATTTCCCGATGTGGGAGAGTCCACATTGACTGAAGCGATCGTAGGATTGGAGTTGATGGGCACGAGCGGAGAAGAGGGATAGGAGCTGACAGGCAGCGAAAGATTGCCGTCAGCACCAAATCCAAATGACATTGTACACGTGATTTGTGCGCCCCTATCGAGTCCCTGAACGGTGTAATAGGCGGTGGAGCCCACATTAGAAATCAAGGCGCCGTTACGTTTCCACAGATAGGTGGGAACTGCAAGTGCATCGCCATCGGGGTCACTGTAAGGCGCTTCGCAGGTGAGTAACGTACCAGTTCTTGGGTTTTCAGAGGCATGGCTCACCGTTGGAATTGCAAGACCTGAAAAGATAGGATTTTGATTGATAGGAATCACAGAATTCGCTGAGGCACGCGGCGTTGTTGCCAAAGAAGCGCGCCCATCTGCATTTTCTGCGAGCGAAACGCTGCACTTCAATTCCTGGCTTCGATCGGATGCAAGCACTGCGTAGGTTTTGCCTTCTGCAAGTGGAATAACAACACCTGACCGAGTCCACGAGTAAACATATCCAGAGGCATTGATCGTGTCACCATCCGGATCACTTGAAGCGGGCGTACATGTGAGAATGGTGCCTTTTACGACCGCTGTTGCGGGCACAATCGACACGGAGTCAACCTTAGGAGGTGTGTTTTTATAAGTCACAGTGGAGCTAAAAAGCGGGCCAATCGCTTGGGAACCACGGCCATCGGCATCATTAGGAAGAAAAACGGAACAGCTGACAGGCATATCGCGATCGGAAAGAGTTAACACATAGGTTTGTGCGGTCTGGCCTGTAATGGGTACACCATTGCGGTACCAGGCAAATGCTGGCTGTGGCAGAGGATCGTTGTCGGCATCTGTATGAGTTTCATTGCATGTCAGCCGTGTCCCTAAAATGAGATTATCTGTGGGAGTCACAGTGGCGTTGCTCAACACAGGGTTTGAATTTTCAACGCGTCTTGCAGTTGAATAAAACGCCGGCAAGGCATCTGATAAATTGTCTGTGACGCTGTTTACTTTGCAGCGCAAATACTTAAATAATTCAGCAGAAGTTACCGTAAAACATCTGCGTTGGGCCGAAGGTGTTGTGCAAGCGGCTGCGACGAGATTTGCAGCTGTCCATGCACTTGTTCCGTTGGTTGATTTCTCGACGGTCACATCTCCAAATAAAAGAGGGTCGCCATCATTGTCGGAAGCGGAATAATCGCAGCGAAATTTATCTCCGGAACGCAAAATACCCTTCGAAGCATCATCCGAAGAACTTGCGACAGGAGCAGTGGGTGCCTCGTTTACAAACGTAACAGGGTTTGAAAGCACTGTTACGGTCGCATGAGAGTCCGTTACTTTTGCTTGGCATTCCACGACAACACCGGGAGAAAAGTTGCCTGCTGCAGGAGTGAGTTCAAACGTCGTCGCGCCTGGAATAACGACTCCATTTCTGCGCCATTCAAAAGATGAAGTTAATGTATCGCCATCGTCGTCTGCTCCTGATGTGGAACAAACGAGGTTTTCAAAGCGAGAAAATCCACCGCCGAGGCGTTCGGGCACGGTGGCCTTTACGTTTTTCGGAGCGCGGTTCACGGCGCTAAAAGTGAGAAAGAGTGTTGGTGAAAGAACGGTTCCATCGGAAACACGATAACCCACCGTACAGGTGCGCGCTGTTTCGTTGTCACGCAAAAAGACCTTGTTGGGAGTCCATTCAATGGTGCTTTTCATGCGCCCATCTAATTGTGGCGCATCGACTTTGACAGGCACCGAGAGGGGAGGGCAAGTCGAACTCATTTCAATCATCTCGAGTTTGTCATAGGTGTCGGTGTCGACGGATGTCAAAGTAAACAGCGCCGTGGGAACGCCGACATAGGTTTCGCGCAAATTGACATCAGCCGTGAGCTCTGGGCCCGAGTTCGCAATGCGCAAACTCACTTCTAAAGGGTTGACATCTTCGTTTCCAGACTCATCAAAGGCCTGAACTTTAAAGTAATAGGTAATTTCTTTTTTGAGTCCTGTTACGGTAAACCTAGATTCATCGGGGCCGACTTTGTCGCTTCGAAAGACACCGGCAGGGAGTGGTTTTGTAAGAGACATGCTCTTTCCACTCATAGAGGTTTCAGACCAATAAATTGCAAAACCTTTAATATCAGTAGTGGTGCGTGCTCCCCAACGCACATCTGCTGCGCCGCGCGACTGCAAGACGCTTTTAATCCCTTCAAACAAGGGAGGTGTCATGTCGAGTGTGGAGCCTCGGATCACTGTTTCGTTATCGCCGAGGTTTCCCCAGACATCCACTGGTTTTACCAGGATTTCGTAGGTCGTATTTGCTTGTAGGCCAGAAATAATGGAGTCGATGGTGGTACCCGATGCGGGCTGTCCACTAAACTGAGTTTTCACGGCAGTGGTTGAACCGGGGATGCGAGCCAAAACCTGATAAAAGGAAATGGTGGCATCGGGAGTCCGATTAAAGACCACGCGCAATTGATTTTCATCCAACCCTGTTACGGCGGTGTAACCTAAAAATCGCGGCGGATTTTGCTTGCCAACGTTGATGCTGACGGTTTTAACATTGGAGTCTAAATTTCCGTGACTGTCTTCAGCGCGCACGGCAAAAGAATAGATCTGATTCGATTTAAACCCTGCCAATAAAGAAAACGTTGCCGAACCCGGCTCTGCAGGGAGGTCTGTAGAAGTAAAATTCAGGCTCGAAGCCGAGCCCTGGGCAGAGTAAACGCGGTAGCGTGTCACTTCCCCTTGAGCTTGATCCCAGCGCAGAATGATTTTGTCGCCTTCCACCTGTGCCGTTTTGAGGCCTGAAAAAGTGGGTGCTCCATTGTCGGGGGTCGAAAGGGCTTTTGTTTCTTTGTTCCGATCTTCGACATCAAACCTATTCACAGCGCGAACGCCCACGGAATAGGCCACATCGTCTCCGAGATTTTCGAGTAAAATTCCCGTTGCCGGCGCATTGACTTGCGTATGTGGAGTGGCCCAGTCGATCACTGGAACTGATCCTCTAGGCCCGGTGGCTAAGTAAACACGGTATTTAGCGACTTCTCCTGCTGGATTCCAGCGCACATCTATTTTATTTTTTTCAACCAAAGAAATGCCAGAAACTCCAGAAAAATCGGGTTCTGTAAGGTCTTTGACTGCAATGGCAATCGTTCGGCCATTTAAATCCTCTTTACCATAGGTCGTAAAAGCGCGGACTCCAAAGGTCAGTTCCTTGCCTTTGGGAAGATCTGTCAGAACCGTTCGGCCTTTTTCTTTGCCGGAAATAGAAAAAATTCGATTCTTAAAATCGGTGCCTTGGTAAATATTATAGCCAGAAATGTAGGGATGAACCGAAGGAGTCCAATCGAGGACAACTTGGCCTGTGTCTGGGGAGGTTGCTTTATCCACTCCAATAAAGTCGGTTACGAGGTTTTCATCGGCGCAAATGGTTTGATTACTCGTGTTGGCACTGGCTGGAAACCCAGGCTCCAAATAGCGCACAAAGAAACACAGATCGATTCCAACCGCAAAGGGACCCACTTGAGCCGTAACGTTCGTTGTTTCCAAAAGTGGATCAGCTTCAACGGTTCCATTGCGTTCGGCCCTAAAAACCTGAAACTTCCCCTTGCCGCGCGGAATCCCATCCCAACCGAGTGTTACCTTACCGTCTTCTCCAATACGCGCTGTCGTTGCTCCGGCAAACGTCACAACACGGGGAGTGGTGCAAATCTCCTTCAAGTTTTCATCAAAATTAGACCCCGGAATGGCGAGTCTGACCACAAAACAAGTCGCAGGTGCGTAGCGAAGATCTTCAGTTTTAAAGAATGTTTCTTTTAAAGTAACAACAGGTTTCTGAAAGTCGTAGGCCTCTTTTTCTTCCTTCTTGAACACGTAATACTTTACTTCAGGAATGGGAGGAGCTGTCCAGGAGAGAAGCCAGGTTCCATCTTCGTTTTCCGTGATTTTTTCGGCACCTGGAAATTTGTAACCTTCCGGAGCTGTCACAGGAGCATTGCCATCAAGCTTGCTGCAGGAAGCGAATAAAACGGCACCCATCAGTAAATGCCATTTGAGCAAGGAGTGAAAAGTTCGAAAATGGTTTCTAAGATTTGAAAACGGCGCCATTTCCATTCCTTTCGAGCAAGTCAGTACAATGTCAGACTGTGACATGTTGCTTATTCGAAGAAATTCCCACAAACCTTTAGTCTTTTACGGTTCCTCTTAAAAATCTTCTGTTATGTTCATGGTTTAATGGGGGTTCACTCTCTAAAGTAGAGGGAACCTGTCTGCTCAAAGGTCGAATTCGTTCCCGGCTTTGCCGGAGGAGCAAGAAATGGGGCAGCTGCGAGTTTTCCACAGTGATTTTCAACTCTAATCAATAACGGCAAAGAAGTGGCCATAGGACGCGAAATATTTGTCGTTTCAGCATCTTCAAATGCCAAGACTTGGGCTTCAAACTGCCCCGGACGTTTCATTTTAAGTTCTGCAAACATTTCGCCCGGTAAAGACGTGGGACTGATTTTAGTGATCGTACCCACATCTGGTGTTAACTTAATGTGGTACCTTATAAAATTTGGGTTTTTGTGAAGAAACCAAAGGGGGAGTGTGGCATCTTCCTTTTCAAAACAGAAGTAGAACAGTGAATTGGAATTTGGCCGCAAAAAAGTAAGGCTGCTTGGAAACTTCTTTCCAAGCTTTTTATCTGCGGGTTCTGGAGGTGTGGGAGAACGAACGAGGAGCGTGCGCGGGATGGAGGCATGCGTTCCTGAGGCATCTTCGATCTGCCAAAAGAACTTGCCATGTTCGTTGATTTGAATGGTCGTCTTTCCGCCTTCTGTGACGGAATAAGGCGAGTAGGTCATTTGGTGCTCACTCCACACAAAGACCTTGTGAGGTTCCAATTGCCCCGGAGCAACAGTCCATTCCAGTGCAATTGTGAGGGGAAATGTCGTGGTTTCGATCAGTTTAACCGTGGGGGGTGCGACAATTTTAATGGGATGCAGCACGGTTTTTTTCTGAGTCTCTACACTCGCACGCGATTCGGGTGGAATGGTTTTGCCAAAGAAAAAGGCAAGAATTTTTTTAATTCTGGGGTCTTCGGGGGGAACGTCATCTAAAGGAACATCCCCGCTAGCCTCAATAACCCTTCGTCCCCACGAATCAGAAATCTGTCCTCGTGGAGGGAGTTCAAAGGTTCCCTCTTGGCGGAGAAGAACCTCTCCACCAAAACTGGAAAGCAAACGGGCTTCCGCATCGCCCGTCAAGCGGATGAGTGAGCGGGCCGGAACGCGAGCCACACCCACATGGGTGTGAAAGCCCAAGGTTTCAGGGTAACGGATTTCCACACGGCCTTTTTTGGTTTCTATTTCATAGACGGCCTGTGTTTGTGCGTTTTTGGTTGCTGCATCACTTGCGTCAGAAGGAGCTGAGAGGAACAACATTTTTCGACCCTCCTCATTCTGTTTTAGGTTGAGCTTCGGCATTTTGCTTGAGCATCGAGAGTGTCGCCACTTCAAAGATATCTGCGGCACCGTCATCCTTTTCAGGAGTGACATTTTTATTGTCTTCTCGCTTGGGCATCAGCGTTTGAAGCCCTTGGCGGAACTCTTTATTGAGGGGAGTTAAATAAATTCTCAAGGCAGTCGGATCATCTGTTCGAAGATTCCATTTGGCATTTTCACCTTCGCTTTGAAGTTCTTTCTGAGCCGTAAAAATGGCCACGCTCGAACCCCAAAAGGGGAGCGCGCCGTTTGCTGGAAACCTTTCGAGAAAATCTTTGCACAGCGCCTGGTGCACTTCGAAGATGTGTTGAGTTCTCTCTTCAAATCTTTGCAATTGCCATGCGAGTTGAACGGTTAAGAGCGTCGATGCCATGCGATGTGCTGCAACGTAAAGGAGGATTAAGCTTCCACTCTTTTCATCAAAGGCATGCGCAAGCATAGAATGCTCGCCTTCCGTTCCCAATGAAATTTGTGCCATTCCTAAATGACGTAACACAAATGCGGGATAGGCACCCTGGCTACTCCAGCTCCATTTGAGTGCGTTTTTATCAAGCAGAGTTGTGCTTGCAGAAAGAGCCATATTTGCAGCCAATTCGATGGAACGCATTTTGGCAATCGTGTTCGCTTCAGTCTGCCTGAACCGATCAAATGTGATGTTAACGGCTTCACTCAGCTTCTTAACATGGGTGTTGCGTTCCGTGAGTGAGACGTAGCCTTTAAAGGCACCCCCGGCCCCAAACCGCCCCAGAGCTTCAGAGATCTCTTCGATGGGTGAATAAAAGATCTGCGCACAGGCAGCCACAAAGATGATGATAAGTAATGTTCCCAGAATCGAAAAACCAATAAAAAGCCACAAGTCGGTTGCGGCTAATGCGATGGTCCCCGCTGGAATCCAGCGATATAGGACGGTCAGATTTGTTCCCTTAACGGCACCTGCACCCAGACCCTCTTTGTATTTTAAAATGCGGAAGTCACCCATGGTAAGAAATGCGGGCGCAAGTTTACGAACGTTTACGATGTCTGGAGACTTAATTTGTTGCTCGCCAAGAATAAAGGGATCGCTTGAAATCAGCGGGAGCGCGAAGGAATTTTTTCCTGCTAAAATGTCTGCGCTCAGAATTTCACGTTCATTCGTAACAAGTGCAACAACGCTGCGTCCCACATCATCGATGTTGATTCCAGGAAGTGGTTTTTCGAAAAGCGCAGGATGCTCGGCCGTCAATACCTGGCCTAACCATGCCGGTGGAAAGGCTACAATAAAGACCTCTTCTCGACTTGAAAATGCAAAGACAGAATTTTGTGTCGAGGGGTCGAACCAAAACAGTCCATCTTGCGCATAGTGGGGGAATGCTTTCATTCCCATGGCGTTGCTTGTCACCACAACGTTGTCTTGCGTGCGTGCTGTTTTGCGGTCAAAACCCTCGATGCGTGCCGAGAAAAACTCTCCGGCCTTGAGTTCTTTCCATGCCTTGACACGAACACGGCGAAGACCTTGTGACAGACCGGGAAAGGCTCCCGAATTGAGGTCGGTTCCTGGAAGGTGAAGACGCACTTGAAGCGTCGCCTGAGTGACGAGCGAAGAAATTTTTTCGACATAGGCGAGTCCCTCGCTTGTCGACTGCCTGCGTCGCTCCAGATGATGGGCAAAAACCACAAGGAAACAAGCAACGAAACACACGGTGAGAAACAAGGTGACAGAGATAAACTGCGTGTAAAAAAATGAGCTGTCTGCTCGAAAGAATCTACCCAGGAAAGTGAACATTCCCGACACATTGAAAGTTTGTTTTCGTGGTTGTTGCTTTGTGCGGGGTGAAGTCGAACTAGACACGATGAAACTCCTTCACTGCCGTTGAAAAGTAACAACGCTGATGACGACCCTGCGATTTTTCGCTTGGGCTACAGCATCTGGTTGTTTTGAATCAAGCGCCTCTGGAAAAAGGGGCTCTGTCGACCCTTTGCCTATAATGCGAATGCGTTGGGGTTTAACGCCCCCTTTGATGAGAGCAAGGGATACCGCTTCTGCCTGCGCGGCGCTGAGCATGTGGTTTGAGCTGAATTGCGACTGAGCCGGAAGTGCACTGGAATCGGTATGCCCGGCGATTTCCAATGAACGCAGGGGATCCTTTAAGGCCTCATTGATTTTTGGTGCCAAGCGAAGGATGTTACTCAAACCTTCGGAAGTTAAATTTGCAGTTCCTGTTGCAAAGACTGCTTTTGTTGGAAGCACAAGATCGTATTTTTGTACGGGCGCTTGTGGCGCAGAGGATGTTACGATTCCCAATTTTTGCGCTGTCTCTTTTAGATTTTCTATTTCCTCGGGCCTATCACCCATTTTTAAGAGATTTGCCAAAACGTCGTCGGGATGTCCCAATTCCAAATACTGGGCAAGAAGTCGGAATGCTTCGAGCTTTCTTTCTGTCGCAGTAACGTCAGTCACTTCAGAATTGGCTGTTTCTTTAGAGTGCAGGTATTTCGACATCGCCTGGGAAACAGCCTTTGTTTTTTCCGAATCCAGTGATGACATCGAAAAAAGGAGAACAAAAACGCAGAGGAGAAGGGTCATGAGGTCGGCGTAGGACATCAGCCAACCTTCTCCTTCCTCTGCATGTCCGCCCTTGCGTTTCGAACGAATGTGACCTGTCATTGCAACACCAGCCTTTCAATACTTATTTTTTAAATGTATTCTGGCTTGCAAAGGTCAAATAACTTTTTAAAACTTCCTCAATAAAAATGGGCGAGTTTTTGGCCTTTAAATGGACAATCCCCTTCATAATCAATTCGCGAATTCGAACGTTGTTCAAACTGATTTCCCCCAGCCTGTCCACCAAAGGGCTCAGCACAGCAAAGGCAACGATCAAACCATAGAGTGTGGCTGTCATGGCCACTGCCATGGCGGGGCCGATTTTTTTCAAGGCATCGGCAGAACCCACTTGAGCAAACAGAGCGACGAGGCCCACAGTGGTCCCAATGAGTCCAAAAGAGGGTGGAATCTTCACCAGGGCCTTCATAAAGCGTTCATCGTCTTTGTAACGTTCTTCTGCAGCACTGATGCGTTCATCCAAAATATTTTGGATCTGCTCAGCTGAAAACCCGTCTGAAATGAGCTGAAGTCCATCTTTAAAGAAAGGGTGATTGGACTTAAAAGTTGCAAGATAGGTTTGATTGATTTCACCACGTGTTTCCTTAGCAACGCGCACAATATCACGGATGAGGAGGTTGGTGTCGACGTCTTTGTTTTTAATCGAAACACGATAAATATTGTAGAGTCGTTTAAGTCCTGAAGGGCTAAATCCAATCAGAATACTAAAGGCTGTACCTCCAACCACACAAATAAATGCATGAAAATCAAGGTAAAATTTTATAGAATCTGCAGTCATCATGATGACGATAAGGAGATTAATAAGTGCGAGACTGTAACCGACAACCACGAACATACGGAAGTTTCCTTTCCCCAGGACAAAGGTGGATGTCAAACCAATCCTCTGTGTTGTCCGATAGTTTCATCCAGGTCTATTTAATTTGTCGAGTCTGGGCTTTCAAAGTTGTCAGGATTCCGACGGAAATTCAGATGGGCAGGGTGGCGCTTGACACTTGAAATTTATTTTTTAACCTTGAGCGAAAGGGTGAGCGTGAAATCGGCAACGGGCTCATTTCCCAATTTCGAAGGAACTGTTGCAATAATGCGTACAGGAAGGTTCACACGCTCTTTACTCTGCTGTGCTTGCTCTACAGCTTGCGTGATAGCCGCACCATCGTAGCAAATAAAATGCACATCGCCTTCTGCACGCTTTAAAAAGTTGGCCTGCATATCTTTAAATACAAGTGAGATCTTGTAACCTTTGTTGCGGATGAGCTTCATGGCTAAATAGCCACCTGCGCAGTCGGCACCGACGGCCAGGGTTCCAAAATACATCGTTTTGAGATGATTCCGCGTGCGACGCATCAATGGAATTTTGAGTGCGATGTGCTCAGAGGAGATTTCAAGAATGGATGGTTTTGTCCAAAATATCATCGGGACGCTGAGCAAACTCCAGGAACGCAAAAGTAAGGTTTCTTTGAGGGCGTCGAACATTTTTATCTCCTGTCCGTAAAGTAAGAATCTATGGGTTGCAACCATAGCTCAGCGTCCCTGAAAATCCAGTACAAAGACGGGTTCAAGGCGAACGTTGGATCTCTTGAGAAAGAAGAATTGCCTGAATCAAGCTTTGAGGACCCACGCTTGCAGCCTCTGCAAATTGCTTTTGAGCGTCTTCGGGAACTGCTTCCCAACTCAACCCTGAAAAGGTTTTCCATGCTGTTTTAGCCATGCACTGCGAAAAAGTCGGCCCCTTTTCAATAAATCCTTTTGTTACAAAAGCAGGGCCTTCACCTTCTTCTCCAAAGGCAAAGGCCTTTTCAGAAGGGAGGTTTTGAGGAGGAAAATACCAGGCAAAAGAGCCCGCCTGATCATAGCGCAAAAATGCCGATCCAATGTTGTCCATGCCGTAGTGACATGAAGCGCACCCTGCTTTTTCGCCATGTGCGCGATCTGCATCAGTAAGAGAAGGATTGACGAAGCGCTGGATACCCGCGCTATTTAAGGAACCATCGACGTCTTTGCAGAGAAGGGTCTGGACCAGAGCACGGGTGCGTGCGCGCATGTTATTGTACCAAAACAAAAATGAGGGAGCGGTGACAACGCCTCTCCTCGGCCCGCCGTCCGGAAATTGGATTCGCTTTTGTTCGCCTTCTTCAAAGGAATCCAAAGTGCTTGTTACTTTTTCGAGGGCTGCAGCATCGTAAAACATCTTGCCCTGTGCGTAGGAATAGTAGAAATAGAGAAATTTGTTACCATAGAAAAAATCCCCAGCTAAAAATTCATGCCAGCTCAAGTTGTTTTCGTAACTAAAGAGGCCGCGCTCGGGAATTTCATCACGTAGTGCGCGTTCAAGTTTTTGAGCATAGATTTCATCAGGAACACAGAAGAGTTGCTTGGGGCCACAGCCACACTCATCAAGAAATGTTCCGTCATCTCGTACCGTGAAAAGGCAAAAACTTGCGTTGTCATTGGCAAAAAAACGGTTTGAAACCGAGGTTGCGCAAAAGGGCGCTGTTTCTTTAGGTTTGAGCCACCAGGCCTCTTTTTGTACGACTTCTTGTGCAGTGCAATCGGGTTTTAAAGCGAGTCGGTAAGCACCCACGGAATTCTTCTTAAGTCTTGTTCCACCCAACACATGGCCACTGGGAAGAGCAACACCCAACAGATCTTTAAAGTAACGCTTGACCTTGTTTTGATGTTCCTTGCTTTTGAGCCACTCCTTAATAATGGCTTCAAGGTTGTTCTGTCCCGACAAAAAAGACTGAACTTCCTGAACGCTCGGTGGAACATCGCGCACCGCATAGGACAAAAATTTAAGCGTTTGGGTGCTCTGGGTATTGCGAGACGACACTTCCGACGTTGCTTCTGAGGTCTGTTTCTTTTTACAGGAGAAAAGAATGAAGAACAAAAGAAGCATATGCGCCCGGAAAATCACTATTTTCGTAACGCGTCGAAGGGGCAAATTAAACAAAAAGGGCATTAAGGTTCACCTCGCTTACCACTTTTGCAGCATCCGAAAATCCGAGGTGTCGAAGCAGAGAAGAGGTCAGATGTTCGGGCATCAGATGCGTTGTTTCGTTTCCTGCAACGGTCGAGGTGCCCGTCCAGCCCAAGGGTTTGGCATCATCGCCTGTCCCCCCGACCACGGTGTTGTCTTTGACTCCCTTGCCCATCACGATGGCGGACCCCGATTGCCAATGGTCGAGTCCGTCTTGGACGTTAAATTGAGGAGAACGGACAAACTCCGAAGTGATATAGAGGGTCGTGTTTTCAGCTAATGTGGTGCCCGGAAATAAAGGATCTTCGCAATTGCGTAAATCTTCGACGAGCTTTGCAAGCACCGTTGAAAATCTTTTGAGCAAGGGCAAATGGTTGTCGACATGATTGGAATGGGTATCAAAGCCGCCAAAATTTAAAGTCACGTAATCGGTGAGTCCACTTTTTAAAATCAGAAAGGCGCTTGCAAACAGAGCTTCAGGTGCGCCAAAATCTTCCTTGACTTCATAGCGCGTTTTGATTGTATCGTTCAGCATGACCTGCGAGCCAATGTTGCGGCTATAGATCTGTTGGGATTTTTCGGCGGCGGCATGCCACGATGAGACATCCTTAAGTTGATTCTCGGAAAGTTTTTTCCGAGCGATTTCATCCAATCTCTTGCTCAGTCGAAGAGCTTCTTGAAAAGAATCAGGACTGAAATTCGCATCCGTAGGTCCTTTCAAATAGTCAGAAAGTCCCTGTGCGGTGCTGGCATGAAGCGGAGGTGCGGTGTTACGTGTGTCACCTAAAGGAACAGCCGAGCCGAGCACGACATGGGGAGGAAACTGACCTGCTCCCGAGCCTGCAAGAGCCGGGATGCAAGGAAAGTCTCTCGAATTTGCAAGACTCAAACGTCCCGAGAGCATATACTGTGAGGCCAATTCATGGGCAGTGACTTCCATAAAAATGCCGTTTACAAATGCCGTAGGCATTGCAGAAAAGGCTTGCATCGCGGGCGCAAGTCCAGCACCAATCTGCAAATTAGACTTGCCCGGAACGGTTTGTGGCATCAGCAAATTGCTGGGCGTTCGGTACCTGCTATCGTAGGTCGATGAAGAAGCTTTTGATCCTATGATAGGGTCGGTTGCGAGTGCGCTGTCCCAACCTCCCGACAGAAAGATTTGTAGAAATCGATGTCTGGGTTTTTCTAGTAATTCAAGTTGGTCTTGAGAACCTTCTCCACCTGCACGTCCCTTGCTCATAAGAGCAGGAATAAGCAAACAAGAGCCCGCCCCCAACAAAGCCGTTCTAAGGAGATGCCTCCGTGGAATGTAAATGCTGTTACCTCCAGACATGCCATGCCTCCGTCGTTGAAAAAAGACTGTACACGACAAAAAGCCATGCCGCGTAATAGTTTCCTTTTTCGATTCTGTTGATTTCATCAAAGCTTTTTCGAACCAGTGCGCGCTCTTCTTCGAGTGGGTATCGTGAAAATAAACGCAAGTACACATCGTCAAGATGCGCGTTCCATTTTTCAAGCTCATTGGTGTTGGGCAAGGCGAGTAAGGCCGCAAGGTTTTGTTCTGAGATGTGCAATTTAGGCAGAGGAAGCTGTTGCCAGATGTAGATCTGCGCTGCCACCCAAGAAATGCTGCGGGCCACTAAAACGGTTTGAACTTTTGTCAAAGGGTCGCGCTGAAGCACATGGGAAAGAAAATCCACTCCCCCCAATGGAATCGCGAAAGACGCTGTGATGAGATCGTAATATGTCCCTTGCGAATCAGAAAACCCGATTTTTATTCCAAAAGCCCTTTCAAGAAGCTGAGAATATTGTTCAGGTGCAAGCCTTGCAACAGCACGATTCAGGCCATCCGATTTCAGTGAATTGAGAGGAGATTCGGACTTCTCAGCAGCATCGTCTTTGCCTTTTTCAGAGCGATCGCCACAGGAAAATCCGAGCATCAAAAAAAAAAGTAACAAAAGTCAGTTTGTACTTATGGAAAGATTTACTTTGAATGCCCACGGGGCCTCCAGTTGCGGTAGGGAAACTTTATGATTTCAATTTTGGGATTCATTGTCAAAGTTTTAGTGTAAATGGTTTGAACGGCATGTTCATATTCACTCCGTGCCGAGTCGGATTGATCCATTCCAACTAAATATGTCAAAAACCTCGCGGCTCGTTTGATAACGCTTAATTTCTCGGATATAAAACTCTGCGGCTTTATCACCCAGTACGGTTTGATTGACTTCCTCAAAAGCCTCAAGTGCCATCGGCAAATTCGTGTTTTCGAAATGTTGAATGCCTTCTTCAAATTTATCTCGCATTGCAATCTTGAGATCGAGGCGATGGCCATCTGTTTCGTGCATCAACTCATAAATCTCCACAGGGAGTGCAATCCCTGGCGGCAGAACCTTGCCAAGTCGCCTGATGGGGGCATTTTTTGCGACAAATGTCGATTGTTCAAAGGTTGCGCGTGAAAAAAGGCATGAGACTCCAAATTTTTTGCATGAAGATTCAAGACGCGCTGCAAGATTTACGGGAGCCCCCAGGACGGTGAGTGAAACGCTGTTGGTTGTTCCGATAGCGCTGACAAGTACTTCACCCGTATGGAGGCCTATTCGCACCGAAATCTCAGATTTTCCTGCGGCCTGTCTTTTTGTGGAGAGGTTTTCAATGGCAGCCAAAATGAGGGAAGCGGCTTGCAAAGCGTTCTCGGCATGCTCAAAGACCGCCATAATGGCGTCGCCGATGTACTTATCGATAGAGCCCGAACTTTGCTGAATGAGTGGCACCGCGGTTCGAAAGTAGTCATTCATCAATTCTGATATTTCGGTTCCCGATGCCTTTTCG
The DNA here is from genome assembly GCA_044237915.1 of Silvanigrellaceae bacterium. Taxonomy (GTDB): domain Bacteria; phylum Bdellovibrionota_B; class Oligoflexia; order Silvanigrellales; family Silvanigrellaceae; genus JBIIEI01. The sequence continues at coordinate 7,974 of JBIIEI010000025.1, read as the reverse complement.
CACAGGCTTGTAAATCCTCGAATATCCATAAAAAGAGTTGTCAAATTGCGCCGTGCGTTGTCTCCGAGCTTTACGTCGTTTGTGTGTGTTTTTCCCAGAAATCTGACCATCTGTTGGTTTGCAAATCTCTCGACACCGCTCTGATTGAGAATATTTTCTATAGATATTGCAAGGAACCTTGTGATGGTTTCAACATAAAATCTTCCCTCACGATCGAGCGAAAATTCTTCGATTCCATGAAAGATAAACTGTGCACGAAATCTGTCTGCTTTTGCGATGTTTAATTGAAAGGTTTGGTCCACAATTTCTAGTGTCTTTTTTCCAAGTGTAGGCGTGGGTTCGATTCTGTTCCGTAAATCAATGCGCCCTGCATCACCGACTTCATAGACATCAACCTCCGAAACCGAAGGATCTTCGACACGAGGGAGCTTCATTTCAAAACGGGAAGCCTGAACATCGGGGAATTCTCTGGTGATAAACTCTGCCGCCGCCTTTGCAGAGTCCAGATAGTTGCCTGAAGTCGAGATGCGCTCGGAGGCTGTAACGAGGCGCCGCAGGCGTTCGCCCATTTTCTGGCCATAGTAAATCATTCTGTTGGTAATTGAACCCACGTTGAGAAGCGATGCAATAATAAGCGAAGGTAACAAAATAAAGTGGGCTGCCTTAAGATTGTTACCTGCGGTGGACTGAGTAGAATTGGTGAGATCGTTCAGCTGATCGAACGAGGCGCTGGCATGAAGCATCAAAGCGCCCGCTAAGAATGCGCTGCGCAAAAGAAACAGATTTTGATCTAAAGAGGGTAAGAGCTTTTCTGAGGAGTTTGCTGCCGTTAGGGGAGTCGATTTCAAGCGAAAGAACGCCCGTGCTCCAAAGAGTAACATTAAACAACCGCCCACAGTGGCAACGAGATCTGCAATGCTGTCCGATTTTCGAACAAAAGAAAGAATGGAAGTTTCTTTAAAAAGCCAAGCTGCGACACAAAAAACCGACAAAGGTAACAAAACAAAAAAGCTTCGAACTTTTAAAGTGGCCCTTGAAAAGCCAGACATCTGATGAATAAGAAGCAACAGGGCAGCTGAAATTGAAATATTTAAAATCACATAAAAATAGGCGAGTTCGGAATTGTAATCGGTGCTCACATTTTGAAGAAAATAGGTTGGAAAGAGGCGAAAACTGCGAAGGGCAGAGTAAATTCCAAGGGTCAGAAATGCAGTCGAGTGGTCGAGAATAAGTGCAAGACCGACCAGCATGAGCGGAAAACCCGTCAAGAAAAGATTCGGAAGATCTCCAGAAAAAATGACCTTTGCCGGCAAAGAAAGATAATTGTTTGTGTCTGAAGGTAACGTCAATGCCATAGGAAAATCCGAAGGGCCAAACCACGGGATCGATTCGATGTCATATTCGACGACAATTTTTTTTTCCTGTAAGAGCGCAGGTATTTCATAGGTAAATGTCGCATTGGCTCCCATGCCCGGAACGAGATGCCGGTATCCACCCGTGAGATTTCGAACGGAATTTTGCACGGACCTTGGAATTGCCAATGTGATGTAGCCGTGGTCTTCGTGTTTCTTTAGCCACTCAAGCTCTTTGAGTTCCAAGCTTGCCGAGAGGATGGCATGGGTCGCATTGGGAAACATCTTTTTGAGTTCAGACGTGCGTTTTCGCGCCGGAAACTGGATGCGTTCGCCCTCAAATTTTTCAACCGATGTGCACGAACGAACCGATTGGCTCGGTGCGCCATCCCCTGTGCAAATGCTGAGGTCGAGTTCCCAGTTCGAAAGGAGGTGAGCCCTCTCTGATGCGACGAGTTTGTTCATGAGGATATCGGCATCGTATTGCTGGGTCAGGAGATGCCAGTATGCCAAGAACTGAGCCACAAGGACACTGAGCATCAAGACGATGCTGGTCTTTTTCCAGGGCTTTTTGTGATCAGAACGATCAGCCTTGGTGCCCATGCGATCCTGTTTGTTGTGTGGATCGTCCATCTTTTGCTTCCTTTTCACCACTTGTCTTTGGAAACATCATATCTGAAATCAGCAAAATCAAAAGCGCACCCCCATGGAGCATAAGACATTTGGAAATTCTTATGCTCTAATGAGCTACGGAACTTTTCAATCTGTCGTTTTTGGTTCGATTTCATAATTTCAGACTCAATATTGAAGAACATGAAATCAACAAAAGCACAGTTGGAAAACGATATGCGGTTGCTTCATTCACAACTTCTCGAAAATGGATATTTTCTTCCACTGGGAGAAGGCAAGTCTGTTCAGAGATATCATCCAATGGTTAAAGGCGTCACGTGGGCAGATAAAATCAATGGTTTCCCCGAGCTTTGGAAAATGTGTGTTGTTGAATCTTTTGTCACATTGCTCTAATGGGCAATTTCTTATTGAATCTTTTCACCCATTGGTCTACCTGTGGCCTTTAATTTCTGGCTTTTTTGTCCATAGGGTACTCGAGATGATAAAACTACGTAAAACGAACTTATTAAACTTTTTCTTGATTCTCGCTGCTTTAGGTTGCACACGAGAAAAACAAAGCAATCGATTATTTCAATCTTATTCCACACTCACCTGTGAACAGCTTCTCGAAACCAAAAAGAACCTTGCAGCGACCGACGCAAGGTTTCAAAAAATGTATTTCGAACCGCTTCAATTTCTGGTTGCCGAACTCAACAAGGTTTCACAGCCTCTTCCAGGGCTCAGACAGTGCTACCGCCAACATCTTGAACTCCTGCTTGCGTCAAAGTCTGTACAACAAACCTCAGACCAGTTTTCGCAGGAACAAAAACTCCAACTTTCTAAAGCCATTGTCCTTGTGGTAGACGCAATTTCCGTAACAAATCGACAAGGCCCTTTTCATTCGTTCGAGCAAATCCTGACGAATGAGAAGACTTATGAAGATTTTGCTCGGCTTTCAGTTCCTTTAAAGCTTGATGCCTTTAAAAACTTGTTGCAAACATATCCTCAATTTGCAGAAAGTCCCCTTCTTACACAACTCTCTCACCACATTATTGAATTTAATGAGCTTTCAATTTACGAACCCTATTCTGGAATCAAAGAGCTGGTTACCAGAAGTAACGTCACTTCAAGTCCCAATGCTCAGGTGGCAATGCTACGACTTGTCACGTTAACTTTGGTGCGCAATGGGTTTCTGTTTACGGAACGAGGACGCCTTCAGGGAATTAAGAAACTCGAACGCATCATGAAGTCAACCGAGCAAAATCTACGCAATGCGCCTGCAAATTCACAAGCAGCAAGCACGGCAGCTCTGATGTTGGCCAACTTTAAGAAAATAAGAGAGAATGTGCTGAATTCTCCTCATTCTTTTGCGCGCTTGGAAAACGAATTAAAGGCGGCATATGTCGACCTTGGTGTGCCTAACGCCGCTCAATTGGTTACTGATGCGTTGGCTGAGGCCAGATTGGCAGTTCATGAGGGGCTTCCCTATGGAGTTGCTCGTATCCAAGAAGGCGACATTTGGATGCAAACCAGCGAAGGGGGGGCTTGGAGACATGCTTTCGTCACTGGCTGGAACTCCCAACGCCTTTACTCACAGTGGATTTGTTGCATCGGAATTCATAGAAGGCTATCGAACTTATTTTATAGCTGAAATCAATGGCGATCTCACTTTTTCGAATATTCTTTTTAACCATCATGTGCTTGTGCGTCCCAAGTTTAAAGTTGAACCCGGATTTACTGCGTGGGCCTTGAGTAATGCGGCGAAGCTTCCTGGCTTGTACTTTGACAGTATGTTTACTCCTGGATTGGTCACTGCAAAGGGGAGTGGACTTCTCTACTGTTCTGAGCTTATTCATTTTGTTTACAAAAATAGACTTGCTCCGAATGGCCCGTTTTATGAATCTCCTTACGACTCTTTAAGTAACAAAATTAAATGGAAAACTCCTGCTCTTGAGGAAAACGCTCGCAAGCTTGGCTATGCCACGCAGATGGACTTTTATACGCCCGACAATCTTTTTTATTCCCCAACAACGCAATTTGTCTCGGCCTATTTTTATAACTCAAAGTACAAAGAAGACGAGAATTTTTCCCATTTGCAAGTCCTTATGGATCTTTTTGACGAGGAATTTCTGCGTTTGATGCAAACGCGATCGATCAAAAGGGCAAACGCTTTGGAAATGGGGGCTGTTGATGTCGCATTAGCAGGCATTGGATTTGCGAATCGCATCCCAAGTTTGCGAAATATGCTCCCTGAAGAAGCCACCTCGCTGATAAATTCCCTGGATCTTGATAACGATTCTCGCCATACGCTTTTAAAAATGTATTTTACGGTTCAAAAACTAGCTCAGCACATGAGTCAGATCATAGATTCGTCCGACTTCACCGATCCAAAATGGAAAGAAAAAGCAAAAGCGCGCACAGAACATGAAGTCCTTCCCAAATTGCGCAGCTTATTTGAATAGAAAATCCTGAATTGTCCATCCCATGTTGACAATGATGTAGATTCCAATCGTAAGCATGGCAATGCCAAAGACGGCCTCTACGGAATTTTGAATTTTTCGGAATAAAGATTGAATGCGTTCGAAAGAGAGAATGTTTACAATCACAATAAAGTAGAGCGTCGTTGCCAATACCACTTCCAGTCCACAAATAATCTGAAAATAAAAGGGATGATTTTGAGTGATGATGCTCGAAAATAATCCCAGAAAAAATAAAATAACCTTCGGATTGAGCAGGTTCGTAAAGAGACCTGACATAAACGCATGACGAGCGCTTATTTCTGACTTTATTTCGACAACTTTTTCCTGCTCAGAATCATTCTGTGCCGACTTCCTTCTTGAAGATATCAAATGCGTGAGAGTTTTTAAGCCGATGTAAAGTAGAAAAAAAGCTCCGGCCAAACGAATGAGACTGTACAGAATTTCAGATCTTGTGATGACGATTCCTAAACCGAGAAGAACCAGAACAACATGAACGAGAATGCCGGTACCAATGCCAATCGCTGTCCATGTCCCCGCTTTTTTGGATCCCATGAGGCTGTTTCTCATGACAAGCGCCAAATCAGGCCCTGGTGAAGCAACTGCGAGGAAGTGAAGAGTGGAAATCAAAAGGAATTCGCGTAACATCGTTCACTCCGTTGGGGCGCTTCAGATCGAGAGGTTTTTCTTCATATTTACAGTGTAATGTAAAACCACAAAGTAAGAGGCGAGTCTAGGCAACGAGAGAGCAGTTTCGCACGGAAGGCATGCGTGCAAACTCTTTTCAAAATGTTGACAACTGTTTAATCTTTGGTCAACGCTCACATCTCAACAAGTTCAAAAATATTCATAAATGCCTGCACCTTGTCATTCCAGCAGCTGAATTTTCACACAATGGTCTCATTGTTGCTTTAAAATTGTGCCCTTTCAGTCAGAAGGAACCTCAAGATGAAGAAACAGCGTCATACTTACTTTTTGAACTTGTTTTTGTTTCTTGCCGCAGTCGGTTGCACACGAGAAACGCAAGGTTCCCGTTTAATGCAGTCTTTTTCTGCCCTCAGCTGTGAGCAGTTGCTCGTTACTCAAAAGAATGTCGCAGTGAGCGACGAAAGATTTCAAAAAACATATTTAGAGCCCCTTGAGTTTCTCGTGGCAGATCTCAGGGAAGCTTCGCATCCCATTCCAACGCTCAACCGTTGTTACCGCGAACATCTCGGCCTGCTCCTTGCGTCAAAGTCTGCTGAACAGGCGACAGATCGCTTTTCTCTGGAGCAAAAACTCCAATTGTCGAAGGCTATCGCGCTTGTGGCAGAGGCTATCACTGCAAGCAATGGACAAAAACTTCCCATTTCACTGGTGAATATCCTGACGAATGAGAGGTCTTATGAGAATTTTGTTCGCCAATCAATTTCCTTACAGCTCAATGCATTTCATGAATTGTTGCAAAGAGTACCTCAATTTTCCGAACTGCCTAACTTGATAAAACTTTCTCATCACATTAATGATTTTGGCGAACTTTCAATCAATGATCCCTATTCTGGAATTAAAGCTCTTGTTACCAGAAATAACGTCACTTCAAGTCCCAATGCTCAAGCGGCGATGTTGCGTATTGTAACGTTAACTTTGGTGCGCAATGGTTTTCTGTTTACGGAGCGAGGACGCCTTCAGGGGCTCAGACAACTCGAATATTTTATTAAGTCCATTGAGGAGAATTTGCGCAGTTTACCGGAAAATTCAGAAGAGGCCCTTAAAGCGGCTAAGATGTTGACCCTCTACAAAGAAAAGCGTCAGACTGCTCTTACATCGACTCACTCATTTGCGCGACTCGAAAGCGAATTGCAGGCGGCCTATGTCGAGCTTGGAGTGCCAAACGCTACTCAATTGGTGACTGATGCACTTGCTGAGGCAAAATTGGCAGTTCAAGAGGGACTTCCCTACGGAGTTTCTAAGCTTCAGGAAGGCGACATTTGGTTGCAAACCAGTGAAGGCGGGATTGGTGACATGCTTTCGTCCTTGGCTGGAACACCCAATGCTTTTACTCACAGTGGCTTTATTGCGTCGGACGTTACGGAAGGATATCGAACATATTTTAAAGCTGAAATCAGTTCCGAAATCACTTTTTCAAACATACGTTTCGACCACCATGTTCTTGTGCGTCCCAAGTTTAAAGTCGAACCCGGATTTACTGCGATGGCCTTGAGCAACGCCGCAAAGCTTCCTGGCATTTACTTTGACAGCATGTTTACTCCTGGATTTGTAACTTCAAATGGAAGCGCACTTCTCTATTGTTCTGAACTTGTCCACTATGTTTACAAAAATAGACTCGATCAAAATGGACCGCATTTTGAATCTCCGCTCGACTCTTTGAGTAACAAGCTTGTTTGGAAAAGTCCGGTTCTTGAAGAGAACGTTCGCAAGCTTGGCTATGCCACGCAGGCGGATTTTTATACGCCCGACAATCTTTTTTATTCACCAACAACTCAGTTCATCGCAGCTTATTTTAACACTTCGAAACAAAAATCAAGCGATAAAATGGCTTATACAAATAAACTTCTCGATCTTTTTGATGCCGAACTGTTTCGTTTGATGCAAACTCAGCCCCTCAAAAAGGCGAACCCGTTGGAAAAGGGAGCCATTGACGTGGCATTGGCGGGTGTTGGATTTGCAAATCGCATCGGAAGCCTGCGAAATATGCTCCCCGGAGAAATCACAACGGTGATCAATTCCCTCAATCTGGATAACGATTCTCGCCATACACTCCTAAAAGTGTTTTTTATTATTCAACAACAGGGACAGCTTATTAGTGAAATCGTAGAAAAATCCGACTTCACAGATTTGCAATGGAAAGAAAAAGCAAAAGCGCGAGTTGAAAATGAGGCCATTCCCAATTTGCGCGCCTTGTTTGAATAGAAAATGCCTTTGAACACTTCATTTTAATGAACGTGGGCTTCAAGAGTTGAGTGTGTGGAGTTGGGAGAAATAACTTCCCATTTGCCGAAGTGCGAGAGTCCGGCTGCTTTGGCGAGGCCCACGGAAGCCAGATTATCGAGCTGGCAGCGGTATTGAGGTGTGTAACCTTGGTTCAAGGCATACCTGCAGATTGAACGCACTAATTTCACGGCATACCCTTTGCCGCGATACTGTTCGGCTGTCAGTACGCCTAAGTCAGCAATGCGAGCATCATCCCACGGATACATACTTGCGGCACAGACAAGGGTGTTTCCTTCAAAAAGCCCAAACACAGCCCAATGATCGAGTTCAACATAAGCCGCATCGAGATCTTCTTCAGTCGACAACTTCTGGAATGCCAAAAATGCATCTGCATCATCACTGGTGAGCTGTCGCGCGCGGGCATCGATTTCTAGGAGCGCAGCTTCTCTTTCTTTGAAATAATAAATATTGTCAGCATCGTGGTGAGCTCCCGAAAAATCATTTGGACGCGCTATTCCCAGCGTTATAAGATGGGTAGTACGGGGGTTTGTGAAGCCATCAGGTTTTGGAGGGTTTTATCAAAGTTCCATGGCAAGAATGCCTCT
>JBIIEI010000176.1:0-4084 GCA_044237915.1 Silvanigrellaceae bacterium | reverse complement strand
GTCGTGCGAGGAACGTCGAGGATTTCAGCAATGCTTGAAACCGAAGCCCCAGTTGCAGCAAGTTCGAGGGCTTTATGAAAGACAGAGGCTGGTACATCGCCCCTCTGGCGAAGAGACGATAAAGAAGTTACGTTCATGCAGGTCCGCTCCAGGGTATTGTGTTAGCACCAACATCCTACGAGCGGACTCATTTCTTTCAAGCCCACCTAATTTGATTCAAATTGAAGCATCTTTTATTTGGTACTTTACAAACTCCTGGCGGAGTGATGAACGACGCCCAGAATGGAATCGTCGTATTTGTCTGACCATGGACACTCAATATGTTATTTTATCTTTAAAGTTACATATCATAAATAATCAGCTTTTAACTAAATCAAGTGTTTGCATTTCTGCAGATTTTGAACGAATTCGAGAAGGTTATTTCTGGTGTAAGAGGAAAGCATCTGATCTTGTGTGTATGTAGGATTTTTAAGCGCTGCACGTTGCTGTTTAACAGCATCAATGAGCTCGTCCATATTGAGATCAAAAAGGTTATTTACAAAAACGTCTGGTGTTTGGACTTCGATATCATATTCTGAAATCATTTTCGTTGGAAAATCTTTAAGGTTCCAGGTAATGATGGCGTCGGCTCCAGCACGAATTGCAGCAGCCAGAACATGGTTATCTTTAGGATCTGGCAAGCTCAATGATTTTTCAATGTCTTCGTAGCCTGTGACAAGACAATCCTGTACAGCGTTATTCATTAATTTGATAAGCCTATCCCACTTCTCGTGATTAGGTTTCGTTGGCTGACCCAACTTTTCTGCATGGAGTCGATCTTTTTCGAGCAATGATTTCTTCAGCTCATCAAGAATTTTAAGAGACCACTTAGCTCGAAAAAGATCTTTCATGGACAAACGAATCAAGAGATCCCGAAGGCTCTGCGGGAATAAAACATTTGTGTCAAATACAACTGAAAAATTGGAAATCTGCATCAATAGTCCTCGCCGAAATCATTGGCGATCTCCTGAGACAAACCGACGAGCTCATCTGCTACTTTGTTTCTTCGTTCAAGATCAAGTGTTCTGAATTCGATAAGATCTTTAAATAAGACACGTCTACGTGTGCCAACTTTCTTGAATGGCATTTTTCCTTCTTCAAGAAGCTTTACGAAATATGGCCGAGAAACGCTTAAAAAATCTGCTGCTTGTTGAGTTGTTAGCTCGGCATTCGAAGGTATGATGCTCACAGGCTTACCTTGGGCCATCTGCTGCATGATCTCAATGAGCATCTGCATTGCAGCAACTGGAATATTGAGTTCGAGAGGTTTTTTTTCAATTTGAAACTGGCCCAACAACAACTCTATAGACTTACTTTTCATATTCCGAGTCACTTCAAGCATTCGTGATGCTTCTCGTTGAGCCAAAGCGGAATCTCCAGGCGAAGGAATCAAGGTACGTCGATCACCTGAAGTTATGAGTTCGGACCTAAGTGACATGAGCAAGACCTCCTATACACATCTTCCTTGACAGACTAGCATCGTTTCGTTCAATGCGAAACATTCGAATTGAGTATCGGCAAAATTAGCCAATAGCTTGAACCATTTGAGAGCTTAGGAGAGACTATTCACATAATAACAGATACTTATATTTTATCGTGTTGTGAATGCCGCTCTTAGCGGAGCCTTCTCTACAAATATCCAAAACCTCTAGGTTTTGCCCCTCAGAGAAAACCCGTGCAAGTCTCTCGAAACTCCACTCCTTTTCTGCAGGGAGATTTTGGGCATTCATCTGAGGGAAAAAATGGCATTGGAGCTGGCAGTCCTAAAGCGATTTTTACACGAATCCGCCTCGCACACTGGGAATGCCATTAAATCGTGCTCATACACTCATAATTGTTCACATTGTGAACTTATTATATGCTATTCACATAGTGACCACCAATAGAAGGGGTGACTAGGTGAGTAACGATACACTATTTGAAGGCTGGCCTGAGGATGAAGCTCCTGAATTTATTAATATTCCCGCTGGAGCCTTGAAGTGGGTTCTGGTGGAAAAGGAGGTATCCACTTCCCTTGGAACGACCACAACGCAGGTTGAAATGCTAGACCATAGTGGCTTGGATGTACTGCGCCCTGGAGAACAAACTCGGATCGGCAAGATGCAGTTACCTCACTTCCTGCTTGCAGTGCTCACCGGAAAACGCAACCTAACCCCTGAAGCGCTGCAGTTTGCACTCGAACTGTTTGGGGTATCGCGGTCAGCCCTTGCAGACGTGATTGGAGTGGGGAGAAGCACCTTTTCGAACTTCTTCTCCCGAGGAACGGTGAGTAAATGCTTTGAGCATGCTCTTGTGCTCGCCCTAATCGAGGAGCTGCGCAATCCGGGGTTCATTGCGTCTGTCCGTGAGGCTCAGTTGAAAGAAGAGGTCACCGAAGGCTTGGCACTTCATTTGAAGCTCGCCTGAGGAGGCAGAAAATTTTCACGGGTGGGTGCCAAGCACAAATGTGCAAAAAAAAGCCAACGGACTTTTTACGTGAATCCTGTTCTCATACTTGCGTAATTTCGGATTAATATGATGAAGAAATATCAAACTTCAATCATCTTCAGGCAAAGGAAGTGATGCTTTTTCTTCTTCTGATAAGGTTGGCAACTTTTGCATTTTCGACTGTGTTGTAAAGATAAAACTTCGCTTTGCAACTGCCCTATAAGTGCTTACAAATACTCTTAACGCGCGAGTAAGTTTTGGATGCGCACTTGAGGGAGGAGTGTCAGCCAATAAGCCTGCTTCCTCCGCAAGCATAGCCACCAGTTCACTTACTTCTCGTACTGCAGTCAATTCGTGCTCGATACCGACTTGTCCGGCTTTGATATCGCGAAGTAAGTTGATGAGTCTATCGAGGTGTTCTTTTCTCATCACGACCAAAGGGACGTGAGCGAGCTTTCGATCGTCTAAAATTTTCACAAGATTCGGATTTTTAGAGTACATCTCCGCAATTGAATCTGTATTTTCTTCCCGAAAAGTTGCCCAACGTTGTTTGTTATATTCTAATTTTGGCTCAGAAATGGGAATTGTTCTCTTGAAACTTTGTACATCTGTCTGGTTTGATAAATCGCCCATGATGTCGTCCTTTGATTCAATATTGGCTATCGGAATTTTCCAGGATAAAATTATCGTTATCCCAGATAATTGCAATTTTTATTCTAATATTCCTGGAGAAAGGATATCTGACCATTCCGGGGGGGGGGGGGGAGCTAGCAGGGAATTGATTACATTGTGTTTTGACAACGTAATTTAAACCGTAAAAAATCGCACGTCCGCGCCGGAGAAGCCTGCCGGACTTTTTACGCGAATCCTGTTTACGAGACTCCTTGCTTCAAACGAAGCAACTTAAGCATGAGCTGCTGTGTCTCTTCAGGAGGAACCGAGAGAGTAAAACTGTTCCCTTGCTCTAAGTTAGCAAAAATCTTTCCCTCAAAGTTTTTGTCTTCAAATTCTGCTTCTAAAATTCGGGTCACAGCATCGACTGCCATGGCTCGGCATTTTTCGAGTGTCTCTCCCTGGGTCCAGATATCAAGCGCAGGAATTGAAACTGAGTAGCCCCCATCTTTCTCAAGATACGCAATAACTTCAACTCTCATTTTTGAGTCTCCAATATTTTCCTAACTAATTCCCAGAAGAACCATTGTGACTCCTGGAAAAAAAGAAACTAATTGCCGTACCTAAGAGAGCACTTACTGCCGGAAACCACTTTGAGAAAAAATCATCATATGTCTTTACCCTCAATTGTGCGAGTTCCATTTGTTCCTTTGAGACATTAGTTAATGCTTCTTCAATGCGCATATAGTGCCAAAAAATCAATCCAAAAACAAAAACTAAAAGCAAGGAACCAAGAAAATAGCGTACTACAGCATTGAATTTATTTTCGTTCCAATGTTTGGGATTTCCGGTTTTGACAACTTCTTCAAGTTTATCAATGCTTCCCGCCTCAACAATTTTCTCGTTCCCTGTTTTTTCGGCGTTACCTTCAGAAGAAGAAGGTTCTTTTAAAGCGGTTTCCGTGCTTTCACTCATGCGTTTGCCGCTCTCGAAGTCAAAGGGTCAA